>NZ_JBKEAA010000019.1:0-135264 GCF_047971665.1 Castellaniella sp. | reverse complement strand
TGGTATCGAAAGCGCTGCAGCACCGACAGGACGTGCGCGTGGCGCTGCGCCTCGGTGCCGTCGGCGACCTGTGGATCGAGCCCAGCGGTGCCGGCCAGAAATTGTTCCAGGCTCTCCAGGCTGGTGAGCCGTTCGTCGTGCAAGGTCAAGATCATCTCCCGATGATCGACGACCCGCGGCCAAAGCTCCAGACTCATCTGATGTTGGAATCACCAGGCCCCCTTCAGACTCATCTGATATTGGACAGGGCTAGCACTTATCGTCGGTCTTTTCTGTGTTAGAATGCTCGTCTTTCGGGGACGTAGCTCAGCTGGGAGAGCGTCGCGTTCGCAATGCGAAGGTCGGGAGTTCGATCCTCCTCGTCTCCACCAAAACAAGCGCCTGACAGTTCTCTGTCGGGCGTTTTGTTTTGGGCGATCCCCGCGTGGTGCGCCACTCTCGCGGCTCTGCGTGTGCCACGGCCTCCCGGTCATTGCCCCCACTTCTGGCAGTTTGGCCCTCTTTTCCTCTCAGAATCTCAGAAAAATATCGTGAACCTGCCGCCAGCGGCACACGCAGAATGCCCATTGAATCAATGAGGTAGGTGCGACATAAATAGCACGGTTCACAACATACCCTGCCCAAGCAAGAGATAAGATGAGGCACTTTCAGTGGCTCGGAGTACCCCCATGCCCCTTCTCGTTGCACTCGATGAATACGACTCTGCTCTGCAGGCCATCGCAATTCATGCCCAGATCGGCCGCCAAGACCCATCCCATCACGAAGCGACCTTGCGGCTCATTGCCAGCATCTGTGAGAAAACCAACGAAGTAGTCGCTGACGTCCTACCCCACGCCACGGCAGAAGCCGCAGCGATCCTATTCGCTGACGAAGCGAAGCGGTAGATCTATGGTAGGGTGGCACGGACCCAAAACTGGGCAAGCATCGACCTACTAGTGCTTGCTTCTTACCGCATCAGCTCCGTGAAAATCATCCTCATCTGCCTGGCGATCATCGCAGGCGCCATACCGCTCCCATCATCAGCAGCCCCCAGCTCGTTCCAGGCAGCCAAGGTCGAGGCCAGGCAGCCAAGGTCGAGGCCAGGCAGCCAAGGTCGAGGCCAGGCAGCCAAGGTCGAGGCCAGGCAGCCAAGGTCGAGGCCAGGCAGCCAAGGTCGAGGCCAGGCAGCCAAGGTCGAGGCCAGGCAGCCAAGGTCGAGGCCAGGCAGCCAAGGTCGAGGCCAGGCAGCCAAGGTCGAGGCCAGGCAGCCAAGGTCGAGGCCAGGCAGCAGGTATACGCCGACCGAAACCACACGACAGAAGGTACCCTCTATTGCGGCTGCACCTGGCAGTGGACGGGAAAAAGTGGTGGACGCGTGGATCTGGCATCGTGCGGCTACACGCCCCGCAAAAATGCCAATCGTGCAGCCAGAATCGAGTGGGAGCATATCGTCCCAGCCTGGACCTTCGGCCACCAACGCCAATGCTGGCAAAACGGCGGACGCAAGAACTGCGTGGCCAACGATCCTGTTTTCGGCGTCATGGAGTCCGACCTCCACAATCTTGCACCGTCCGTGGGCGAGGTCAATGGGGACCGCAGCAACTTTAACTACGGCATGGTGCAAAAGAACCAGCCCCTCCAGTATGGGCAATGCCCGACTCGCACGGATTTCAAGGCCCGCACGACCGAGCCCAGAGATGAAGCAAAGGGACTGGTAGCCCGCGTGACGTTCTACATGGCTGACCGCTACGGCTTGACACTGTCAAAGGGCCAGCAGCAGATCCTGATGGCCTGGGATCATCAGCATCCAGTGTCCGCATGGGAGATTGAACGTGACCGCCGCATCACCAAGGTCATGGGCCACCAAAACCCCTATGTCACCGGCGAGAAAAAATGGAAACTTGGCCAGAAGCCGTCCCGTGATGGGCTGAGAGGAATACCCGCCTCCGCCCCAATCCTGGCCAAGGCAACCACTGGGATCAATCCGGCCGAATCCGCAGCCGTGCAAATCATCGGAAACCGCAATAGCCACGTTTATCACCTACCCCATGGATGCCCCAGCTACGGCCGCGTGGCCAAGCACAACCGTGTACTGTTTTCCACCGAGGCTGATGCTTTGGCCGCTGGGTATCGCAAGGCTGGAAATTGCAGGCAATAAAGACACCGGCCACTGGCTACCTACCTTGCACAAGGCATCGAGTACAAGCCTTCTCTGTCATTAATCTCAACCAGGGCCTTGAACGCCCGACGAGCCAAGGCATAGTTCTGACCTTTGAATAGGTCGCCAGGCTTCGTGCTCCCGCTACCAGCAGCCTTCATCACTCGCAGGCCTGGCACTGGCTTTCCCTTGAGTTGCCACAGCGCCCTAAATACCGCAGCCTGCGTCGGCGTCAGGCGGATTGGAGCGTCCTGGACCTGCGGCACCGTCACCCACCTAAAATCTTCAGAAAACGGCCCGTGAGCTGGGGCAATAGGATCTGGCGATGCCACCGGTTCCGGAGAAGGGGTCAATGACGGCTCATCCAACAGGCCGATGGCGGAAATCCCACCCCCGTACAGAGCAAATCGCTCCTGCAGCGGAAGCCACCGAACGTCGGCACCAAACGGCAACGAGTAGACATCAAGCGCGACCGGAGTAATCAGGCGAATGGCACCACCTGGTACACGCACACGATCAAGCAGACTCGGAGCCTTCAAAACACGCAGAAGGTCTCTGGCCAGGACGACAGGGGACTGACGCGCACCACCAATGCGCCACACGCCTTTATCCAGCTCAATAGTCCCGTCGCGGCTCTGGATATCCAGCGCCCGCCTCAGTGATCGCTGCATCCAGGCGTCATCAATTGCCCAGGCATCAAAGTCATTAACCCCCACATCCACCGGCCCGCAGTCTGGACAACGGCACTGTCGCCCTTTGCCCAGATCAATCACCAGAAGACGATGCTGGGCGCAGCAGGGACATAAGACCATGCCGCCGCCAGCACCTGCAGGCCGAACTGCACTGCCCAGGGATTTGAGCCCTACCAGATCTGCCTGCGACAACAAGGCAGATCGGATGGGCTGCCCGCTCTCGAATAGGCGACAGGCTAGATTCCAAGCATCATGAACCGACACAATGACAGCCTCAGGTCAGCTCTTCATCCGCACCAATAGGATCATCCTGCCCGTCCTGCACAACATTGGCGGTCAGCGTCTGTCCTTCGTCCAGAATCCCTGCCGTCACCAGGTAGCTCTCGAGTCGCTGTTTCAGTGCCTCGTCGTACTGATGCAGGTTGATCCGACCCCGGTATGTAACTTCGATTTTGACGACCTTGCGTCGAATCTTGCCAGGCTCCGGCGGGTAGTACAGATCGATTTGCGCTGCAGTCACGGTCCAGTCAGATCCCAAAAGGCCCGCCGTCACCGGATTGTCCTGCAGAAGGTCGACGATGCTCTCATCGTCGACCCGTCCCATGGCGCTGGCCGCGATCTTCGTCTTTCCCTGCGCATCCACCAGGGTGATCGACTTCACCCGTGCTGCAACGAAGCCATCCGCAAAAACTTCAGGCACATGGAACCCCAAGCGCAACGACGACAGATCCAAATGCGACGGACGCAAGCGCTGAGGATCAATATGATCCCGATGAAGTACATGCTTGGCGAATGCCTTCAACAAAGCCTTCTGATACTGATCACCGCCCTTGACCATACTCTGCGACACCCCAGTCGTCGGACAATACTCGATGGCCAGGACGAAATCTGGATTGCCAACATGCTGCTTGAGCGCTGACCCATCAAACTCGAGTCTCATCATCGGCAGGTCTTTCAGGTGGAGCGTCACAAGTACGTTGCCTGATTTGCGCACCATCCCATACGCCACACCGAACTCACCGTTGCCCTGTTTCTTGCGGTAGTAGTCCCCCATCGCGACTTGAAAGGCATCCAGCGCAACAGGACTGAGATCAGGCAATACCTTGATACCCAGGTCATGCCTATAAGCACGTGGCTCGTGGCCATCGAAATACAGCAAATCCATGGCCTGATCAAACAGGCCTAGGTGATGGATGTACAGCCAGAATGCTCGATGCAGATCACTGTACTTCGACGTGAGCTGCACCATTACCGCCACGTTGGTCAGCGTAGCCGCCTCATAGGCCGCTTCACGACCCGCTGGGTGCGAGAGCGCTGCCACACGCGAGAGGTCCGCCAGCAACGCATCCCTGGCAGCCGTATCCGACCAAGAGTTGACTGCTGTCACCACAGCAGCGGGAGCCGTGTCGACATCATCCCAGTCCAGCCCAACGGGCAGTGGCACAGACCTGTCTGCCAGGAACTTGCGCATCGTCGAGTCGGGGGGAAGGCTCAGCAAAATAACGTCATGGTTCTGTTTCAAGGCGGGCTCCTGGGCAGAGATTGACGACAACTCCACATGCACCGGCCTGTCAAAAAAACCATCAGCCAATGAAAGTAAAGTAGTTCTGTACGATTGTATCAACCGAAGCACTCATGTCAAACAAAAAAGGGCTTGATAGGGAATAGGTATCTACTTGCTATACTATTGGGCTATCACCAAGCCACCTCGCAACTAGGAGAACTTCATGGCCAACACCGCTTTCGGTCGACGACTGCGGCAATTTCGTCAGGCCAGAGGACTCACATTGCAGCAAGTTGCCGACAAGGTCGACTGCACGAAGGCCTACATATGGGAGCTGGAAATGCGCGAAGGCCCCCGGCCAACCGCAGAGCGCCTCAACGCCATCGCTAAAGCACTACACGTCACGCTGCCCGACCTCATGGGCGAATCGCCCGAAGGAGTCTCGCAGGCCACCCCTGATGACGTCATATTCTTTCGCAATTTCGTCGGTCGATCCGAGGAACAGAAGCAGCAACTCAAGGAGATGGCCAATCTCCTCTTCGCCGCCCAGGACAGCGCAAAAGACAAAACCAAATGACCAGTCCGGACTACCTGACGCCATTTCGGGCAGCAAGCGACTTGATCAAGGTTATACGGGCATTTCACGGCGATCCGTATCTGGCACGAATCGACCTTGAAGACTTGCGCAACATCCTGCCCGAAACAGCAATGGGCAGAGGCATCCGCGAAATCATGACGCCGATGCCTGCCACCAACAGTGAGTTCGAAGGCGCACTTCTGCGCGATCCAGGCGACACCTCTCGATGGGGCATTCTGTACAACGGTCGCGCCAGTCGAGAACGCCAACGATTCACCATCGCTCACGAGTTCGGTCATCTTGTTTTGCATCGGGGCCTGCAATCAACTTTCAATTGCAGCAAGGCTGATGTTTACGCCAGCCTGGACGACGCTCGAGACATCGAACGCGAAGCCGACGACTTCGCGGCCAATCTACTCATGCCTGGGGACCAGGTCAAGACCATCCTGGATCGCCCTGATCTCAATTTCCATCACCTGAGCGAAGCTGCCAGCGAGTTTGGCGTATCGCTCGAGGCCGTGTGCCTACGATTCATCAAATACACCACGCAGCGCGCGATTCTCATCCATTGGGACAGCGGCTTCATGAAATATCGCTGGCGTAGTGATAAGGCCGTGCGCACCGGAACCCGCCTCACCCACAGAACAGGCACCGTCGCCACCGACCGGTACATCAACACGCTGGCCAGCGACGAGTTGACTGCACAGCAGTGGGACGGCGAAATCATTCCTGCACACCACTGGTGCTCGACTGAAGCGCCCTACATGAAGTTGCGCGAATGCAAGCACACCTTCTCCGGCCAGGACAGGGTGCTCACTTTGCTTTTTTTTGAGAGTGCTGAACCCCGGTGGCAAAGTGCAACCTAGCAACCCATGAAATTTTCCTAGTCAGCAACATTAAGAATTTCTCGCTCTAGGTGCCCATTAGACACACAGTATGTGTTCTGCCCCTGGCCCGGAAAGCTGGCTCCTGAATTTGCCCCAAACGAAATCGTATCGCTAAAGGTTTGTGGGAATCCTCCTGCTGCAGGAGCCACCCGTACCTGTCGCGTGAGCACATATTTAATATTTGCAGTCACCCGAGTCTTGTTCTTCTCTATTGGCTCAAAGACAAGATTTACCCGTCCCTCGAGATTCATTTTCCTCTGCAAGTAATACAGCATACCTCCCTGCATAATCTCATAAGACTGATCCGCTGCTGCTGCCGGAAACCGATACTCCCGCTTTCCTCTTGCATTTGAAACCTGGGAATCAATTACGCCACAATCAACGTACTTTTCAGGGTCTCCGCTGTAACTGACGTTGATAAGGCCCGAACTTTTATCAAGGTTGTTGATCACGAAGAAATTCTTTCCGAGCGCTGGTACCGTCGTCTTCCATACTTCGTCGACGGCCTTATCGACAGTCTTCTCATTCGTACCAGGAAGCTGGTTAGTCGGCGGCGTATAAGTAATCTGCCCAGCGCAGCCTCCCAGCAAAAGGCAGAAACCCAAACTCATTATTTTTCTCATCTTCATCTCAGCATCCGTGATTATCGAATGATGGCGAGCCAAATCTTGACTCCCCTTCTCTACCCGCAAACACATTACCACAAGTTACAAGGTGATCTAGCATGATCGATGTTTTCCCCACTGCCGGGCACCAGCATGCCGAACCCAAACGCCTCCGAAGCCACGACACCGACAACCAGCCCCCGACACCCGCACCAGGAGGTCATCGACACCCTGGCCGTAGGAGTGCTGCGGCTGCTCTCCATGCATCCGCTGCCGAATTCCGGCAGCATAGACAAGTTTGACCTTGGCTTGTGCCCACCACAGAGCGTTACTACGAACCCCGACACAGAGAACGGAGTTCAGCCATGACGACACAGGCACAAGCCCGCCAGCAGGCATCGATTACATCTCGCATTGCAGCCCTTCCCAATCTCAGCATGGACGCCTTGTGGGCGCTATGGGATGAGCATTTCAGGGATCGTCCCGGCCATCACCACCGATTATGGTTGGAATCCCGTCTGGCCTACAAAATCCAGGAACAGACCTTCGGAGGTTTGAAACCCGCCACCCGACGCAAGCTCGAAAAGATTGGCGAGACGGGCATCCTGCCAAGCCGCCTGCAACGTGATGCCAACCAGTTGCTCCCTGGGACCGTTCTCACCCGCATCTACGATGATGTGGAACACCGCGTGACGATCTGCGGCGTTCGCAGCTTCGAATATCACGGTCAGCGCTTTAAGAGCCTCTCGGCGGTCGCTCGAGCCATCACCGGCACCAACTGGTCAGGGCCCGCCTTCTTCGGCCTGAAAGCTTCGGGCCACACCAAGGGGGCAACATGATGAACACTGCCGCCACGATCACAAAAAAACGCTGCGCTGTGTACACACGCAAATCCACCGACGAAGGCCTGGACCAGGAGTACAACAGCTTGGAAGCCCAGCGCGACGCGGGTCTGGCCTTCATTGCCAGTCAGCGCCACGAAGGGTGGGTAGCCGTCGACGACACCTTTGACGACGGCGGCTACTCAGGCGGCAACATGGAGCGTCCAGGCTTACAGCGTCTGATGCGTCTGGTAGAGACGGGGCAAATCGATATCATCGTGGTCTACAAGATCGACCGGTTGACCCGCAGCCTCTCGGACTTCGCACGGCTCGTAGATGTTTTTGACCGCGAGGGCGTGTCCTTCGTGTCGGTCACGCAGCAGTTCAACACCACCACATCCATGGGCCGACTGACCTTGAACATTCTGCTTTCCTTTGCGCAGTTCGAGCGCGAAGTCACCGGTGAACGCATCCGCGACAAGATCGCTGCCAGCAAGGCCAAGGGCATGTGGATGGGTGGTATGCCGCCTCTGGGCTATGACGTCATCGAGCGCAAACTGATGATTAATGACCGTGAGGCCGACCTGGTGCGCGACATCTTTCGTCGTTATGCCGAGCACGGCTCCGCCGCACGTCTGGTACGGGAACTCGCCATCGAGGGCCACACCACCAAGGCGTGGACCACGCAAGAGGGGCGACACCGGCCTGGTCGACCGATTGACCAGCAATATCTCTACAAAATGATCCGTAACCGCGTGTACCTGGGGGACATCACACACAAAGGCAAGGCCTACCCAGGCCAACATGAAGCCATCATCTCCCAGGAGGTATGGGATACGGTTCACAGCATGATTGATCAGCGTAAGACAGGGCCTCGTGATCAACACAGCGAGCACCCGGCACTGCTGGCGGGTCTGCTCTTTGCTGACGATGGTCAACGGATGATGCACACCTTCACGCGCAAAAAGGATGGTCGTCGATACCGTTACTATCAGCCCTACCAGTACAAAAAGCGCTATTCGGGGGCAACTGTCAAACCCGGCACTTTCAATCCGGGTTTGCTGCCAGCGGCAGACCTTGAGGCCGCAGTGCTCGAACAGATTCACCTCGCATTGCAAAATCCCGAGACGCTGGTAGCCGTTTGGCAATCGGCACAAAACCAGACTGACCATGCCGTTGATGAAGCCCAGGTGGTGCTCGCCATGCAAAACATCGGGCGAGTGTGGGAGCAGCTTTTCCCCATTGAGCAGCAACGCATCGTGAGGCTCCTGATCGCCCGAGTACAGATCCACGAGCAGGGGCTTGACATCCACTGGCGCGAGGATGCCTGGGCAGGCTTTACTCGCGAGGTCACCGACCACCCACTGGTCACTGAAATGCAGAAAGGGGCGCCAGCATGAGCACGAACCTACGCCGACAACTCGTGCGCATCGAACCAGCCGGTACCGCCCGTCACTATACGCAAGACCACCATCGCGTCACGGCAGTACCCCTCACGATCCGTCGCCGCCAAAACCGCAAGGTACTCATCCCGCCGTCAGAATCAGGCTCCGCGCTGGCTGCGGGTGGCCTGGATGCTCCCATGATCAAGACACTGGGCAAAGCCTTTTATTGGCTTAAGCAGCTCGACAGTGGCAAATACAGCACCATCGCAGACCTTGCCCGATCTCAGGGCATGGAGCCAGGGTGGGTCGCTGAGATACTGCGCATGACGCTGCTGGCACCGGACATCATCGAGACGATCATCGCGGGTGAACAGCCTCGGTATCTGAATCTACACGCTCTACGAGGCCGCGCAGACTTCGAATGGCCACGAGATTGGCAGGCGCAACGGGAACTCCTGGCAGATCTGAGCAACTCGTCAGGATAGGCTCGACACGCATCGCCTTGGCACGCTCGGGGGCGCCCACAGACATGGCGGGGAAAATGAAGTTTCGCGGGTTTTCCCCGCTGCGTCCATCGTGATTTCCCCGCCAAAAATTTGAAATGACACCCATTCCTCAACGACTGAATGGGAGTCATAAATGGTTTACCCAACCCCCTCTTTTGACGGCAATACGCCACAGGCCGACACGGCCCACCTCTCACCTGGCGACCGCCGGGTTCTGAACGAAAACGAACTCGCACAGCGCTGGGGCGTGAGCCCCAAGACTCTGCAGCGCTGGCGCGGCGAAGGCATCGGCCCTCGGTATCTGAAGCTCTCTCGCCGCGTTTCCTACCCCATCGAAACCATTGTGGAATTCGAGCAGCGCGTCTTGCACCGCTCGACCTCCGAGCGCGTGGGCTAAGGGGGATCGACATGCACGACATCACTATTCTCCCCACCGAGCTGATCCGGCTGCTCAAGACCGATCTCACGCGCCTGGACGCCACCCGCCTGCAGGAACTGGTGATCGGCGTGGATTACGAGATCGCCATGCTGAAAAAGGCCAAGGCCCAGATCGACACAGCTTTGATCAAACGCTACGGCGAGCAAGCCCAAGCCGCCCTTGCCGCCACGGGCCGGGACTTCGGCACCGCCCACATCACAGACGGCTGCGTGGCCATCAAGGCCGAATTGCCTAAGCGCGTGCGCTGGGATCAGGAAAAACTGGCTGAAATCGCGCGACGCATCACGGCCACTGGGGACAACGTCGCCGATTTCATCGACGTCAAGCTCTCTGTTTCCGAGTCTCGCTATACCGCCTGGCCCCCAGCGCTGCGTGAGCAGTTCGCCCCCGCCCGAACCGTCGAAGCTGGCAAGCCCACCTTCACCTTGACTATCGCAGACAAGGAGACCGCACAATGAATAACTCGAACATCTGGCTATTCAAAGGCTCATTTGAAGACGCACGGAACTATGGCCGCAGTATTCCTGTTGCCGGTCATCTTGGGTACGTTTATATCATTTCCTTCTCAGGACGGATCTGCAAGCTGGGCTGCACTCAAAATATCGGGCAGCGACTGAGCACGTACAGCTCCGAGATGGCACGGTACGGCCGCTCGGCCTCCCATTGCTGGATCTCCCGCCCTCATTTCAACTACCACGCAGTCGAACAGCAAACACTGTGCACAGTCGATGCAACTCGTCATGGCGAAGTGATCATGGCTTCCAAAGAAGCAATCAGCGTCGCCGTCGAAAAGCAGCACCTGGATCTCGTTGCACCACCAGATTATGGCGCTCAATATCGTGCCTCTCACGAATTTGTCGACCATCTGATCAACGAATTGACTACATCGTTGAAAGCCATACGCAGACCGTCGCCAATTTCAATCGTTCAGAAGGCCCTCAAAACATATAGCGATCTTGGACGTCTTAGCGGCCTATCACCGGCTGAAAGCATGATCAATACCCTTGCGGTGGTCGAGGCCGATACCGGCTTGGATCTGTCAACGATGCGACGTGTGGCCGCGGAGGTGGCGTGATGGCACTTCCTATCATTTCCGCCGACCAGCGCATCGCAGAGCACTCGGGTGCGAAGATCGCACTGTTTGGCAAACCTGGGATCGGCAAGACCACACTGCTCAAGACCCTACCGGAGGCTAGCACTCTGTTCGTAGACCTCGAAGCGGGCGACCTGGCGGTCAAGGACTGGCGCGGCGACTGCGTGCGCCCTGCCACCTGGCCGGAATTTCGCGACCTCACGGTGTTTCTGGCAGGGCCCAATCGGGCATTGCCGCCAGACTCGGCCTTCTCCGAGGCGCACTACCAGGCGGTGTGCGAACGATTTGGTGATCCATCGCAGCTTGCCAAATACGACACCTATTTTGTCGATAGCCTGACCGTGCTCTCGCGTCTGGCCATGGTCTGGGCCAAGGCCCAACCACAGGCCTTTTCAGAGCGCACCGGTAAGCCTGATAGCAGGGGGGCCTACGGCCTCCTGGGCCAGGAAATGGTGACCGCGCTGACCCACCTGCAGCACGCCCGGGGCAAGAACGTCATTTTCGTCGCCATCCTCGACGAAAAGGTCGACGACTTCAATCGGCGCATCTTCGTGCCGCAGATCGAGGGTAGCAAAACGGCTTCAGAGCTTCCCGGAATTGTCGATGAAGTCGTGACGCTCTCTGAGATCAAGGCCGAGGATGGCTCGTCCTACCGCGCGTTTGTCTGCCAGACGATCAACCCCTTTGGGCTACCCGCCAAGGACCGCTCGGGTCGTCTAGATGTGCTCGAACCGCCCAACCTCGGTGCCTTGATCACCAAATGCACCGGCACCGCTGTGCCCACCAAATCCACAGAACATCAGGAGTAATCCACCATGACGAACAACAACAACGCCAGCTGGAACGACTTTAACGACGCTGAGAGCCAATCCGGATCCTTTGACCTCATCCCCAAAGGCACCATCGTGCCGGTGCGCATGACCATCCGTCCCGGTGGCTACGACGACCCAGCACAAGGCTGGACAGGGGGCTACGCCAGCGAATCGTTCGAGACGGGATCCGTATATTTGTCCTGCGAGTACGTTGTCCTGTCAGGGGAATACGCCAAGCGCAAGGTCTGGTCGTTGATCGGGTTGCACTCTCGCAAAGGCCCGACTTGGGGCCAGATGGGGCGCTCGTATATCCGCGCCGTGCTGAACTCCGCACGCAATGTCCACCCCAAGGACAACAGCCCACAGGCAGCCGCCGCGCGACGCATCCAAGGCTTTGCCGATCTGGACGGCATCGAGTTTCTCGCCCGCATCGATATCGAAAAGGACGGCCGGGGCGACGACCGCAACGTGATCCACGTGGCCATCGAACCCGATCACCCACAATACGCCAAGCTCATGGGTGTGCCGACCAAGGCTTCAGGCGGCGGCACTTCCGGTGCACCAGCGCAGGTAGCACCCGCGTACCAGGCGCCGGATCCGCAACGTGCACCCGTGACGGGCAAACCGTCGTGGGCGCAGTAAGGGAGGTCGCCATGAACGCATCCATGCCCACAGCCAGCCACTACGGTGTCGTGCATTTCGGCGATCTTGACTGCGAGGCGGTCGTTCTCACCACCGGAGAGCGCGGCTACGTCCGCAAGGAACTGGCCAAGCTCCTCGGTTTCCACAAATCGCACAAGGGTGGCCGTTTCGTCCGTTTTCTGGCTGATATTGCGCCTAACTCATTGTCTCTATTGGAGAAATCATCTGGGCCGATTTTGCTGCCATCGGGACGCCAGACCCAATTCTTTCCTGCAGGCATCATCGCGGACGTGGCCACCTCCGTGGTGGATGCAGCCATTGCAGGCACGCTGCACCGCGCACGCCAAGGCATCGTCGGTAACTGCCTGACGATCATGCACGCTCTTGCCACTACTGGCGAGGTCGCGCTGATCGACGAGGCCACTGGCTACCAGCACCACCGCGCACCCGATGCGCTGCAGGAGCTGATCTCCAAACTGCTACGGCAGTCCTGCGCCTCGTGGGAGCGACGCTTTCACCCGGACTACTACCGCGCTATCTATCGGTTGTTCGGCTGGAAGTACCGGGGCCACGACCAGAACCCTCCGCATGTCGTCGGTCAGATCACGCTGCGCTGGGTCTACGGGCCGGTGCTGCCAGAGGACTTGCTGGGCGAGATCCGCAATCGCAAGGGCATCTCACAAAAGCACCACCAGTGGCTGACTGAACAAGGACTCGCCCATTTGGAATCACAGATTCACGCGGTCACGGCGATTGCGCGCAGCTCGATGAGCTACCCCGACTTCAAGCGCCGCTGTGAGGCAGCCTTTGCTGGTGCTGCTTTGCAGCTGGGCTTGTTAGACGACTGGGACGAGGGGGACGCGTGAAATGCTGGATCTGCTCACGATCTACACGTGGCTACGGTCACACGGATGGCAGGTTTGCGCCAGGCGAGCCCAGGCGCTATCCCGCCAATTGGGTGTTCTGCTCAAAACGCTGTCAGAACATCTTTCATGGGTTCTACGGCAACTGGCTGAGGGTGCAGGACGGCTTGGCAAATCTCAGGGAGATCAAGATGGAAAACATCACTGAAATTGAACGTGATGCCATGCACCAATGCCTGAAGGCCTTCGGGCAGGCGGCAGAAGCCATTGGCTTCAAAAAGCCCCTGGGTGAGTACAGCGAAGCCGAAGCGCTTCAGGTGATCGAGGCCATCGTCGGAGGCTGGACGCAGGCCATGACTGCACACCATGAGCAAGCCAAGTACCCGCCCGTCCGAGGGGTGGCACCTGCTGCTGACCCACTGGACGAAAACCCCTTTGCCGGGATGACTGACGATCTGCCCTGGGAGGAGTCTGTCAAATGATGGATTTCAATTCATCTGCCACGCTCTCGGATCGCCTCCAGGCCCTGGTGGACGATGCCTTGGTGGCTGAACGCGATGCAACCACACCGCGCCAGTACCTCGGGGCCTCGCGCCTGGGGGTGGCCTGCGAACGCGCCCTGCAGTACGAGTACGCCAAGGCACCCGTCGATCACGGTCGCGACTTTACTGGGCGCATCCTACGCATCTTTGAGCGCGGCCACGTCATGGAGGACATGATGATCCGCTGGCTGCGAGCGGCTGGCTTCATTCTGCGCACCGAAGGCAAGGACGGCCAGCAATTCGGCTTTGCTGTGGCGGGCGGCAAGTTGCGCGGGCATTGCGATGGTGTGCTCGTCGACGGCCCCGAGGGCTTTGCCTACCCGGCGCTGTGGGAGAACAAAGCGTTAGGCAGCAAGTCTTGGACCGACCTCGTCAAAAAAGGCCTGGCGATCTCAAAGCCCGTCTACGCCGCCCAGGTCGCCGTCTACCAGGCCTACCTGCGCCTGCACAAAAACCCGGCCATCTTCACGGCGATTAATGCCGACACGATGGAGATCTACACCGAGGCGGTGCCCTTTGATGCAGCGCTCGCCCAGCGTATGTCAGACCGCGCAGTGAAAGTCATCACCGCCACCGAAGTCGGTGAGCAGTTGCCGCGCGCCTTTCACGATCCCACCCACTTTGAGTGCCGGATGTGCCCTTGGCAGGACCGGTGCTGGAGCAAGCCATGACCAATACCCCTCTGACTCACTCAATACTAAACGAACGGCTCATCGACTCCCAGAAGGCCTCTCACTGCCTGAATCTACCGCTGCATTGGCTCACCCACACCAAAGAGCGCCGCGCGCGTGGCATCCCGCACTACCGGGTGGGCAAACTCCTGCGTTTCAAACTGCATGAGCTGCAAGCCTGGATGGCCAACCAGCAAGGTGGCACCGACAACAACCTCGCGGAGGGTGATGATGCTGGACTTCAATGATGCCGTCCTGCCGCAGGCAATAGCACCCTTGGATCGCGTTGCAATTCACCAGACCCTGCTCGGTCGCCTCGAATCGGTGCTCACCACGATGTTCCCTGCGGGAAAGGTACGACACGGTAAGTTCTACGTGGGCGACATCTACGGAGCACCCGGCGAGAGCCTCGAGGTCGTGCTCGTGGGCGAAAAAGCAGGCCTATGGACAGATCGCGCCACAGGCGACGGGGGCGACATCTTCAACCTCATCGCCATGTACGCCGGGATCAACGCCAGCACCGACTTTGGGGCGGTCCTAAGCCACGCAGCTGATCTGGCGGGCCACGCTCCGGCGATGCCTGCTGCACCTGCCAGACGCGAGCCACCCACAGACGACTTGGGGCCAGTGACGACCAAGTGGGACTACCAGGACGCCGAGGGCAGGCTCATTGCCGTGGTCTACCGCTATGACCCGCCTGGCCGCAGGAAGGAGTTTCGGCCTTGGGACGCAGTGCGCCGCAAGATGGCACCACCCGAGCCCCGGCCCCTGTACAACCAACCGGGTATGGTGGCAGCAGATGACGTCATTCTGGTCGAAGGCGAAAAGTGTGCTCAAGCCTTAATCGACACAGGTCTTGTGGCCACCACAGCCATGAACGGGGCCAAGGCACCTATCGAGAAAACCGACTGGAGTCCGCTGGCAGGCAAGGATGTCGTCATCTGGCCCGATCGGGATAAACCGGGATGGGAGTACGCCACAGCCGCTGCCCAGGCGGCACTCGCTGCCGGGGCGGTCTCGTGCGACGTGCTGCTACCACCAGATGACAAGCTCGAAGGGTGGGACGCAGCCGATGCGCTGGCCGAAGGCTTTGGTGTGGCTGACTTCATCGCCCACGGTCCACGCATGAACGTCAAACCCACGACCTCGGCCCCTACCCAGCAGACGAGCGTCTGGGCCACCGATGATGCGCTCGCCTTGGCCTTCACGGAAACCTACGCCGAGGACTGGTGCTACGTAGCCGGTTGGGGCAAGTGGCTCGTGTGGGACTCGCGTCGCTGGCAGACTGATGACACGCTTCTGGTCAGGCACCTGATTCGGGCCATCTGTCGCGATGCTGCCACATCGGCCTCATCACACCGCCTGGCCGCAAAACTTGCTGCCAGCAGCACTGTGGGCGGCGTCGAGCACCTCGCAAGGACTGATCGCAGGCACGCGGCCACCACCGATGAGTGGGATGCCGACGTGTGGTTGCTCAATACGCCAGGCGGCGTGGTGAACCTGCGCACAGGCCACCTCCGAACGCACGACCGGGCCGAGCGCATGACCAAGATCACTACCGCTACGCCCAAAGGCAAACCCACGCTGTGGCTGTCGTTTCTGGACGACGTCACCGGTGGCGACAAGGATCTACAAGCCTATCTGCAACGCGTGATCGGCTACTGTCTGACGGGTTCGACTGCGGCTCACGCCCTGTTCTTTCTCTACGGCACTGGGGCAAACGGCAAGTCAGTGTTCGCGAACGTAATTACCACCATCCTCGGTGATTATGCCGCTAACGCCGCAATGGATACCTTCATGGATGTCCGGGGCGACCGGCACCCCACCGATCTTGCTGGGCTTCGTGGTGCCCGGATGGTCTCTTCGATCGAAACCGAGCAGGGACGCCGCTGGAACGAGTCCAAGGTCAAGGCGATCACCGGTGGCGACAAAATTTCTGCACGCTTCATGCGTCAGGATTTTTTCGAGTACACCCCGCAGTTCAAGCTTGTGATTGCAGGCAACCACAAGCCCTCTATTCGCAACGTCGATGAGGCTATGAAGCGACGCCTGCACCTGATCCCGTTTACGGTCACGGTGCCATCTGCCAAACGCGACGAACAGCTCACCGAAAAGCTCTTGTCCGAGCGCGACGGCATTCTTTCATGGGCTCTGGCCGGATGCCTGGCTTGGCAGCGTGAGGGATTAAAGCCCCCAGCGGTTGTCGTCCAGGCCACCGAAGAATACTTCGACGCCGAGGATGCCATGGGCCAGTGGATTGAGGAGCGCTGCTTTACCGGCAAAACCCACCGCGAGGCGATCTCTGATCTCTTTGCCGATTGGCGCGAATGGGCTGAACGTGCCGGGGAGTATGTGGGGTCGGTGAAGCGATTTTCCGAAGAAATGACCACGCGCAAGTTCGAAAAATGCCGTCTGCACGGTGGCGTCCGTGCGCTTGCTGGCATCGCCCTACAGCCCAAACCCTACTCCGGCTACAGCCCCTATCACGACAACTGAAATGCGCTGTGGTGACAGATGGGACAGATTCACTGGTTAACCCGCTACGCCTGCGTGCGCACACGCACGTAAGGGAGTTAACCGGTAGACCTGTCAAACCTGTCACCAAAACTGAAATTGAACAGGAATTGACAATGATCACAACAGTTCTCGCCCTGGACCTGGGCACGACAACCGGCTGGGCACTGCGCCTGGTCGATGGCACCACGACCAGCGGCACCGAATCCTTCCGTCCTCAGCGTTTTGAAGGCGGCGGGATGCGCTACCTGCGCTTTCGCCGCTGGCTCTCAGATCTACGACAGACAGCGGGCAGCATCCACGCCGTCTACTTCGAAGAGGTCAGGCGCCACGCTGGGGTCGATGCCGCCCACGCCTATGGTGGGTTCCTTGCTCACCTGAGCGCATGGTGCGAGGGCCAGAACATCGCCTACCAGGGCGTACCAGTGGGCACGATCAAAAAGCACGCCACGGGAAAAGGCAACGCGGGAAAAGAAGCGGTCATTGCCGCCACGCAGTCCTGGGGCTTTGACCCAGCCGACGACAACGAGGCCGACGCCCTGGCGATCTTGCACTGGGCACTAGCCACGCAGGGGGTGTGATGTGGCCTGCCAATGGACCGTAGAACAGGTGGCATCGCGCCTGGAGCAGGCCTCTGCCACCGCCAGGCGACTGCCTGCCGTGCGCGTCCAGGGCCACTTCAATGCCTGGCCAACCATCTTGCGCGAAGCCTGGGAGACGATGGCGGCCGATGATCCACCAGAACAGCACTTCCCGCCCTCACCTGAGGCCGTTGACCGGATGCTGGAAGTCATGCGCTGGATGCTGTGGCTCGACCCTTCTGCCAGGCACCTCGTCTGGCTGCGTGCCGCAGGCACCCCATGGCCCGTGGTGTGTCGCAAGACGGGGCTGTCGCGCACCACGGCATGGCGACGTCAGCATGCCGCTCTGGGAATTGTCGTGAATTATCTGAATGAACAAAATCGGCATTGCGCGTGAATCGCCGTACTCACCGCCACGAATGAGGGAAACCGGGTACTTCCGAGGTCAGAGGCAGGTGAAACACTTTCGGCGTTTTTGCGTAGAATTTCAGCTATCTTCTGGACAGAAGTGCGGATGACAAGGAAACCGCGTCGCCGCACCCAGAAGCCCACTTTGATGAACCCGCTTCGGACTCAATCCGTGGCGGGTTTTTTATCGCCTATTCGCCATGGCCGACTTGCAAATCGAATACCGCCGCACAGAGTCCTTGATTCCGTATGCCCGCAACGCCCGCACGCACAGTGACGCTCAGGTCGCTCAGATCGCAGCGAGCATTCGGGAGTTTGGATTCAACAATCCTGTGCTCGTTGACAGCCGCTACGGCATCATCGCGGGCCACGGCCGTGTGCTCGCCGCCCGCAAGCTCGACATGGACGAGGTGCCGGTGATAGAACTCTCGCACCTGACCGACTCCCAGCGCCGCGCCTATATCCTGGCCGACAATCGGCTTGCTCAGAACGCGGGCTGGGACGAGGAACTGCTGCGTCTGGAACTGGCGGATCTCAAGCTCCTTGATCTGGATCTGGAACTGCTGGGCTTTGCCAACGACGAGATCGACCGGCTACTGGACGGTGGTGATGACGATAAACAGGGCCTCACAGACGACGATGCGGTGCCGGAGGTAGCTGAGGACACGGTCACGCAGCCTGGCGACATCTGGCTTCTGGGCAACCACCGCGTGCTGTGCGGCGATGCGACCAATGCAGAGGACTACGCACGGTTGCTGGGCGGCGAGCTTGCCGACATGGCCTTCACCGACCCGCCGTACAACGTCAACTACGCCAATTCCGCCAAGGACAAGCTGCGTGGCAAGAACCGTCCGATTCTGAATGACAACCTGGGCGACGATTTCCAGGGGTTCCTCACAGCCGCCTGCACCCACCTGCTGGCTGTCACCAAAGGCGCGGCGTACATCGCCATGTCCTCGTCCGAACTGGACACCCTGCAGTCGGCCTTTCGCGCGGCAGGTGGCAAGTGGTCGACCTTCATCATCTGGGCCAAGAACACCTTCACGCTCGGTCGCGCCGACTACCAGCGTCAGTACGAGCCAATCCTCTACGGCTGGAAGGACGGCACCGATCACTTCTGGTGCGGAGCGCGCGACCAGGGTGATGTGTGGCAGATCAAAAAACCCGCCAAAAACGACCTGCACCCGACGATGAAGCCGGTGGAACTGGTGGAACGCGCTGTGCGCAACAGCAGCAAGACCCGCGACGTGGTGCTCGATCCCTTCGGGGGCTCGGGATCGACGCTGATTGCCTGTGAGAAATCCGTGCGCGCGGCACGGCTCATCGAGCTCGACCCGAAGTACGTCGATGTGATCGTGCGTCGCTGGCAAGCGTTCACAGGGCAGACAGCCTCTCGCGAGGCCGATGGGGTGATGTTCAACAGCTTGGTCAATGCTGCAGCTCAAACTTAATCAGACGCTGCGATAGATCCGATCTTGTCCAGGCAACTTGTCCGACGTGATGGCCAGCCCTTTGCGCTTGAAGGTTCCTGCCAGCGTCCCGCGAACCGTGTGCGCCTGCCAACTGGTCGCCCCCATGATCTGTGCGATGGTCGCACCCTCGGGGCGCTGCAACAGGCTGACCACCAACGCCTGTTTGCTGCCTGCTCGGAATCCCTGTGGGCTCCCACCAACGGCTTGTGGGGCGGGCTCGGCACCGTCTGCAGCTACGGCAACGTGCCACACGCCATCGATCTGCGTGATCGCGCCTTTGGCGACGAGGCTTTGCAGCACCTTCCGGCGCGCACCGCCCTTGATGTTTTCTGGAAACCACTGGATCCGACCATCGGTGCGGGTAATGGCGTGTTCGACGATGGTCTGCTGAGTGGGCGTGAATTGAGTCATGGTCGTACTCCTGTGGATTGGCCTGGCCGTGTGGCCAGGCGGATGTCGATAGTCATTCGCCTTCGTTGAACACACGGTCGCTCAGGTTGGTCAAAACCTCCAGGTACTGCGTGAGATCCCCGACGTTGCCCCAGCACATGTCCTCGGGCGCCAGCCCAAAGTGATCGTCGGCGGCTGCCTGCAGGCGGGCGAGCTTGGCCTGGATCTCGGTGGCCAACACCACAAAGGTGTCGAGGGCGTGCTCTTGGTTGCGGGTGGTGGTCGTCATGGCTTGTGCTCCTTGATGGTGTGCGTTGCGACACCTGTATGAACGCTTCTTTTGATTGAGAACCCAAGCCGATTCCGATTGTTTTTCAGAGAGTTTCAATTGCCCCGTGCCGCACCACAGCCTTGCCAACACCCGGGTTGTCCACGACTGCGTGCGTGCGGTGGCTACTGCGCAGTGCACCAAAAGGACAGCCGACAGTGGGACAGCGCGGTCCGAGCAAGGGCAAGGCAGAAGACCCGAGCCTTGGCGACCAATGATGCGCGCTGGCGTGCGCTACGCGAGCGTGTGCTGCAAGACGAGCCACTGTGTCGACAGTGCACACAAGCAGGACGCTTGCGCGCGGCAAGCGTGGTCGACCACGTCAATGGCAACGCGACGGACAACAGCCCAAGTAATCTGCAGCCGCTATGCATCAGCTGCCACGCAGCCAAGACGGCGCGCGAGGACGGCGGCTTCGGTAACCCCACACGCCGCCCCGGCCGGTGATGTTTTTATCCCGTGGGGGGAGTCAGATCTCTGGCTCCCATGCGCCACGATCCGCGCGCCCAATCAAATTTTTGCGGCCGCGAATTAAACCACCGGGGGCTATAGCCCCTGACTATCAAAATGCGAGGAAGAAAACCCACACCCACCGCCCTGAAGATTATCGCTGGCAACCCCGGCAAGCGCCCCTTGAACGCCCATGAGCCACAGCCTCGAGGCGAGCTGATTGATCCGCCAGAATGGATGACAGATCGCCAGAAAGATACCTGGCGCGAGGTGATTGAACTCTCACCGCCCGGCCTTCTGAAAGATGTGGATGGTTCGGTATTCGCCGTCTGGGTCGTCGCCTTCGATCTGTACCAGGAGGCCAGCGACAAGCTCGCGCGCACGGGGATGCTCATCAAGGCGCCCAATACCGGCGTGCCGATGCAATCGCCCTATCTGGCCATTGTGAACAAGCAAGCGCAGATCATGATGAAGGCGGCTGCCGAGATGGGTTTCACCCCGGCGTCACGCTCCCGCGTGGTCGTCAAACGCGAAGGAAAAAAAGTCGACGACCCGTGGGGGGCGATTGCCGGGGGCTAATTAAGCTGGTTTCTTGCTGTCAGAAGCGTTCGAATCTGCTGGATCTTTTAAGGGGCCACTACATGTACCACTTTTCGCTAACTCGAGTTTAGAGATGTTTGTCTTTGCTTTTTCTGGCTCTACGACCTCCAAATCCGCGCCGCCGACAAAAACACCGAGCTTAATGTATTGCCGCACGAAATAGTTTTTTCCTCGCTCCAGAAGCAGGCTAAGGCTATTTGGCGAGAACTCTGACTCAGTAGAAATCGTATATTTTTCGTCACCGGGTAACTGTCGATAAAAGAAAACACCTGACGCCGATTCACCAAGGCAGTCATCATTAACCCATATGTCTTTTTTCAGCGCCTGGCCAACAATAGAATCTCGATAAACGTACAGTCCGGCATTCCCGTCGGCGGGCACCTCAAACCTCTTGGCCTGAGCAGATGCTTCTTTTGACTCCATTGGCACAGAAGCACACCCGCCGAGGATCGACGCCACAAAAATCGCAAGCACTGCCTTTCTAAACATGTTTCCACCGACAAAAGTTTAGATGATTACGCTCATGCATCCATGGGGTCGAATTTTCGTAGTGAAGCTTTTGATCCCGTCTGACGCATGAGCCAAAAGAATCTTTTTATATCATAAATTTTCTATTTGTGTCGTAAATTGGAGTGAATAGGGCCAAGACGATGCACAGTTATCCCCAAAAGCAGCAGCACGGATCGGCATCGACCTCAGCCACGAATTCCTCCAGCGTGCGCACCGGAGGCAGTGGCTCGTAGCCATGCCATTTGAGGTCAGCACGCATCCAGTAAATCTTCCACACGCGCTGCGTTTTCACCACGTGGTTTTGGCGACCGGCTCAAGCATCCTGGAACCATCGTACAGAACTCGGTCCTCCTGGATCAGTACGGACTGACCTTCGACCGCATAGACGATATCCAACTGGTCCCGAATTTCGGGCCTAGGCCTGCGCTTCTCCACAAAGTCACCCACCACGCGCTTGATGCGCTGCAACTCCAAGTCACTGAAAGCCACCGCTCTCTCCTTTAAAGCCTGCCAGTTACCGGCAGCTGTCCGTCCGTGCCCAAATATACCGAAATCGCCCACCGCTACGCTCAGTCCGTGGTTGCGGGGGAGATTGCCGCCTGCCAATGGGTCAAAAAGGCCTGCGCAAGGCACCTCGCTGATCTGGAGCGCTTCAAAGGCAAGGCCGCTGCCTACCGGTTTAACCCAATGCTGACCGACAGCGCTGGCCGCAGGTACCGCCCCGCCGACAATCTATGCGCCTTCGTGGAACTGCTTCCCCACATCAAGGGGCCGCTCGCTGGCACCCACATCCGCCTGGAGCCCTGGCAGGTCTTTGTGCTCACCACCATCTTTGGCTGGGTCGACAAGGCGGGCCACCGCCGGTTTCGTCGGGTCTACATCGAGGTGCCCCGGGGTAACGCCAAGTCCACGCTGTCTTCGGCAGTCGGCCTGTATATGCTCACCGCAGACGGCGAAGGCGGCGCTGAATGCTATTCGCTGGCCACCACCCGGGATCAGGCCAGGATCGTCTTTGGGGACGCGCAGGCGATGGCCCGCAAGTCCGCGGGCTTTCGGGCACGCTACGGTGTGACGGTAGGGGCCCACAACATCCACGTACTGGCCTCGGCCAGCAAATTTGAGGCCTTATCTGCCGAAGGCTCCACGTTAGACGGCCTAAACATCCACTTTGGCTGCATCGATGAGCTGCACGCCCACAAGACGCGCACCGTCTACGATGTGGTAGAAACCGGCACCGGCAAACGCGACAATTCGCTGCTGTGGGTCATCACCACCGCCGGGTCGGATCGCGCAGGTATTTGCTTTGAGGTGCGCACGTTTGTCACCAAGGTGCTCTCGCGCGTGATCGAGGACGACAGCCAGTTTGGCATCATCTACGGTCTGGACGATGGCGACGACTGGGGCGCTGAAGAGTCGCTCATCAAAGCCAACCCCAACTGGGGCATCTCGGTGCGCCCCGAAGTCATCTTGCCGCTGCAGGCCAAGGCGTTGCAGTTGCCATCGGCCACGAATAACTTTAGAACCAAGCACTGCAACGATTGGGTAAGCGTAGATACCGCCTGGATGGATATCCGAGCCTGGGAGCGGTGCACCGATCCCGGCCTCTCGCTGGATGCGTTCGAGGGCAAACCCTGCTGGATCGGGATCGACCTCGCGAGCAAGGTCGATATCGCCTCAATGGCCATCGCCTTTGAGCAGGACGGCAAAGTGGTGGTGTTTGTGCGCCACTTCCTACCCGAGGACACGGTGTTCTCGGCGGCCAATAGCCAGTACCAAGGCTGGATGAATGCGGGGCGCCTGACGGCCACCCCCGGCAACGTGACCGATTTCGGCCAGATCGAGGCCGAGCTTCTGGACTGGAGTGCCCGCTTTGAGATCAAGGCCGTGGCCTTCGATCCCTTCCAGGCCACCCAATTCTCCACCCGGATGCTCGCCGAAGGCCTGCCCATGATCGAGGTGCGCCCCACGGTGCTGAATTTCTCCGAGCCCATGAAGCAGCTCGAAGCGCTCGTGCTGCAGGGCAAGCTCGCCTTCGATGGCGATCCGGTGCTCACCTGGATGGTCAGCAACGTCGTCTGCCACCGCGACGCCAAGGACAACATCTACCCGCGCAAGGAACGCCCCGAGAACAAGATCGATGGCGTGGTCGCCTGTCTCATGGCCTTGAACCGCCTGATGCTCGATGCTGGTGAAGCGGGAGTCATTGAACAGGGATTTGTGGTGATCAACTGATGTTCAAACTCTTTGACTTCTGGGGCGCAAGCCCCACCCCGACCGAAACGCCTTCGAGCGTCCGAGTTGAACCCACCCTTGGGATCATCGCCAATGCCGTGGCCTGCCCCGTGCCATCGTCCGATGCGATCCGGATGTTCGAGATCTTTGGCGACCCAACGACCTCGGCAGGCGCCGTGGTCAACGCCACCACCTCCATGCGCGTCTCGGCGGTCTTTGCCTGCGTGAGTCTCATTGCTGGATCCGTCGCACAACTGCCGCTTCCCGTGTACCGGCGAGACGGCCAGGCGCGCACCCGCATCGATCACCCCTACTGGTGGGTGCTGAACGAACAGTTTTGCCCCACCTGGGCGGCCACCGCCGGCTGGGAGTTTCTCGTCACCCAGATGCTGTTGCGAGGCGACGGCCTGGCCTATATCGACCGAGGGCGAGACGGCGCCATGCGCGCGCTCATCCCCTGGCCACGCGACCGGGTCGATATCGCCTGCCAGCGCGAGACCTCGCCGCGCAGCATCCACCGGCTGCAATACACCTTCTATGCCGATGAGGGTTACTTCACGGCAGACCAGGATGATGTGCTGCACTTGCCTGGCTTTGGCTTTAACGGGGCGCAGTCCATGTCAGTCATCCAATGGGGGGCTCGCAACGGGATCGGCATCGCCATTCAGGGCGACGATCACGCGGGGCGCTTCTTCAATAGTGGCGGCAAGCCCGAGGTGGCCATCCAGGCCGCTGGCCGCATGAGCCTGGATCAGCAGGAGGATTTTCGCGCCGCATGGGTCGCTAAATACAGCGGACCGACGGCCAACACCAAGATCCCGCTCATTCTCACCGAGGGGCTCGATGTCAAGGAGCTGACCATGTCGGCGGTCGACCAGCAACTGCTCGAATCGCGTCAGTGGCAGGTGATCGATATTGCCCGCGCCTTTGGCGTACCGCCCCACATGATCGGTGAGACGACGAAATCCACCAGCTGGGGCTCGGGCATCGAGCAGATGTACATCGGCTTTGTGCGCAACACCCTGGGCTCACATCTGAAACGCATCAAGGATGAACTGAACAGGAAGCTCTTTCGCACCCCTGCACTATTCGTTGAACACAACGTCGATGGCTTTATGGCGGGCGACAGTCAGGCCCAGGCCACCTATTTTGGCAAAGCGCTCGGTGGCCCCGGCGCCCAGGGTTGGATGACCGTCAACGAGGTAAGGCGCCTTAAAAACCTGCCGCCCATCGAAGGCGGCGACACGCTCTATCAGCCAGCCGTACCCGTTCCCACCAACCGCGACAGCACTCAAACCGACAACCTCCAATCACCCGAGAAGGATACCAATGAGAATCCCCAATCTGCTGCAGCTGGCGCGCGATAACGCAGCGCACTCGAAACCCCTACGCCTGCAGGCGAACGACCCGGAACCGACTATTTACCTGCATGGCGTCATCGGGGGCTTTTGGGGCGATATCGACGAAACGGACTTTGCCAAGACGCTGGCGGCCACCACGGCCGACGTCATTCACCTTCGCATCGACTCGCCCGGGGGCGATGTCTTTGCCGCACGCGCCATGATGACAGCGATTGCCCAGCACCCGGCGCGCATCGTCGCCCACGTCGATGGCCTGGCCGCCTCGGCCGCCACCGGCCTGTGCATGGCCTGCGACGAGGTGCGCATGAGCCAAGGCGCGGGATTCATGATCCACAACGCCTGGACGGTCGCCATGGGCAATCGGGACGATTTCATGGACGCCGCCGCGCTGCTGGAGAAAATCGACGCGGGGCTGGCCACCGACTATGCCCGCCGCACCGGCAGGCCCGTTGATGAGATCACCGCCTGGATGGATGCCGAGACCTGGTTTACCGCCGAGCAGGCGCTCGACGCGGGCTTTGTCGATCAGGTCGATCAGGTCGTGGGCAAACGTGAGGCTCGCGCCTGGAACCTGTCGGCCTACCGCCACGCGCCGACCGAACCGCCTGCGGCAGGCCCAAGCCCGGATGCGGCCCTTCTCGCCCATCGGGCGGCCATCGAGCGGCGATTCGCCCTCTTCGAGCGGCTGCCCGCATAGGTCTGATTTCTCCCTGCCCTCTCCTGCTGTTTCCCTCCTTTGGCCCGCCTCCTGGCGGGTTTTTCTTTTTCTACTTGAAGGATTCCCACCATGTTCCATCTGCAAGCCGAACGCGAACGGCGCACCGCCCTCGCCAAAGAAACCCGCAACCTCCTCGACCAACATCCCGGCGCCGCCTGGACCAACGACCACCAGAAGCAGTACGACGAGCGCGTGGCCGAGATCGAGCGCATCGACGAGGCCATTGCTCGTCACCAAAAGCTCATGGATCTCACCGCCGAGGAACATGTACGCACTGCCGTGCGTGATACGGCCCCGACAGGCACCAAGGACGAGGCCGTGGCCCTATTCGATAAATGGTGCCGGGGCGGCGACAACGCTCTCTCCCCCGACGAATGGCGAGCGGTGCGCAACACCATGTCGACCACCACCGACTCCGAAGGCGGCTACACCGTGCCCACGACGGTGGCCACCACCATTCTGGATGCCTTGAAGGCCTACGGCGGCATGCGTGCTGTGGCCGATGTGATCCGCACCACAACGGGCGAGGCGATGAACTTCCCGACCTCGGACGGCACGAGCGAAGAAGGCGAACTCGTGGGCGAGAACACCGCTGCCACCGATGCCGATATTTCCTTTGGGGTGAAATCGCTGCCCGTCTACAAATACAGTTCCAAAGTCGTCACAGTCCCCTGGGAACTGCTGCAGGACTCGAGCGCCGACATTGAAGGCTTCGTGCGGGACCGCCTGCAAAAGCGTCTGGGGCGCATCACCAACAAGCACTTCACCGTCGGCACCGGTTCGAGTCAACCGAACGGGCTCATCACCGCCGCCTCGGTGGGGGTGACCGGTGCGGTGTCCGCCACGGCGAAAATCACCTACGACGACCTCGTCGATCTTGAGCATTCAGTGGATCCAGCCTACCGGGCGGCAGCCTCCTGGATGATGCACGACGATATGCTCAAACTCATCCGCAAGGTCAAGGACACCGATGGTCGCCCCATCTTTGCCCCTGGCTACGAACAGGGCAACCCGGGGGGCGCCCCGGATCGGCTGCTTAACCGCACGATCACCGTCAACCAGAGTATCGCAAGCCCTGCGGCCTCGGCGGTGTCGCTCGCCTTTGGCGACTTCAGCTACTACAAGATCCGAGACGTCCTGGCCGTCACCCTTTTCCGGTTCACCGACTCGGCCTACACCAAGAAGGGCCAGGTCGGGTTTCTCGCCTGGATGCGCGCGGGCGGCAACCTCGTCGATGTGGGCGGCGCTGTCAAGACCTTCAAGCACGGCGCGGCGTCCTGATCACCCAAATCACTCAGTGATCCCCCCGGTGACTGCGCCTGAGTAGCCTGGCCAGTCACCACCCCCCTTCCCTATTTCTTCCCTCTATACAGAACACACGCTATGAGCAAACCCACCAAGGATGAAACCGTCGTCTGCGCCGTTCGCATGGACTGCATCTATGGCAAGCACGACGATGTGATTGAACTTCCCGCACCTGAGGCCATGGCGGCCGAGCAAGCCGGATTCGTTGACTCCCACCCGAACGCCATCGCTGCCATTCGGGAGCAAAAACCCACGGAGCAACAAACTTCGTAGGAGAGCAAGCCCATGTTACGTGTGACTGTCGCCGCCACAGAGGAACCCGTCACGGTCGATGATGTGAAGGTCATCTTGCGCTTGGGCGATACTGGTTTTGACACCGTACTGCCCGCCATGATCGTCGCTGCACGCGAGATCGTGGAGCGGCAAACGGGGCTTGCGCTTGCCTCGGCCACTTATGAGTGGACGCCTAATGCAGGTCGCACCGAGCCTTTGCCGCTATTACCGGCCGTAATCACCAGCGGCGAGGGCATCTACCCAATGACTCTGCAAACGACAGCCACCATTACTCCAGAGGCATTGAAGGCCGCCATGTATCTGCTCGTAGGTGACATGATCGCTAACACCGAAGCCTTCACCGAGCGCGCATTGGTCGAAAATCCTGCCTTTGACCGGCTCATCGCCCCTTATCGACGGGCACTTCCATGAAGGCCGGACAGCTCAATCGACGCATCGAGATCCAGGAGAAACAAGGCGGTCTTGACGAGTATGGCGAACCTATCCCCGGTCAATGGACGACTATTCACACCGTCTGGGCATCGATTCGCTTGCTCTCCGGGATGACCGCCGTGAAATCCAACATCGAAGTATCGGTCATCAACGCCAGCGTGCGCATCCGCTATCTCCCTGGTATCACAGCCGCCATGCGCATCGTCTACGACAACAAATATTACGACATCCAGGCTGTCCTGAACGATGAGGCAGGCCGTGTCTACACCGACATCCTTGCCAAGGTCGGCATCAATACTGGCTAACTCATCACTATGAATCATACCTACAAGGACGAGATCGACTCGATCCTCGCGCAACAGCGTCTGCACACCGAGCAGATCCAGGAATTGTGCGCGGTGGTCAAGAAGATCGAAACCGACACCGCTGGCATCGTGGACGTCTTCCAGAGCCTGAACGGTGCATTCAAGGTCCTGCACTGCATCGGCAAGCTCGCACGCCCCATCGGTTGGATCGCCGCTGCCATCACGGCAGTGGTCGCGGCCTGGACTTCCATCAAGCACGGAGTCATCAAATGAAAAAACCTCGCGGAATTCGTAATCACAATCTGGGCAACCTGCGCTGGGGTGATCCCTGGCAGGGCCTGGTACCAGAGAAGTGGCGCACCGACAAGACGTTTTGTCAGTTCGTGTCGGCGGCCTACGGCATCCGGGCCTTGGCCAGGACCTTGATCACCTACCAGGACAAGTACGGGCTTCGCACTGTGCGCCAGATCATCGGCCGCTGGGCTCCGGAGTCTGAAAACGACACGGCAGCCTACATCCGAGCGGTGGCCGCGCAAACCGGATATGCACCCGATGATCGGCTGGATATGCAGTCCTACCGGGATATCAAGGCGGTGACTGAAGCGATTATCCGGCACGAAAACGGTCGCGGAGTTCTGTCCACACCCAACACCTGGTACGACAGCCAGACCGTCGACAAAGGCCTGGCCCTGGCTGGCGTCGAGCCACCCAAAAGGGCGGCAGGGTCGGTTCCAATCACCCGCGAGACCATCGGTGCTACGGCTACCGGCGGGATGGGCATCGCCCAGATTGCGGACGTCTTGCCGCAGGTGTCTGACGCCATCAACCAGGCGAACGGCCACCTTTCAAGTGGTTCCGCTGTGCGCATGGGCATTGGCATCACGCTCGTAGCCATTGCCATCTTCATTGCCTGGGCGCAGGTACGACGCCACCAGGCGGGGACGCTGTGATGTGGGCGGTGATCTGGGCTGGCCTCTGGCCACGCGTTCAAGGGTGGGTGCTCATGGCGGCGGCCACCTTGCTTGTGCTCACCGGCGCCTACGCCGCCGGCAGCCGTGCCGCCAGACGATCAGCGCAGTTGGACGCCGCGCGCAAAAGCATCAAAGCCCAGAAGGAGGCCCGTCGTGTGGAACAGGAAATTGATGCACTGGACGATGATGCTGTGCGTCGTCGTGCTCGTCGCTGGGTGCGCGATCAGAGGCGGTGACTACTGCGACATTGCAAAGCCAATCTGGTGGGGCAGCACCCAAGGGTTGGAGGCCACTCCAAACCAGATTACGCGGCAAGTCATCAAGCACAATGAGCAATGGTCAGCGCTGTGCCTACAGAGTAATACGTCTCATTTACAATAACATCCGAAAATGCCGCTTATCTGCATCAGAAGACTTGAGAATCCGGTATTCCATTCCGCTGGCTACGGCGATCTGCTGAGCGAACTCTTTCTTGGCCTGCACCACTGCATCCTCAATCTGATTGTCCGCCTTCACCTCCACAATCACGTATTTCAGGCTGCCGTCGGGCTCTTCACGCTGAAAAATGAAATCGGGGTAGTAGCTTCGGACGAGGTGCGTTTCTGGGTCGATATATTGGATGAAGAAGTCCGATTGGCCGTGGGTCAGCATGCCGGTGAAGTATATCTTCTTCACCCGCTGTTCGCGCAGCAGATCCCAGAACAGCCAGTTTTCAGAACCTGAGTCAAAGCAATAGGTATCGAGATGGAAACTCTTGGCACGCTCGTCGTCCTTGATCTGAGAGTCCCCCATTCGGACGACTTTATCCTTCGCCGCAGATACCTCGTAGTAGCCGTTCGCGGGCACCTTGATTAGATCGACCTCGTATTCGTCCTTTCTCTCATATTCGTCAAGTTCGAACAACGAGCGAAATAGGCGAGGAATAATCTCGTCATAGAGTAACTCGTTGAACTCATTGGTGGCGGCCACCAGATCGTCAATGCCCTCCTTGGTGGTCTCCAGCAGCTTCTCAATCTCCAAGGGATTGCGATTGAGGTAACGCGACACCTCGGCTACCAACGTCATGGCCGAAAAGGTGCGCTTTTCACGGCGAGCGGTCAGATCGAACGTACGACTGCCTGAAGCGCGCGCTGCGTCGACAGCAGTCAGGCCGTCTTGCTGCGTTTCGATCAAGCGATATTTTTCAATGAGTTCGTTCCATTTTTCGCGATCGGATCTTTCCGGTATCAGCTCTTGCCCTGGGATCAGCTGCTTCTCCCGCATCTGATAGAGCTTACGCACACGTACAAGTTTGATCTTGACTGGTGGCTCAACCACCCGCACCTCTACGCGTTCCGTGTCCTTGCCTCCCTTCTGCAGTTCATCGACGCTGATGCGGAAATTCTGCTGCAATTCATCATTGAGTATATTGAGGTTGTCGCCCGACAAGAAAACATGGCCAGTGTGCTGCGCCTCGCCAATCGCACGCAGGCAACGCATCGTTGCCTGGAGCACAAATATTTTTGACTTGGGTTCACGGAACAGCCCGACGCCAAATAGTGACCGACAATTCCAGCCCTCGCGACCCTTGTTGACCAGTAGGACGAACTGCTTTTCCGAGCCTTCGGTGTCCAGCCGATTGAACTCGCGAATGTCGTCGTTGGTGGTGATCTTGCTGTCGCCCACGTTGACGAGAATGCGAGTGGTTGAAATCCCATGTTTGAGAAGCGCCCTCTCGACCGCCGGCTTTAATTCATTCATCAATTCCTCGATGGTGGCTGCGAAAAATGCCAACTTGGGCAGCAACCCTTCTGGACGCAAATCACCAGTTTCCTTTAGGAATTCTTCAACCGCGATATCCACAAACTCGTCAGTGCGCGTGTTGGCGTAACCGTGCAGCGTCACCTTTTTCAGGAAACCTTTGTCGATAGCCTCTTTCAGGCCATAGGCATAAACCACTTCCGGCAACACTTCACGCCCCACATAGGGCGTGCCCGTGTAGTTATAGCAGGCAACCACCCGCGTGCCCGTTGCGCTCAAGCTAGCGGCCAAGATATCGATAGTGGTGCGCAGGCTGGTGTCTGTTTCCTTCCCCCCCACGCCCATATCCTTGGCCAGCGCCTTGCCAAAAGCGTGGTGAGCCTCGTCCACGAAGATTCCCAACTGCTCCAGGCGGCGCAGCTTCTCGAAGCGCTGATTGGTGGTGAGTTCGCCTTCTTCTTCAGGTTGATCGAAGTTGTAGAGATCAGCGGCATCAGCATAAACACCGGTAGCGGTCAGTACCTCTCCGGTCGCACCGAATAGCATATCGACTGAAGTCTTCTCCTTTTGCTTGCGCTTGAGGATGATCTTCTGCGTGTTGGAGACGATAATATTGAAGCGGGATCGGTCAAGCGTATCCAGAGACGTACCCGCTTCCTCAAGATAATGAAAGCGCAGATGCGTGGTCAGGAAATTCACGTACTCAGGCGGAACCACTCGAGTCAGATCGAATGCTTCAATTTCTTTGAGTGATTGCAGCACCGTCTTGTCCGGTGCAAATACCAGCGCATTGTGGCAGTAGCGCTCATCCTTCGGAAACTTGTTGGCCAACAAGAACTCATAGAAGATGCAAGTCGCCATCAGGATGGTTTTGCCGGTACCCATCGTCAGCGCAAAGATGTAGTTCGGGTAGGCACGCGAATTCTTGCGCATCTTCTCGAATAACGCTTTGTACGAGGTCAGCTCCAGCTCATCAGATTCGCCGAACTGGAACATTTCCTGCCCCGCAGTGCCACGGAATGAGCCAAACCGGCGCCCCGCGAACTTGCCACTGCGCTCATACCATGCCTTAAAAACTTCCTCGACCTTGGCATTATCGAGGAACTCCTTGAGGAAGACATACGTTTCCAGCGCTTCGAACTGTGGCTGGCGCAGAAAGGATTTGGGGTTTCCGTCTGGATTGTTGAAATCAAGGTACTTGCGTGTCAACTCGCGGTAGCTTTGGCGCAACTTGCCCCGGTTGTCCTGCTGGAACTGCCACAGAAAACGAAAAAAGGCGAAATTCAGTGATGCACTAGTACTGCTGGCCGCCTTGGTGATGCGTTTAGTCGCCATGGCCAATGCTCCCTTCCCAGGACTCAGACAGCAGATCTGTGATTTTTACACGGATGGTGCCTGCATCCTCCGGGATATGGTAAACACCCTTGACCAGCTCGTTCTTACCCGGAATGTCCAGCACTGCTGGTTGCAATACCGCGCCGTCGTAATTCCAATCGATCAGCACGCTTTCGACTAGTTCCTTCCATTCCTCGACCGCTTCCTTTTGCAGCGAGAGTTTTTGCAACAAATTCATCGGGTAGAACTTCTCGATGACCAGTTCGCCTTTCTTGATGACCACCTTGGCCTGCGAGTCGCGCTTGAACTCCAGATCGGCCTTGTCGCGCAGGATGTCCACCACCTTGACGTGGATCTTGAAAGGCTCGGTGGCTAGCTCCAGTTGCGCGGCCAAGTCTGGCTCGTGGCCCATGCAGATAAGAGTGATATTCTCAACCGGACGGTTCGGGGACTCGTGCTGCTTGCGCTCCCACGCCTTGTAGTCGAAGCCCGCTATCAGCTCGTTCAAGTCTGCGCGGGTGGCTATGCGATTGACGGGCATGATCTTGACCATGCGCCCGTCCTTCTCGCCGTCGAACACTGTGCTGAATTCCAGCTTCTGTACTTCCAGCGCCTCGATCAGCAAGTCCTTGGCCTGAATCGGGTTGCGGAAGATGTCATAGTGGTTGACGTTGTAGACCTCGAAGCCGGTGAACCTTTGTTCGGATGCTTCAAGACGTTGTTGCCGCAACGTGTCAGCAAGGCCAAGTAATCGCTTGGTAGTTGTCTGGACTGCACCGAGATTGATGTCGGCGCCAATGAATCGGCGACCGAGCTTCATTGACGCTGCCTGCGTAGTGCCAGAACCCATAAAACAGTCGAACACGAGGTTCCCGGGTTGCGTGGAGGCCTTGATGATTCGCTCCACCAGGGCTTCCGGCTTTTGGGTGGGGTAGTCCTGACGCTCTTTGGCCACGGGATTCACCGGTGGGACGTCGTCCCACACAGAGTCAATAATGTCCCCTTCCACCTCATCAAGGTAGATGATCCTTGCGCCACCGCCCGTCGGGTTCACATCATCCCGATAGAGGCGTCCGTTCTCATCCTTCTTGAAGCGCTTGATGTAGTCCTCCCCGTGAGGGCGAAACTGCACCTGCCAGAAATACTCCTCGGAACATGCATAAGACAGAATCGTGTCGTGCTTCTGAGGGAACTTCTTGGTCGTTGAACGTTTGAACCCGAAGTAACTCCAGATAATCTCATTGCGGAAGTTATTCGGCCCGAACACTTCATCAAGGATCATGCGGATAAAGTGGTTCTTATGCCAATCGCAGTGAACGTAAATGCTTCCCTGCCTAGACAGCAGTTCACGGGCAAGGACAAGCCGCTCGTAGATAAACTGCAAATACTCGTCGTTCGTCCAGATATCTGTATATTGTTTCTCTTCAAAGACGCTTGGCTCGGATTCGGCTTGCGTCCCCTGAAGTTTTATCTTTTTCTTGTAGTCGGCCTTCGAGTCGAAAGGCGGGTCGATGTAGATCAGGTCGACCTTGCCCCTGAACTCCTTCAGCAAGTGGCTCATCACCTGAAGGTTGTCGCCCCAGAAAATCTTATTTCTCCAGCCATCCACCTCTTCGCCATGGACCTCTTTTAACTGCGCCGGGTAATACTGCGTCGAGTTGAAGGGACGCTTGCCGCGCCAGTTGAGCATCGGATAGCCCTTGATCGGCTCGAACTCGTACTTTTCGACATTAGTGATATCGCCTTCGGGCGTGGCCAGTTGCAGGTTCTCCTGCGTGGGGTTCGTTGTTGCCATTAATCGTTCTTCCTGAAAATCCAATTCTTATTGTCGCAATAAGGACGCAAGTCGCAACTCAGACACAACTTCGTCGGACGTGCCGCCATCTGGTAGTCTTGGTGCTCAATACGGTCCACGACGCCATCAAATCGTGCAATCGTCCGGTCGATGACTCGGTCGTCCTTCTTGAACGTGACGTACGGATTGCCACCATCTTCGCCCGTATAGTACAGGTGCATCCGGCTGACCTTCTGACCAGTGCGCTGCTCCACTAGGTGGGCGTACACCTCCAGCTGGTGCCGGTACTGCTCCAGGCGGCCGCGATCCTTCTCCATATCAGGCTTCTTTTCCGACTTGAAGTCAACGATCTCGACCGTGCCTCCCTCGCCTCGAATCAGATCCACGCTGCCCTTGAGGATATAGTGCTCCTTCACAAGAGAAATCTCGACCTCCGCCTCCTTGATGCGATCCCAATGACCGTTCTCGCGCTCGTAGTAGCGCAGAACATGCTGCAGCGCTGCCTGCTGCGACGAAGGGGCCAGATACACGCGCTCCTTCTTAGACAGCATGGCGTAATTGGTCGAGAACCAGCCCTTGATGCCTTCGATGGTGATCGTACCTTCTTCGCCACGCAGCACCGTCTTGTGAATATCCTCGATGGTCTGGTGCACCAGGGTACCGAAGAGCATCGGGCTCTCACGGATGGGTGAAAACTCCAGCTCCTTGAAGAACCGGTACTGCTCCGCACAGTTTTCGAACACAGTGATATGCGAGGTAAACGAATACTCACGCTTGAGGTTGATCTGCTTGACAGCGTCGAAGGTCAGGGCCGAAAGATCCGTTTCACGCCAACTCGGCACCTCATAAAATAAGCGCTCGAAATATTTCGATGGCGATTTCCCCAGGCCTCGTCCTTCACGCTCATGGGCTGCCAGCACCAGCAGGTTCTGTGCGCGTGAAAATGCCGTATAGAAAAGCCTGCGAAAGTCGAAGTGCTTCATCTGCTCCAGCGGCTCGAAGCGCGCCTTGGACAAATAGCCCCCCTCTTCCAGCAAGACGTCCAGGTCACTGTATTGCTTGCGTGGTACTGCCTCGAGGGAACCACAGACAACGACCGGAAACTCCAGCCCCTTGGACTGGTGGATGGTCAGAAACGATACGCAACCCTTTGGGGCATATTCGGCCTCATCCTCATATTCTCCAATCCCGCCTTCGGCCAGAAACCGTAAAAAGTGGTTGAACAGGTCGCGCAGGTTTTTTTGCAGAAACTCGGGGTTAAGCACACTGACATAGTGCAGGTACTCGAATTTCGTAAGCAACTTTGAAAAAGTACCCAAATTTCGAGCAGCACGCCCCTTATCCACGCCTTGGACCGCATCCTCGGTCAAGAAGCGGGAAAACAGCGGAAACTGAAGCAGTTGGTAAAACAGACCCGAGAACGAGTAATCGGTATTCTGGGCGAGGACAGCATGACGCTTGGCCAGCGGACGAGCCCATTCAAGCAGGGGCTTGTTTTCAGGCTTGCGCAGCTCATCCGTGAAGGGCTTGAAGCAAAGCTGATCGTAGTAGTCCCAGATCGACAGCGTGACGCCCTCAGCCCACGCCCGCACCTTGGGAAACTGAGGGAAAAGGAAAATCAGCGCGCCAATCATCAGTCGGATTTCCTCGCGTTCGAAGAACATGTTCGAGCGCGGCGAGAATACGGGCACGCCCTGCCCCTCAAGAAAGCGAGCCAGCGCCACCACCCTGTCGTTCTTGACTGAGCGAAATAGGAATGCGACCTGGTTCCAGTCCGCAAGCTGCCCCGAATCCTTCAAATCGTTCAAGAAGGTCAACACCTCGGCGTGCCAACTAGCGGTTTCGCCGTCGACGTCGCTGGCAGCCAGTCGCACTGCAGCAGGCACATCAGGGAAATCTGCCTCGCGCGGTTCAATCTGCTTGGCGAAGCGAAAAACCTGCGCGCCGTCGTCCCAGACCTGCTCTTTCATCCACTCGTTATAGACACGGATAATGTCGGGGTGCGAGCGGTAATTGACGGTAAGCCTGGTCTGCTTGCACCGGCCTTCATCAAATAATCCCGGAAACTCCAGGATATTGCGGATGGTAGCGCCACGAAAACGGTATAGGCCTTGATCGTCGTCTCCAACCACACAGAGATTGCAGCGATCACCGGCCAACAGTAACAGGATACGCTCCTGGATCGTATTGGTGTCTTGGTACTCATCGACCATCAAGTAGGTGAGTTTTTCACGAAGCTGCGCCAACACATCTGGCCGACCCTCCAGAAGCTGAAGGGCTTCATATTGAATGCCAGAAAAATCCAGCGCGTTGTTTTCAGCGAGCAGTTCCTGATACCTCGTAAAACAGGCCGCCAGTGCCCGAATCTCAGGCTCAGGTGCTGACGCCAACGTGATCGGATCTAAGGCCTCCTCACCGACCTTATTTACCCAAGCGAGCAAATTTTCCGACTGCTTCCAGCGGCCCCTCTGATCTTCACCCATCACGAGTTCGGCGTCGGGTAACGCTCGGAACTCCTTGATACGTTGGTACAAAAAGTATTGCTGGTCGAACTGATCAAATAGCGTGAAACTACGCTTGAGCCGCGTGAACTCCTGATAGTCCTCCAAAAATCTCAGGCAGATCGAATGGAAGGTTCCAAGGTACATCTCGTTCAGGTTGAACGTTACCCCGACCTCGGTCAACCGGTTCGAGATCCGGGTTGTGAGTTCCCTAGCCGCCTTGTCCGTGAAGGTGACGACCAGCAACGATTCCGGAGCAACGCCCTTCTCAGTAATAAGATAGACGATGCGCTCGACCAGCGTGAAGGTCTTGCCTGAACCCGGGCCAGCGATGATCAACACCGGCCCATCAGTAGCCACGATGGCTTCGAGCTGCTGAGGGTTTGCACGCGTTCGCAATGTCGACGCCGAAGCCATTGCCCTACGCTGCTGAGTCCCATCCATTTCGCTGTGCCCCTCCCCTACCCGCTTTGGTTATTGATCACATTTTGTCATAAGATGGCCGTCTGATCGAACAGAACGCGAACGGTTGTGCTGTACATGTTGCTCTCTACAAGAGGCAAGAAGATGACCACATCCGTACCAGGGAGATAGATGTGGCGACAAACTATGAACGAATCAGCCAGGAAAATCGGAGGAGGTACGGAACTGAGGGTGGCCAAAAATCCGGAGATCTGGCTGCCAGGCTTTATGACGACCGGACGCACTTCATCTTTGAGCTGCTGCAAAATGCTGAGGACGCTCTCAAAAAGCGTGGCAAATGGGGCGGCGAACGCAAAGTCTCGTTCACCCTAGACTCGAGCAAGTTGGTGATTTCGCACTTTGGCAAGCCGTTCGATGAAAATGACGTCAGAAGCATCTGTGATATCGCGGAAAGCACGAAAAGCGAATCATCTATAGGCCGATTTGGGCTGGGCTTCAAATCCGTCTATGCGATCACCGACCTTCCAGAAATTCGTTCTGGCGACGAAGATTTCGTCATTGAAGGATATGTCTTTCCGAAAGAACTACTGCGTTCTGCACGCAAAAGCGACGAGACGCAGATCGTCCTACCGCTGAAGCCAGGAGATATGAATGCGGTGGAAGACATCACTGCTGGATTCCGGCGCCTAGGCCCAAGAGCTCTGCTCTTCTTACACAACATCGAAGAGATCGGTTGGAGCGTCGAAGGCGGCCCATCAGGGTTCTACTTACGTAGCGCTCCGATCACACTTGCCTCAAGTGTCCAACGTATTCAGGTGATCGGCGGTGAGGATGGTGAACCCGAAGTCGATCAGAACTGGCTGGTGTTCCACCGCGACGTCTTCTCAGACGAAGGAAAGAGCATCGGGCGGGTGGAAATCGCCTTCTCAGTGGTCGCTGCAAAGGACGCGCCTGATCGCTGGACCGTTCGGCCACTGGCCAAGTCGCCACTAGTGGTGTTCTTCCCAACTGTAGTCGAAAGCCATTTTGGCTTTCTCGTGCAGGGGCCTTACCGCACTACGCCTAGCCGCGACAACATCCCGTCCGGCGACCCGTGGAACCAGCACCTGGTCAAGGAAACGTCTAGCCTTCTAGTCGATGCACTGCGCTGGATGCGGGATGAGGGCATGCTGAACGTCGCAACGCTACGCTGCCTGCCACTTGACCGCGAGAAATTTCCGCGAGATTCCCAGTTTGCACCGATGTTCGATGCCGTTCTTCAAGCATTCCAGGAAGAAGCCCTTCTCCCCGCCTCCGACGGCACGTATATCTCCGCCCTTCAAGCCAAACTGGCGCGTACGCAAGAGTTACGCGAGCTGTTCAGCCCGGAACAGGTTGCGGCGCTGTTCGGTTCTGAGATCGCCGCTTGGCTGTCCGGCGACATTACTCAGGACAAGGCACCCGAGATCCGCCAGTACCTGATGCGCGAACTCGACATCGACGAGATCACGCCGACGAAGCTGGTGCCGAACCTGACCAAGGCGTTCCTTGAGGCGCAATCCGACGAGTGGGTGTTGCAGCTGTATGAATTCCTGAGCGGCCAGGAGAAGGCACTGCGTCGCCACCTGGACACTGTTCCGCTCATCCGCCTCGATGACGGGACACACGTCGTCGCCCGCAAGAACGGAAAGGCCAAGGCATTCCTGCCCGGCGACACTGCCACCAGTTTCCCAACGATGCGCCGCGCGGTGTGTGCGACATCCGAGGTGCGCTTGTTTCTGATCTCGCTGGGCATCACCGAACCCGACCTGGTGGATGACGTCGTCTGGAACCTCCTGCCGAAGTACCAGCAGCAAGAGGTAGATGTGGGCAACGAGGCCTACGCGGCCGATATCGAGCGCATCCGTGCGGCCTTCAACACCGACTCAACGGCGCAGAAGGAAAAGCTACGGTCAGCCCTGCGCGACACCACCTTTGTGATGGCGGTCGACACCGGCGATGGCAAAGGCTACATCGACAAGCCCGGGGAAATCTACATCGCCGCCGACCGCCTGCAGCAGCTCTTCGCCGGTGTGCCCGACATCTTGATCGTCGACAACGAATACGACTGCCTCCGCGGTGAAGACATACGTGACCTGCTGGTATCGTGTGGCGCGAGTCGCTACCTCATCCCGCAAGCAACACCGTCGGGACTGGGAGATTCTGAGAAAGCGCAGATTCGCAGAGAAGCAGGTCTTGAGCGTGCGAGCTGGCAAAACGAGCCAAAAGACTTCACCCTTCGCGGGCTGGCGCAGCTGCTGGAGTTCTTGCCCACGCTGAAGCCCGAGGAGGCCGCAGCCAGAGTGAAGGTGCTGTGGGAGGCGTTGGCTGATCTGGAGGCGCGCGGGACTGCCGCCTTCTACGGCTCCTACGAGTGGGGCTACTCCCACGAGGCAAAGACCGCCCGATTCGACGCCGCCTTCGTCCGGACGCTCAATCAGGTCGCCTGGGTGCCCGACACCAATGGCGATCTCGTGCCACCAAGACTTGTGGTGTTCGACACCCTCGGCTGGAAGCCCAACCCGTTCCTGCTGACCAAAATCGCCTTCAAACCGCCGATCATTGACCAGCTCGCAAAAGAAGCTGGCATTGACCCTGCCGCTCTCGAGTTGCTGCGAAAGCACGGCATCACCAGCGTGGCGGACCTGGCCTTCAGGCTTGGAATTGCTGAGCAGCCTCCAGAGTACAAAACGTCTGATGAAGCTCTGACCGGTGAGCCTTCTACTGAGGAAGAAGCGGACGACACCGATTCGTGCGGTGATGACGTCTACGGCAACGCGAAGGACTTGTACGGCGACGATATGCCGGAAATTCCGCCGGGAACGCCTGACCTAAGCGGCAGCGACCGCCCGACGAGAGGCGCAGGACACGACAGTCAGGGCCGAACCGGCACTGGGACTTCACGCGGAGGTGGTCAGAGCAACGGCGCGGCACACCGTGGCTCAGGCGGCCACACCAGCGGCGGCAAGGAAGGTGAGACCAGCAGCAATGGGCAGGGAAAGCGAGCGCCCGGCTCAGCAGGCGGAAGGCCGTTCATTTCCTACGTTGGCACACACCCCGACGGTGAAGAACCTGACCCAGATGGCCTCGATCAAGCAATCCGGATGCAAATTGAGGATGAAGCCATCAGACTGATCATCGCACGCGAACCCAGGCTGCAGCGTACACCTGATGGCAACCCAGGCTTCGACCTCTTCGAAGTCAACGGCAGTGGCCAGCAAATTCGGTGGGTTGAGGTCAAATCGATGACTGGCGGCCTGGAGAACCGTCCTGTGGGTCTTTCTCATACACAATTTGACTACGCTCGCGCAAAGGGCGACGCGTACTGGCTATATGTGGTCGAGTACGCAACCGACCGAGAAAAGGCTCGGGTACTCAAGATTCAGAACCCAGCAGGACACGCTCGAACGTTCACGTTTGACCGAGGTTGGATCGGCATAGCGCAGACCGCACAACTCCGCGTGATTCCGCCGTTGCCAACCCCGATTGAATAACCATATTTGCAGAATGCGAGTTCTACACCACCAAAACACTCGCCTGACAGTTCTCTGTCAGGCGTTTTGTTTTTGGCGATCCCCGCGTGGTGCGCCACTCTTCGCGTTCCTCGCTGGTCACGCCCGGGCGCACACCGCTATCGATCTCTGTGCGCTCGACCCAATCCAGCAGGGTGGTCGGCGTGCACCTGCGATCTTCGGGGCGATCGAACCGACCGCTGCCCATAACGATGGATACTCGCCGCGATGCTCCTGCACCAGCCGCACGGCGCGTTCGCGCACTTCGGGGGAAAACTTCGTTTGATTTGCCATGACTCCACTCTCTCAAAGCTTGGAGCCTCCGCAAAACCCAGGGTGATTCAGTTCGATTACATCGAACGGTTCTACAACACGCGACGCCAGCACTCAATAGTGGGATATGCCAGCCTCATGCAGTTCGAGGCGGCGGCTTGTTAGGTTAACCAACCTGTCCGGCGAAACGGGGAAAGCCCATGAAGGACAGCCATCCGGGCCAGGCCTGGAACGGAATGGGCGGTATGGATGCAGGCCCTCCGGGCCACTCAGCGCGAAGGTCCCCCACCCACCCCGATGGGCGCCGGCGCCAGGCTGGTAATGCGCTTGAACAAGTCTGCGTAGCGGTTCTCCGGGCCCGACCAGGGATCGCCATTGCGGACGAATTCAGCACCGATGGCCTCCCACTCGTCCGCACTGAACAGCCGCCGCACGACGGGCAGGATATGGCGCTCCTCGGTATTCAGATGCACCCATTCGTCCGCGACATAGGTGCGTACGGCATCACGGAAGCCGGGGAAACCCGCCACACCGCCCTGCACATAACTGACCAGGGCGCGATCGAGCAGCCCGGTGGCATGAGTCGTAGCCCGGTGGTCGGCCTCCAGCCGATCCAGGTGCTCGTTCACCTCCCCGGTCTTCGTGCGCAGCAGAGCGAAAATCCGGTCCTCCTTGGGATGATGCAACTTGTCGGGCATCTCGGAGATGTACTCGATCATGCTTGCCAGCAGCGTGTAGTCCGGTTCCAGCTTGCCACCCTCGATGTCCCGCACGATGCTCGACAAGCCGTTGAGGATGGCCGCGAGGGCCCGGTGCTCATCGTGGATCACCTCGATGGCGGTGATGCGCTCGGCCGTCATCCGGCGCGATGACACCTCCACCTCCCCGGCCGCCTCTTGCGTCGAACCCGCGCCCAGCCAGCGGTCCAGCGCCGCGCTGTCGTGCAACAGTTCGGCGCTGCCGCCTGCGTACACCACCCGGCCGCGTTCCAGCACCAGGGCCTGGCGTGTGATGGGCAGGATCTGGCGGGCATGCTGCTCGACCAGGATGACTGCCATGCGACCTTCCGTGACCATGCGGCCGATGATGTGCAACAACTCCTGGGCGATCAAGGGCGCGAGACCCTCGAGCGGCTCGTCCAGCAGCAGGACCTTGGGATTGAGCATCAACGCCCGCCCCATGGCCAGCATCTGCTGTTCGCCGCCCGACAGCTGGCTGCCCAGGTTCGCGCGGCGTTCCTGCAACCGGGGAAACATCTCGTAGACCCGATCCAGGGTCCATTCTCCCGGCCGGGCGACGACGGTCAGGTTCTCTTCCACGGTCAGGGAACGGAAGATATCGCGTTCCTGGGGCACCCAGCCCAGGCCAGCCTGGGCACGACGATGGCTGGGCACCTGGGCGATATCCTCACCCTGAAAAACGATGCGGCCACGCCGCAGCCGGGTAGCCCCCATCAGAGTGGCCAGCAGCGTCGTCTTTCCCATTCCGTTGCGCCCCAGCAGCGCCAGGCTGTCACCGGCCGTCAGGGACAGGGACAGATCCTCCAGGACGACGGCATCACCATAGCCCGCCCAGACATTCTCCAGGCGCAAGAGCTCAGACATGGGCTTCTCCCAGGTAGACTTCCTTGACGCGCGGATGATTCGCGATCACCTCGGGAGTGTCCTCGATCAGCAGCGAACCCGACACCAGGACGGAAATGCGTTCGGCAAAACGGAAAACCAGATTCATGTCATGTTCGATCAGCAGGATGGTGACGTCGCGCGGCAACCGGGCGATGGTCTCGAACAACTCCTGGCTTTCACCGGTCGGCACGCCGGCCGCGGGCTCATCGAGCAGCAGGACCTTGGGTTGCAGTGCCAGAGCCAGGGCGATTTCGATCAGACGCTGACGGCCATAGGCCAGATTGCGCGTGGTTTCATGCGCATCGGACAACAGTTTCAGACGTTCCAGTATGGCGGCAGCCTCGTCGATGATCTCGCCCCGGGCGGACAATGGCTGCCACCAGCGCGTGCCCAGCCCGTTGCGCTCGCTCACGGCGAGCGCAACGGATTCGAGTACCGTCATGTCCATGAACAACTGGTTGATCTGGAAGGTGCGCACCAGCCCCCGGCGGGCGCGCTCATGCTGCGGCATGCGTGTGACATCGTCGCCCATCAGTTCGACACGGCCGGCGCTGGGTTCCAGATAGCCTGTCAGCAAGTTGATCAGCGTGGTCTTGCCAGCACCGTTGGGGCCGATCAGCGCATGGCGCGCGCCAGATGCGATCGACAGATCGACATCGTCGGTGGCCACGAAGCCGCCGAAACGGCGCACCAGGCCATGGGTCTGCAGGACGGGGTTCATGAACGCGACTCCGTGCGGGCGCGCGATTGGGCGCGAAGGCGGAAAGATTCGATCCACTGACGGGCCGTCCCCAGGATGCCCCCCCGGGCAAACAGCACCACCAGCACCAGGATCAGGCCCAACCAGAATTGCCAGTACTGGGGATTCATATCGGACAGCAGGTAATTGGCGATGACGAAGACGATGGCGCCCAGCAGCCCGCCATACAGATGCCCCGCCCCACCCAGGATCAGGATCAGCAGCAAGTCGGCCGAACGCTGGAAACTGAGCACGTCCAGCGAGACGAACGAATTCGTCTGGGCCAGCAGGGCGCCGGCCACCCCGGCATAGCCAGCACCAATGGTGTAGACCGTAACCAACCGGCGATTCACGGGCACGCCCAGGGCCGGCATGCGCAGGGTGTTCATGCGGATGCCGCGCAGGCTCTGGCCAAAGGGTGAATGCACCAGGCGGCGGGCGAACCAGAACAGAATGAACAGCACGACGACCGAATAGACATAGCCGACGCGACCGAACATGTCGAAATCGAACATGCCCAGGATCGGCTTGACCTCGACCCCCGGCATGCCATCCACCCCCCCGGTGATATTGGTGAACTTGTTCGCCAGTTCATAGAGCATCAGGGCAACACCCAACGTGACCATCAGGCGCGACAGATCACTGCCGCGCAGCAGCAGGAAACTGCTGAGAAAGCCCAGCACGGCGGCGACCACGGCGGCCAGGAACAGGCCAAGTATCGGATCCCCGTAGCCATTCGAGCCCAGCAGGCCTACGGTGTAGGCCCCCGCACCGAAAAAGGCGGCGTGGCCCAGGGAAATGATGCCCGCATAGCCGAAGATCAGGTCCAGGGACAGGGCGAACAGGCTGGTGATGACGATCTGACTGAGCAGCAGGTAATTGCTTGGAAAAGCGAAATAAGCCAGAATCGGCAGGCACCAGAACAGGTATTCCAGCGGCTTCGAGCGGGCCGAGCGGCGATAGCGGTCGAGTGCGGCCTCCGCGCCGGAATACGGTTGGGACGACGTCCCGATCGAGTTTGAGGTCGTCATGTCGGGGCCTATTTGTGAGGACGGCCGAACAGGCCATGGGGTCGGAAGATCAACGTCGCCACCATGACGGCATAGATGATGAAAGCACCGATCTGCGGCACGTAATATTTACCCGCCACATCGGCCACACCGAGCAGGATGGCGGCGTACAGCGACCCGAGGATGTTGCCGCTGCCCCCCACGGAAACAACGATGAGAAAGTACACCAGGTACTTCACGGGAAATTCGGGATCCAGCCCCAGCATCTCGACGCCCAGCGCCCCGCCCAGGCCCGCCAGGGCGGAACCCAGGGCAAAGGTCAGGCTGAAGACACGGTTGACATCAATGCCCATGCCACGCGCGACGCGCTGGTTATCCACGGCTGCCCGCAAGCGTGCGCCGAAAGACGTACGGATCACGGACCATTGCAGCAACAGGGCAACCACCACGCCCGCAATGATCAGGAACAGCCGATAGACACCAATGTCCACGCCGGGCAGATGAATCTGTCCGGAAAGAAAGGCGGGCAGGTGCAGCGGCTGCTGCTGCGCGCCGAAGAAATAGTGGGCGGCGGCCACGGCCATGAACACCAGACCGATGGAAAACAGCACCTGGTCCAGATCGGAAGCTGCGTACAGACGACGGTACAGGGTGCGTTCCAGCACGATGCCGGCCAGGGCCGGTACGATGATGGCCGCCGGCAGTGTCGCCAGGAACGGGACGTCGTAGTCGTTGAGCAGCACCACACAGGCATAGCCGCCCAGCATGGCAAAGGCGCCATGGGCCAGGTTGACGAAATTCATCAGACCCAGCGTCACCGACAGGCCCACGCTGATCAGAAACAGCAGCATGCCTGCAGCGATGCCATCAAAGAGAATAGTCATGATTGATTCCAGGACTGGGAGGGATCCGGTTCCGGACCGTCCCGGCGCCCGACCCCGCCAGCACCGGGGACGAAAGCCGTGCGCCAGGACCTGCGATCACTTCTGTTTGCCGGGGTCCTTGACCGCCTCGATCTTGTCGAACTCGACGTTCTGCAGCATGCCATCCACCTTCTCGACTTTGCGGATGTAGACGTTCTGAATGATGTCGCGCGTTTCCGGATCGATTTCCACCGGGCCGCGCGGGCTGGTCCACTTCATGCCCTTGACGGCCGCCATGAAGGCGCTGGCGCTGGCATCGCCCTTGGTCTTTTCCAGGGCCTTGTAGATCAGGTTCATGCCATCGTAGCCGGCGGCCGCCACGAAGTTGGGGCGGTCATTGGGGAAAGCCTTGTGATAGGCGGCCACGAAAGCCTTGTTTTCCGGCGAATCATGCGCGGCCGAATAGTGGAAGGATGTGATCATGCCGATCGCGGCGTCGCCCATCGCGTCGAGCACGTCCTCGTCGGTCACGTCACCCGTGGCCAGTTCCTTGATCCCGGCCTGGTCCAGGCCGCGTTCCTTGTAGCCCTTTGCCAGAGCCACGCCCTGCTCTCCATTGGGTACGAAGAAGAACACGGCATCGGGCTTGGCGTCCTTCACACGCTGCAGGAAGGGTGCGTAGTCCGGCGTATTGACGGGGGTGCGGACCTCGCCCGCGATCTTGCCGCCCAGACTGGTGAAGGTCTTCTGGAACTGTTGCTCGGCATCATGCCCCGGGCCATAATCGGCCACCAGGGTGTAGACCGACCGGATACCGTTCTTGTAGGCCCATTGCGCCAGCGGTGCCGTGTCTTGCGGCAGAGTCATCGACACCCGGACGATATTGGGGGACTTCTCGGTGATCGAGGATGTGGCCGCGTTCAGGACCACCATCGGTACCTTGGCCTCCGTGGCCAGGGGCGCAACGGAAAAGGCATTGGGCGTCAAGGTGAAGCCGGCCAGAATGTTGACCTTGTCCTTGATGAGCAGTTCCTGGGCCTGGCGCTTGGCTACCGCCGGAGCAATGCCGGTATCGTCCTTGATGATGATCCTGACCTTGCGACCGGCGACCGTGTCACCGTGCTCGGCCAGGTACAGATCGATGCCATGCCTGATCTGCTTTCCATGGGCGGCGAACGGCCCGGACATCGGCATCACGATGCCGATCTTCAAATCCGCGGCGCTGGCCGTGCCGAAGGCCGTGGTCAGGCCGAAAGCCAAAGCCATCGCCCCAAGGGTTTTGCTGAATTTCATGGTCTCGCTCCTGTTTGTCGGGATGAAAAGGTGAATCACATCCGGGCCATCTGGCCGGACAGCTGCTGCTCCAGATCATGCAGCACCTGGTAGCACGGCAGGACCTGGGCCACACTGGCGTTCGGTTCCCGCCCCTCGCGGATGGCTGCGAAGAATTCACGATCCTGCAGTTCGATGCCGTTCATCGACACAGCCACGCGGCTCACATCGATGGCCTCGTCGCGGCCAGTGAACAGATCGTCATAACGGGCGACATAGGTCGCCGTGTCACCAATGTAGCGAAAGAAGGTCCCCAGCGGCCCGTCATTGTTGAAACTCAGCGACAGCGTGCAGATGGCACCGCTGGCCGCCTGGAGCTGGATCGACATGTCCATGGCGATACCCAGTTCCGGATGGATCGGGCCTTGCACCGCATGGGCCCGCACGACAGGGCTGCCGCACTGGTAGGCGAACAGATCCACCGTATGCGCCGCGTGGTGCCACAGCAGATGATCCGTCCAGCTGCGTGGTTCGCCCAGCGCATTCATATTGGTGCGGCGAAAGAAATATGTCTGCACATCCATCTGCTGGATACTGAATTCACCGCGTTCGACGCGCCGATGCACATACTGGTGACTGGGGTTGAAGCGCCGCGTGTGGCCGCACATGGCGACCTTGCCGGTTTCACGCACCAGAGCGGTCAGCGCCTGGGCGTCAGCCAGGGAGTCCGCCATGGGAATCTCGACCTGGACGTGCTTGCCCGCGCGCAGGCAGGCCATGGCCTGGGCTGCGTGCATCTGCGTCGGCGTGCACAGGATCACCGCGTCGATCTCGGAGCGCGCCAGAACTTCGTCCAATTCGGTCGCAGCCTGACCAATGCCGTATTTCCGGGCTGTTTCCCGAGTCTTTTCCAGATCCCGGCTGACCAGGGCGGCGACCTCCACGCCGTCGATGCGGGCGATGCCATCCAGGTGCTTGATACCGAAGGCGCCGGCGCCGGCCAGCGCAACTTTCAGAGTTCGATCAGTCACGATTATTGTTCCTCCAGGATCAGGTGGCCCACGGCCGTGTTCGAGGCCGGCACGTGATAGAAGCGGTACGCGACGCGCGGCTTCGGGCCATCCGCCCCATCGGCCATGGCACCACGGGCGATCAGCCACATGACCAGTTCGATGCCCTCGGAGCCCGCCTCGCGTACATAGTCGATATGCGGCATCTGCGCCAGCCCCTCCGGATCGGAGATCAGGCGGTCCAGATAGGCATTGTCGAATTCACGGTTGATCAGGCCGGCACGCTGCCCCTGCAACTGGTGGCTCATGCCTCCCGTCCCCCAGATCTGCACGTTCAGGGGCTCATCGTAGCTTTCGACGGCGCGGCGGATGGCCCGGCCCAGTTCGAAGCAGCGACGGCCGGACGGTACGGGATACTGCACCACGTTGACGGCAAAGGGGATGACCGGGCATGGCCAGGCCTCGGGCTGGCCGCACATCAGCGACAAAGGCACCGTCAGGCCGTGATCCACGTCCATCTTGTTGACGATCGTCAGGTCGAAATCCTGCTGGATCACCGACTGGGCGATATGCGAGGCCAGTTCCGGGTGACCGACCACGAGGGGTACCGGGCGGGCACCCCAACCCTCGTCGGCCGGGACGAACTGCGCCGCGCAGCCAATCGCGAAAGTCGGAATCATCTCCAGGCTGAACGCCGTGGCATGATCGTTGTAGACCAGGAAGATGACATCGGGGCGATGATCCTTCATCCACTGCCTGGACGGCTCATACCCCTTGAACAGGGGTGCCCAGTATTCGTTCCCGGTCTTGCCCAGATCGATGGCGGCACCAATCGCGGGCACGTGCGAGGTGTAGACGCTCGCGCTGATGCGAGCATGCTGCTGCTTGATCACTGTTTCTCTCCGGTGCGGCGATTACCCTGGATGCCCCGGCCGCCGGCCAACATCATCGCGGCATATTCTTCCTGGGTCATGCCGGTCATGCTGGCGGCCATGTACTGGAAGGAACGCCCATCGGTGGCACCGAGCTTGGCAAGGAAATAAATGTTTCCGCCCAACCCCAGGCAACGGTTCAAGTCGCGCGCCAGCACGGCCTGTTTCTGCTCCTCGGTCATGGGCCACTCATCCAGGTAGGCGCGCTCATCGGCGCGGAACCGATCCCGATTCTCCGCCTTCATCAGCGACATGCAGAACTGGTTCAGATGGTAGCCCTTGCGGGACTGGTCGGCATCGAAGATGGTCGTGCCGGGCACATCGACATAAGGCTTGTTCAGGGACATGGTTCAACTCCAGTACAACCGGTCGGGATTGTCGACCAGCAGCTTGCGCTGCAGCTCGGCCGTCGGTGCGATCCGGGGGATGTAGTCCACCAGCAGACCATCGTCGGGCATGTGGGATTTCAGGTTCGGGTGCGGCCAGTCGGTGCCCCACAGCACGCGGTCGGGGAAGGACTCGACCAGGCGCCGCGCGAACGGAGCGACATCGCGGTAGGCGTACTGCTCGCCGTTCAGGGCCGGGGGGCCAGCCTGGCTCAGGCGTTCCGGACAGCTGACCTTGCTCCAGATGTTCGGGTGATCCCGCATCATCTTCACGAACAGGCCGAATTCCGGACCGTCCACGGACTTGGCCACATCGGGCCGCCCCATGTGATCCACCACCACCATGGTCGGCAGCGTGACGAAGAAATCATACAGTTCAGGCAGGTCCTGCGCCTCGAAATAGACCACTACGTGCCAGCCCAGCGGGGCGATGCGCGCGGCGATCTCGGCCAGAACCTCGCGCGGCGTGAAATCGGCCAGGCGCTTGACGAAATTGAAGCGCGTGCCGCGCACGCCAGCCTCGTGCATGGCCCGCAATTCGGCATCGGTGACCCCGCGCGAGACGGTCGCCACCCCGCGCGCCCGGCCGCCTGACGCGCGCAGCGCATCGACCAGTGCGCGGTTGTCGGTACCATGGCAGGTCGCCTGCACGATCACGTTCTTCTCGAAGCCCAGGTGGTCGCGCAGAGCGAACAGGGCTTCCTTGGGCGCGTCGCAGGGCGTGTACTTGCGCTCCGGCGCGTAGGAAAACACCGCGCCGGGGCCGAACACATGGCAATGGGCGTCCACCGCGCCTGCAGGCAGACGGAAGCGTGGGCGGCTCGGACCATCGTAGTAGTCCAGCCAGCCCTGAGTCTTGGTGAAGGTTTCGGCGGTCGTCATCGTGCGTCCTCAGTCGATGTACTTCAAGCCGGCCTTTTCGAGGCCCTCGCGCATCTTGTAGTAGTCCAGGCCGAGCACACCCGAGGCGAAGATCTCGCGCTTGGCGCCCTCGTTGTCCTCGCGGGCCTGGGCTCTGGCCGCGACCTGGGCGGCGATGGCGGCTGGCACCACCACCACGCCGTCGGTGTCGGCCACCACCACGTCGCCCGGGTTCACCAGCGCGCCGGCGCACACCACGGGGATGTTGACCGAGCCCAGGGTGCCCTTGACGGTGCCCTTGGAGCTGATGGCACGGCTGAACACCGGGAAGTCCATGGATTCCAGGGTATCGACGTCGCGCACGCCGCCATCGATCACCAGGCCACACGCACCACGCGCCTTGAACGAGGTGGCCAGCAGGTCGCCGAAGAAGCCGTCGGTACTGTCCGTGGTGCAGCCGGCCACCACCACGTCGCCGGGCCGGATCTGTTCGGCGGCCACATGCAGCATCCAGTTGTCGCCCGGTTGCAGCAGCACGGTGACGGCCGTGCCGCACATCCGCGCGCCACGCCAGACCGGGCGCATGTGGATCTTCATCAGGCCCACGCGGCCCATGGCCTCGTGGATGGTCGCCACGCCAAAGCGCGAAAGCTGCTCGACGGCCGCCGGATCGGCGCGCCGGATCGTACGGTGGACGACACCGAGCGGATTCAGGGGGGTGCTCATGTCCATGTTCTCCTGAGACGTTACAGGCCCTTGGCCTTCAGGGCGGCGTCCAGGCGCGGATAGACGCGGCGCACGTTGCCCTCGTAGATCTGGAAGCGGTCGGCGTCGCTGAGCGTCGCGGCGGCTTCGATGTAGCGTTTCGTGTCGTCGAAATGATGCCCGGTCTCGGGATCGATGCCCCGCACCGCGCCGATCATCTCGGAAGCGAACAGCACGTTCTTCACCGGAATCACGCGGGTCAGCAGGTCGATACCCGGCTGGTGGTAGACGCAGGTGTCGAAGAACACGTTGTTCAGCAGGTGCTCGTCCAACAGGGGCTTTTTGAGCGCCTGGGCCAGGCCGCGGAAACGACCCCAGTGGTAGGGCGCCGCGCCGCCGCCGTGCGGGATCACGAAGCGCAGGGTCGGGAAGTCCTTGAACAAGTCCGAGGTCAGGCACTGCATGAAGGCCGTGGTGTCGGCGTTCAGATAGTGGGAGCCCGTGGTGTGGAAGCACAGGTTGCAGCTGGTGGACACATGGACCATCGCCGGTATGTCGTATTCGACCATCTTTTCATAGATGGGATACCAGGAACGGTCCGAAAGCGGCGGCGAAGTCCAATGACCGCCGGACGGGTCCGGATTCAGGTTGATCCCGACCGCCCCGTATTCCTTGACGCACTTTTCCAGTTCCGGGATACAGGTGGCCGGGTCCACGCCGGGCGACTGCGGCAGCATCGCGGCCATGACGAAATGATCGGGAAACAGCGTCGAAACCCGGTGGCAGAGCTCGTTGCAGATCGCGGCCCAGATGCTGGACACCTCGAAATCCCCGATGTGGTGCGCCATGAAACTGGCGCGCGGCGAGAAAATCGTCAGGTCGGAACCGCGCTCGCGCATCAGGCGCAGCTGGTTGGCCTCGATGCTTTCACGCAGTTCACCATCTCCGATCCGCAGGTCCGAGGGGCTGGGCCGCTGCGCGGGATCCTGAATGCCCGCGATCTGCCGGTCGCGCCAGTCGGCCAGCGCCTGGGGCGCGGTCGTATAGTGGCCGTGGCAATCGATGATCAGAGGTTCTCTGCTCATGTCGTATGCTTCCTTTCCTAGATCTATGGATATCATGTTCCGGGATCAGAACCCCTGGGGCCAGGCCGAGGCTGGTACCATCGCTTCTCCGCGCATAACGAGTCGGGCGGTGCGCAGCAATGCCGCACGCATGACTTTCTGAGAGTCCCCGGGATCGAGTTCCAGTTCGACCGTGAACTCACCGCTGGGATGTTCAATCGACACGGCCTTGCGCGCGCCCTCGGGCAGGCGTGCCAGATCGTGCGGCACGGACCCCTCCAGGACACAGGCCGTACCCACCGTCACCGCCGCCAGCACGCCGATGGCCTCGTGACAGACGTGCGGGATGAAACTGCGCGTATTGATCGCCCCACCCTCCCGGGGTGCAGACACCAGGGTCATCTTGGGATAGTTGCGTGACGATACGTCTCCCAGACCCATGAGCTCACCCGCACGCAGCCGCAGAGTCTCGATGCGGGCCTTCAACGCCAGATCGGCATTGAGTTCGGCCGGAGTCTCATGACCTGTGCAGCCCACATCGCCAGCCCGAAACAGCACCAGCGGCATACCGTTGTCGATACAGGTGACCTCGATTCCAAAAGCCTGGAAATCAATCCCGGAGGGGGGCTCGACACGCACCAGATCGCGCACGCGGCCCGTGGGCAACAGCCCGGAACACACCGAACCGGCCGTATCCAGGAAGTTGATCGTGATCGGCGCGGAACGACCTGGCACGCCATCGATGCGCGCCTCACCCTCATAGGCCACCCGACGGCCTTCAGGTGTCATCGGAGTCAGCACGGTAATGTCGCATTGCATGCCGGTGTTGCGGGTCAGCACCCGGGCCGTGGTTTCATCTCCCCGAGCCTGGATCAGACCGCGTTCCAGCGCGAACGGGACGACCGCGGCCAGCATGTTGCCGCAATTGGCCGTGGTGTCCACCGTATCGCGGTCGGGCTGCAGCTGGGCGAACAGAAATTCCAGGTCCACGTCCGGCGTCGTGCCGGGCCGCACGATGCCGACCTTGCTGGTGAGGGGGTGGGCACCGCCCAGGCCATCGATCTGGCGCCGATCGGGGGAACCCATCACCGCCAGCAGCACCCGGTCCCGCGCCGCCGTGTCCGATGGCAGATCGGATTCCAGGAAGAACGGCCCGCGTGACGTGCCGCCACGCATGAACAAGGCCGGAATGGGTTTCTGCATCGCCGTCACCACACTGTGTTCGATGAAGCCCATTATGGGCGCGCGGTGCATGATGAATAAGGGTTGGCACCCACTATCAGCTATGCCGAAATGATATAATGCGTAGGGCGTAATGCCGGATTTTAAGGGTAAACCCTGACGGATTCGAGACCATGGATCTCAAACAACTGCAATACTTCACGCGCGTCGCCGAGCTGGGCAGCTTCACACAGGCCTCGTACGCACTGAACATTGCCCAGCCGGCTCTCAGCCGTCAGGTCCGCATGCTCGAGGTTGAACTGCGCCAGAATCTGTTGAACCGCAATGGACGCGGCGTCACCACCACCGAGGCCGGCAAGCTGCTGCTGGAGCACTGCCGCGGCATCCTGCATCAGGTCGACCGAGCCAAGGAGGACATGAGCCGGGTCCAGGGCGCGCTGGCCGGCCGGGTGGCCCTGGGCATCGCACCCAGCGCCTCGAAGATGATGACGGTGGAATTGACGCGGCAATTCCACAAGCGGCTCCCGAATGCCAGCCTGTCGATCAGCGAAGGCCTGTCCCTGGTCATGCAGGAATGGCTGCTGGCGGGCCGCCTGGACATCGTCCTGATGTACAACCCCTCTTCCTCCGCGGACCTGGACCTGTCGCCGCTGACCAGCGAACGGCTGTATCTCATCGGGACCCGGGGGCCACACCCCTCGAATCAGCCGCTGCCCCTGCAGGCGCTGGTCAACATCCCCTTGATCATCCCGAACCGGCCGCACACCATACGCATGCTGCTGGAATCCGAGATGGCGCTGATCGGCGCCCATCCGAACATCCGCCTCGAAATCGACAGTGTCCAAGCGATCCTGGATCTGGTCGCCGATGGCACGGGCTATGCCATTCTGACGGAACACGCTGTTCTGACCTCGGCCCAGCCCGATCACTACCACATCCGGCCCATCATCCAGCCCGAACTGCACAGCCGTCTCTACCTGGCGACGGCGGCGGGCCGGATCACCACATTGACGCAAAAGGCCATGCTGGAACTGGTCCGCACCACGGTGCGCCAAGTCTATCCGCCGGCCATGACCCGCCCCGCCTGATCCAGGGGATGCGTCAGCCGCGCACCTGCGCAATCAGGCGATCCGCGTAGGCCTGCCAGCCGTCCGCCGCATCGACATCCGCAAACAATCCCCGAGCGGCCAGGCCAGCAACCCAATCCTGCTTTTCGGCGGTCGCGGCAGCCATCCAGGGATCGAACCCCGCTTCTCGCACGGTATTGGCGACTTCGCGCATCTCCTCGGCGCGGCGGCGCCCGTGCTGCACGACCCGGCTGTAGAAATAACGACCCTGTTCCGTCCAGTCGATGGACGGGAAGGTCTCCTGCAGCGTAGGCAGCACATAGTCCTCGACCCCATAGGCGCGCGCGGCCGTGTAGCTTTCGATCACCAGGGCCTCCAGACCCTTGATCATCACACTGCGACACATCTTGATCGCCGAAGCCATACCCAGTTCGGGAGAGACGGCCGAGACATCCATGCCAAAGGCGCGCAGCCGCCCGGCCAGGGATTCGGCATGCGGCCCGCCCAGCAGCATCGGAACCCGGATGCCATAGGGCGGGACCGAAGTCATCACCCCCGCCTCGACATAACGTCCACCCGCGGCCTCCACCAGTCCAGCGGCCTGGCACTTGGCCCCCGGCGATGCGGAGTTCAGATCCAGGAAGACCGTGCCCGGCCGCAGATGGGCGGCCGCCTCGCGGGCCACCGCCACGGTGTTCGAGGCAGTGACGGCGGAAATCACCAGATCACTGGCCGCGCACAAGCTCATCGACGAATCGCACAACGCAACACCATCGCGCACCGCGCGTTCACGCAGCGGGATCGCCAAGGCCGCATCGGCCAACTTGATGTCCCAGGCGTGGACGCCGTCCACCTGCGCTTTCAGGCCGGCACAGAGAATACCTCCGACCTCACCGTAGCCGATCAAGCCCAATCGAGTTTCTTGCATGGCTTTCGAAGCTCCATTCAATTCCAATGATCCCGATCCAACCGGAAACCGGACGCATGATCCGGCACGGACAGCGGGCCACGAGGCGTTCTCAGGGCACCGGAAACTGTTCCGTGTCGACCTCCGACTGGGTGGCCGGCCCATACCGATCTCCTGCGACCCGATCGCGTCCGAACAACCACGCCAGCTCATCGCAGGTTCCAGCATCCAGACACACGCTGGCGGCATCGAGGTTTTCATCCAGGTGGGCCAGCCGGGTCGTCCCTGGAATGGGAATGATGTCCTCTCCCCGATGCAGCAGCCAGGCCAGCGCCAGCTGGCCCGGCGTGCACCCCCGATCCCGGGCCATGCGGCGCAACGGCGCCAGCAACGCCTGATTGCGCACCAAGGTATCGGGCTGGAAGCGCGGCATGCGCCGCCGCAGGTCCGCTTCATCCAGGGACGCCATGTCGGGCAGGCCATCCGCCAGGAACGCCCTGCCCAGCGGGCTGAAGGCCACCAGTGCCACGCCCAGTTCGCGGCAAGCTTGCAGGACGGCGATCTCGACCTCGCGCGACCACAGGGAATATTCACTCTGGACGGCGGTGATCGGATGCACAGCATGCGCCCGTCTCAGCGTGGTGGCCGAGACCTCGGACAAGCCGATATGAGCGATCTTGCCTGCGCGAACCAGATCCGCCAGTGCGCCCACGCTGTCTTCGATGGGTACCGACTTGTCCCAGCGATGCAGATAATACAGATCGATCACATCGGTGCGCAGGCGACGCAAGGAATCCTCGCAGGTCCGTCGCAGGGTCTCAGGTCGGCCATCGATGCGCCGCCGCCCGGCATCACGGAAAATCCCACACTTGCTGGCCAGCATGAAGCGGCTGCGATGAGCGGCCAGCACCCGGCCCAGGAGTTCTTCGTTGTGGCCAAAGCCATAGAGCGCCGCCGTATCGAACAGCGTCACCCCCCGATCCAGGGCCCCCAGCAGCAGGTTCTCGGCATCGGCCAGGGAAGCCACCTGGCCATAGCCATGGCTCAGACCCATGCATCCCAGACCGATGGGAAAAACCTGAAACGCGCCCAACGCCCGGCTCATCGTCATCGTCGTCATGAATTCCGATTATCCACGCATCCGGGCAGTCCGGTAAGACCGCGCGTACCACTAACAGCTATAGCGGATTGCGATCGCAGCCGTACGCCTGGCCCGCCATCGACGCAGCCACCTGCGGCAGCGTCATGGACGTGCACACGATACAGGGTGATTTCCCGGTGATCCGGGGCGACGCGCCATGCGCAGCAACGGCGTGATTCCGATCCCGCCGGCGAATGACAGGCTGCGCTCGGCCAGATCCAGGCACCGGACATGTGGACATCCCGCCACGGACCGCTCCACGCGATCCGCGCCAGCCCACCTTCCCTCCCTGTCCGTTCCAGGAGATTCCATGAACGACCCGCGTCCCTCTTTCGTCCTGCTGCACGGCCTTTTGCGCGACGCGGACACCTGGACCGATTCCATCGAGGTGCCCGAGGTCTGCCTGTCGGCGATCACCGGCTGGCTGGCACGGCAGGATCAAGCCACGAGGTGATCCGGCCGAAGGCCCTTCCGGATCATGCCGGCTCCAGCACCAGGAGCCCGGTCGCCGTGTTGGAGATCGGGACATGGTAGTGTGCGTGCTGCTGCTTGACCGGTATATCACCCAGGGCGCCCCGCGCCGCCACCCACATCAGCAGCTCGATGCCCTGGGTCCCGGTGAGCTCGACCAGTTCTTCATTGGAATACTGGGTGATCCAGGCCGGATCATCCACCAGACTGTCCATGAACCGCAGGTCGAACGGCTTGTTGATGAAACCGGCGCGCTCGCCGTCGAGCTGGTGCGACAGGCCGCCACTGGCAATGATGAGCACACGCCGGCTGTCATCCCAGGAGTCGATCGCGCGGCGCAACGACTGTCCCAGCCGGTAGCAACGCGAGGCCGAGGGGTACGGCGCCAGGACGGTATTGATACACACCGGCACGATCTCGACCGGCCACTCGCCGGCTTCCTTGCCTTCTGGCCAGAGCAGCGCCAGAGGCAACGAGACCGAATGGTCGATCAGGGCCTCCTGGCAGGTGGTAATGTCGAACTCATCCTCGACCAGGGTCTCGACGATGTGCCAGGACAGGTCCACACAGCCCCGCGCCGCGGCCAGAGATGGAATGCCCCAACCTTCATCAGCGTTGCGATAGACGTCCGCGGCGCCCACCGCGAAGGTCGGCATCTTGTCGAGGAAGAAATTCAATCCGTGATCGTTGTGCAGGATCACCACCACGTCCGGGCGCTCGCGTCCCAGCCATTCGCGCGCCTTGCCGTAGGCATCGAAGAAAGGCTTCCAATAGGGTTCCTGCTGCTTCTGCCGGGCCAGCGCCCCGCCGATGGCGGGGACGTGGGACGTGCTGATGCTGCCGATGATGTGAGCCATGATCAATCTCCCGCCGCGGTGAGTCTGGCCTGAAAGGCCTCTTTGGTGACGCCGGTCTGCTGGGCACCGATATCCTGCATGTCCAGACCGAAGATCCCGGCCAGCTTGGCCAAGTAGTAGGGATGCCCTCCGGCGGCAATCATGCGCAGCACCTGGCGGCTGCGCACGGCCTCCTTCTGCGCTTGCGTCAGATGGTACCGCGTCATGTAGGCCTCCTCGTCCCGCTGGAAGGCCTCGCGGCACTCGGCCGCATTGAAGCTGAAGCACATGCGATTGAGGGCGTAGCCGATGCGGGCGAGATCGCCGTCGAAAATGACGGTACCGGGGATTTTCCGCCGGCGTTCGCGTATCGCTGCTGTCATGAGATGTCTCCTTGGAATCGAGGCCGCCGCGCTGGTGCCGCGGCGGGATGGACGGGTCCATGATGCTCCCGGACGGGCCGCCGGAGAATGGACTTTCGTTTTTTAAAAATGTACATTTGGCGGATACTCGCCACTTCCTGTCCAGAGGACTCCATGGCGTCCCCGACCCCGGCGCCTCCGGCCCGCGACCACACCGCCATTCCCATCTACAAGCTGTACGGCTATGGCAACGTCTGGACGGCCTCGGATCCGCTCTATTGTGAAACGATCGCGGCGCAGGAAAAATTGCATGATTGGCATGTGACGGCCCATAAACACGCAGACCTGTTCCAGGCGCTGTTCCTGGAATCGGGCGAAGTCACGGTGATGCTGGACGGACGAACGAGTACGCTGGGGCCGGGGCGGCTCGTCCTGGTCCCGCAGCGGGTGGTCCACGAATTCATCTTCCGCCCCGGCTCGGGCGGCTACATCCTGACATTGACCTACGCGCTGCTGCACGGGCTGTGCGTGCGCTTCGGACTGGGCCTGAGCGCCGCCACTGATCCTGCGGTGCTGACGCTGGGCGAGGACGAGGCCGGCCGGCATGCGGCCCTGAGCCTCCACCGGCTGGACCACGAATATCGAGGACTGCACAGCCCGCAGCGCGGTCCATTGCTGGAGTCGCTGCTGTCGGGCATCCTGGTCTGGATCCACCGCCAGGGCTATCCGGCGGGCACGACCGCCACAGGGACTGATCCGGGCAGCCAGCATCTGGCGCACTACGCCCGGATGATCGAAGAGCACCACCCTCACCAGCACCAGGTCGCCTGGTACGCGCGGCATATCGGGGTCACGCCCGCCCACCTGAACACCATCGTCCAGGCGCTGGCGGGCAAGTCCGCGCTGGAGCTGATCCACGAACGATTGCTGCTGGAAGCCCGCCGCGAACTGATCTACACCCCGCGCACCATCGGGACGATCTCGGATTCGCTCGGGTTCACCGATCCGGGCTATTTCACACGTTTCTTCAAGCGGCTGACAGGTGTGTCGCCCAAGGACTTCCGCCGCCAAGCACTGGCGCCCGGCACGGATCAGGCCACCGGCTCGTAGGGCAGACCGACATAGTTCTCGGCGATCGTGGTCAGGCCGGCCTGGGTGCCGGTGTAGTAATCCTGCTCGGCCTTCTGGATGCGCCGGCTGAAGGCATCATCGTTGAAAGTGTGCAGCAGCATGCTCATCCACCAGGAAAAACGTTCGGCCTTCCAGACACGACGCAGGGCGATTTCGGAATAGCGATCCAGCAGTTCGGGGCGTCCATCCAGGCAGGCCCCACGCAGTGCGTGATAAAGCGTGTACACGTCGCTGGAGGCCAGATTCAGGCCCTTGGCGCCGGTGGGCGGCACGATATGCGCCGCGTCGCCGACCAGGAACAGATGGCCGAACTTCATCGGTTCGGCCACGAAACTACGCAACGGCGCGATACTCTTTTCGATGGAAGGTCCGGTCACCAGTCGCCCCGCGACATCTTCGGGCAGGCGGGCGGACAGTTCCGTCCAGAAACGGTCATCGGACCATTCCTCGACATGCTCCGCCAGGCTGCACTGGATATAGTAGCGGCTGCGCGTATGCGAGCGCATGCTGCACAGCGCGAACCCGCGCGGATCATGGACATAAATCAGCTCATCCTCGAGGGGCGGCGTCTCGGACATCAGGCCCAGCCAGCCAAAGGGATAGACACGCTCGAATTCCTTGAGCCTGTCCCTGGGCGCGGACCTGCGCGACACGCCGTGAAAGCCGTCGCAACCAGCGATATAGTCGCAATCGAGCGTCTTGCGTTCGCCCCGATGGGTAAACGTGACGCTCGGCTTGCCATTCAGAAAATCATGCAGTTGGACATCCTCGGCCTCATAGTAGATCGGTGCACCGCTCTCCTTGCGGGCATCCATGAGGTCGCGCGTGACTTCGGTCTGCCCATAGACCATCACCGACTTGCCGGTCAGGGTCTTCATGTCGACGCGGGCACGTCGTCCCTGGAAGGCCAGGGTGAAGCCATCATGCACCAGGCCCTCGCCATCCATGCGCTCGGACACACCAGCCTCGCGCATCAGGTCGACGAAACCGTATTCCAGCACGCCGGCGCGAATGCGTCCCAGCACATATTCCGGCGCATGACGCTCCAGAATCACATTGTCGATCCCGCAGCGATGCAGCAATTGCCCCAACAACAACCCCGAGGGACCCGCGCCGATGATGGCGACTCGTGTCTTCATGCCCATGATCTCTCCTCCGTTCTCACTCATCATGTCCCCTGGCCGCCAGGAAGGCGCCGGACCCGCTCCGGGGAACGGATTCCTCACTTTTCCGAGCTCCAGGCGTCGCATCAATGGTGCGCTCTTCCATTTCTTTTTTGAATGGATTTTTCTGGATTAAACTTACCAATATGAAATATTCTGACCATGCGCCAATCTTCAGACTCTATGGCGGGCAGGAAGAGTGGTCAGGGATCGAACGGGTGCACTGCGAGACCATCGCCTCGCGCAGCCGATTACACGATTGGCATATCCGGCCACACCGTCATTCCGGTCTCTACCAGATCCTCCACCTGCACCGGGGACGGGCCACTGTCTGCCTGGACGAAGCGCGGCATCCGGTCACCGGTCCGGCAATCGTCGAAGTGCCGCAGGCATTCGTGCATGGATTCGAATTCGACGAGGACTGTGGCGGCCATGTCGTGACCATCACCTACCCTCTGCTTGCGCACTTGGCCCAGATGCTGGGACCACGGGCCACCCCGCCCGCCCAACCCGTTATCCATGCGATCGGACGCGGCGGCGGTACGGGCCTGCGCGATGCGTTCGGGCACCTGAACGCCCAATACCTGTCCCAGAACGACTTCCGGGATGCCCGGATCGAGGCCTGGCTGACGCTGATCTACGCACAACTGCGCAGCCTCCATCCCGGCGTGGAACCTGATGCCCTTCCCCGCGCCCGGGGACTGGAGCACCACACACGTTTCGGCGAACTGCTGGAAGCCTCGTACGCGGTGCATCACGACGTAGCCTGGTATGCGGACCGGATGGGCATGACCGCTGCCCACCTGAACGTGATCACACGCGCCCACGCCGGCAAATCCCCACTCCGACTGATTCACGAGCGGTTGGGACTGGAGGCCGGGCGCAGCCTGATCTACACATCCATGACGATCGGCGAGATCTCCGACACCTTGGGGTTCTCCGAGCCGGCCCATTTCACGCGGTTCTTCCGCAGGGCGACCGGGGAATCACCGCGCGCGTTCCGTCAGCGCGCCCAGGATCAGGGCCGCGCGATCATCCGCTAGCCCCATGCTCTTCACTTAAATCGACCATCCGCTGCTCGTCGCTCTGCGCCCGCAGGCTGCGCAACTGCGGATTGCGGCACCGCAGGCGGTCGCCATGATCGAAGGCGCCCGGTAAAAAGGCATCACGCACCCGCCTTCGGTTGCAACGCAATCACCGCCATCCCGATCAGCGCGATGGCCGCGCCGGACACATCCCACCGGGTCAATGCGACCCCCTCGAAAAAACGAAGCCACAGCAACGCCATGGCGATGTACATCCCGCCATAGGCGGCATAGGTGCGGCCCGCGGCGCTCGGATGCAACGTGAGCAGCCAGGCAAACAAGACCAGGGACAGCACCGCCGGAGCAAGCAGCCAAAGCGCATGCCCCCGCTTGAGGACCTGCCAGAACAGGTAGCAACCGACAATCTCTGCAAATGCCGTGATAGAGAAAAGACCCGCCACTTTGAATATCACCATCACACCGTCGCTCCATGATCTATGATTCAAAACAACCACGTCCAGACACCCGGGATTATGAACGATCAACACACCAGCGCCATCGAACCCAACACCCTGCTCATCACCGGCGCCAGCCGTGGCATCGGCGCAGCGACCGCGCTGGCAGCCGCGCGCCAGGGTCGTGACATCGTTCTGAACTACGTCCGGGACGAGCCGGCAGTCCGCGCCGTGGCACAGTCCGTCCAGGCCCTCGGACGCCAGACTACCATCATTCAGGCCGACATCGGCGAGGAAGCCGACATCCGTCGGATGTTCGATGAAATCGAGACCCGCATCGGACCGCTCCTGGGCCTCATCAACAACGCCGGCATCACCGGCCCGATCGGGCCGTTCGTGAACACGACCCACGCCACCCTCGAACACGTATTCCGGATCAATGTGCTGGGCGCCATGCAATGCGCGCGCGAGGCGCTGGCCAATTTCAAACGCCACGAGACCAAAGGCGTCATCGTCAACGTCTCCTCGAGCGCCGCCAGGCTGGGCAGCGCCAATGAGTTCGTCCATTACGCAGCCAGCAAGGCCGCCATCGAGACTTTCACCATCGGCCTCGCCAAGGAAGTCGCCGCCGAGGGCATCAGGGTCTGCGGGCTGGCGCCCGGCAGCACCCTGACCGACATCCACGCCATGGCCGGCGAACCGGGCCGCCCCGCCCGCGTCGCCCCCCTGATTCCCATGAAACGTCTGGCCGAGCCCGCCGAGATCGCAGAGGCCATCGTCTGGCTGGCCTCTCCGGCGGCCTCTTATGTGACCGGCACGACCCTGCTCTGCGCCGGCGGGCTCTGACCGCATCCGGCCCGGCGCCTCAGCCAGGCGCCCTTCTTTTCTGCCTGCTTTTCTTCTATAATACATAGATAGTCTATATATATTTGATTGAATCCCGATATGCAGCATCCCCCGCCCACCGTCTCGCCCGGCGCCGATTTGCTGGACCGCATCGTCCGGCTCAACCGCTGGGTGACACGCCACACGGCCTGGACAGTGCCGCTGGCGCAGGCACGCGTCCTGTCGCTGATCGACGAGATGAAAACCGCCCGCATCGGCGATCTGGCCCGGGCCGAGCATTGCACACAGCCCACCATGACCACACAAGTCCAGCGCCTTCAGGCCATGGATCTGGTCAGCCGCATCCCCGACCCGCACGACGCGCGCGCCTCCCTGATTTCGCTGACGGCGCAAGGCCATCAGGCCCTGGCCAAAATCCGTCGCGCCCGCGCCGGCATCGTCGAATCGCTGCTCGATCAGCTCGACGCCGCCGACCGCGCGCACCTGCAGGATGCCCGGCGCGTGCTGTCGGCGCTGCTCGAGGCCGCCTATCGGCAGACCGACCCGGGCGTCCGGCAGGCACCGGATTACCCCCCCATTCCCTGAGACCTCACTCACAGGACACACACCAGGAACCTCTCTCATCATGAAGCTGCTGCAACAACCCAAAGCTGTGCTGGCGGTGGCATTCGCCTGCGTCATCGCCTTCATGGGCATCGGACTGGTCGATCCGATCCTCAAGCCCATCGCCGATTCCCTGGGCGCTACACCATCGCAGACCTCGCTGCTGTTCACCAGCTACATGGCCATCATGGGCCTGGCCATGCTGATCACCAGCGCCGTCTCCAGCCGCCTGGGTGTCAAACAGACCCTGCTGCTGGGGCTGGTGGTCATCATCGTGGGGGCCGGGCTGGCCGGCCTGTCCGATTCGATCCGGGCCATCGTCGGTTTTCGCGCCATCTGGGGGCTGGGCAACGCTCTGTTCGTCGCCACCGCGCTGGCCGCCATCGTCAGCGCCTCGTCGGGATCCGTGCGCGATGCCATCATCTTCTACGAGGCCGCGCTGGGTGTCGGCATCGCCGCTGGCCCGCTGATCGGCGGCGTGCTGGGATCCATTTCGTGGCGCGGACCGTTCTTCGGGGTGTCCGTGTTGATGACCATTGCCTTCCTGGTCACTTTTCTGCTGCTGCCGAATGCGGCTGCCCGCCCCAGGCCCAGTTCGCTGCGCGACCCGTTCCGGGCGCTCAGGCACCCGGGCCTGCTCGGCGTCGCCCTGACGTCCCTGTGCTACAACTTTGGTTTTTTCACTCTGCTGGCCTACACACCGTTCCCGCTGGACATGTCCACCCAGCAGGTCGGACTGATCTTCTTTGGCTGGGGTGTGATGCTGGCCTTCGCCTCGGTGATTCTGGCGCCCAGGCTGCAAGGCAGCTTCGGAACCATCCCCTCGATCCTGATCGCGCTCACCGGCTTTGCGCTGATCCTGGCGATGATGGCGATCTGGACCGACAACAAGACGGTGCTGGTGGTCGGCGTGGTCGCGGCCGGCTTGTTTCTCGGCATCAACAACACGCTGGTGACCGAAACCGTGATGAATGCCGCGCCGGTGGAGCGCGGCGTAGCCTCGGCCGCCTACAGTTTCGTGCGTTTCAGCGGTGGCGCGGTCGCGCCCTGGCTGGCCGGCTATCTGGGCGAGACGATCAATGACCACGTGCCGTACTGGGTGGGCGCCGCCGCCGTGATGCTGGGCGTGCTGGTGCTGATCGCCAGCCGGCGATACCTGAGCCATCTCGACGAATCCCACGAGCTTCCGGCCATCCCTGCGCACGAGATCCCGGAGGCCCCGGCGGGCGACACCTTGGGCGACACTCCGGAAGACGCGCCCGTGGCGGCCATGGCCCGGAGCTGACTCCTGAAAACCCGCCCCTGAATTTTGACGTCTTAACTTTCCACCCGGGGTCTTGTAAAATTTTTTTGCCTTTGGACGTTTCCAAGGCAAAAACCACAACCTGAACAACGGCCGCAGTACGGCGGCATCCGGTCTGCGTCTTTCATGCCCACCCTGCCGAACTCATGACTCCGGGCCTCGGACCGACGCCCCTGCCCCGCCACCTGGCTGTGGGCACGCTGATCCTGATCAGCACGATCTTCGCCACCAATCATGTGGCAGCCCGTGTCGCCTTCGACAACGGCGCGGGGGTGCTGCTGGGCGTCACGTGCCGGGCCGGCGCGAGTCTGCTGGCCCTGTCGGGGATCGTCCTTTGGCGCCATCAGGACCTGCGCCTGCCGGCCAGACTGGGGGCCTGGCAAATCCTGCTCGGTCTGCTGATCGCCCTGCAAAGCTTCTGTCTATACTCCGCCGTGGCCCGCATCCCGGTCGCGCTGGCCCTGCTCATCAGCAGCCTGTTCCCCCTGCTGTTCGCCTTGATCACCTGGGTGCTGGGCGGCCCGCGTCCGACGCGCCGCGCGAGCGTGCTGATGGGGCTGATTCTGGTGGGACTGACACTGGCGCTGGATCTGCCCGGCCTGCTGACAGGCACCTCGCTCCCGGGCGCTCGATGGACCGAGGGAATCCTGCTGGCCTTCGGCAGCGCCAGCTTCTTCGCCAGTGCGCTCTGGGTGACCGAGAACAGACTCGCCTCTCTGCCCGGCCCCGTCCGCAGCCTGTACACCATTTTCATCGTCTTCTGCGCCATGCTGGCCGCGGGCGCCGCCAATATCATGCCGGGCGGCATGCGATCCCCGGACGCTTTCGCGGGCTGGGCCGCCCTGGCGGTCCTGTCCCTGTGCTACTGCACCGGCTTCTGCACCCTATTCATTCTCATGCCCCGGCTCGATATGCCACGCAACGCGCCCGTGATGAACGCCGAGCCAGTCTCCAGCCTGATCCTGGGCTGGCTGATCCTGGACCAGGCATTCAACGGCCGCCAGCTGGCAGGCGGTCTGATCGTGCTGTCCTGCATCGTGATCCTGGCCTACTCGCGACAGCGCTGACGACCCCGGTGACCCATTTTCAGCCCCCATCATGTCCCTGCTCTGGTCGGACCGCAATCTCATGAAACACTTCCTGACCCGTCAATCGCGCCTGTCCGCGCGGATCCTGCTGTGCCTGATCCTGACTCAACCGCTGATTGCCCGGCCCGCCCCAACCGTCGAGGCCGCGCCGTCTCATGCTGCCTCGCAGGCCAGCGCGCCCCCACCCTCGATGCCTGTGGACTGTGAACAAGGCAAAGTGCTCAGTTTCGTCGCGCATCCCGATGACGACCTGTTGTTCATGAACCCCGACCAGGATGACGCGATCAAGGAAGGCCGTTGCGTGCATACGGTCTACCTGACGGCCGGCGACCGGGGCGAGGGCCTGGGCTACACTCTGGCCCGCGAGCGCGGCATCAAGGCCGCCTACGCCAGCATGGCGGACACCACCAACGACTGGCGCACCGACGGCCTGAGGGTCGGCCGGCATACGCTGGTACGCCACATCCTGCGCGCCAATGCGCGCGTTCAGCTGATCATGCTGCGCCTGCCCGACCCCTGGCTGGGCACCGGCTGGGGCAGCCTGACCCCCATGAGCCGCGTCGAATCCGTGCGCCACGCGCGCGTGCGATCCTATGCGCCTTATCCGGATACCTATACACGCCGCGAACTGGTCCATCTGCTGGCCGACCTGATCCGGCAGGAGCGACCGCAGGCCATCCGCCTGATGGACGCCTCGATCCCCACACCTTATCGATCTCTGTGCTGGCGCTGCGCAGGGCACGATCACCCCGACCACATCGCAGGCGCCCGGCTGGTCGAAGCCGCCATGGCGATCACCCCGGGCCCCTATGTCCACACCGCCTATCTGAACTACCCGAGCCAGGAGCGTCAGGCCAATCTGGATACGGCGCGGGCTGCCCGCAAAACGGCCATTTACCTGCGCTATGCAAAGGACGACCCGCATTCCTGCCCGCCCGGCACTGACTGCTCAAAACCCAGGGGCCCCGAAGCCGCCTGGGTCAAACGGCAGTATTACGCCCGCCCCACGGGCCTGCCACTGCAGGCCCGCACGGCTCAAACCGCGTCGTCCGGCCCCTGATCCCGCGCCGGCTCGTCGCGAGCGCCCCGCGCCCGATCCAGCACCTGCTCATCACGGGCATCCAGGGCCCCCGCCGAACGCGCCCGGTCGATCAGATCGGGACGCCGCGCCACCGTCAGCGCCAGCGATTGCTCCCGCCGCCAGACGGCGATACGGGCATGATGGCCGGACAGCAACGACTCGGGCACGGACTGGCCGCGCCAGACCTCGGGGCGCGTATAGTGCGGGCTGTCCAGCAGGCCGCTCAGCGCGGGATTGAAGGAATCCTGTATCGCGGACTCGGCATCGTGCAGCACACCGGGCAATAGCCGCACCATGCTGTCCATCAGGATCATGGCCCCCAGTTCACCTCCTGACAGCACAAAATCCCCCAGGGATACTTCTTCGTCCACGAGGCGATCGATGAAACGCTGATCGATGCCTTCGTAACGGCCACAGATCAGGATGGCGCCCGAGCCTTGCGCCCCGTGCTGGGCGCGCGCCTGATCGTGTGTGCGACCGGCGGGAGACAGCAGCACGACCGGAACCGGCCTGTCGGGCCTGTCGATGCCCGCCCGCAGCCGGGCCTCGCGCGCAGCCTCGACCGCCAGAGCCAGCGGCTCGGCCAGCATCACCATGCCCGGGCCGCCCCCGTAAGGACGGTCGTCCACGGTCCGGTGGACGTCCGTCGTGAAATCACGCGGATTCCAGGTTTCCAGGGACCAAAGGCCACGCGCATGCGCGCGCCCGCAAACCCCCTGGTCGCGCACAGCGGAAAACATCTCGGGAAACAGCGTGATCAGGTCAAATCGCATGAATGAACTCGGACACGCCGTCGCTCCTGGGGGCGGCCGCACGCCTCATGACTCAGAAATCGGCCGGCCAGTCGCTGTCGATCCGTCGGGCCTGCAGATCGACGTGCTGCACATGCGCTGTCACGAAAGGCACCAGGGCATGACGCGGCCGCCTCCGCGCATCGAGTGAGGGCTGAAAAACGCCGTCGGCATCCGGCGCGCCCAGTGCCACTTGCAACACGGCATGTGCGCCATTGTCCAGCACCTGATCGACGCGTCCCAGCAGCTGAGGGCCCTGATCCCCCATGCCATGAAAATCGCAGCCGATCAGATCGATCCAATAGTATTCGTCCTCGCCCGCCGAGGGGAATGCGGTCCGGGGCACCCAGACGGTATGCCCCCGCAGGGACTCGGCCGTATCGCGGTCGGCAATCCCGGCCACCTGGGCCGCCAGGTACTGACCCGCCTGCCGGCGGCAGGCGCGAATGTTCAGCCCCCGCAGACGCGACGAAGCGCCCGCCCCCAACGTGGGATCGGGCGCTTTGAACCACCAGACCTGCGCGCCCCGCAAGGCGTCCGCCTGGGGCGAATAAGGCTGGATTTTCAGCCAGCCGCGCACCCCGTGCGCAGCCACCACCCGGCCGACTTCAACCAGATCATCCGGGGGAGCAACATCCAGGAAAGTGGAATCGGGCATCGCCGGCACGACCCACCGCGATCAAGCGGCGGACGCGACCTTGGCGGAATATTCCTTGACCAGGCGGGCCACCGTATCGGACAGCTGAGCGCCTTGGCCGACCCAATGCTGGACGCGATCCAGGGACAGGCGCAGGTTTTCCTGGCCTTCACCGGCGACAGGGTTGTAAAAACCCACGCGCTCGATGAAACGGCCATCGCGGCGATTACGCGAATCGGCAGCAACGACATTGTAGAAGGGACGCTTCTTCGAGCCGCCGCGGGCCAGACGAATCACAACCATTGATAATCCTTTGAAAATGCTGTGAAAAACGTAAAATTCTAGCACCAGACAGACCTTGACCGCAATGGATGCGGCCCGACGGCCTGCGAATGCCGGGAAAAACAACACTCAGCGGCGACGGACGTAATGCACCTGAACGGTGTCGTCACGTATCTGCTGCGCCAGCAAGGCATTGCCGGTCTGCTGGCAGAACGCCTGGAAATCCCGGGCCGCATGCGGATCCGTGGTCAGCACGGCCAGGATCTGACCACTTTCCAGTTGCACCAGCGCCTTCTTGGTGCGCAGGATAGGCAACGGGCAATTCAGTCCCCGCGCATCGATTTCCTGGTCTGCTTCGGGCTGTACCTGGGTCATGCCACCTTCTCCGAGGGTCATGCCACGCCCAGCCGGTCGGCCAGCCAGCCCCGCACGCCCGCCAAGGCGCCATCGAGCGATGCCACATCGGCGCCACCGCCCATGGCCATGTCCGGACGGCCCCCGCCCTTGCCACCCACCTGGACAGCGACGGAGCCCACCAGATCGCCCGCCTTGACCCGCGCCGTCAGCTCGGGACTGACGCCAGCCACCAGACTGATCTTGTCGTCGGCCACGGCGGCCAGCAGGATCACCGCGCCGGGCAACTTGGATTTGAGCTGATCGACCATGCCGCGCAGCGACTTCGGATCCACCCCGGTCAACCGGGCCGCCAGCAGCTTGACGCCGGCCACATCGACCGCCTGGCTGGCCAGGTCGGAGCCCGCCGCCGCCGCCAGCTTGTCCTGGAGGCGTTCGAGTTCGCGCTCGATCTGGCGCGTCTGCTGCTGCAGGGCCTGAATCCGGTCGGGCACCTCGGCCGGCTGGGTCTTGAGCAGTCCGGCCGCCTGATCCAGCACATCGCGCGTCTGCTGCACCCATGCCAGGGCATTGCGTCCAGTGATGGCCTCGACACGGCGGATCCCGGCGGCCACGCCGCCTTCTGCCACGATCTTGAACAGACCGATGTCGCCCGTGCGCGCCACGTGGGTGCCGCCGCACAGTTCTCGCGAGAAACCGATATCGAGCACCCGCACCACATCGCCGTATTTCTCGCCGAACAGGGCCATCGCGCCGCCCGCCACGGCCTCGTCATAGGCCATGAGTTGCGCCTGCACCGCCTGATTGGACAGAATTTCGTCATTGACGATGGCTTCCACCCGCGTGATCTGCTCGGCCGTCATGGGCGCATCGTGCGCGAAATCGAAACGGGTCTTGTCGGGATCGACCAAGGAGCCGCGCTGTTGCACATGGCCGCCCAGCACCTGACGCAGGGCCTTGTGCATCAGGTGGGTGGCCGAGTGGTTGCGCATCGTGTCGGCGCGGCGCATGACATCGACCTGCGTCCGGACCGGATCCCCCACCGTCAGCATCGTCCCCTGCTCCAGGATGCCGTGATGACCAAAAACATCGACCTGGATCTTCTGGGTATCCTCCACCCGGAAACGGATCGCATCGCCCGCCAGCAGACCGGTATCGCCCACCTGACCGCCGGATTCGGCATAGAACGGCGTCGCATCGAGCACGACCACGGCCTGCCGCCCCTGAGTCACGGACGGTACCGAGACGCCATCCACATACAGCGCCGTGACCGTGGCCTGACCCTCGAGGCGATCATAGCCATCGAAACGCGTCGCCACACCGTCATAGCTGAGGTCGGTCGCGGCCTTGAACTTGCCGGCGGCGCGCGCCTGTTCGCGCTGATGCGCCATGGCCCGCTCGAACCCCTCCAGATCGACGGGAATGGCGCGTTCGCGACAGATGTCGGCGGTCAGATCGAACGGAAAACCATAGGTGTCGTAGAGCGTGAACAAGGTCTGGCCGTCCAGCGCCTGCCCCGCCGGCAGCGCCACCAGGGCGGATTCCAGGATGCGCATGCCGTTTTCCAGGGTCTCGCCGAAGCGTTCTTCTTCCTGGCGCAGCACCTGCTCGACCCGGGTCTGCTGGGCGGCCAGTTCGGGATAGGCGCCGCCCATCTGCTCGACCAGATCGGCCGCCAGCCGATAAAAGAACAACCCTTTCTGGCCGAGCTTGTGCCCGTGCCGCAGCGCACGCCGGATGATGCGGCGCAGGACATAGCCACGGCCTTCGTTGCCGGGAATCACGCCGTCGACCACCAGAAAACCGCAGGCGCGGATGTGATCGGCAATGACTTTCAGGGAGTTGTCGTTCAGGTCCTTGCAGCCGGTTTCCCGCGCCGCGGCGCGGATCAGGCTCTGGAACAGATCGATCTCGTAATTGGAATGCACATGCTGCAGCACGGCCGAAATGCGTTCCAGTCCCATGCCGGTATCGACGCAAGGCCTGGGCAGCGGATGCATCGCGCCCTGCGCATCGCGCTCGAACTGCATGAACACCAGATTCCAGATCTCGATGTAGCGGTCGCCGTCTTCTTCGGGCGATCCCGGAGGGCCGCCCCAGATGTCCGGACCATGGTCATAGAAGATCTCGGAACACGGACCGCACGGGCCGGTATCGGCCATCTGCCAGAAATTGTCCGAGGCGTAACGCGCGCCCTTGTTGTCGCCGATCCGGATGATGCGCTCGCTCGGCACCCCGATTTCCTGCGCCCAGATGTCGTAGGCCTCGTCGTCTTCCTGGTAGACGGTGACCCACAGCTTTTCCCTGGGCAGGCCGTAGACCTCCGTCAGCAGGGTCCAGGCGTACGTGATGGCGTCACGCTTGAAATAATCACCGAAACTGAAATTGCCCAGCATCTCGAAAAACGTGTGATGCCGCGCGGTATAGCCGACGTTTTCCAGATCGTTGTGCTTGCCTCCCGCGCGCACACAGCGCTGCGCAGTGGTCGCCCGGCGATAGGGCCGGGTGTCCTTGCCGGTAAACACATCCTTGAACTGGACCATGCCCGAATTCGTGAACAGCAAGGTCGGGTCATTGCCCGGCACCAGCGACGAGGATGGCACGATCTGGTGTCCCTTGGACTCGAAAAAGGACAGGAATTTCTGACGGATTTCGGAGGTTTTCATTCGTTTGGAGGCGAAGAGGAGGCTAGCCGGGCATTATAGATGGAATGCCCCGCTCTCCGCGCGGGTCCGGTCCGGATCAGGCCGGAACATGGCAGTAGCGCTCGGCCAGGGACAGAAAAGCATCGGGATCCCCGTCCGTGCCGATTTCCTCCGCCAGGATGCGGGACACGGCCGGAACGGCCTGAATGGCACAGTTCGCATTCAGGAACAGCATGCGATGGCGTCGGGCCAGCACATCCTCGACGGTGCGGGCGTACTCGCGGCGCGCCGCATGGCGGACCATGGCCTCGCTCAGGCCCAGCCCCAGATCCCGGTCGTTGCCCGACAGCGCCTGAACATCGGCTGCCTCGGTGCCATAGGCATGCAGCCCCGGCGACGCCGTCAGGCTGGTGGCGGGCGCGCCGGGCGCGGGCGCGCCCAGCAGCGGAAAACGCGCCGTGCGGCAAGGCGGCAAGGCCTGCAACAGGCCAGCCTGCTGACAATGACGCAGGACGTCCTCGGCCATGGACCGATAGGTCGTCCATTTGCCCCCGGTCACGGTCACCAGTCCGGACGGACTGACCCGGACCGTATGCTCACGGCTGATGGTCTTGGTGCCGCCCTCTTCTTCGTGTTCGGGCCGCACCAGGGGCCGCAGGCCGACCCAGACACTGAGCACGTCTTCGGCCCGGGGCGCGCGCGCCAGCACATGAGCCGATTCGTTCAGAATGAAGGCGACCTCCTCGGGCAGCGCCCGGGGTTCCCGGGCCACGGCATCCCGCGGCGTGTCGGTCGTGCCCAGGATCAGGTGCCCCAACCAGGGCACGGCAAACAGCACCCGGCCGTCGCGAGTGCGCGGCACCAGCAGCGCATCGCTGGCCGGCAGGAAGGACCGGTCGACCACCAGGTGCACCCCCTGACTGGGCGCGACCATGGAGGCGGTCTCCTGTCCCCGGGCGGCATCGTCCAGCCGGCGCAGATCGTCGACCCAGACCCCGGTGGCGTTGATGACGCAACGGGCGCGGACGGTCCCCTCCCGGGCCTGCGCGCCGCCCAGGGCATCGCGCCAGCGCACGGCGCTGACGCGGCCGTTCTCGTGCAGCACGTCGACGACAGGACAATAATTCAGCACCCGCGCCCCCTGGGCGGCCGCCGTGCGCGCCAGGGTCAGGGCCAGCCGGGCATCATCAAACTGGCCGTCCCAATACTTGACGCCGCCAAACAGGCCGGACGGATTGACGCCCGGCAACTGGGCCTGCGTCCGGGCGCGGCCCAGCCATTCCGTGCGTCCCAGACTGGCCGCGCCAGCCAGGGCATCATAGATTTTCAGGCCCGTGCCATAGAACGGCACTTCCCAGGGCCGGTAGGCGGGCATGACGAAAGCCAGCGGCTGGGCCAGATGCGGCGCATTGTTCAGCAGCGCCCGGCGCTCGTGCAGCGCTTCGCGCACCAGGCTGATATCGCCCTGGGCAAGGTAGCGGACACCGCCATGCACGAGCTTGGTCGCGCGCGACGAGGTGCCGCCGGCAAAATCGTGGGACTCCAGCAGCAGGACCGACAGGCCCCGCAGCCGGGCGTCCAGCGCGACGCCCAGGCCGCTGGCGCCGCCGCCGATGACGATCAGATCGACTTCGGACAGGGTCTCGAGATCATGCAGCAATTGATCCCGGTCCGTCGTGACGGGCGGCAGGACAGCAGTCTGGGACATCGTTTCACACTCCACTTAACGAACGCGGCCTTCCTTCCAGGCCCGCAGCAGAGAATCATAAGACACGGTTTCCGGCTTTGGATTCTCGTTGGCGAGTTTCTTCCACGGCGCATGCTCGTCGCTCAGCCATTTGGACGGATCGCTCTTTTCATTGAGCTTGGGCGCGCAACGCTTCATGCCGGCGCGTTGCAGGCGGGCCATGACCTTGTCCATGTCGTTGGCCAGATTATCCATGGCCTGCTGAGGCGTTTTCTCTCCCGCGATCGCTTCGGACACATTGCGCCACCACAGTTGGGCCAGCTTCGGATAGTCGGGCACGTTGGTGCCGGTCGGCGTCCACGCCACCCGCGCCGGGCTGCGATAGAACTCGATCAGACCACCGTATCTGTCGGCGTTCTTGGTGAAATACTCGCTGTGGATGTCGCTGTCGCGAATGAAGGTCAGCCCCTTGATGGATTTCTTCAGCGAGGTCGTCTTGGCGGTCACGAACTGGGCGTACAGCCAGGCGGCGGCGATCTTGCCCGGATCATGATCCTTGAAGAACGTCCACGAGCCCACGTCCTGATAGCCGTTCTGCATGCCGTCTTTCCAGTAGGGGCCGTGCGGCGCCGGCGCCATGCGCCACTTGGGCGTGCCATCCTCGTTGACCACCGGCAGGCCCTTCTTGGTCATGTCCGCCGTGAAAGCGGTATACCAGAAGATCTGCTGCGCGATCTCGCCCTGGGCAGGAACCGGACCGGCCTCGGAGAAGGTCATGCCCAGCGCCTCTTTGGGGGCGTATTTTTTCATCCAGTCGATGTACTTGGTCAAGGCATAGACGGCGGCCGGCGAATTGGTCGCCCCGCCCCGCGACACGGAGGCGCCCACCGGCGTGCACTTGTCGTCGGCGACACGGATACCCCACTCGTCGACCGGCATGCCATTGGGCGTGCCCTTGTCGGCCTCACCCGCCATCGACAGCCAGGCATCGGTGAAGCGCCAGCCCAGGGACGGATCTTTCTTGCCATAGTCCATATGGCCGTAGATGGGCTTGCCATCCAGGGTCTTGATGTCCTCGGAGAAGAATTTGGCGATGTCCTCGTAAGCGGTCCAGGTCACCGGCACACCCAGTTCGTAGCCATACTTGGCCTTGAATTTTTCTTTCAGGTCGGGACGATTGAACAGGTCGTAGCGGAACCAGTACAGATTGGCGAACTGCTGGTCGGGCAACTGGTACATCTTGCCGTCCGGTGCCGTGGTGAAGGACGTGCCGATGAAATCCTTCAGGTCCAGCCCCGGATTGGTGTACTCCTTGCCGGCGCCCTGCATGTAGTCGGTCAGCGACAGGACTTCGCCGTAGCGATAGTGCATGCCGATCAGGTCGGAATCGGAAATCCAGCCGTCGTAGATGGATTTGCCCGACTGCATGGATGTCTGCAGTTTTTCGACCACGTCACCTTCCTGGATCAGATCATGGTTGACCTTGATCCCGGTGATTTCCGTGAAGGCCTTGGCCAGGACCTTGGACTCGTATTCGTGCGTGTTGATGGTCTCGGACACGACGTTGATTTCATTGATGCCCTGGGCCTTGAGTTTGGCGGCGGCATCGATGAACCACTGCATTTCGGCCATCTGCTGATCCTTGCTCAGCGTGGACGGCTGGAACTCGTTGTCGATCCATTTCTGGGCTTCGGCCGGGCCGGCCCAGGCGGCCTGGCCTCCCAAGGCGCAGGCGACAGCCAGCGCCAAGGCGGTATGGCGGAATCTCATGGTGTTCTCCTCAAAATGCTCCCCAGCCCTGTCAACCGGCACCGCCCGGGGAAATAGGCTGGCGCCGTCAATCTCTCCACTTCGCCGCCTGCAGGCGGCGACCCCAACCGCGGCATCCCTCCACTTCGCCGCCTGCAGGCGGCTCTGATTCGCCAGGCTGATGACAGTCCGCAGGGGACTGTCATCAGTCCTGGCTCATCCCTTTCTCATGATCCAGGTTAGGGTGAGCATGGAGAGGACGAAACTGATCCAGACGGACGGCTCTTCGTCGAGGGAGAACCAGTCCATGAAGGTCTCGCCCAAGCCGAGAAAAGCCAGATTGATGTAGGCAGCCACCAGCAGGCCGATGAACAACCGGTCTCCACGCGTGGTGGCCATGTGCAGAAAGCCTTTGCGCAGCACGGTGGGCGAACGGATCTCCCAGACCGTCATGCCGATCAGCATCAAGGCGATGCAGACGAAGAACACGGCGGTGGGGGTGGTCCAGACCATCCAGTCGAACATGGCGGTCTCCTTTTAAACCCGGCCCATCGCGAACCCTTTCGCGATGTAGTGGCGGACGAACCAGATGACGATGGCGCCGGGGACAATGGTGAGCGTGCCGGCGGCGGCAAGCGTGGCCCAGTCCATGCCCGAGGCCGAGACCGTGCGGGTCATGATGGCCACGATGGGCTTGGCTTCGACGCTGGTGAGCGTGCGCGCCAGCAGCAGTTCCACCCAGCTGAACATGAAGCAGAAAAAGGCGGCCACCCCGACCCCCGACTTGATCAGCGGCAGGAAGATCGTCAGGAAAAAACGCGGAAAACTGTAGCCGTCGATGTAGGCCGTCTCGTCGATCTCGCGGGGGATGCCGCTCATGAACCCCTCCAGGATCCAGACCGCCAGAGGCACGTTGAACAACAGGTGCGCCAGCGCCACGGCCCAATAGGTATCCATCAGCCCCAGCGTGCTGTAGAGCTGGAAGAACGGCAGCAGGAACACGGCAGACGGCGTCATGCGGTTGGTCAGCAGCCAGAAAAAGACATGCTTGTCGCCCAGAAAGGAATAGCGCGAGAACGCATAGGCCGCCGGCAACGCCACGGCGATCGCCATGACCATGTTCAGGCAGACGTAGATCAGGCTGTTCACATAGCCCATGTACCAGGAGGGGTCCGTCAGGATCAAGCGGTAGTTGTCGAGCGTGAACTCCCGGGGGAACAGGGAAAATTCGGCCAGGATCCCCTGATTGGTCTTGAAGCTCATCACCACCATCCAGTAGATGGGGATCAGGGCGAACAGCAGATACAGGATCAGGAAGACGGTGCGCTTGCGCGGCAGCAACGAACGATCAGTCATGGGCGGCTCCCGAATCCCGGGTGCCGACGCGCAGCATCCAGTTGTACAGGACGAAGCAAAACAGCAGGATGATGAGGAAATAGATCAGGGAAAAGGCGGCGGCGGGCCCCATGTCGAACTGGCCGATGGCTTTCTGTGTCAGGTACTGGCTCAGGAACGTCGTGGAATTGCCCGGCCCCCCGCCCGTCAGCACGAACGGTTCGGTATAGATCATGAAGCTGTCCATGAAACGCAGCAGCACCGCGATCATCAGCACGCCACGCATCTTGGGCAGCTGGATATAGCGGAAAACCGCCAATTTGCTGGCGCCGTCGATGCTGGCCGCCTGGTAGTAGGCCTCGGGAATGGATTGCAGCCCGGCATAGGCCAGCAGCGCCACCAGCGGCGTCCAGTGCCAGACATCCATCAGCAGCACGGTCAGCCAGGCATGAACGGGATTGCCCACGTAGCTGTAATCCAGGCCCAGGCGAGCCAGCGTCCAGCCGAACAGGCCGATGTCCGTGCGCCCGAAAATCTGCCAGATCGTACCCACCACGTTCCAGGGGATCAGCAGCGACAGGGACACGATCACCAGCACAGCCGATGCCCGCCAGCTGCGGGCCGGCATGGACAGGGCCAGCGCCACCCCGAGAGGAACCTCGATGGCCAGCACCGCGCCGGAGAAAAGCAGTTGCCGCCACAGCGCGGCATGCAGGTCCTCATCACGCATGATGCTGGCGAACCATTCCGTGCCGACGAACACTGTATTGTCCGGCGAGATGATGTCCTGGACGGAATAATTGACCACGGTCATCAGCGGGATGATGGCCGAGAATGTCACACACAGGATCACCGGCAGGATGAGCCACCAGGCCTTCTGATTGACGGGTTTGATGGTCGAGCTCATGCGACGAGTTCCTCGTTGCGGTAGTAGCGAGTATGCGGGCCGATCAAGGCCAGATGCACGACATCGCCCTCGGCGGGCGGCTCGGCATCGGCCGGCAGATGGAGCTTGACCTGGCGCTCGCCGATCCGGGCTCCGAGCAGTTGACTGGTGCCCACATGACGCACCTGCACCACCGTGGCCGGCACCGCGCCCGCCTCGCTGTCATGCGTCAGGCGCAGGTATTCGGGACGGATCCCCAGCGTCAGCGGGCCAGGAGGCAGCGCCAGGGATTCAGGGCGGCCGATGCGTTGTCCGCCCAGCCAGAGCATGCCATCGTCACGCGCCTCGACAGGCAACAGATTCATGCCCGGCGAGCCGATGAAATGTCCCACGAAAGTATGCCGCGGGCGCTCGAACAGGTCGGCCGGCGTGCCCTGCTGGACGACCCGCCCGCGCGCCATCACCAGAACCTGGTCGGCGAATGTCATGGCCTCGACCTGATCGTGGGTGACGTAGATCAGCGTCATGCCCAGTTCATGGTGAATCTGCTTGAGCTTGCGACGCAGTTCCCATTTCAGATGCGGATCGATCACGGTCAACGGCTCATCGAACAGCACCGCCGAGACGTCCGGCCGCACCAGCCCGCGCCCCAACGAAATCTTTTGCTTGGCATCGGCCGCCAGATTGGCCGCGCGCTGATCCAGCTGCGCGGACAGGTCGAGCATTTCGGCGATGCGCCCGACCCGTTCCTGGATCTGCGCGGCAGGCACCTCGCGGTTACGCAGGGGAAAGGCCAGATTCTCCCCTACCGTCATGGTGTCATAGATGACGGGAAACTGAAAAACCTGGGCAATGTTGCGTTCCTGGGGGGGGGCGTGCGTGCGGTCCTCCCCGTCGAAATGAACCGTACCATGGGAGGCCGTGACCAGCCCCGAAATGATGTTCAGCATGGTGGTCTTGCCGCAGCCCGACGGCCCCAGCAACGCGTAGGCCCCACCATCTTCGAAGGTGATGTCCAGCGGCAGCAACGCATAATCGGCATCGGAGCGGACCGTGCGCGCGTAACTGTGCGCCAGCTTGAGTTCGATGCGCGCCATGTCAGGCCTCCCGCGCCAGAGGCGCCCGCAGCAAGGACTCATCCGGCCCGAACACATAGGCCCGGTGGCTGGAAAAATGCAGGTCGATGGCATCGCCCAGTCCATGGTGCTGAACCCCCGACACCTGAGCCACCAGGTTGCCGACGGGGGTTTCGGCATGCACATAGGTGGCCGAGCCGGAAATCTCGGCAAGCTGGACCCGGCCAGGGATCCGGCAGTCGCCGCCCTGATCGGTCAGCGACAGGTCGACCGCGCGCAGGCCGACGGTCACATCGCCAGCGGGCACATCCTGTCCGGCGGGCAGACTCACGTCGGACAGCGCACGCAGGCTGACAGCCCCGGGGCCGGCGTGAGCCGCCATGAAATTCATGGGGGGATCGCTGAAGGCGCGCGCCACGCGGATCGACGCGGGCCGCCGGAACACCTCCAGCGTCGGACCGTATTGCAGCAGTTCACCCTGATCCAGCACGGCCGTGTGCCCTCCGAGCAGCAGGGCCTCGCCAGGCTCAGTGGTGGCATAGATCACGGTGGAGCGGCCCCGATCAAACAACGCGCCGAGCTCCTCGCGCAGTTCTTCGCGCAGCTTGTAGTCCAGATTGACGAGCGGTTCGTCCAGCAGCATCAGGGGCGCGTCTTTGGCCAGGGCCCGCGCCAGCGCGACGCGCTGCTGCTGGCCGCCGGACAGTTCGGACGGCAGACGATCGAGGAACTCCTCGATGTGCAGCGTGCGCGCGATTTCACGTACCCGGGGCATGAAATCGGTCTCGCTCCGCAGACGCAGCGGCGAGGCGATATTGGCCGCCACCGACATGGAAGGGTAATTGATGAACTGCTGATAGACCATGGCTACATTGCGGCGGCGCACCGGCACCCCGGTCACATCGACACCATCGACCAGGACACGGCCGGTGGTCGGCGCATCGAGACCGGCCATCAGCCGCATCAGGCTGGTCTTGCCGGCGCGGGTCACCCCCAGCAGGACCGTGATTGCGGATTCCCGCGGCTCCAGATCCAGGGGATGGAGCCAGGTTTCGGCACCGATTTTCTTGCCGACGCGTGCCAGCTTGAGTTGCATGGGCCTTTACTCCAGAAATTCCTTTTTGCAAATTATTGTTCGTTTCAACTCTTTTTTCTGTCCATACAAACCCTAGGATTTTTTCTTTTGCTTTCGCTGTACAGTGTTTCCGTCATGCCACAATCCGGTTCCATGCATCCCAATCCTCGTCAGATCAAGCTGCTCAATTCCCTGCAAGGCTCAGGTTCCTGTAGCCTGGAAGCGCTCGCCAGCGACTTGAATGTCACGGTCCAGACCGTCCGGCGCGACGTTCAGCGTCTGTCCGAGGCCAATCTGCTGATCCGCTTTCACGGCGGGGTGAGACTGCCCAATGCGACCACCGAGAACATCGCCTATCGCCAGCGCGCCCACCTGCATGCCGAGGAAAAAGAACGCATCGCCCAGGCCATCGCCCGCGAAATCCCCAACGACTGCTCGCTGCTGATCAACATCGGCACCACCACGGAAGCCATCGCGCGCGCCCTGTCCGGCCATACGGGGCTGCGCGTCATCACCAACAACGTCAACGTTGCCTACACACTGGGCCGCCAGCCAGGATGCGAGGTCATCCTGGCCGGCGGCAATGTGCGTGCCCGGGACCTGGGCATCGTGGGAGAAGCCACGGTGGAATTCATCCGCCAGTTCCGCGCCGACATCGCGCTGATGGGCATTTCCGGCATCGAAGCCGACGGCACCCTGCGCGACTATGATTTCCGCGAGGTCAAAGTATCCCAGGCCATCATGCAGTCGGCCCGGGAGGTCTGGATGGCCGCCGACACCAGCAAATTCCACCGGCCTGCCATGGTCCGGCTGGGGGACCTGTCCCAGATCGGCCGGTTGTTCACCAATGCCCGGCCCCCCGATCCTTTCCCCGGCCTGCTCAAGGCGGCTGGCGTGGACTGTGTCATCGCTTCCTGAGGAACCCCGCCATGACTTACCTGCTTGCCCTGGACCAGGGCACTTCCAGCACTCGCAGCATCGTCTTCGACCGCCAGGGCCGCATCGTCAGCCTGGCGCAGCGGGAGTTCACGCAGCACTATCCCCAACCCGGCTGGGTGGAGCACGACCCGCAGGAAATCTGGCAGACGCAACGCGATACGATGGGCGAGGCCATTCACCGGGCCGGCATCTCCGCGCGCGATGTGCGCGCCATCGGCATCACCAATCAGCGCGAGACCACGGTGGTCTGGGATCGCCGCACGGGCGAGCCCATCCACCGGGCCATCGTCTGGCAGGACCGTCGCGCCGAACCGGCCTGCGCCGAACTGCGCGCCCGGGGGCGTGAACCCGACATCCTCAAGCGGACGGGACTGCGCATCGACGCCTATTTTTCCGCCACCAAACTGAAATGGATCCTGGATCACGTCCCTGGTGCGCGCGCCCGCGCTCAGGCGGGCGAACTGCTGTTCGGCACCATCGACAGCTGGCTGATCTGGAACCTGACCGGCGGCCAGCGGCATCTGACCGACGTCAGCAATGCCGCCCGCACCATGCTGATGGACGTGCACGCCAATGCCTGGGATCCGGATCTGCTGGACTGGCTGGACGTGCCGGCGCGCATGATGCCGGACATCCAGCCCTCCTCGGCCGACTACGGCGCCTCCGCGCCAGATCTGCTGGGCCACGCCGTGCCGATCTGCGGGGTGGCCGGCGACCAGCAAAGCGCCCTCTTCGGCCAGGCGTGCTTTCATCCCGGCATGGCCAAGAACACCTACGGCACGGGGTGCTTCATGCTGATGCATACGGGCGAGCGCTTCCAGGTCTCCGGCAACGGACTGGTGACGACCAGCGCGGCACAGCCCGACCTCCGGCCCGCCTACGCGCTCGAAGGCAGCGTGTTCGTGGGCGGCGCCGTGGTTCAGTGGCTGCGCGACGGCCTGCGCGCCTTCGTGCACAGCAGCGACATCGAGGCACTCGCCGGCAGCGTGCCGGACTCGGGTGGAGTGATGTTCGTGCCCGCCTTCACCGGCCTGGGCGCACCCTGGTGGGACCCCGAGGCGCGCGGCACCATCACCGGCCTGACGCGCGGCACTTCCATGGCCCACATCGCCCGTGCGGCCCTGGAAAGCATCGCCTACCAGAGCGCCGCCCTGCTGCAGGCCATGAGCCGCGACGCCCAGGCGGCGGGCGCGGCGCCCCTGAAGGAACTGCGCGTCGACGGCGGCGCCTGCGTCAACGACCTGCTGATGCAGTTCCAGGCGGATCTGCTGGGCATTCCCGTGCTGCGCCCCACCATGGTGGAGACCACGGCGCTGGGAGTTGCGTTCCTGGCCGGCCTGCAGGCGGGTGTCTACGCCGATCTCCAGGAACTGGCCTCGCTGTGGCGCGTCGAACGCCGCTTCGAACCCGCGATGTCCCGTGATGAAGCCAACGGACGGCTGGCCGGGTGGGACCATGCGATCCGCCAGGCCAGCGCGCGCTGAAACGCATGATCCCGGATAGAATAGGGCTTGCCGCCCGCCAGACCGGGCATGCGCCCGGCACCGGCGCGGGCCTCACACGCACAGGATGCCCATGCTGAAGAAACTGATCCTGATCGTGGCGATCTTCTTCGCCATCCTGCTCGCCCTGAGCCTGAGCGAGACCGTCTTGCACGATGTCTTCGCCTGGATTTCGTCGCTGACCGGTGTGCTGATCCGCAATTTCAGCGACCTGTACATCGCGGCCGCGGGCTATCTGCGCGCCCATACCGGCAAGGTTCTCCTGGCGCTCGTGCTGACCGTCCCCGCCAGCCTGTGGATCCTGCGCTCGCACGGCAAAGGCCTGGACGGCCCTGCGGGCCACCGCAAGATCGCCATCGTGCTGGCGGTCTTTCTGGGCTGGCTGGGTGCACACAGCTTTTATCTGGGCCAGATCGGCAAAGGCATCGTCCTGCTGATCCTCAGCTGGTTCTTCACTCCCCTGGCCGTGATCGTGGGGCTGATCGATGCGATCCGCTACCTGTTCATGGACGACGAGACTTTCGTGACGACCCAGCTGTCATCGTCATGAATCAGGCCATGCCGGAGGCGCACCCTGGCGCCTACCGCCTGCTCGAAATCGCCTCCGACACCGGCCCCCTGGCCGACGAACACCTGCTGACACCGGCACTCCAGATGCCCGTCGCCTGTCTCTGGCAGGCAGCCCCGGGGCTGGTGGTGCCGCGCACCTATGCCGCTCGTCCGGAGTTCGCCACAGTCCAGGCGGATTTCGCCGCACGGGGCTGCCCCGTTCACGTTCGTCAGTCGGGAGGCGGCGTGGTGCCTCAGGGACCGGGCATCCTGAACCTGAGCCTGGCTCAGGTGTTCGCCGGCCGGCCGCTCGATCATTCCGAAAGGCTCTACCGGCATCTGTGCGCGCTGATCGGCGACACGCTGGCGACCTTCGGCATCGCAACCCGGGCCCAGGCGGTCGAGGGCTCGTTCTGCGATGGCAGGTACAATCTGGCCGTGCCGTCTCCCACGCGCAAGATCGCGGGAACCGCGCAGCTCTGGCGGCGCATCCCGGGCCACGCGCCCGACCGCCACGTGGGGCTCGTCCATGCCCTGATCCTGGCACAGGGCGATCCCGCCGGGATGACGGCAAACGCCAATGCGCTGGAAACCGCGCTGGGCACCGCCCGCCGCTACGACGCGGACCGGATCGCAACACTGGACCGCCTGCTGCCACCGGCCCAACGCCCGGGTTTCCCGGCGGCCCTGGAGGCGCGGCTGCAAGAAACCCTGCGGACCCGGCCGTCGTTGCCGACGACCGCGCCGGCCCGACCGAGACCCGAACCATGAGCCCGACCCCGCTGGAAAACAAGACCGCCCGCCTGACCGTGCTGATCGATCCGAACAAGAAAAAGGCCTTCGAACAGCTTTGCGCCCGCCAGGACCTGACGCCCTCGCAGGTGGTGCGTCAGCTGATCCGGGATTACCTGGCACAACACGACGTGGACTGGACGCCGAGCAAGCCGCGCGCCCGGTCATAACGGCTGCGGATCAGGGCCGCGCCGGATCCGCCGGCCCTGCCGAGGCCAGCGCCTCGGCGAGATCCGGCAGGCAATCGCCCGCAGCCAGACGCGACAGCGTGCCCATTCGATGCAGCTTGGCGCGGATACGGGTGTCGGCACCGCACAGAATCACGCGCATGCCGCGCGCATGCGCGGCCGCGATCTCGTCATCCAGCGCCTGCAACGCCGTGGCGTCGGCGAACGGCACCTGATCCAGGCACAGGACCAGCACGGACGAATGCGCCGCCCGGAACGCTTCCCGCAGGGACTCAGCCGCCGCGAAGAACAGCGGCCCCCGGACCCGCAACGCGCGCACGCGTGGTGCGTCCTCTCCGGACGCTGCGTCCGCTATCACCACGGGCGTCACATCGACGCTGGACGCCATGCGGCGCAGGAAGTGCAGGACCGACAGCACAATGCCGATATTGACCGCCACGACGAGGTCAGCGAAGACCGTCAGCAGCAGCGTCAGACACAGGATGACGGCGTCCGCGCGCGGCGCGGACCGGACCAGACGCAGCACACGATGCGCCTCGCTCATGTTCCAGGCGACGACGAACAGGATTGCGGCCAGCGTGGTCAGAGGAATGTTGCGCGCCAGTGGCGCGAACACCAGCAGGACCAGCGCGAGCACCAGGGCATGAACCACACCCGCCAGCGGCGCCGTGCCACCGCTGCGGATGCCCGTGGCCGTCCGGGCGATGGCGCCCGTGGCCGCGATCCCGCCGAACAGGGGACTGATCACATTGGCCAGACCCTGGCCGAACAGCTCGGCATTCGAGTCGTGCCGCGTGCCGGCCATGCCATCGGCAACCACGGCTGACAGCAGCGATTCAATTGCGCCCAGCAGGGCGATGGTGAACGCCGGACCGATCAACGGCACGATCCGGTCCAGCCCGCCTGAGGGCCAATGCGGCATCGGCAGCCCGCGCGGCAGTTCGCCGAAGGTGCTGCCGATGGTGGCCAGCTGCGGGAACTGGGCAACCCCCTGCAGGACTGTCGCCACAACCAGCGCCAGCAGGGGGCCGGGGATCCGCTGCAGCATCCGCACTCGTCGCGGCAACAACACCAGCGTCAGCGAGCCCAGGCCAAAGGCGGTGGTCACCGGATCCAGCTGCGGCAGATGCCGCACCAGGAACCAGAACTTCTCATGAAAGAAATGCCCTGACACCGCCGGCAGCCCGAAAAAGGCCTGCCACTGCCCGACCCAGATGATGATACCGATGCCGGCCGTGAAGCCCAGGATCACCGGCAAGGGGATGTACCGGATCACGCTCCCCAGACGGGCCAGGCCGAAAGCGCACAGGATCAGGCCCGCCATCAGGGTCGCCAGTTGCAGGCCCGCGACGCCATGTTCCGCGACGATGCCCGACAGGATGACGATGAAGGCGCCCGTTGGGCCGGCGATCTGCACCCGGCTGCCGCCGAACAATGACACCACCACCCCCGCCACAATGGCGGTGTACAGACCCTGCTCGGGCTTGACCCCGGAGGCGATCGCGAAGGCCATGGCGAGCGGCAGCGCCACCACGCCGACAATCACGCCCGCCACGATATTGCCCGTCCAGTGTCTGGGAGCCCACAACCCGGCTTTCCAGGCTTCCCGCGCAGCAAACATAATGTCCCGTCCGATGATCCGCATGTCCGAATTCGGCGCCCGTGCCGCCCATGCGGCGCATCGCCTTATCAAATGATCATCATATTATAATGAAACGCACATACAGGATGACGCCGTGTGGATAAAGCATGATGCTGTACTGCAACGCGCTAAAATGCCGGCTGCTCAATTTTCAGCACCAGATTCGAAGTGAGAAAAATCGTTCGCGCCAAGCTGCATGGCATTCGCGTCACCGGAGCCGACCTGGATTATCACGGTTCCATCACCCTGGATCCTGATCACTGCGAAGCCGCCGGCATCCTGCCCATGGAATTCGTGGACATCTGGAACAAGAATTCCGGAGCCCGCATCAGCACCTATGTGATCTATGGCGAACGCGGCTCTCGCTGCTGCATCCTGAACGGCGCGGCGGCGCGCACCTGCCAGCGCGGCGACGAGGTCATCATCGCCAATTCGGAATACATTCAGATATCCGAGCTGGAGCACATCAAGCCCGTCGTGCTGACCTTTCATCCCGACAACAGCGTGTGCGAGCACCTGGGCTATTCCGTCGGGCGCGACGACCGGGGCCGGTTGAGTTTCGAGATCGTGCATTTCGACTGAAACCGGCTGCGCGGGCCCGCCCGCGCGCCATGGATATCCGCCAGGGGACGGGCCGCCGCGTCTCGCATAGAATAGTTCCATCCGATCCACAGGGAATATGACATGCGCCATCAGGCCCAGGCCACCGAGCCCTCCGCGCGAACGGCACCTGCCTATCAGCGCATCAAGGACCATGTCCTGCAGCAGATCCGCGGCGGCGCCTGGACGGAGGGCATGCTGATCCCCACGGAGCTGGTGCTGTGCAAACAGTTCGGCGTCTCGCGCATGACGGTGCACCGGGCGTTGCGCGAGCTGACCGCAGACCAGGTGCTGCTGCGCTACCAGGGATCGGGCACCTACGTGGCGCCAGCCAAGATCCCGTCCACGCTGATCGAGATCCGCAGCATCGCCCAGGACATCCGCGACCGGGGCCATCGGCATTCCTGCCATGTCCTGCGGCTGGAAAGAACCACGGTGTCCACGACACAGGCGCAACGCTTTCATCTCCCGGTGGGCGCCCCGCTGTTTCATTCGATCATCGTGCATTACGAAAACGCGGAACCGATCCAGCTCGAGGACCGGGTCGTCGATGCCCGGCGTCTGCCGGACTATCTGCAGCAGGACTGGACCAGAACCACGCCCAACGAATATCTGATGCGCGCCGCCCCCGAGCCGACAGGCCGCTACACCATCGAAGTCAAGCTGCCGCCGCCGGGCGTGGCGGAGCCGCTGGACATTCCCGTCGAACAGCCCTGTCTGGTGCTGGACCGGACGACTTTCTCGGGCGGCACCTTCGCTTCGCAAGCCGTGATGTGGTATCCAGGCAATCGCTACAAGCTCGCCGGCCAGAGCTAGGGCTTGCGGGCAATCCTTCGCCTTTCGCCGGGCGCCCTTCCCCCGCACCGCCGTCTGCCCTGCGCCGCCTCCCGGGTCGGGCCGTGATTTCCGGCTCCGTCCTGGCTGATCGGGTTCCCTTGGATTGACACTCGATTCTTAATGTATGTACTTTTTTGACAGGTGCCTCGACGCCCCGCAAGAGAACAATTCCATGATGATTTTCAGCAGTGGAGACGCCTGTGCGACCCTGCTCACCGAGGAGACAGACCATGCGCAACACCCCCATCTTCAAATGGCTGCTGGCAGGCAGTTGTCTGGCGGCTGCGTCATTTGCCCTGACCGCCCGGGCGGATCAACTAGCCAACGTGAAAAAAGCCGGCGAACTGGTCGTCGGCACCGAAATGCAGTTCGCGCCATTCGACTTCCTCAAAAACGGCAAACAAGAGGGCTTCAACAAGGAATTCTTCGCCGAGGTCGGCAAAGCGCTGGGCGTGAAGGTCCGCTTCATCGATCTGCCCTGGTCCAGCGTGCTGCCGGGTCTGGATGCCAAGAAATTCGACATGGTGGGCGGCCCGTTGAACGTCACCAAGGCGCGCAAGGAACGCTATCATTTCACCCTGCCCATCGCCGACGGCACGGTCGCTTTCCTCAAGCGCGCCAAGAACAAGGACTTCACCAAACCCGAACAGGTGGCGGGCAAGGTCATCGGCAGCCAGCGCGGCTCGTCGCAGCTGGCGCAGACCAAAGCCTATGCCGAAACCCTGAATCCGGCACCTGAAATCCGTGAATACGTGGACTTCAACCAGGCCTATGCCGACCTGGCCAACGGCCGCATCATGGCGGTGGGGCATTCAATCACCAATATCGCCGTCGCGGCCAAAGAGCGCCCCGACACGTTCGCGGTCGTTCAACCCAGCATTGGCAAAAAAGTCTATTTCGCCTTCATGGGCCACAAAGGCGCCGACAGCGACTCGCTGATCACCGCCATCGACCAGGTCATCCTCGACATGCACAAGGACGGCCGCCTCAAAGCGCTGCAAACAAAATGGTTCGGCATGGAAATGCCGGTTCCCACCGAGGACTTCGTCCCGAACGTCTGACCGCCCTGCCCGGCCTCCTGCCAGAGGCCGGGCGCGCGACGGCGAGGCACAGGTCTCGCCATTTTCCGAAGCGCGATCATGTTCGATGCCGGTTCCTTCACCCAGACCCTGCCGCTGATCCTGAAGGCCTCGCAGATGACGATCTTTGTCTCTGTGATCGGGCTGGTGCTGGGATTCATCATCGCCGTGCTGGTCGTCACCCTCTGCCTGTCACCCTCGCCCTGGCTGCGGCGCTGCGGCCATCTGTACACCTTTCTGTTTCGTGGCGTGCCCCTGCTGGTCCAGCTGATGCTGGCGTACTACTTCCTGCCCACCCTGGGCATCAATGTTTCACCGCTGACAGCCGCCATCGCCGCCATTTCATTCTGTGAAGGCGCCTACCTGGGTGAAATCCTGCGTGGCGGCTTTCTGGGCATTCCGCGTGGCCAGATCGAAGCCGCGCAGATGGTGGGACTGTCACCCCTGCATACCCTGTTGCGCATCGAGATTCCCCAGGCGCTGAAACTGACCACGCCGTCACTCATCAACGAGATGATCCTGCTGATCAAGGCCTCGGCCCTGATCTCTGCGGTGGGGGTGGCAGAAATCACCCGCACCGCGCAGAACGTCGCGGCCAGCACTTTCCGGCCGCTGGAAGCCTATCTGATCGCCGGACTGATCTACATGCTGATCAACGGGGTGCTGTCGATCCTGGGACATTACGCCGAACGGCGCTTCACGAGAGCCTGATGACGGTCGATTTTTCCCTGATTTCGCAATATGGCGGCCAGATCCTGAATGGCTTCGGCATCACGATCCTCAGCTGGCTGGGCGCTGTCGTTCTGGGCATGGTACTGGGCTTCGTGATCGCCGTACTGCAACTGTTCACGGGACGCTGGCTTCGCGCGGTCCTGCGGGTCTACATCGAAATCCTGCGCACCACACCGTTCCTGGTGCAGTTGTTCATCCTGTACTACGGCGGTCCGAACATCGGCCTGTCGCTGTCGGCGCTGGACGCAGGCATTGTGGCGCTGGCGTTGTACGGCAGCGCCTATTTTGCCGAGATCTTCCGCTCGGGTTTCCTGTCGGTGCCTCACGGCCAGATCGAGGCCGCCGACTGTCTGGGCATGTCGCGCATCAGCACCATCTGGCGCGTGCAGCTGCCGCAGATGCTGGTGATCATCACGCCGGCGCTCATCAACATGATCATCATTCTCAGCAAGGAAACCTCCGTACTGTCGATCATCACAGTGCCCGAACTGACGGCTGTGCTCACGCAGATCGGATCAGAGCAATTCATCTATGTTGAAACCACCCTGGTGCTGTGCGTATGCTACCTGCTGCTGGTAGCCGTCACGCAAAAACTGGGCGGCTGGGCCGAACTGAAAGCCAGCCATTACCTGCAGCGCTGATTGACGGAATGACGCATGACGACACCCCACACGCCCTCTCAGGACAGTGAAGAACTGCTGATCGAAACCCGCGACATCACCAAGCGCTACGGCGAGAATCAGGTGCTCGACGGAATTTCCCTGGGAGTGCGCAAATCCGAAGTCATCTGCATCATCGGCCCCTCGGGTTCCGGCAAGAGCACACTGCTGCGCTCGCTGGCCTTCCTGGAGCCTTATGACTCCGGCGACGTCCTGATCGAAGGCCGGCTGCTGGGCTACGTGGATCAGGACACCGGCCGGCGCAAGGCCACGCCGGCCGAGATCAAGGATGTGCGCCGTCACGTAGGCATGGTGTTCCAGCATTTCAACCTGTGGCCACACATGACTGCCCTGGGCAATGTGGCCGAAGCCCTGATCCAAGTAAAAAAACTGCCGCGCGACCAGGCCCATGATCAGGCCCGCGCCATGCTCGCCAAGGTCGGCCTGGCGGATAAGGCCGACAGCTATCCAATCCGCCTCTCGGGCGGCCAGCAGCAGCGTGTAGCCATCGCCCGCGCCCTGGCGATGGAGCCGCACATCATGCTGTTCGACGAACCGACATCCGCGCTGGACCCGGAACTGGTGGGTGAAGTGCTGCAAGTGATGAAAGACCTGGCCAACGACGGCATGACCATGGTGGTCGTGACACACGAAATGGGCTTTGCCGCGCAGGTGGCCGACCGTGTGCTGTTCATCGACCAGGGTCGAATTGCCGCCAGTGGACCGCCCGCAACACTTTTCCGGAACGTGACACACGACCGGCTGAAGCAGTTCCTGCAGAACTACCTGGACCGCAATGCGTTCTGGGAACAATAGGACGCGCTGAGCCATGGCCTCCGGCCCCGCACCCTGCCTGCCCCACAGGACACGCTCCTGCCGCATAGCCGCAGCACAGCGGAACGCACGCGGATGGCGAGCGTCCGGCAGCTGCTGGTTCCGCAGGCGCGCTTGAATCCGGGCCGCATCCTGGACCCCTGAGGCGGATGCCGAACCGCGTGGTGGCTGCGCCATCGGCACCCGCGCGGTCGGTGGTCGCATCTTTCGTCGGCCCCGCACCGCCGTCTGCTTTGCAGCCGCTCCATGTGCCTGTGTTGTACCTCTCCATCAGGCCGGCGTTGTGCCTGTCCCGCTCTTTTCAGGCAGGAAAAGCCGTTCAATTTGTATAGACATATTGACTAAACAGATATACATTTCAACCCGTGATCTTCCGCACAGGAGCCGACCATGTCCCACACCCAATCCGACGATCCGCGCTATGACGCGAGCCGTGAAATCCATGCCCCGAAGGGCTCGGCATTGCATTGCCGCAACTGGACGATCGAGGCGGCCTACCGCATGATCCAGAACAATCTGGATCCGGCCGTGGCGGAAAATCCCAAGCATCTGGTGGTCTATGGTGGCATCGGTCGCGCCGCGCGCAACTGGACCTGCTATGACGCCATCCTCAACAGCCTGCGCGCGCTGGGCGAGGACGAAACCCTGCTGATCCAGTCGGGCAAGCCGGTGGGGGTTTTCAAGACCCATGCCGACGCGCCGCGTGTGCTGCTGGCCAATTCCAACCTGGTCCCCAAATGGGCCACCTGGGAAAAATTCAACGAACTGGACCAGGCGGGCCTGTTCATGTATGGACAGATGACTGCGGGTAGCTGGATCTACATCGGCAGCCAGGGCATTGTCCAGGGCACCTACGAGACGTTCGCCGAGGCCGCCCGGCAGCATTTCGGCGGCTCGTTTGCGGGACGCTGGATCGTCACCGCTGGGCTGGGCGGGATGGGCGGGGCCCAGCCACTGGCGGCGAGTTTTGCCGGGGCCTGCTCACTGACCGTCGAATGCCAGCAATCACGCATCGATTTCCGCCTGCGCACACGCTACCTGGACAAGCAGGCCAGCAATCTGGACGAAGCGCTGGCCATGATCGCCGAGCATACGGGACGCAAGGAAGCCATCTCCATCGGTCTGCTGGGCAACGCAGCCGACATCCTGCCGGAACTTGCCCGGCGCGCCCAGGCGGGCGGCCCACGCCCCGATCTCGTCACGGACCAGACCTCGGCGCACGACCTGATCTATGGTTACCTGCCCTCGGGCTGGACGGTAGCGCAATGGCAGGCCGCTCAGCGCGACCCGGCCCAGCACGCCCGCCTGCGGGCCGAGGCGGCGCAATCCTGCGCCCGGCATGTTCAGGCCATGCTCGATCTGCACGCCATGGGCATCCCCACGGTGGATTATGGCAACAACATCCGCCAGGTCGCCCATGACGAAGGCATCACCAACGCCTTCGACTTCCCCGGTTTCGTGCCGGCCTACATCCGGCCACTGTTCTGCGAAGGCAAAGGACCATTCCGCTGGGTGGCGCTGTCGGGCGACCCGGAAGACATCCATGCCACCGATCGCAAGCTGAAGGAACTGTTCCCGGACAACCACCACATGATCCAATGGCTGGACATGGCGCACGAGCGGATCGCATTCCAGGGCCTGCCCGCGCGCATCTGCTGGCTGGGCCTGGGCGAACGCCACCGCGCCGGGCTGGCCTTCAACGAGATGGTGCGCACGGGCGAACTGAAAGCACCCATCGTGATCGGCCGGGACCATCTGGATACGGGATCGGTGGCCAGCCCCAACCGCGAGACCGAAGCCATGCGCGATGGCACGGACGCCGTATCCGACTGGCCGCTGCTCAATGCCCTGCTGAATACCGCGGGCGGTGCCAGCTGGGTCTCACTGCACCACGGCGGCGGCGTCGGCATGGGCTACAGCCAGCACGCCGGCATGGTGATCGTGGCAGATGGCACCGATGCGGCCGCGCGCCGGCTGGAACGTGTGCTGATCAATGACTGCGGCAGCGGCGTGATGCGCCACGCGGACGCAGGCTACGATCTGGCCATCAGGACCGCACAGAATTTCGGTCTGAACCTGCCGATGATTCCCGCAGCAAAAGGAAGCTGACATGACCCTCCCCCTGGAACTCGTCCCCGGCGCACTGGATCTGGATCAGTTGCGACGCATCTGGCAAGGCGGCGTCACGTTGACCCTGCCCGCCCGGGCCTACGCCGACATGGATGCCTCGGCCGCCGTCGTGCAGGCCATCATCGACCGGGGCGACCCGGCCTATGGCATCAATACGGGCTTTGGCAAGCTGGCCCAGACGCGCATTCCCGACGACCAGTTGCAGGCGCTGCAACGCAACCTGATCCTGTCGCATTCCGTGGGCGTGGGCGATCCGCTGGACGCGCGCATCGTTCGCCTGCTGATGGCCATGAAAGCCGCCAGCCTGGCGCGCGGCTATTCCGGCATCCGCTCCAGCGTGGTGCGCACCTTGCTGCAGGTCTTCAATGCCGGCCTGATCCCGCACATCCCCGAAAAGGGGTCGGTGGGTGCCTCCGGCGACCTGGCGCCTCTGTCGCACATGACTCTGGCGCTGTTCGGCGAGGGCCGCATCCTGTGCGAAGGCCAGTGGCTGCCGGCCGGACAGGCCCTGGCGCAGGCGGACATTGCGCCCATCCACCTAGCCGCCAAAGAAGGCCTGGCCCTGATCAACGGCACGCAGGTCTCCACCGCGCTGGCGCTGCACGGGCTTTTCCTGGCCGAACATTTGTTCGACAGCGCCGTGCTGGCCGGCGCGCTGAGTGTCGATGCCGCCAAGGGCAGCGATGCACCGTTCGACCCGCGTGTGCACGAAATCCGCGGCCAGCCGGGACAGATCGAAATCGCCCGCCGTTATCGGGCCTTGCTGGCGGGCAGCGCCATCCGCACATCCCATCTGGTGTCCGACAACAAGGTGCAGGATCCCTACAGTCTGCGCTGCCAGCCTCAGGTGATGGGCGCCATTCATGATCTGATGGCCCAGGCCTCGCGCACGCTGCTGACCGAGGCCAATGCCGTGACCGACAACCCCCTGGTCTTTCCGGGGCGCGACGGCGAGCCTGACCAGGTGATCTCGGGCGGCAATTTTCATGCCGAGCCCGTGGCATTCGCCGCCGACACCCTGGCATTGGCGATCGCGGAAATCGGCGGCCTGGCCGAACGCCGCGTGGCCCTGCTGATCGATGCCAGCATTTCCGGTCTGCCCCCATTCCTGGTGCCGGAACCCGGGCTGAATTCAGGCTTCATGATCGCGCACGTCACGGCCGCCGCCCTGGCATCGGAAAACAAATCGCTGGCGCATCCCGGCAGCGTGGACAGCCTGCCCACGTCGGCCAATCAGGAAGACCACGTCAGCATGGCGACGTTTTCGGCGCGCCGGCTGGCCGACATGGCCCGCAATACGGCCTACATCGTCGGGATCGAGCTGCTGTGCGCGGCCCAGGGCATCGATTTCCACGCCCCCCTGGCGACATCGGCGCCCTTGCAGGCCCTGCACCGGCGAATCCGCCAGGACGTGCCCTTCTACGACCGCGACCGCCTGCTGGCGCCCGATCTGGACATCATCGGCCAGCGGGTCCTGGAAGGCAGTTACCGGCCGGACTGGAACACGATCCTGCCCTGACGCACCGCGAAACGGCAACGCGGCAATGCCATCCAGTAGGCCAGCTCCGCCGGGCTGTCGATCTCCCAGACCACAAAATCCGCGGGATGACCGACTGCCAGGCGGCCGCTGACCCCGGCATCCCCGAGGGCATCCGCCGCATGACGGGTGACGCCGTCCAGTGCCTCGGCCACCGTCAGCCGGAACAAGGTGCAGGCCATATTCATCATCAGCAGCAATGAGGCCGTGGGCGAGGTGCCGGGATTGCAGTCGGTGGCGACGGCCATGGGCACCCCGTGGCGACGCAGCAGATCGACGGGCGGTACCCGCGTTTCGCGCAGAAAGTAATAGGCCCCCGGCAGCAGCACCGCCACCATGCCGGCCTGTCGCATGGTCCGCACACCGGCCTCGTCCAGCCACTCCAGATGATCGGCCGACAATGCCCCATAACGGGCCGCCAGGGCCGTGCCGCCCAGCAGAGACAACTGCTCGGCATGCATTTTTACGGGCAGGCCCCGTTGCGTCGCCGACCGCAGCACACGTTCGGACTGGGCCAGGCTGAAGCCAATGCCTTCGCAAAAAACGTCCACGGCATCGACCAGCCCTTCATCATGCAGCGTCGGCAACAAGGTGCCGCACACCAGATCGATGTAATCATCGGCCCGGCCCGCGTATTCCGGTGGCAGGGCATGCGCGCCCAGAAAAGTCGTGCGCACCGTGACGGGGCGCGCCTGACCCAGACGCCGGGCCACACGCAGCATCTTGCGCTCGGTTTCCAGGTCCAGGCCGTAGCCGGATTTGATCTCGATGGCGGTCACGCCTTCCGCGCGCAGCGCATCCAGCCGCGTCAGCGCCTGCCGGAACAAGGTGTCTTCGTCGGCTGCGCGCGTGGCCCGCACACTGGACACGATGCCCCCGCCCTGGCGGGCGATCTCCTCATAGCTGGCCCCCTCGAGACGCAGGGCGAATTCGTCCGCCCGCTGCCCCCCGTGGATCAGATGCGTATGACAATCGATCAGCCCCGGCGTCACCAGCGCGCCGCCGAGATCATGTTGCGGCACATCCTGAAAACCGGCGGGCGCCTGGCTCGCTGAACCCAGCCAGGCGATGCGCTCGCCATCGACCGCCAGGTCACAGACGGGGACCGGTCCCGACCGCCAGCCGGCCGGCACCGGGCGCAGGTTCTTCCACAGGACACGGCCGGACGACGAGCGGCGGATTTCCTGGACGGGCGGCATTCCGGAGACCTCGACATGATATTTGTATAGACAATACGAGGCATTATGCCTGTCGGTCACGGGAGGGACAAGAGAAGCCCTCATCAGGAACATGGGCTCACTTGCCCGACCCGCCCGGCCGATCCTACAATCGAACCCAATTCGCCTTTACCGAGCTTCGCTAGGGGTGCCGCTGCGGCGGCTGAGACAGTCCCTTCGAACCTGATTGAGATCATCCTCGCGCAGGAAAGCAGCTCGCCACGGTCGTGGTTCGCCCACTCTCCGTGTCTGCTTTCCGCCTTTTCAGACAGGCACGCCATGCAGACATCCGTTTCCCCCTCCTCCGCTCCCGAACGTGTCTTTGGCTGGCGCGATCACACCGCCTTGTGGTTCAGTCTGGGCGTCGGCCTGCTGGTGATGCAGGTCGGTTCTTACCTGGTCCCGGCGCTGGGCACCCGCGATGCCCTGGCGGCCGTGATCGTAGGCTCGGTCCTGGGTGCCGGCCTGCTGGCCTGGGTGGCCCATCTGGGCTGCAAAAGCGGTCTGTCCAGCGCGGGCCTGATCCATACCGTCTATGGTCGGCACTTCGCCCGGTTGCCCGTGCTGCTGAACATCGTGCAACTGCTGGGCTGGGCGACTTTCGAGCTGGTCGTGATCCGTGACGGCACGGCCGTCATCAGTCGCCAGGCCTTCGGACTGGACATCGGGCTGGTGCTGCCCACGCTGTTCTGGGGACTCATCGTGCTGGCCTTGCTGCGCGGTTCCATGACCACCCTGGTGCGTCGCATCGTCAGCCGCATCGCCCTGCCCCTGGTGATTCTGTCGCTGATCTGGCTGACCCTCCAGTTCGCCCTGAAACTGGGCGCTGCTGGACTGGTTGGCCTGTGGAAGTGCACCGGCGACGGCAGCATGAACGCTTTTCAGGCGCTGGACCTGGTGATCGCGATGCCCGTTTCCTGGTTGCCCCTGGTGGCGGACTACGCCCGTCACGGCCGCAGCAGCCGGGGAGCCCTGGGAGGCACATGGCTGGGCTACACGATTGCCAACATCTGGTGCTACACGCTGGGCATTCTGGTGATCACCGCCACGGAACAGAATCTCGACATGGTGAGCGCTCTGCTGCTGGCGCAAGGCGGCCTGACCGCGCTGGGCCTGATTCTGGTCGACGAACTGGACAACACCTACGGCGATCTCTATTCGGGTGCCGTTTCCGCGCAAAGCCTGTGGCAGGGCCTCAGCCTCAAGACCTGGGGCATGATCCTGACGGTCGTGTCGATCGGACTGGCGATGGTCTTGCCCATGCACGCGCTGGAGCCCTTCCTGCTGACGCTCAGCTCGGTCTTCGTGCCCCTGTTCGGCACCATCCTGGGAAGGCTGAGTGCGCAGCCCATCCGGCCGACCGAGACGCCACGCGCGCTGTACACAGCGCCTGCCCTGATCTGGGTGCTGGGCATCGCGCTCTACCACGCGCTGGCGCAATGGGCTCCGCAATACGGCAGCGCCCTGCCGACGCTGCTGCTGACGTTTGTCCTGGGCGTCCTCAGCGCACGGGTCGGCGAGCGGGCCGCACAAACGGCCTGAGCTGACAGCGGGTTGGGCCTCATCGCCTTCACACATTTGGCCCTGTGCAGGGGCCAGGCATCAGGATACGATCCCATGCTATCGGGATGTCACGGCTCAGCCGCACGCGCAAACCCATGAAACAACGCAATAGCGGCCCTTAGACGACGCCCCTGTCCAATTTCCCGACAGTCAATCAAGCCCGCCTGTGGGCAAGCCTCAGGCAGCTGGCCCACTTTGGCGCCACACCGGCCAGTGGCGCCAATCGCCAGCGCTTTGCCATCCGGCTTCCTTCAGACTCGCAGTCACCCGCAAAACCCTTGCCGTAGGCTAACTCTTCCCCTTGCCGGGCGAGTACGGGACTTGCACCCGCTAGTGGGTACACCCTGCCGGGCGCACCATAAAAAAAGCCCGCCTCTTCCGAGGCGGGCCGTGTGAAGCGCCGGTCTCAGGCGCTTCGTACTGCAAGGCGAACCGCTTACGTCCGCTGAGCGGCCAGTCGCACATCGGCGGCAGGCGCGGACTTGCCATTCAGCAAGGCCGTCACAACCTGCCACATGACACCCAGGCCACCGGTGATGAACACCACATCCCCGAAGGTCCGGGTCCACCGCAGCGTCTGCAGGATATCCTGTTGCATGAAGGTCTCGCCGCGGGCCCACCAGGTTCCCACGCTGTAGCTGGCGTGGAACTGCATCAGGCCGATGGGCAGCAGGCTCAGGGAGATCATCATCACCAGGCCGATGTTCATGCACCAGAAGGCCGTCCGCATGAGGTTCTCATTGAACTGCATGTTGGGGCGCAGATAGCGCAGCACGAACAGGACAAAGCCCAGCGCCAGGAAGCCGTACACACCGAACAGGGCTGCGTGCGCGTGCACCGCCGTCGTGTTCAGGCCCTGGATGTAGTAGAGCGCGATCGGCGGGTTGACCATGAAGCCAAACACCCCGGCGCCCAGCATGTTCCAGAAGGCCACGGCCACGAAGAATTTCAGCGGCCAGCGCAGGTTTTCCATCCAGGGCGCCCGATCCTTCAGGCGCCAGTTCTCCCAGGCTTCATAGCCCAGCACGACCAGCGGCACCACTTCCAGCGCGCTGAACGACGAGGCGATGGCCATGATCGGCGTGGTAGTACCCGAGAAGTACATGTGGTGCAGGGTCCCCGGGGTACCGCCCAGCATGAACAACACGGCCGAAGCCAGGCAGGCGATGGTGGCGTTGCGCTTGGACACCAGGCCCATGGTCGAGAAGATGAAGGCCAACGCCGTGGTGGCGAACACTTCGAAGAAGCCTTCGACCCACAGGTGGACCACCCACCAGCGCCAGTACTCCATGACGGTGATGTGTGTCTTTTCGCCGTAGGACAGGCCGGCGCCGTAGAACAGGCCGATGCAGATCACCGAGGCACTGAACAGGGCCAGCAGGTTCTTGTCGCCTTTCTGCTTGAGCGCCGGCACGATACCGCGCAGCATCAGGAACAGCCAGAACACGATGCCCAGGAACTTGCCGATCTGCCAGAGACGGCCGAGCTCGACATACTCATAGCCTTGATGGCCCAGCCAGAAATTCCATTCAGCGGGAATCAGGTGCGCGATGGCGGCGAAGTTGCCGGTGAACGAGCCGACGACCACCAGGACCAGCGCCCAGAACAGGATATCGACACCGAGCTTCTGGAATTTGGGATCCTTGCCGCCATTGAGGATCGGCACCACGAACAGACCAATGGCCAGAAAACCGGTCGCGATCCAGAACAGGGCCGCCTGGATGTGCCAGGTGCGCACCAGGGAATACGGCAGCCATTCGGAGACATTGATACCGTAGAAGGTCTGGCCTTCAACCGTGTAGTGCGCGGTAAAGCCGCCGATGAAGATCTGCGCCACGAACAGGGCGACGACCAGGAACAGGTACTTGCCCAGCGCGCGCTGCGAGGCGGTCAGCGGAATCTGCAACACCGGATCACGCGCCGGCGCGGGGCCGATGTCGTCGTGTTCCTTGTGCGTGAATGCCCAGCCCCACACCAGCAGGCCCACGCCCGCGATCAGGATGATCACGCTCATGACGGACCAGATAATGTTTTCCGCCGTCGGCACATTGTCGATCAGCGGTTCGTGCGGCCAGTTGTTGGTGTAGCTGGCCACGGTCCCGGGCCGGTCGGTCGAGGCTGACCAGGCCGTCCAGAAGAAGAAATTCGCCAGGCGGGCGCGGGCTTCCGGCGACGGCAGCGTGCCTTCCTTCATGGCGAAGCTCTTGCGGGACTTCTGCATGGAGGCATCGTCGCCGAACAGCTTGTCATAGTACGAAGCCGTCCGGGCAATGGCCTGGGCGCGCCGGTCAGACACCGTGACGGCGCCCGAGGCGGCATCATAGGTGTTCTTGCGATACTCTTCTTTCAGGCGACGCTGCAGCACGGCCTGGGCGTCCCCGTCCAGTTGGGCGAAATTCATCCCATACTGTGCCTGGGCCGCCAGATCCAGCCAGGCCGTCAGCTCGCGATGCAGCCAGTCAGCCGTCCAGTCCGGCGCCTGGTAGGCGCCGTGCCCCCAGATCGAACCGACCGTCATCCCGCCCGCCGACTGCCAGGCGCTCTGACCGTCCAGGATCTGGGTTTCGGTCATGAGGACCTCGCCATTGGCGGTCACGACCTGCGCCGGGATGGGAGGCGCCTGGTTATAGACTTCCTTCCCCATCCATCCCAGGACACTGAATGTCACTAAAAGAACGCCGATCAGCGTCCACCATAACTTCTTATACTCACCCATTCTGCGCTCCTTCTGCAGCCGCGAGATTTTGTGGATACGACGCCGAAACGGCGCCACCTGTTTGCTTCACAAAACATTAAGCAAAAATCATGCCAATTCACCTATCTAGGGGAAATCACTGATATAAATCAAAAAGGGTATTTTTAACCCTTCGACGGACGGTACCAGATACCCTTTAATGGTATAAATTACCCTTATGGAAACCATGCTTCTTCACGACCTGTCCGCCGATCTGTCCGATGGCGTGCGCCTGCAGCGCGCCGCCATGACCATCCGCGAGGCCTTCGCCTGCGATGCTGTCGGCCTGCTGCTGCTCGACAGCGCCGATACCCTGCACCTGGTGGCCGCCGCCGGACTGGCCCACGAGGCCCTGGGTCGACGCTTCATCGTCGCCCAGCACCCACGGTTCGCCACGATCCTGTCGCGCCGCGAACCCACCTGGTTCGACCCCGAAAGCGTGCTGCCCGATCCCTACGATGGCTTGCTGGACGACCGCAAAGGCTCCCCCCTGCCGGTCCACGACTGCATGGGCATGACCCTGTACCGCCAGGGCCGTCCCTGGGGCATCATGACGCTCGACGCGCTTGCCACCGGGACCTTCGACGAAACAGCCCGCGCGCAATTGCTGCGACTCGGCCTGATCCTGCAAGCGGCCGTGCGGATCACCGAACTGGAACGCGAGAACCGCCAGCTGCGCCAGTTGGGCAGCACCCAGCAAGGCCTCGAGCGCATTGGCGAAGCCACCGAAATCCTGGGGCGCAGCGAGGCCATTCAGTCGCTGCTGCACGAACTGGACCTGGTGGCCGATTCGGATCTGCCCATTCTGCTGCTGGGCGAGACCGGCGTCGGCAAAGACCTGTTCGCCCGCCGCCTGCACCGCCACTCCCGCCGCAGCCAGCAGCCCATGATCCAGGTGAACTGCGCGGCCTTGCCCGAATCCCTGGCGGAAAGCGAATTGTTCGGCCACGTCAGGGGGGCGTTCTCGGGCGCCACATCCGACCGCCCGGGACGCTTCGAGGCGGCCCAGGGCGGCACCCTGTTCCTGGACGAGGTCGGAGAGCTGCCCCTGAGCCTGCAGGCCAAGCTGCTGCGCGTCCTGCAGAACGGCGAAATCCAGCGGCTGGGCACGGATCAGGTCATCAAGACCGACGTGCGCATCATTGCCGCCACCAACCGCGACCTCAAGGCCAACACGCAGGCCGGCCTGTTCCGCACCGACCTGTACCACCGTCTTTCGGTCTATCCGATCCCGATTCCGCCGCTGCGCGAGCGCGACCGGGATGTCCTGATCCTGGCCGGCCATTTCCTGGAACTCAGCCGCGCCCGCCTGGGATTGCGCGGCGTGCGCCTGTCCTACGAAGCCGAGCGCGCGCTGGGTCAATATCCCTGGCCCGGCAACGTCCGCGAACTGGAACACGTCATCAGCCGCGCCGCGCTGAAGATGCTCAGCCGCGGCGCCTCGCGCGACCAGGTGCTGACCATCGGCCCGGAACTGCTGGATCTGGACATCGACCTGCCCGACCCGCCTCAGGACGCCCGCAGGCTGCCGCCCGGAGACGATCCCGATCCCACTCCCGCGTCACAGACCATCGACACCATCCCGCTGCTGCGCGACAGCGTCGAGATCTGCCAGCGCCGCGCCATTGGCGAGGCCCTGACCGCCTCGCGAGGCAACTGGGCGCAGGCCGCGCGCGCGCTGGGACTGGACCCCAGCAACCTGCACAAACTCGCCCGCCGTCTGGGCCTGAAGCACGAATCCGGCGTCGCATCCTGATCCCGTCCCGGGACCTGCCGCTCCCTGAATGCACGCCGGGGCTCGTGCGCAGGAACTATTCCGCATCCGGACGCCTCCAACTACAATCCTCACGCCCGGGCCTTTCGACGGGCGCCTCCGATCGTCCCTCAAGGAACCGCACTCCATGCAATGGCAAGAAGTCCTGATCGAAAGCGGCCTGTGGCTGGCCAAGGCTTACGCGCTCACGCTGCTGTTCGGCGTGGCCATCATCTGGAGCCTGGCGCGCTTCACGCGCTGGGGACGGCAGTTCCGGCGTCTGAGCGCCGGCTATTTCTCCCCGCGCCGCAGCTGGAAACCGTTGGCCGGCGTCGCCCTGATCCTGCTGCTGACCCTCGCGGCCGTGCGCCTGGATGTGCTGTTCTCCAATTGGTACAACGCCATGTACAGCGCGCTGCAGTCCCTGGACGAGAAAACCTTCTGGGCCGCCATGCTGCTGTTCTCGCTGCTGGCCGCCGTGCATGTGATCCGCTCGCTGTTCGACTTCTATGTGCAGCAGGCCTTTACCGTCCATTGGCGCGAATGGCTCAATGAGCAGCTGCTGAGCCGCTGGATGAAGGAACAGGCCTATTACCGCGCGCAATCCCTTAGCCATCTGGCCGACAACCCCGACCAGCGGATTCAGCAGGACATCACCAATTTCGCTCAGACATCCATGACGCTTGCCGTGGGCCTGATCAATGCGCTCGTCTCCACCATCGCGTTCACCGTGATCCTCTGGAATCTGTCCGGCCCCATGACCGTCCTGGGTCATGAGATCCCGCGCGCCATGGTGTTCCTGGTCTTCATCTATGTGTTCCTGGCCACGCTGCTGGCCATCTGGATCGGCAAACCGCTCATCCGGCTGAATTTCCTGAACGAAAAGCTCAACGCGGATTACCGTTATGCCCTGGTGCGCGTGCGCGAATACGCCGAGAGCATCGCCTTCTATCGCGGCGAACGCGTCGAAGGCCGGACACTGCGGCACGGCTTCGCCCAGGTGATCGGCAATGCCTGGGACATCATCCACCGCTCCCTGAAATTCCTGGGCTTCAATTTCGTCGTCACGCAGACCGCCGTGGTCTTTCCCTTCATCCTGCAAGCCGCGCGATTCTTCTCCAAGCAGATCAGCCTGGGCGACCTGATCCAGACCGCCCAGGCCTTTGGCCGCCTGCAGGACAATCTGTCTTTCTTCCGCAATGTCTACGACAGTTTCGCCACCTACCGCGCCACGCTGGAACGTCTGGCGGGATTCGACGATGCCATCGACGCGGCCCGGGCCATGCAACTGCCCCACACCCGCCAGGACGGCAGCCGTCTGGCGCTGAGGGAGGTGACCGTGAACCGCCCCGACGACCACGCGCTGATCCGCAATTTGAGCCTGGAGGTCGCCCCCGGCCAACCGCTGCTGGTGCGCGGCCCGTCGGGCTCGGGCAAAACCACCCTGCTGCGCATGATCGCGGGCATCTGGCCGCACGGATCGGGCGAGATCATCCGCCCGGATACATCCGCCCTGTTCCTGGCCCAGAAGCCCTATCTGCCCCTGGGCACCCTGCGTCAGGCGCTGCACTATCCGCAGCCCGCCGATGCCGTCCCGCCCGGCCAGGACGAGACCATCCTGGATCGTGTGCAGCTTGGTCATCTGCGCGACCGGCTCGACATCGAGGACGACTGGAGCCGCATCCTGTCGCTGGGGGAACAGCAGCGCCTGGCCTTCGGCCGCCTGCTGATCGCGCGTCCCCAGGCAGCCTTCCTGGACGAGGCCACGTCCGCCATGGACGAGGGCCTCGAAGACGCCATGTACCGCCTGCTGCGCGACCAGTTGCCCGACGCCCGGATCATCAGTGTGGGCCATCGCGGCACGCTGCGCAGGCATCATGGCGTCGAACTGGCGCTGCAAGGCGAAAACGGCGGCTGGACGCTGAATCCGATCGAATGACCCCGGACGGCGCCCGGCCAGCCGCCACCGCAGCGGCCGGGTACGGTACACTCGCCCAGACCGTCACGGCCCGTCGCCTCATCACAGATTCATTGCCGCAACAGGCATCGCCAAGCTGCCACCTCTCCCCCAGATCATGAATTACTACTTCCCCATCAAACATCTGCACATGATGGCCGTCGGCCTGAGCATCGTCCTGTTCGTCATCCGGGCCTACTGGTCCGTGACCGGCTCGGCCCTGCTCCAGCACCGCCTGGTGCGCATTCTGCCTCACGTGGTCGATACCGTCCTGCTGACCTGTGGCGTGATCCTGGCCGCCATGATCGGCCCCGAACAGCCCTGGATCCTGACCAAGATCATACTGTTGATCGCCTACATCGGCGTCGGCTCATATGCCATCAAGCGCGGCCGCACGCCCCGGACGCGGCTGATCGCCGCCTTGTGCGCCGTCGCCATCTTCGCCTACATCGTCGGCGTGGCCCTGAGCAAAAGTCCCGCCTCCTGGTTTGCCTGAGGCCTGACATACCGGGCGGCACAGGCCATCAGCCGCTCCGATCATTCCCCGGCCGTGATATAAATAAAGTTGATATCCGCCCAGGAATCCACCCCTCATGCTCGGCCTCAGCATCCGCCAGATCGAAGTCTTCGTCGCGGTCGCCACGACCGGCGGTGTGCGGCAGGCCGCCGAACAACTGCACCTGACCCAGCCCGCCGTCAGCATGGCCCTGGGCGAACTGGAGCGTCAGTTGGGCGCCCCCCTGTTCGACCGCGAGCGCGGCCGCCTGCGGCTGAACCCCCAGGGCGCGGAACAACTGCCCCTGGCCCGCGAGATCCTCGAGCGCCTGGGCGACATGCAGCGCCGCCAACGGGACGCCGACGGCACCCTGGAAGGCGAACTGCGCATCGGCGCCAGCAATACGGTCGGCAACTACCTGGTGGGGGAACTTCTGGGCCCCATCACGGCCCAACACCCCATGGTGGCCCTGCATCTGACCGTGGACAATACCCGAGACATCACCCGCATGCTGCTCGATCATGCCATCGACGTGGCCTGCGTCGAAGGCCCCGTGCACCATGCCCAACTGGAGACCCTGCCCTGGCGCAACGACGCATTGGTCGTCTGCGCGGCCCCGGCACACCCCCTGGCGCAGCGCGCGCGACTGCAACCCCGGGATTTTGCCGATGCCCGCTGGATTCTGCGCGAACGCGGCTCGGCCACCCGCAGCCTGACCGAGCAGGCCATGACCGTGCTGCCGCCCGGACGGATCCTGCTGGAACTGGGGCAGATCGAGGCCATCAAGCAAGCCGTCATCGCCGGCCTGGGCATCGCCTGCCTGCCCTATGCCGCCACCCTGGATGCCGTGGCGACGGGCCGGCTGCGTGTGCTGCGCACGCCCTTTCTGCAACTGGACCGGCGCCTGTCGATCGTGCTGCATCGCAGCCGCTATCGAGGCGCCCTGATCGAAGCATTCCTGCAATCCCTGGAGACCGCACCCCATGCCCAAGACTGAATCCCGCGCGTCGGACGCCGCTCAAGCCTACGAAACCCGCGCCCTGGTGCTGCAAGGCGGCGGCGCCCTGGGCGCCTATCAGGCGGGCGTCTACGAAGGTCTGCACGAGGCGGGCATCGAACTGACCGATCTGGCCGGCATTTCCATCGGCGCGCTGAATGCCGCGATCATCGCCGGCAACCCGGTCGAGCGGTGCGTCGAACAACTGCACACATTCTGGGACACGATCTGCCAGCCCTACGTCGGTCCGGTGGCCAATCCGCTGCTCGAGCACAGCTTGCTTCAGATCAGCGACGTGGCGCGCCAGTTCCTCGGCGCCATGCATGCCGGCAGCGCCGTGATGGTGGGGCAGAGGGGATTCTTTCATCCGCGCTTTCCGCCGGCGGCTTTGTCCACGTCCCTGGATCCCGCCCATGTCGGCCACTACGACACCCGGCCGCTCAAGGACACGCTGGAATCCCTGTGCGATTTCGACCGCATCAACGACAGCAGGCTGCGCGTGTCGATCGGCGCCGTCAATGTGCGCACCGGCAATTTCGTCTATTTCGACAACCACAGCACACGCCTGCGGCCGGAACATTTCATGGCATCCGGCGCCCTGCCCCCGGCTTTTCCGGCCATCGAGATCGACGGCGAGTACTACTGGGACGGCGGTCTGGTCTCCAACACCCCGCTCTCCCGGATCCTGGCGCAGAACCTGTCACGCGACACGCTGGTCTTTCAGGTGGACCTGTGGTCGGCCCGCGGCGGGGTGCCGCACAGCCTGAGCGAAGTCGGCGACCGCATCCAGGACATCCGCTACTCCAGCCGGACCCGAATGGTCACCGAACAGATGCGGGCCTACCGCAAGATGCAGCGCCTGCTGCGCGACATGCTGGACAAGGTGCCGGCCAAACTGCGTGATAGCGACCCGGACTGCCGGCAGGCTGCCGAGCTGTCCAGCGACAAGCGCAGCAACATCATCCACCTGATCTACCGCGACAAACCCTACGAACAGCATTTCCGCGACTTCCAGTTCGGCCTGGCCACGATGCGGGAACACTGGTCCACGGGTCTGCAGGACATCCGCGACACCCTGAATCATCCCCGCTACCTGGCGATGCCCGACAACGCGGTCGGCTTCATCACGCACGACGTGCATCGCGACGAAATCGAAGAGGGCATGAAGTAAGCGGCATGTCCGGCAGTAAGCGGCATGTCCGGCATCGGCGGGCGCTGGGCCCTCCTCTGGCTTATGCCGCGACAGGACTCAGCCGCGCGCTGTTGGCCGGTGCCCCAGCACGACGGCCGAAATCGCCACCAGGATCGTGCCCGCCACCTGCAGCGTCGTGATCGGCTCGCCCAGGAACAGCCAGGCCAGGAACAGGATCGACACCGGCCCCAGCAGGCCCAGCTGAGCCGTCAGCGGCGCGCCGATGCGCGCCACCGACCACATGATCATGAAGGTCGGCAACACCGTGTTGATCGTGGCATGAATCAGCGACAGGCCATAGACCGGCAGGCTCTGGTTCAACCCCGCCAGCCCCTTGACCGCAAAAAAATGCACCATCGTCACCCCGGCCGAAACCGTCATCGCATAGGCCGTCAGCCGGGTGGCCGTGACCCGTTCGATCAGTTCGCCCGAGCCGATCAGGTACATGGAATAGGAAAATGCCGCCCCCAGCACGCAAGCCGCCCCCAGGACCACATCATCGCCCGTGATCGACAGATCGGCCCAGAACACCAGCGCCACGCCGCCGTAGGCCAGTGCCATGGCCAGCCATTGACGGGCAGAAATGGGCTTATGCAGGAACCACGCTGAAAACAGCAGCACGAAAGTCGGTGAGAGAAACAGGATCAGCCGCTCCAGTCCGGCGGAAATATATTGCAGTCCCAGAAAATCCAGGAAGCTGGACAGGTAATAGCCGATGAAACCCAGCACGGTGATGCGCAAGCCATCCCGCCACCCCAGCCGCACCAGCAAGCCCCGGCGCGCCCGGGACATCTGGACCAAGGCGATCCCGGCAAAGAACGGCAGCGCCAGCAGCATGCGAAAACCGATCACATCCAGCGCATCCACCCCGTGCAGGTACAGCAGCTTGGCCACGATCGCCTTGGAAGAAAACAGCACGGCGCCCAGGCCCGCCAGCACAAATCCGGTCCAGAACATACGGCGGGAGAGTGGATGCATTTATTTATTTGCCTAGTCAGATATTGATCTGGTATGATTCTATCATGCAAGCCGATCGCCCCGATGGCCCCTCGCCCTCTTCGCAAGACCATGCCTACCAGCATTATGCTGGCGTGCCCGGCGACCTCGTTCTCGAGCGCAACGTCGGTCTGCTCGTCAAGCATGTGCACACGCTGCTGCACCGGATCATCGACCTGCGCGCCGGCCCCATGGGCCTGACGGCCAACCAATGGCGTCCACTGTTGCTGATCCAGCACCGAGGCACCGACACGCCGGCCGAGCTGGCGCGCGCCCTGGACATCGACACAGGCGCCACGACGCGCATGCTGGACCGCCTGGAGTCCAAAGGCTTCGTTCAACGCGAGCGCGTGCCCGAGGACCGGCGTGTCGTGAAAATCGTGCTGACGGACATGGGTCGCACCGTGTCCAGCCAGATCCTGCCCATCGTCGCCCAGGCGCTGAACATCCATTTGAGCGGCTTCTCCGAGGACGAAATCCGCATGCTGATCGCACTGCTCAAACGCATGATCATGAACGGCGAGCACTACCTTCAACAACAGACGGCCGACCGCCCCGACAAGCCCTGACACCGGGCGCATCCGTCCGGACATCCTCTTGCCCCATATAACTGACTAGTCAGATACAGACCCGATCAATAATATTCAGCTTCCTGTCAGCATGAAACCGCTCATCCCCCTGCTGCTCGCCCTGTCGCTCTCCGCCTGCGCACCCATGGATCCCGGGGCGCCCTCGACCCGGGCGCTCGATGCACAGACCCTTGAACTGACCGACACCACCATTGACTGGCCGGGCGACCGGTGGTGGACTCGCTACCGGGATCCCCAACTCGACTCCCTGATCGACCAGGCCCTGCAATCCAATCCGTCGCTGGACGCCGCCGCCGCCCGCGTGCGCCTTGCCCGGGCCGCCGCACGCGGCGCGCGCGCCGTGCAATGGCCGCAGGTCAACGCCAACTATCACCTGACGCGACAGCGCTACAGCGAGAATTACATCTACCCCCCCCCGCTGGGCGGCTCCTACGAAACCGACACCGGCCTGACCTTGAATCTGGGCTTCGACCTGGACCTGTGGGGCCGCCTGCGCTCCCTGTCCGGCGCCGCCGCCCAGCGCGCCACCGCCGCCGAAGCCTCCCGGCAGCAGGCCCGCGTACTGCTCATTTCGGCAGTCGCCCAAGCCTACTTCCAGTTGCAGAACGCCCAGGCCCAGGCCACCGCCATCAACAGCATTGCCAGCAAGCTGCAGGAGGCCCTGAACATCACCCGCGACCGCTACAAGAACGGTCTGGGCATCCAGGTCGACGTGGATCAGGCCGACTCGGCCGTCTCGTCCGCCCGTGTCCAGCTCAGCCAGGCGCGCAACAACGCCCAGCTGCTGCACAACCGGCTGGCCGCACTGCTTGGCCTGTCGCCTGAACAATTGCCGGCCCTGACCGCGCGTCCGGGCGCTGCGCTGCCGCCCGACGTTCCCGCGCATCTGCCCATGGCCCTGCTGGGCCGGCGTGCCGACATCACGGCCGCCCGCCTGCAGGCCGAAGCGGCCGGCGCCGAAGTCTCCGCCGCCAGGGCCGAGTTCCTGCCCAACATCAGCCTGTCGGCCGCTTTCGGCTACCTGTCCCTGGGGCTGGACAAGCTGATCCGCAGCAGCAGCGAAAACTACAGCGCCGGGCCGGTTGTCACGCTGCCGATTTTCAACGCCGGCGCGCTCAATGCCCGGCTGGAAGGCCGCCGCGCCGAGCGCGACGAAGCCATCGCCCGCTACAACGAGACCATCCTGGGCGCCCTGCGCGAAGTGGCCGATGCGAGCGACTCGATCCGGTCATTGAACGAGCAGATCCGCCACCAGGAAGCCAGCATGAAGGCAATCACCTCGGCCTACGACGTGGCCCTGAACCGCTACAAGGCGGGCCTGGGCGACTTCGTCCAGGTGCTGCAAGCGCAAAGCGAAGCCCTCAAGCAGACCGTCCAGACCACCGACCTGCATGCCCGCGCCTATGTTCTGGACGTGCAACTGGCGACCGCCCTGGGCGGAGGCTATGTCCAGGGCGACAGTCCGGCCCGCGGCACCGAAAAACCGGCTCAACCGTAAACCCGCAACCCTCCCTTCGATCGCATCATGACCGCATCCAGTCCCAGCAACTCTCCCGCCCGCACCCGCCTGATGCTCTGGGCCACCGGCGCCTTCATCCTGGCCGCCGTGCTCTATGGCATCTGGTGGCTGATGTTCGCCGCACATTACGAATCCACCGATGACGCCTACGTCCAGGGCAATCTGGTGCCGATCAGCGCCCAGATTCCCGGGACGGTGGTGGCCATCGGCGCCGAGGAAACCCAGACCGTCAGTCAAAGCGACCATCTGGTGACCCTGGACGACAGCGACACGGACATCGCTCTGGCCCAGGCCGAAGCAGCCCTGGCCCAGACCGTGCGCCGCACCCGGACCCTGTTCGTGCAGAACGACGCCCTGGCCGCGGATGTCGCCGTCGGCGAGGCCAACGTCGCGCAGGCCGCAACGCAGCTCAGCAAAACGCGCAACGACCTGCAGCGGCGCAACGCCCTGCGGGGCACGGGCGGGGTCAGCGGCGAAGAACTGCTGCATGCCCAGGTCGCCGTCAAATCTGCCGAAGCGGGCCTGGCGCAGGCCCGCGCCGGTCTGGCGGCCGCACGCGCCAAACTGGCCACCAATCAGGCCCTGACCCAGGGCAGCACCGTGGCCACACATCCCGACGTCCTGCAGGCCGCGGACCTGGTGCGCCTGACTTGGCTGACCAACGTCCGTTCCCGGATTCTCGCGCCGGTCAGCGGCATGGTCGCCCAGCGATCCGTCCAGCTGGGCCAGCGCATCCAGGCGGGTACCCCGTTGATGACCATCGTGCCGCTGAACAGCCTGTGGGTGGAAGCCAATTTCAAGGAAAACCAGCTCGATTCGATGCTGCCTGGTCAAAAAGCCGCACTGGTCTCCGACCTGTACGGCAGCAAGATCATCTATCACGGCACGGTCGTCGGCGTCTCCGCCGGCAGCGGCAGCGCCTTTGCCCTGCTGCCGGCGCAAAACGCCAGCGGCAACTGGATCAAGGTCATCCAGCGCGTGCCCGTGCGCATCCGGCTGGATCCCAAGGAGCTTCAAGAACATCCCCTGCGCGTGGGTCTGTCCATGACGGTCGAGGTCGACCTGTCCTCCTCGCCAGCACCATCGGACGACGGCAAGCCTGCGGACCCGCGCCCGCAGGACCCGGCGGGCAACCCGGCCGAACCCGCGCTCAGCACCCCGGTCTACAACCATGACCCGGCCGAGATCAATGCCCGCATCCAAAAGATCATCCAGGACAACATCAGCTCATGAGCACCGCGACCCTGACGCCTGAAGACAAGGACGCGCCACCGCCGGAGGCGCCCGCCGCGCCTGCGCAGCCGCCTGCCGAAGGCTATCCGCCTCTGGAGGGCAGGGCCCGCACCTTCGGGACCATTGCCCTGTCGGCCGCCGTGTTCATGAACGTGCTGGACTCGTCGATTGCCAATGTCTCGATCCCCACCATTGCGGGCGATCTGGGCGTCAGCGCAACCCAGGGCACCTGGGTGATCACCTCGTTCGCCGTCGCCAATGCCATCACCGTGCCGCTGACGGGCTGGCTGACGCAGCGTTTCGGCCAGGTGCGCCTGTTCGTCATCGCCGTCCTGCTGTTCGTCATGAGCTCCTGGCTGTGCGGTTTCTCCTGGTCGCTGGAGTCCCTCGTGGTCTTCCGCGTCATCCAGGGCGCAGTGGCCGGGCCGATGATCCCGCTGTCGCAATCCCTGATGCTGGCCAGCTACCCCAGGGCCAAGGCCGGCATGGCGCTGGCGCTCTGGTCCATGACGATCCTGGTCGGTCCGATTGCCGGCCCCCTGCTGGGCGGCTGGATCTCGGACAACTATTCCTGGTCCTGGATCTTCTATATCAACGTGCCGGTCGGCCTGATCGCGGGCTGGGGCTCGTGGCAGGTCTACAAGTCACGGGAGTCGCGCCGCGTGCATCGGCCCATCGACCGCATGGGTCTGTTCCTGTTGATCGTCTGGGTCGGCTCCCTGCAGCTCATCCTGGACAAAGGCAAGGAACTGGAATGGTTCGCCAGTCCGCTGATCTGCGTATTGGCTGTGATCTCGATCATCACCTTCGTCTATTTCCTGATCTGGGAACTGACCGCCGCCCATCCCGTGGTCGACCTGACCCTGTTCGCGCAACGCAATTTCACCACCGGCACCATCGCCCTGTCGGTCGCTTATGGCGTGTTCTTCGGCACGGTCGTGCTGCTGCCCCTGTGGCTGCAGAACACCATGGGCTACACGGCCACCTGGGCGGGCGTGGCTTCCGCCCCGGTGGGCATCCTGGCCATCGTCCTGTCGCCGGTCGTCGGCAAGCTGCTGGCCCACGTCGATCCGCGCCCGATCGCCACTATCGCCTTTCTGATCTTCGCCCTGATCAGCTACATGCGCGCCCAGTTCAACACCGGCGTGGACCTGTACACGGTCATGCTGCCCACCTTCATCCAGGGCGCCGCCATGGCGACGTTCTTCATCCCCCTGACGACGATTTCTCTGTCGGGCCTGAGTCCCGACCGGATCCCCGCCGCCGCCGGTCTGTCGAACTTTTTCCGCCTGGTCTGCGGCGCCTTCGGCACCTCGATCACCACCACGATCTGGGACAACCGCGCCACCCTGCACCACAGCCGCCTGACCGAGGTCGCCCGCCCCGGCGAACCGGCCTTCGATCACATCACGGGCGGCCTGCAGAACCGGGGCATCGACCTGCAGCATAGCGCCGGTCTGCTGGACCGGGTGATCAATCAGCAGGCCTTCACGATGTCGGCCACCGACATTTTCTATGCCTCTGCGTGGATTTTCCTGGTCCTGATCGGCCTGATCTGGCTGGCCCGACCCAAATCGGCCACCCACGGCGGCGCGGCAGCGGCGGGCGCGCACTGACTGCGGGACATGCCCCAGCGCGCTTTGCTGGCAAGTAAAAAAATATGCTATAGTTTCGCTTCTATGCAATTCCCCGATAGCTCAGTCGGTAGAGCGACGGACTGTTAATCCGCAGGTCCCAGGTTCGAGCCCTGGTCGGGGAGCCACAGAATACCGAGCAGTATCAAGCACTTATGCCAATCCTTCACAAGATTGGCGTTTTTGTTTTTGGGCATTCTGTCAACCAAGTGTCAACGCAAAAATAACCGACCCATTGGGGCTCAACCCTACGACTCCGCCCCATTTCGGGATTTTTGACGATAAAGTACTCGAAAGGTTGATACGACTTTTCTTGTTGCGCCTCATTTTTCCAGCCCGCCTACCGCAAGGTACGCGGGCTTTGCCATGCCTGGCATTTGGTGCACATGCCTGAACCTGAGCAAGGATGGCAAGCGGATCACTGACACTCCCGTCTGATCTGTGACCGTCCAACTTCTGGGGGCAGTTCACGAAGGCCAGGGTTTTTTGCCGGCATCCTGCCGGGCTGATGATCGATCAGTCTCCCGTGCATTATGATGAACGGGTCGTCATTGATGATTTACGCATCAATCACCCAGGCCACCGCAAGTGGCCTCATGCTCCACCCATTCCAGACGCCTCCATGCACGCGCTCATTGAACTGTTTTCCGCAGTCAGCCTTGGATTGACGCTGATGCTTCCATTGGCCAATCCGCTGACCTCCATGACCCTGCTGCTGTCCATGGGCCACCTCCTCCCGCCCGCGGAACGCAACCGCCAGATCACACAGGCTGCAGTGTATGTCGTGTTGATCATGCTGGTGACATATTTCGCCGGCCAGTGGGTCATGCGCTCGTTCGGCATCTCGATTCCCGGATTGCGCATTGCCGGCGGCCTGATCGTGGTGTTCATCGGATTCACGATGCTGTTCCCGACGCAAAGCACCGAAGAAATGCCGGAAGCCGAGGCCAATGCCGATGCGCTGGCCAAGCGCAAATCCGTCAACATCGCCTTTGTCCCGCTGGCGCTGCCCGGCACGGCGGGGCCAGGCACCATCGCCTTCATCATCAGCATCACCGCTTCCGTGCAGTCGGGTCCGCCCCCCTATTCCACGCTGACGCTGATCCTCGCCCCGATCATCATCTTCATGCTGCTTGGCCTGCTGTTCTGGGTCTGCCTGCGCAGTGCCAACCGGATCGACAAGCTCATCGGCGAAGGGGGCGTCCAGGCCATCGCGCGGGTCATGGGGTTCCTGCTGGTCTGCATGGGGGTGCAATTCGTCATCAACGGCGTCCTGGACATCATCCACACGCAAGGCGCCGCCCTCCCCTGATACTGTGCGGCCTGCCCGGCCAACGAAAACCGCCCCGATCAGGGCAGGACCTCTCGGCAGCCACATTCGACAGACACCGCCGGCACCATCCGGCGACGTTACCGCCCACGCCACCGGTCGATCTGTCGCCGATCACGCTTCGTCGGGCGCCCCTCCTCAAAATCCCGGGCAGGCTCGGGCGCCAGACGGCGCATCTCGGCGGCCTGTTCCCGCGCGGCCACGCTGTCGGACGTTTCTTCATACAGCAACACAGCCTGGGCAGCCGGCCCACGCACCTTGCTGAGCGCACATACCCGGACCTGCAGGGGAGGTGCGCCGGCCCGACGCACCTCGACCCGATCGTTCAGGGAGATCTCCCGGGCGGGCTTGACCGGCTGGCCGCCGACCAGCACCCGACCGGCACCGATTTCATGTGCCGCCAGGCTGCGGGTCTTGTAAAAACGGGCGGCCCAGAGCCATTTGTCGAGTCGTATCTTGTCCATGCCAGGTCCTGTCCTTGTCGGCGACGGCTGCGGGCTGCCGGTGCGCGCCGGCTTGTCCATCGCCCGTGGAAGGGATTATCGTCGTCCGATGATGAATCCCCTCTATACCATCGGCCACTCGAACCGCAGCCTGGACGATTTCATCGCCTTGCTGACCCAGGCAAAGATTGCGCATCTGGCCGACATCCGCACGGTACCACGCTCGCGCGCCAATCCCCAATTCAACCAGGACACCTTGCCCGAGGCCCTGAGAGCGTGCGGCATCACCTACGCGCACATGGTCACCCTGGGCGGGCTGCGCGGCAAATCGAAGACCGTGTCGACCGCAACCAACGGCTACTGGGAAAACGACAGTTTCCATCATTATGCGGACTATGCCCTGAGCCCTGAATTCCATCAGGGACTTGAGGCCCTCATCACCCAGGGGCGGTCACAGCTCACTGTCCTGATGTGCGCCGAATCCGTCTGGTGGCGCTGCCACCGGCGCATCGTCTCGGATCATCTGATCGCCCACGGCATTTCCGTGTTCCACATCATGGGCGCCGGCCGGCTCGAGCCGGCCACGCTGACGCCGGACGCAGTGATTCAGGAAGACAAAACCGTCGTGTACCCGGGACCGCAGCCGACCGGGCACTCTCCGGCCACAGCCTGACGGCTCTCCGACGCAGACCGTTTTCCATACTTCTGGCCTGGACTTTCGATACACTGAGTTCTTTTTCCCGCTTTCCGATCCGGACCGACGCATGCATCCGCACCGAAACGCTCTGCACAACGAACTGCACGCCCGCCCCTCGATGTACTTCGATGCGCCGGCCCAGGTCTTTCACCTGGCGTTCCTGGACGAGCACGAAGCGGCCGAAACCATCGTCCGCTCTCTGTGCAACCGCCACGTCGCATTGGCCGATCCCACCCTGCCCCAGGGAGAATTCCCGGTGGGCGACGCACGACTCAAATGGGAAAGGCATACCGAATTCCTGACGCTGACCCTGGTGATCCCAGGTCCCCAGGCCACGCCCTGGGCGGCCCTGCCTTCGGCGCTCGCCGAAGTCGCCGAGGCCCATAGCGCCCTGCTGATCAACGCCGACCAGATCTGTGTGGAATCGGAGACAAGCTGGCGCGGCTCGATCGGGCATTACGGCTTCACGGATCCGGTCGGCTCCAAGCTGGATGACGGCAAGGCGACCGTCTGGAGCGATCTGCGTCTGAACGGCAACGGCCTGAACCGCATGCTGATCCTCAACCGGCAGTTTGACAGCCGGCGGCTGGGCCGCATGGTGCGCCGCCTGCTGGAGGTCGAAACCTACCGCCTGATGGCCTCGCTGACCCTGCCCGTCGCCCGTTCGCTGGGCGCCGAGTTGCGCCAGTACGAGCAGGAACTGGCCACGCTGTCCGACGCCAACGCCCGTGCCGAGTCCCAGGACATCGAAGCATTGCTGGAGCGCATCACCCGCCTGTCGGCCCGGATCACCCAGACCAGCGCCCGCACACGGTTGCGATTCAGCGCCACCGAAGCCTACGCCCAGCTGGTCTACGAGCGCATCGCTGAACTGCACGAGAGCCGCACCGGAGACTGCCAGCAGCTGGGGACATTCATCGCCCAGCGCTTTCGTCCCACGGTGCGCTATTGTGCGTCCACCGATCAACGCCTGAGCCGCATCGGCAGCGCGGTCTCCCACCTGAGTAACCTGCTCCAGGCTCGCGTCCAGGTCGAAATGGAAGCCCAGAACAGCCAGATCCTGCAGAGCCTGAGCACCCGGGCCGCAACCCAGATCAAGATCCAGAAGGCCGTGGAAGGTCTGTCCATCATCGCCATCAGCTATTATCTGTTCAGCCTGCTCAAACTGCTGTATCAAGGCATACTCACGCTGGGATTCGAACTGCCGCCCCGCACGGCCCTGTTGGCCGGCACACCGCTGGCAGTGCTGATCATCGGCACAATCGCCTACCGCATTCGCAACGCCCGGCGTCACTGACTCTTCCGACACCCCCCCTCCGACCATGCACACATTGCACTTTCGCAGTTTCCTGCTGCTGCTGACCGCGGTATCGATCGCCTTCATCAGCATTCTGCTGCCGTTCTACGCCGCCATCTTCTGGGGCGGCGCGCTGGCCGTGATCTTCAGCCCCATGTTCCGATTCCTGCTGCGCGCCCTGGGCGGACGCAGCCGCGGCCTGGCGGCCTTCCTGACCGTGCTGTGCATCACACTGATCGTCATCCTGCCGATGCTGTTCATTGCCGCCTCGCTCGCCAACGAGGTGGCGGGGCTGTACAACCGCGTCAATTCCGGCCAGATGAACCTGGGCGGCTACTACGAGCAGATCGTCGGCGCCCTGCCGGCCTCCGTGCACAGCTGGCTGGAATCCTTCGGTCTGGGCGATCTGCTCAGCATCCGTGAAAAACTCTCGGCAGGCGCATTGCAGGCCAGCCAGTTCCTGGCCAAGCAGGCCGTCAATATCGGCCAGAATACCTTCCAGTTCGTGGTCGGGCTGGGCATCATGCTCTACCTGCTGTTTTTCCTGCTGCGCGACGGCGCCATCATCGTCCCCAAGCTCAAGCGGCTGATCCCGCTGGAGGACTCGCACCGCCAGGGCCTGTTCCAGAAATTCGCCACCGTGGTGCGCGCCACTGTCAAGGGCAACATCGTCATCGCCGCCACTCAGGGTTTGCTGGGGGGCCTGATGTTCGCCTTTCTGGGTATTCAGGGCTCCCTGTTCTGGGGGGTGATCATGGCCTTTCTGTCTCTGCTGCCAGCCGTGGGCGCCTCACTGATCTGGGTCCCGGTCGCCATCTATTTCCTGGTCACCGGCGCCCTGTGGCAAGGCATTGTCCTGATCCTGTTCGGTGTGCTGGTCATCGGCCTGCTGGACAACCTGCTGCGTCCCATCCTGGTGGGCAAGGACACCAAACTGCCCGACTATGTCGTGCTGATCTCCACCCTGGGCGGCCTGTCGGTATTCGGGTTGAACGGCTTTGTCATCGGCCCGCTGTTCGCCGCACTGTTCATGGCCTGCTGGGATATGTTCCCCGCCGCGGTCACGCAACACCAGAAGGAACACCCGCAGGAACGCCTGCCCTCGAGAACCAGCCCTGAGCAAGACACCTGACTCTCGATCCGCGCCTCCGGGGATCGCGTCAGGCCCACAAAATCGCCAGATTCACGACCAGGGCGGCGCCCCAGACGATCGAGCGGACCAGACCGCGCCCCAGGACATAGGCCAGCACATACAGCACCCGCAAGGCCACCCAGACGCCCATCAGCCAGGCCAGCCGGTCCGGCTGCGCGCCGACATGCAGGGCATACAGCACTGCGGCATAAAAAAACGGCAGTCCCTCGAACAGATTGGCCTGCGCCGCATTGGCGCGGGCACGCCAGCCCTGCTGGGCGGCCAGCCAGGGGCGCGGATCGTTGTTGTCGTATCGCTGGCCGCCGGCCTTGGCCGTCATCGCAGCACCATAGGGCAGCACAGCCGCCGCCACCATCAATCCTTGAATCCAACTCATTCTGGCCTCGCTCGGATCACCCTTCCATGTCCGTATTATGACGGCGATGACCGCCATCAGCCCTGATATCGCGCAATTCCGCATATTTCCGCGTGTTGCGGCGCTTGCGCCGTTCCAGCCCCGGGCCGCCTGAACCTCATGAAATTCATGTATAATAACGGGCTTTGGTGGAGCGCATTCATGTGCGCCTTGACCAGACTGGTGGGACGCATAGACATCCACCGTTGCCGGCTTAGCTCAGTTGGTAGAGCAGCTCATTCGTAATGAGAAGGTCGGGGGTTCGACTCCTCTAGCCGGCACCAGATCGAACAAAAGACAAAACGCCAGTTCTGCGGAACTGGCGTTTTGCATTCAGGCCGGCCCTCACGGGTGTCTGGCGATCCGCCAGACAGCGCGCTAGACCGTCTCGCGTATGGCGCGTTTGTTGAGTTTGCCCACGCTGGTCCGGGGCAGACTGTCCACGAAACGCACCTGATCCGGCACGGCGAACCGCGACAGGGTTCCGGCATCCACCGCGGTCTGGACATGAGCGCGGATGGCCGCCTCATCGACGGACTGGCCGGACTTGAGGACCACAAAGGGCAACGGACGCTCGCCCCACCGAGCATCGGGAATGGCCACCACGGCCACTTCGGTGACGGCCGGATGACTGGAAATCACATCCTCCAGCGCCAGCGACGACACCCATTCGCCGCCCGTCTTGACGACATCCTTGAGGCGGTCGGTCACAGTCAGCATGCCACGCGCATCCAGGATCCCGATATCGCCCGTGTGCAGCCAACCACCCTGCCACAAAGCCTCGGAGGCCTCGGGCTTGCCCAGATACCCCTGGGTCAGCCAAGGCGCCCGCACCACGATCTCGCCCACGCTGACGCCATCGCAGGGTACATCGCGCAGTGCCTCGTTGACCACCCGCACCTGCACCAGCGGCAGGGCGTAGCCGGTCCGCGTGCGGTCGCGCAGGCGCTCAGCGGGGCCCGCGTGCGCGTCGCGCAATTGCGCCAGCGTCAGGACCGGGCAGGTCTCGGACATGCCATACCCGGTGAAAATGTCGATCCCCCGATCCAGCGCGGCCTGGGCCAGGCCCTGTGGCAGCGCCGAACCGCCAATGATGACCTTGCAAGCCGACAGGTCGGTGGCGCCGGCCTCGGGGTGGTTGAGCAGCATGTGCAGGATGGTCGGCACGCAATGCGAAAACGTCACGCACTCTTCGCGGATCAGCCGCAGCAAGGCATCCGGCGTGTAGCGCCCGGGATAAATCTGCTTCAGCCCCAACAGCGTCGCCACGTAGGGCAGCCCCCAGGCATGCACATGGAACATGGGCGTCATCGGCATATAGACGTCATCGCGATGCAAGCGGCCCTGTGCCACCGGACTGCCCAGCGCGGCGGACACCGCCAGCGTATGCAGAACCAGCTGACGGTGGCTGAAATACACCCCCTTGGGGTCGCCCGTGGTGCCCGTCGTATAGAAAGTGGTGGCCCGTGTGTACTCGTCGAAATCGGGAAAATCGAATTCCGGCTGCGCGCGGGCCAGCAGGGACTCGTATTCGCCATGCTCCGCAGTCTGGCCGCCGTCGGCGGTATCGGTCAGCCCCACGATCCGCCGCACGGTTTGCAGCCGGTCACGGATCGTGCCCAGCATCGGCACGAAATCATCGTGAATCAGCAAGACGCTGGCCCCGGCGTCGTTCAAGGTATATGTGATCTGGTCTGGCGACAGGCGCACATTGACGGTCATCAGCACCGCCCCCATCATGGGCACGGCAAAAAAAGCCTCCAGATAGCGATGACTGTCCCAGTCCAGGATGGCGACGGTGTCGCCGGGTCGAACCCCCAGTTCGGTCAACGCCCCCGCCAGCCGGGCCACGCGCTCGAAAAACGCCGGATACCCGAAACGATGGTCATGGTCCACGATTTCACGGTCACTGGCGACGGCCTTTGATGACATGAAGATCTGCTTGATCAACAAGGGATAGCCATAAGCCGAGGCGGCCGCCAGATGTTGAGACGTCATCACATTCCTCCTGTTCGATGCCACATCTTTGTCTTTTTTATACCCTGGATCGGTGTTTGAAATCCGCTGGAATGGGCGGTGCCATTGATCTCCAACAAGCGTTTGAAATCCGCTAACATGGACCGCATCACCCACCTCCGGGTCGCCCAGACATGCCGACCGAATCCTTCGTTCCCGTGATCGAATCCCTGCTGGATACCGATCTGTACAAGTTTACGATGTGGCAGGCCATGCTGCACCGGCATCCCGCCGCGCAGGCCGAATACCGCTTCATCTGCCGCACCCGGCCTGAATCCGCGCTGTCGGAACTGGCGCCGGCACTCGACCGGCAGCTCGATCATTTGTGCACCCTGCGCTTCCATCCCGAGGAACTCGACTATCTGCGCGGACTGCGTTACATCAAGCCGGACTTCGTCGATTTTCTGTCGCTGTTCCACTTCCAGCGCCACTTCATCCGGGTCACGACCCGAGGTGGGGATCTGGAAGTCGTGGCGCGCGGCCCGCAAGTCCATGTCATGGCCTTCGAGGTTTTCGTGCTGGCCATCATCAACGAATTGTATTTCCGCCGCTATCAGACAACGGAAGTGCTGGCCGAAGGCCGCCGCAGACTGCGCGACAAGATCTCCCTGCTGCAGGCATTCAGCCGCGAGCCCGCGCGGCGCTTTCCCTTGCTGATCTCGGATTTCGGTCTGCGCCGACGATTCTCGCGCGCCTGGCAGGAAGAAATCCTGCAGCAACTGCGCCAGGACGTGCCGCACTATCTGACGGGCACCTCCAACGTGTTCCTGGCCCGCAAACACGACCTGACCCCCGTGGGCACCATGGCGCACGAATATCTTCAGTCCTATCAGGCGTTCGGCAAGGTCCGTCTGCGCGACTTCCAGCGCGCCGCGCTCGAGGATTGGGTTCAGGAATACCGGGGCGACCTGGGCATCGCGCTGACCGACGTGGTGGGCATGGATGCCTTTCTGGCGGATTTCGACCTGTATTTCGCCAAACTGTTCGACGGGCTGCGTCATGACTCCGGTGACCCGATTGCCTGGGGCGAGCGCGCCATCGCGCACTATCAGTCGCTGCGCATCGACCCGGCCGGCAAGCGCCTCGTCTTCTCGGACGGACTGGACCTGCCGCGCGCGCTGGAACTGTACCGCCACTTCGCCGATCGGGTGCAGCCGGCCTTTGGCATCGGTACCCACCTGACCAACGACCTGGGTCCCACGCCGCTGAACATTGTCATGAAACTGTTCCAGTGCAACGGCATGCCGACAGCCAAGCTGCCTGACAGCCCCGGTAAAATCCACTGCACTGACGAGACATTCCTGGCCTATCTGCGGCAAGTGTTCGGACAGACGAAATAAACGCGAGGCGCCCGCATGAGTGCAGGGTGCTCACAAGCCTCCGCACTGCCTCGGCCTCAGGGTCAAGAAATGCAATGATGACAAGGCGATACTTGATTTGCCCGGGCGGCGTCCGGATAATCCAACCCATACTGAGCACACAAGAGCCTGCCCATGTCGGACAACAAAACAAAACTGCGAGAACTGTACCAGGAAGCCCTGAAATACAAGTCCCAGGAGGACGCGGACGGCGATCTCCGTTTCGAGGTGCCGGGACTGGGCCATTTCTGCATCATCCTGCTCGAGGATGATCCCGAATTCCTGAAAATCGATTACCCGTACTTTTACGACAACAGCAAGAACAAAGCGCTCGGCAAGACCGAATTCTGTATTGCCGCTGAAGAGGTCAGCCGCAAATTCAAGGCGGCAAAGATTTCGGTCCAGTGGACCGAACAAGACCAGACCTGGAACGCGTCCGCCCATATCGAGGCCTTTATTGCCGGCCCCGACAAACTGCCCGACCTCGAACTGCTCAAAGAGATCCTGTACCGGAACATCACCGCCATCGAGTCGGCCAGGGACGCATTCATCACCACCATCGAGGGATCGTCCACCCCCCAGGAGACGACCGCCCCCAAAGAGGAGGCCCCGCCCGCCATCCGGCTGATCAAGACATCAGACCAGGAATCCTCTGAATAAGTGACAACCGCCGCAAGCGGCTACGCCGTCCCGCCGACCGTCAGGCCTTCGATCCGCAGAGTCGGCATGCCCACCCCGACGGGCACGCTCTGGCCTTCCTTGCCGCAGGTGCCGACCCCGGAATCCAGCGCCAGATCATCGCCGATCATGGCGATCCGGCCCATGGCCTCCGGGCCGCTGCCGATCAGGGTGGCGCCCTTGACAGGGTGCGTGACCCGGCCATTTTCGATCAGATAGGCCTCGGATGCGGAAAACACGAATTTCCCGCTGGTGATGTCGACCTGACCACCGCCGAAATTGACGGCATACAGGCCACGATCGACCGAAGCAATGATGTCCTCAGGCGCATCGCGTCCGGCCAGCATGTAGGTATTGGTCATGCGGGGCATGGGCAGGTGCGCGTAGGACTCGCGCCGGCCATTGCCGGTCGGCGCCTGCTTCATCAGGCGAGCATTCATGGAATCCTGCATGTAGCCGCGCAGGATGCCGTCCTCGATCAGGACATTGTGCTGGGTGGGATGCCCCTCATCGTCCACATTCAGCGACCCGCGCCGATCCACCAGCGTGCCATCGTCGACCACTGTGACGCCGCGCGAAGCCACGCGTTCGCCGATACGGCCCGAAAACACGCTCGACCCCTTGCGGTTGAAATCACCCTCCAGGCCGTGTCCCACCGCCTCGTGCAGCAGGATCCCGGGCCAGCCCGAGCCCAGCACCACCGCCATCTGCCCCGCCGGCGCCGGACGGGCCTCGAGATTGACGCGGGCCTCGTGCACCGCGCGGTCCACATAGCCACGCAGGATGTCGTCGGTGAAATAGGTCAGGCCAGTGCGTCCACCGCCACCGCCGTGACCCATTTCCCGCCGCCCCTGGCGCTCTGCAATGACGGTCAGTGACAGCCGGACCAGAGGGCGCACATCGGCCACCAGCCGGCCGTCGCTGCCGGCCACCAGAATGACATCGTATTCGGCTGCCAGTCCGGCCATGACCTGGATGATTTCCGGATCGGCGGCGCGGGCCATGCGCTCGACCCGTTCCAGCAAAGCTACCTTGTCCGGAGCGGAAAGCGAATCCACGGGATTGACGGCCGCATACAAGTGATGGGGCATTTCGACCCCGCCATCCACACGGCACCGGCCCGCCCCCTGTCGCGCAATCGTGCGCACCGCTCGGGCGGAGGACATCAGGGCCTGGGGCGACAAACTGTCGGAATAGGCAAACGCGGTTTTCTCGCCGCTGACGGCCCGCACCCCGACCCCCTGGTCGATGGAAAAACTGCCGGTCTTGACGATGCTTTCTTCGAGACTCCAGCCTTCGGCGCAGCTGTACTGAAAATACAGATCGGCATAATCGACGCAATGGCTGTGAATATCGGACAAGGCCTGCGCCAGATGCGACTCATCCAGCCCCCACGGTTCCAGCAACAACGTCCTGGCAGCATTCAAAGCATCCAGGCCCGGCTCAACAAGTTTCATCTGACACCATTCATCCATCGAACATCGACCCGCGCCCGCGCGCGGTCCTGGGCATGATTCACAGCACCCGATGGCGCAACGCAGGCAGGGATTCCCGCACCGCCGCCAGGCGATCTGTTTCCATGACTCCCGCCGCCACACCGGGACCTTCGGGCAGGCAATCCAGGATCTCGCCCCAAGGATCGATCAGCATCGAATGCCCCCAGGTGCGCCGGCCATTGGCATGCGTCCCCCCCTGGGCGCTGGCCAGCACATAGCACTGGTTTTCAATGGCGCGCGCGCGCAGCAGGACTTCCCAGTGTACCGAACCCGTGGTCCAGGTAAAAGCCGCCGGCAACACCATCAGCCGCACATCGCCCTGCGCGCGAAAGAACTCGGGGAATCGCAGGTCATAGCAAATCCCCAGGGCCGTACGCCCGAACGGCATATCGAAAACCTGGGGCGGATCATCCCCCGGGCGAATCGCCCGGGACTCATCATAGGACTCCTGCCCCCGATGGAAACTGAACAGATGGATCTTGTCATAACGCGCGCAGACCTGGCCCTGGGGATCATGCACCAGGCATGTGTTATAAATCCGGTCCGCATCCGGGCTGCGCAAAGGCAACGTGCCGCCCACCAGCCAAATACCATGATGGCGCGCCTGTTCCGCCAAAAAGGTCTGGATCGGCCCCTCACCCGGCATTTCGGCCAGCGGCAGCTTATCCTTGTCATGCTGCCCCATAAAACAAAAATACTCGGGCAGCGCCACCAGCGATGCGCCTTGCAAGACCGCTTGTTCGATGCCCCGGGCAGCCTGCTCGAGATTACCGGTCACGTCCAGGCCCGACACCATCTGCACCGCAGCAATACGCATCGAAAGATCACCACTGCTCATGAATTCTCCTGATTACTAAAAGCTGAAAGGATGTCGCTCCATGTCCACACGCTGGAATATAAATATTGCGCACATCTTTTGAAACAAGATTAAAATCAATCCCGGTATTCAAATACGATTTTTGAATCCCGCCATCATATTGATCGATCCCCAACGGAGCTATGAATGACCCGTCCCAGCTATACCACCGAAAAATCCCGTCTAGAAAAAGAAATGGCCAAGCTCCAGAAAAGAATCCAGACATTGCAGACCAAGCAACGCAAACCCAAGATCGCCGCGATCGTGCGCTCGATGCGCGAATACGACATTACCCTCGAAGAAGTCTCCGCCGCTTTCAACCGCAAGGCGCCCGGCCGCAAGCCCGCCGCACCCCGCAAGACGAGTGCCACGGCCAAGCGGGTGGTCGCCCCAAAATACCGCCATCCCGAGACCCAGGCCACCTGGACGGGCCGGGGCAAGGCGCCGCGCTGGATCAGCGAAGCCGAAGCCGCCGGTACGCCGCGCGAGACCTTCCTGATCGCCGACAAGGCCGGCTGAGAGGATTCATTCCAAAGGATAGCGTACTTTGACGACCTGGCCGTTGCGGCCGGGGAAATGATCGAACAGGGCGCGCGCCAGATACGGCATGGCCGCGCCCAACTGATTGCGACGACTGGTCGCAACCGCCGTCGCGCGATAGACCTCACGCCCCTGCTGCGCTTTGTCATCGATCCGCACAGAGAGGGTCAGTCGATAAATATCGACGGCGACGGTTTGAATCTCCGGCCCCATGCCCCACGCCCAGCGTGAATGATAAAACCCGCCATAAGGCCCGTAGATCCCTCCGTAATACATCATGGGGTCCACGAATTCCTGGCGCCACAGCCTTTCCTGGGGGCTGCCGTATTCCATATGCACCTTGAAACGAGACTGCGCGGCCGACCTGGCCTCGACCAGTCCGGTCGGCCCCAAGGCGGCGCGCACCGTATCGGCATAGGTCTGAAATTCCAGATTATTGCGCTGCGTTTCGTCAGCCTCGATCCAGTAGGTCGCCCCCTGGGTATTCTCCGGCCATTGCTGATAGCGCGTGACCTGCGCCGAAAACACCGAGGCACACCCGCCCAACAGCAGCGCCAGACATAATCCGGACAAGCAACGGAGCCATCCGCGCTCCATCCTCGTCAACGCCAAACCACGACCCACCATCACGCGCTCCATTCTGATCCATCAACCGATCCTGCGGATTGCGCCCAAACGCGATCCATCGCGCCATCATAGGCGCTGCGATGGCCGGCGAACAACTGGCCGTTGCACTCCGATACAGCCCGGTCATGCCGTAAAGGGCCGACTACAATGGGGCTGCAGACATGCTTTTCGGAACAGAATCATGCGTACGGATATCGCCCCCACCATCTTTCGCCAGGACTACGCTCCTTATCCCTACCGCCTGCCACAGGTGCGGCTGGAATTCGATCTTGCCGCGGAATCCACCCGGGTCCGTTCCGAGCTGCGCTTCGAATTCGCACCGGGCACCGCGCCGGGCACGCCGCTCATGCTGCAAGGCGAGGATCTGGAACTGATCGAGGTCCGGCTCGACGGCCGCCCTCTGAGCGCCGACGAATATCAGCTGGCCGATGGCGCCCTCAGTCTTGTGCCACCAGGACATGGCAAATCCTTCACCATCGGCATCGTCAGCCTGTGCCGCCCGGCCGACAACACCACCTTGATGGGACTGTATGTCTCGGGCGACAAGCTCTTCACCCAGTGCGAAGCCCAGGGCTTTCGCCGCATCACCTGGTTTCCGGATCGTCCCGACGTGATGGCGCGCTTCGAGGTGCTGCTGCGGGCCGACCCGGCTGCCTATCCGCTGCTGCTGTCCAACGGCAACCTGATCGAACAGGCCGGCCTGCCCGATGGCCGCCACCAGGCACTGTGGCGAGATCCTCACCCCAAACCCTGCTATCTGTTCGCTCTGGTGGCCGGCGATTTCGACTGCATCGAACGCACCGACACCACCCGCAGCCGCCGCGAAGTGCTGCTGCAGGTCTACAGCGACAAGGGCTATCAGGCGCAGACCCGCTGGGCGCTGGACTGCCTGACAAACGCCCTGCACTGGGACGAGCGGCGTTTCGGCCTTGAACTGGATCTGGATCGGTTCATGGTGGTGGCCGCGCGCGACTTCAACATGGGCGCCATGGAGAACAAGGGCCTGAACATTTTCAATGCCGCCTATGTGCTGGCCGACCCCTCGACCGCCACGGATGCGGCCTATCGCGGCATCGAAGCGGTGATCGGCCATGAATATTTCCATAACTGGACCGGCAACCGCGTGACCTGCCGCGACTGGTTCCAGTTGTCCCTCAAGGAGGGCCTGACGGTCTTCCGCGACCAGGAATTCTCCGCCGACATGCTGGCCGAAGGCCTGTCCCCCGCCGAGGCCGCCAGCGCCCGGGCCGTCAAACGCATCGACGACGTGCATACCCTGCGCCTGGCTCAGTTTCCCGAGGACGCCGGCCCCATGGCCCATCCCATCCGGCCGGACAGCTACCAGGAAATCGGCAATTTCTACACGGCCACGGTCTACGAAAAAGGCGCGGAAGTCATCCGCATGCAGCACACCCTGCTGGGCGAATCGGGGTTTCGCGCCGGGATGGAGGAATATTTTCGCCGCCATGACGGCCAGGCCGTGACCTGCGATGACTTCGTCAATGCCATGGAATCCGTCTACACACAGCAGCACCCCGGCCAGGATTTTTCCATGTTCCGGCGCTGGTACGCTCAGGCCGGCACACCGCGCGTCCGGGTGCGCTCGCACTATGATCCTGCCACAGGCACCTGCCGCATCACGCTCGAACAGCACTGCGCTCCTGTGGGGCAGGAAACCCGTCAATCGCCGCCCGCCGAAAAGCTGCCGCTGCACATCCCTGTCGCAATCGGCCTGATCGACGCGCAGGGCCGCGCCCTGCCCCTGCGGCAGGACGACGAGATCCTCGACACCCTCATTCTGGAACTGCGCGAAACCAGCCAGACCTGGACCCTGACGGACATCCCGAGCGCGCCTGTCCTGTCTCTGCTGCGCGGCTTCTCCGCTCCCGTCATCCTGGAAACCGACCGCACGACAGACGACCTCGCGCTGCTGGCGCGCCATGACCCGGACCCCTTTGCCCGCTGGGATGCCGCCCAGGAAACCGCACATCGTCATCTCCAGGGCTGCATGAGAGCCGATCGCGAAGGCACCGCGCAACCGGCCCCGGACACGCTGCTGTCGATCTGGCGCGCCGCCCTCGATCCCGCCGGGCATGGCGTCGCCCCGGCCCGCAACACGGCGGCCTCCGGCGCCAGGCCACGTGCTGGCAACGGGGAGGACCACCAGACTCTGTCACCCGCCTACCGCGCGCGGCTGCTGGCGCTGCCCGCCGTGCGCGAGGTCATCGATCGCAGCGAGCCCATGGATCCCCTGGCCGCGGTGACCGCCTGGACCCGCACCCGGCAATCCCTGGGAGCGTCATTGTCCGACGCTTGGCGCGCCACCTACGACGACCTGGCCGACGACGGCCGTCCCTATGCGCCGGACCCCCTCTCTTCGGGCCGCCGCGCCCTGCACAATCTGGCACTGGACAATCTGCTGGCAGGACAAGCGCCCGACGCGGTCGAGCTGGCCCTGGCCCAATACCGCCAGGCCCGCAACATGACCGAGAGCCTGGGCGCACTGACGGCCCTGCTGCAGCACGCACCGCAGGCGGCTGCGGACCCCCTGGCCGATTTCCATGCCCGCTGGCACGACGACCCATTGGTGCTGGACCGCTGGTTCGGTGTCCAGGCCAGCGCCCCCGGCTGCACCGTCGACGGCGTCCGCGCCCTGATGGCGCTGCCGGATTTTTCGCTGCGCAATCCCAACCGCGCACGCGCGGTCGTTTTCCGCTTCTGCCTGGACAACCCTGGTAACCTGCACACGCCGCAAGGCTATGATTTCTGGGCGGAACAGGTCCTGGCGCTCGATGCCCTGAATCCCGAGGTCGCCGCCCGGCTGTCGCGCGCCTTCGACAACTGGGCGCGCCATGAACCGGTTGCCCAGGCCGGCATGCAGGCGGCTCTGCAACGCGTGCTGGCGGCGTCCAGCCTGTCGCGCAATGTCCGCGAGATCATCTCCAAGGCGCTAGGAGCCTGAGCACCACTGAACACGCAACACGAAAGCCCATCCACCTATCGGGGAACCACTTTGAAATACAAGACTTTGACCCAGTATCTGGTCGAACAGCAGCGCGAGCACAAGGCCGTGTCGGCCGAGGTCCGGCTGTTGATCGAGACCGTCTCTCGCGCCTGCAAGGCGATCAGCCACGCCGTCAGCAAGGGCGCACTGGGCGGCGTGCTCGGCAGCCTGGGCACCGAAAACGTCCAGGGCGAGGTCCAGAAAAAACTCGACGTGCTGTCCAACGAGATTCTGCTGGAGGCCAATGAATGGGGCGGCAATCTGGCGGCCATGGCCTCCGAGGAAATGCAGACCATCCACCGCATTCCAAACCACTACCCCAAGGGCCAGAACCTGCTGCTTTTCGATCCCCTGGACGGCTCCTCGAACATCGACGTGAACGTATCCATCGGCACGATCTTCTCCGTGCTGCAGGCCCCCGCCGAGGCCGCGGGCCGCGAGATCGACGAGGTGGATTTCCTGCAGCCAGGCACCCGCCAGGTCGCCGCCGGTTACGCCATCTACGGCCCGCAAACCATGCTGGTCCTGACTGTGGGCGCCGGGGTCATGGGGTTCACCCTGGACCGCGAAATGGGCTCCTGGCTGCTGACGCATGAACACATCCGCCTGCCCGAACAGACACAGGAATTCGCCATCAACATGTCGAACATGCGGCACTGGGAAGCCCCGGTGCGCCGCTACATCGACGAATGTCTGCAAGGCGAGACCGGCCCACTGGGCAAGAACTACAACATGCGCTGGATCGCGTCCATGGTGGCCGATGTCCACCGCATCCTGACGCGCGGCGGCGTCTTCATGTATCCCCGCGATGCCCGCGCATCCGGACGCAAGGGCAAGCTGCGCCTGATGTACGAAGCCAACCCCATGAGTTTCCTGGTCGAACAGGCCGGGGGCTGCGCGATCGATGGCGCGGGCCGGATCCTGGACATCCTGCCCGACGCCCTGCATCAGCGTGTCGGCGTCATCCTGGGATCGCGCGAAGAAGTCGAACGCGTGCAGGGCTATCACCAGAGCGCCTGACCCGGTAATCCCGGCGGTCCCGTGCATCAGCCGCCGGCCACGGGCCGGGCCTCCTGCCCGGCCCGTCCCGTCAGTCCAGAGTCAGCACAGTCGCGCCCGTCGTCCCGCGCGAATTCAGGGCGGCATGCGCCTGCGCTGCGTCCGCCAGAGAAAACCGCTGACCGATCACGATGTCGAGCTTGCCGGCAGTCACCAGTTCGAACACCTCGTCTGCGGCGGCCTGCATGGCCTGCGCGGTCGCCACGTACGCTGCCAGCGTTGGCCGGGTGACATAGAGCGACCCCTTGGCCGCAAGCAGGCCCAGATTGACGCCTTCGACCGGCCCGGACGCATTGCCGAAACTGACCATCAGGCCACGCGGCTGGAGACAATCGAGCGAGATTTCCCAGGTGCTCTTGCCGACGCCGTCGTAGACCACCGGCACCTTGCTGCCATCGGTCAGTTCCTTGACCCGGGCGACGATGTCCTCACGGCTGGAATCGATCACCTCCCAGGCCCCGTGACGGCGCGCCAGCGCGGCCTTTTCAGGGGTCGATACGGTGCCGATCAGACGCACGCCCAGCGCCCTGGCCCACTGACAGGCGATCAGCCCGACCCCGCCTGCTGCGGCATGGAACAGCACGGTTTCATTGCCCTGCAGCCGATAGGTCTGGCGAAACAGATACTGCACCGTCAGCCCCTTGAGCATCAGCGCGGCGGCTTGCTCGAACCCGACACCATCGGGAATCCTCACCACCCGGTCACCCGGCACGTTGCGCAAGTCCGCATACGCGCCGATGGGGCTCTGTCCGTAGGCCACGCGATCGCCCGCGCGCAAGTGACGCACCTCGGCACCCACCGACTCGACCACGCCGGCAGCCTCGAAGCCCAGGCCATGAGGCAGCGGATTCGGATAAAGGCCCGTACGGCAGTAGATATCGATGAAATTCAGGCCGATGGCCTTCTGGCGGATGCGGACCTCATGCAGCGCGGGGGGCGGAACGTCTATCTCTTCCAGCCGCATCAGTTCGGGTCCGCCATGCTCATGCACGCGAATCACCTGGGCCTTTTCCGTTTTTTCCACGATGGACACCCCCGGCCCCGCCGGGCCTGACTGTTTGACAAAGATTCAGACTAGCATAAATTCCTGCCGGTTCATGATGCGCCGCCTGCGCCCGTGGATCGGACCAGGGCAACCAGGCCGCAGACTGATTTGGCCTGAGGCGTTAAAATCGCAGGTTCGTTGAACGCATCCTCTTAGAACTCGACACATCATGGCCGGACACAGCAAATGGGCAAACATCCAGCACCGCAAAGGGCGTCAGGACGCCAAGCGCGGCAAGCTCTGGACGAAGATCATCCGTGAAATCACTGTGGCCGCCCGTGCCGGCGGTCCCGATCCCGATGCCAATCCCGCCCTGCGCCTCGCCTGGGACAAGGCGACGTCCGCCAACATGCCCAAGGACAACATCCTGCGCGCCATCCAGCGCGGATCGGGCACCGAGGACGGCGCCAACTACGAGGAAATCCGCTACGAAGGCTACGGCATCGGCGGCGCGGCGCTGATCATCGACTGCATGACCGACAATCGCCAGCGCACCGTCTCCGAAGTCCGCCACACGCTGTCCAAGCACGGCGGCAACCTGGGCCAGGACGGCAGTGTGGTCTACATGTTCAAGCATTGCGGTCAATTCATCTTCGCGCCCGGCACCTCGGAAGAACAGGCCATGGAGATCGCCCTGGAAAACGGCGCCGATGACGTCCAGTCCGACGAGGAAGGCATGATCGAGGTCACCTGTGAGCCGGGCGATTACGCGGCGCTGAAGCAGGCTTTCGAGGCCGCCGGTCTCGAGGCCGAGGTGCACGGCGTCATCATGAAGGCCCTGTCCAAAGTCGAGCTGGCCGGAGAGGATGCCGAAAAAATGCAAAGGATCATCGATCTGCTGGAGGATCTGGACGATGTCCAGGAGGTCTATACCACCGCCGTTCTGGACGAGGCCGAATGAAACTGCTCGTCATCGGTTCCGGCGGCCGCGAACACGCCCTGGCATGGCGTCTGGCCCAATCGCCCCGGGTACAAAAAGTCTATGTCGCGCCCGGCAATGGCGGCACCGACCAGGCGCCGGCCCTGGAAAACCTGCCGCTGCAGGACACCGACGCGCTGATCGAGTTCGCACGCCAGGAAAAGATCGCCTTTACCGTCGTCGGCCCCGAGGCGCCGCTGGCCGCTGGCATCGTGGACGCCTTTCGCGCCGCGGGATTGCGCATTTTCGGCCCCACGCAGGCGGCTGCCCAGCTCGAAAGCTCAAAGGACCACGCCAAGGCGTTCATGGTGCGCCACGACATTCCGACCGCCGCCTATGCGACCTTTACCGACGCCGACGAGGCCCACGCCTACATCCGCACCCAAGGAGCGCCCATCGTCATCAAGGCCGACGGCCTGGCCGCCGGCAAAGGCGTGGTCGTGGCCCAGCACCTGGACGAGGCCCTGGGGGCCATCGATCACATGCTGGGTGAACACGGCGCCTTCGGCGCGGCCGGCGCCCGCGTGGTGGTCGAAGAATTCCTCGAAGGCGAAGAAGCCAGCTTCATCGTCATGTGCGACGGCCAGCACGTCCTGCCACTGGCCACCAGCCAGGATCACAAGCGTCTGCTGGATGGCGACACCGGCCCCAACACCGGCGGCATGGGCGCCTACTCACCCGCGCCCATCGTCACCCCGGCCCTGCACAACCGCATCATGCGCGAAATCATCCAGCCCGCGATCCAGGGCATGGCGCATGACGGTCTGCCCTATACCGGCTTTCTGTATGCCGGCCTGATGATCGGCCCGGGACCCGACGCCAGCCGCAGCCTCAAGGTCCTGGAATTCAACTGCCGCCTGGGCGACCCTGAGACCCAACCCATCATGCTGCGCGTGAAAAGCGACTTTTCCGAGGTCCTGGAGCATGCCCTGGACGGCACGCTGGACCAGGCCGAGATCGATTGGGACCGGCGCACTGCCGTGGGCGTGGTGCTCGCCGCGGCCGGCTATCCGGACGCCCCCCGCAAGGGCGATCCGATCACGGCGCTGGTGCCGGACACACCCGACTGCGTCACATTCCATGCCGGCACCGTGACCGACGGCGGTCCGCTGCGCACCAGCGGAGGACGTGTGCTGTGCGTCACGGCGCTGTCCGACTCCATTCGCCGCGCCCAGCAAGCCGCCTACGAGACCGTCAATCAGACCCAGTTCGAAGGCCGTCAGTTCCGTCGCGACATCGGCTGGCGCGCCCTGGCCGCTGGCAAGCGGCACGACTGAGGCACACAGCGGACAGAGCCCGACATGCACGTCCCCGTCCTCCTGGTTCACGATACATTTTCCCAGCTCCAGGACCGCATCGTCCAGGCCCTGGAGGATCTCGAGGGCTCGGCCTTCGGCCGGGATCCCTGGTCGCGCCCGGAGGGCGGCGGCGGCCTGGCCCGCTATTGCGAGGACGGCAAGGTCTTCGAGCGCGCCGGCGTGCTGTTCAGCCATGTGCAGGGCGATGCCTTGCCGCCTTCGGCCAGCGCCCACCGACCCGAACTGACCGGTCGCAGCTGGGAGGCCATGGGCGTGTCCATGGTGCTGCATCCGCGCAATCCCCATGTGCCGACCACGCACATGAATGTGCGTCTGTTCGTCGCGCATGACCCGGAAGGCCATCACGCCGACGTTTTCTGGTTCGGCGGCGGTCTGGATCTGACGCCCTACTACCCGGTAGATGCCGACGTGCATCATTTCCATCAGGTCTGCCACGATGCGGTCGCCCCCTTTGGCGACGACAAGTACCCCCGCTACAAGGCCTGGTGCGACGACTATTTCCTGCTGCGCCACCGGGGTGAGACACGCGGGGTCGGCGGCCTGTTCTTCGACGATCTGAACACCCCTGATTTCGACATCTGCTTCGCCCTGACCCGGGCCGTGGGCGACTGCTTCATCCCGGCCTACGCACCTATTGTCCAGGCGCGCCGCGACACCCCCTATGGTGAACGCGAGCGCGCGTTCCAGGCCTATCGGCGCGGCCGCTATGTGGAATTCAACCTGGTTTACGACCGGGGCACGCTGTTCGGCCTGCAATCGGGCGGGCGCACGGAATCCATCCTGCTGTCCATGCCGCCCCTTGCCCAATGGCGTTACGACTGGACGCCCGAGCCGGGATCACCCGAATCGGCGCTGGCCGACTATCTGCGACCGCGCGCATGGCTGTGACGTCCCAGGTCGGACTGTTGGGGGGCAGCTTCGACCCGGTGCACCGGGCCCATATCGCGCTGGCCCAGGCCGCACGGGACGCCCTGGGACTGGAACATGTCGAACTGCTGCCCGCCGCGCGCCCCTGGCAGCGAGGCCGACTGGGCGCTGCGCCGGAACATCGGCTGCGCATGCTGGAACTGGCCTGCGCCGACGACCCGGGCCTGCGTGTCAACCCGATCGAGCTGCGGCGCGCCGGCAACACCTACACCATCGACACGCTTGCCGCGCTGCCTGCCACGGCTCAATATACATGGATCCTCGGATCGGACCAGCTGGCCAATTTCTGCACCTGGCACCACTGGCGCGAATTGCTGCAACACGTCCGGCTGGCCGTCGCCGAACGACCCGGCTCGCCCGTGGCACCCCCCGCCGAGCTGGCACAGGCCCTGGCACCCGGCGGACTGGTCCGGATTCCCTTCACGCCGTGGCCGATTTCCGCCACGGAAATCCGGCAGCACCTGGCCTCCGGTCAGCCTGTCGGCACGATGCTGAACCCTCGCGTGCTGGCCTATATCCGCCGCCATCGGCTCTACCTGAACCCCGAAACCCCATGAATCTGCAAAAACAGCAACGCCTTGTCATCGACGCCCTGGAAGACGCCAAGGCCCGGGACATCAAAGTCTTCAACACCACAGGCCTGACCGGCCTGTTCGACCGCGTCATCATCGCCACCGGCACCTCCAATCGCCAGACCCGCGCCATTGCCAGCCATGTCGCCGAACAGGCCAAGCAACACGGTCTGGAGATCATCGCCTACGAAGGCGAGGACACTGGCGAATGGCTGCTGGTCGATCTGGGCGACATCGTGGTGCACTGCATGCAACCCGCCATCCGCACCTACTACAATCTGGAAGAAATCTGGGGTGCCAAGCCGGTGCGGGTCAGGCTGCTGCCCACCGGCCCCGCGCAAGCCAACAAACTGGCCGGTTCTGACGAAGACGAATGAAACTCCTGGTCTATGCCGTCGGCACCCGCATGCCCGCCTGGGTCCAGACGGCCTGGCAGGATTTTGCCAAGCGCCTGCCGCGCGACTGCGCGCTGGAGCTGCATGAGATCCGTCCCGAGCCCCGCACCAGCGGCAAGACCCCCCGGCAGCTGATGCATGCCGAAGCCCTGCGCATCGAGGCCGCCCTGCCCGCGCAGGCCTGGCGCGTCATCCTCGACGAGCGCGGCCGCGACCTGAGCACGCAGGACCTGGCGGGCCACCTCGAAACCTGGCGCGCCAGTGGTCACGACATTGCCTTCATTGTCGGCGGACCCGACGGACTGGATCCGGCCCTGAAACAAACCGCCAGACAGACCGTGCGCCTGTCCTCTCTGACTTTGCCCCATCCCCTGGTCCGCATCCTGCTGGCCGAACAGCTCTACCGCGCCTGGTCCATCCAGGCGGGCCACCCATATCATCGAGCCTGAGGAGCATCCGCCATGACAGTCCGCCGCCGCACCAAGATCGTCGCCACGCTGGGGCCCTCGACCTCCAGCCCCGAAAGCATCGAAGCTCTGATTCTGGCCGGCCTGGACGTGGCCCGGCTGAATTTTTCCCATGGCAAGCCCGAAGACCACCGCGAGCGGGTCCGGCTGGTGCGCGAGATTTCTGCGCGGCACAACCGGCACATCGGACTCATGGGTGATCTTCAGGGGCCCAAAATCCGCATCGGCCGCTTTGCCGACGGACCGGTGACCCTGAATGCGGGGGATACCTTCATCCTGTCGATCCAGCATCCGCTGGACGCCGGCACCGATGAAATCGTCGGCATCGAATACCCGCCGCTGGTCCAGGACTGCGCGCCTGGCGACGAACTGCTGCTGGACGATGGCCGCGTCATCCTGCGGGTCGAGTCCGTGGACGCCGTGGCGGTACATACCCGGATCGAGGTCGGCGGGCCACTGTCCAACAACAAGGGCATCAATCGGCGCGGCGGTGGCATCTCGGCCCCCAGCCTCACCGACAAGGACCGCCAGGACATCCTGCTGGCCGCCGAACTCGAACTGGACTACGTCGCGGTGTCCTTTCCCCGCGCGGGAGAGGACATTGAACAAGCGCGTCAGCTGGTGCGCGACGCTGGCAGCGCAGCCTGGATCATTGCCAAGATCGAACGCGCCGAGGCCGTGGCCGACGATACAGCGCTGGACGACCTGATCCGCGCCAGTGATGGCGTGATGGTGGCCCGGGGCGATCTGGGCGTGGAGATCGGCGATGCCCGCCTGGCGGGCATCCAGAAACGCATCATCCAGCACGCCCGGACGCTGAACAAGCTGGTGATCACGGCCACCCAGATGATGGAGTCCATGATCTCCAGCCCCATTCCGACCCGGGCAGAGGTCTCCGATGTGGCCAATGCGGTGCTCGACTACACGGATGCGGTCATGCTCTCGGCAGAATCGGCCTCCGGACAATACCCTGTCGAGGCGGTTCAAGCCATGGCGCGGATCTGCCTGGGTGCCGAACGCGAGCCCACCAGCACCCTGTCCCATCACCGCCTGGGCGAGACATTCTCACGTTGCGACGAGACCATCGCGCTGGCCAGCATGTATTCGGCCAACCATTTTCCGGGCATCAAGGCCATCATCAGCCTGACGGAAAGCGGCCATACCCCGCTCATCATGTCGCGCATCCGCTCCGGCGTTCCCATCTACTGCTATACACGTCACCCTGCCACCCAGTGCCGGGCCGCGCTGTTCCGGGGCGTCTATACCGTCTCCTTCGATGCCGCCGCTCTGCCCCCCGCGGAGGTCAGCGAGGCCGCCATCGACATCCTGCGCAGTCAGGGACAGTTGCAGTCGGGCGACTGGATCATCCTGACCAAGGGCGACTTCTACAGCAACAGCGGCGGTACCAACGGGATGAAGATCCTGCGTGTGAACTGAAGCATGAATTCTGCGTTCGCCGCGCAGGACCGCCGGTGAGAAGCCCCTTTACGATGCCGCCTTCCTTCATTCTGCTGGCCTCGGCCAGCCCCCGCCGCCACGAGATCCTGGACCAGCTGGCGATTCCTCACGGTATCCTGCGCGTACCCGCGCCGGAAGGCGAAGACGAGCCGCAATTGCCGGGCGAAGCCGCTGCCGACTACGTCCGTCGCACGGCGCGAGACAAGGCCGAGCATGCGGTCCGCTGGCTGGCCGCTGGCGGCCAGCCCGATCCGCTGCCCGGATCCTGGCCCACCCGGTGGCGGGATGCGCCCATCCTGTGCGCGGACACCACGGTCATTCTGGAAGGCGACGTGCTGGGCAAACCGCGCGATGCGGCTGACGCCGCAGCCATGCTGCGCCGCCTGTCGGACCGGGCACATGCAGTCCACACCGCGGTGGTCCTGGCGCATCGTGGCACTTTTCATGAGGCGGTCAGCATCAGCACGGTGCATTTCCAGCCGCTGACGGACGCCGACGTCGAGGCCTACATTGCCAGTGGAGAACCCTTCGGCAAAGCAGGCAGCTATGCCATCCAGGGTCTGGCCGCAGCCTTCGTGGCGCATCTTGCGGGCAGCCACAGCGGTGTCATGGGACTGCCGGCACACGAGACCTTCCGGCTGCTGGCGCGCATCGGCTAAGCGGACGCACATCAACCGGGCTGGCACGCCTTTTCCATTTGGAAATGGCAGTGCCTTCAGAGGAAAGCGGGGATCAAACAGCCGAACTCAGGTGCTCCGGCAGGCGTGCGCCCGCGCTGGCGGCCCAAAGACAAAGCCCCTGCAGAATACTCTGCAGGGGCTTTGCGGTATAAGAGCCTGACGATGACCTACTTTCACAGGTGTCCACCCACTATCATCGGCGCAAAGGCGTTTCACTGTCCTGTTCGGGATGGGAAGGAGTGGGTCCACCTTGCTATGGTCGTCAAGCATAACTGGTTGCAATCCAGCCCTCTTGCAAGAAGACTGAATCGCCAATTTGGAAGAAGCACACCACGCACGGGCTG
>NZ_JBKEAA010000018.1:0-172738 GCF_047971665.1 Castellaniella sp. | reverse complement strand
GCTGCCAGGACATTCTGATTGCCGTGGTCGATGGTTTAAAGGGCCTGCCCGAGGCCATCAACGCGGTCTTCTCCAAGACGACGGTGCAGACCTGCATCGTGCATCTGATGCGCAATAGCCTGGATTACGCCGGCTGGAAGGACCGTAAATTGGTCGCCGCCGCACTCAAACCCATCTATGCCGCCGCCAATGAGCAGCAGGCCCGGGAGGCGCTGACCGCGTTTGCCCACGGCCCTTGGGGGGCCAAGTATCCGACCATCGTGGCCGCCTGGGAACGGGCCTGGGAACATGTGGTGCCGTTCTTCATCTTCCCACCCGACATCCGGCGCGTGATCTACACCACGAACGCCATCGAGAACATGAATCGACAGCTGCGTAAAATCATCAAGAACCGGGGCCAATTCCCCAGCGACGAGGCGGCCGTCAAGCTCCTGTGGCTGGCGCTGCGAAACGTGCTGGCCAAGCCGTCACGATCGGTTCATACGTGGAAAGCAGCCATGAATCAGTTCGCCATCTTGTTCGGTGAACGGTTCACTGAGGCCAGGGATTGAACGATGTCAAACCGCCCCGCCCACAAAAAATCTGACACTCCCCAGCGATCACCATCAGGCCGCCCCTGACTGGGTAGGGATCGGCAACCCGGAGCTGATCGACAAGCGCAGTCGACGCCCTATTCCGTGCCCACCGGGGGGCTACCTGCACGACTATGTGCCGTTCTACTTCACGCCGTTTTCGCCCATGCTCTACAACATTCACACGGGGCGAGGCGGCATCCAGCAACGTACGAACGACGAGATCGTGATCCTGGTGTCCAGTCTGCCTCGCCTTCAGGCGCTGGACGTGCCATTCCTTTTCACTGACAGCCACGCCTACTACCAATGGGCAAACTTTTATTTTGATTTGTCTGACTTGGACAAAATCAACTGGGCAATCCTGCAAACCAAGGACTTCCGCCGAGACCCCGACAATCCCGAGAAATTCGAGCAGTACCAGGCGGAAGCGCTGATTCACCAGCACTTGCCCATCAGTGCTCTGCTGGGTATCGTATGCTATACGGATTCCGTCAAGCAGGCTGTCGAGCAGGTTCTGCAGGCGCAACACCTGAACCTTCCCGTCCACACCCGTCCAAACTGGTATTTCTAATGATCACGTTCACGCAAGGCAACCTCCTGGAGGCCCACACCGAGGCGCTGGTCAACACGGTCAACACCGTCGGCGTCATGGGCAAGGGCATCGCGTTGATGTTCAAAGAGCGGTTCAAGGACAACTTTCGCCTGTACGCAGCGGCTTGCAAGGCGGGCGAAGTCCGGACTGGCAAGATGTTCGTTACACAGACGCACGAACTGGACGGTCCCCGCTGGATCGTCAACTTCCCCACCAAACAGCACTGGCGGGGCAACTCGCGCATGGAATGGATCACCGAGGGCCTGCAGGATCTCCGGCAATTCCTGATCGAGCACCAGGTCAAGTCCGTGGCCATCCCCCCGCTTGGAGCGGGCAACGGCAAGCTTGCCTGGGCTGACGTTCGCGTCCAGATCGAGGCAGCGCTGGCTGGACTTGACGTCGACGCTCTGGTTTTTGAGCCCACGGATAAATACCAAAACACCGCTAAACGTACTGGTGTCGAGAAACTGACCCCTGCCCGGGCCTTGATCGCAGAACTTGTACGGCGATACTGGATTCTGGGCATGGAGTGCAGTCTGCTCGAAATCCAAAAACTCGCCTGGTTCCTAGAGCGTTCAGTAGAGCAGCTTGGCCTGCCATCGCTTGATCTAAGTTTTCAGGCGCACAAATACGGCCCATACGCCAATCGCCTGCAACACCTATTGGACGGCCTGGACGGCAGCTATCTGCATTGTGACAAACGCTTGGCCGATGCCAGTCCATACGATGTGATCTGGTTCGAAGACTGTCGCCGGGCCTATCTGCAGGCCTATCTCAATAGCGAGGCCAAGCAATATTTGCCTGCACTGGAAGCCACTGCCGCCTTGATCGATGGGTTCGAGTCACCGTTTGGGATGGAGCTGCTGGCAACAGTGGACTGGCTGGTTGCTAGAGAAGGCGCAGATCTCACAATCCCGGGCATCCGCACAGGATTGCAACACTGGCGCGGCCACGCTGCAGCTGATCGCAAGAACAGATTGTTCACCGACAAGGCACTGGGTATCGCGCTGGATCGGCTGACCCAAACTGCCCCATCCGTTCACCAATACAATACCGCGCTCTGACCTTACTACGAAGCGGACCGATGCAGCTTCCTCAATACCTTAGCGACCATGACCTGAAGCGTCTTGATGACTTTCTGGCGTCCGGCAACGTCTCGGATTTCTCAATGGACGTGGCGACCCTGGAAGGCTGGCTAACCGCATTAGCCATTGGTCCTCGCATGGTCATGCCCTCAGATTGGCTCCCTTGGGTGTGGGATTTTGAGTACGGCCAAGAAGATGTGGATTTTGCATCCCTGGAGCAGGCCAACGAAATCATCGGCCTCATCATGGGCTGGTGGAATCAGATCGTGCAGAACTTCCAGAATCACCCGGAAACTTTCGAACCCGTCTTTCGCCGTCAAGCCGTCTGGGGCGCTGCGGAATGGTGCGAAGGGTTCCTGAAGGCCACACAGCTTTTCGACGCCGATGACTGGTCACTGCTTTGGGCTGCAGACGCGTTCAAGACGACTAAAGGCAATCACGACCTGATCACACCATTTTTACGGCTGGGCGATGAAGGCGGCATGGAGATCACGCGTGAAACTGGTGATGCCCAGAGGTGGGTCGACGCCGTCGTTCCAACCGTGCTGGCCATCAACAAATACTGGGCACCACGGCGCATACAGCTTACCGGCGATCGCGCACAACGAACAATGAGGCGCGCAACTCCCAAGGTCGGGCGCAACGACCCATGCCCGTGTGGTTCCGGTAAAAAATACAAGCATTGCTGCGGCCGTCCTGCAACATTGCACTGACCGGAGGCCTCGTCCAGGCATCAGAAGTTCGCTGGGAAACCACTGTTTTTTCACTACGCATGCACATGTCGCTGAGCCGCCGTCACATCCAGCACACGCCCAGAGTGTTCCGCCTGCCACAAGTCATAATCGGCCTGCATCTGCAGCCACATGATGGCTGTCGGGGCGGGAATCCACTTGGCCAGCCGCAGTGCAAGCTCTGGCGTCACGCCAGACCGTCCGTTGATGAACCGGGAAAACTGTACGCACGACACGCCCAACTGCGTAGCAGCCTCGGTCACGGTGAGATCCAACGCAGGCAGCACGTCTTCCTTCAGCAGGCTGCCCGGATGAGGTGGATTGTGCATCTGCATAAAGGCATCGGATCAGGCTTCGGCCAATTCCAGCCTACTGACGCCAGACAGATCCAAGTGCTGCTGGGTCACCCAGAGGTCATGCGCATCCTGCATCGCCAGCCAGCTTTGGGCACTGCGGCCAAGCGCCTTGGACAGGCGCAGGGCCATATCAGGAGTCACGCTGCTGGTGCCCTTGAGCATCCGACTGACCGTTGATGGTGCAACATCCAGTCGCGACGCCAGCGCCCGCGTACTGATCCCGTAAGGCGCGAGATAAACCTCGGTAATGAACTCACCAGGATGCGGGGGGTTGTACATGCTCATCAGTGATAATCCTCATAGTCGATGACATACGCATCACCATCTGCAAACTCAAACGTCACACGCCAGTTCCCGTTGACAGTCACGGCCCAGCGGCCCTTCTGGTCGCCCTTGAGCGGATGGAGGCGAAAACCAGGCAGATCCATGTCGTCAATCGTGGTCGCCGTATCCAAGGCAGTCAGCTGCATGCGCAAACGCTTGGCATGGCCTGCCTGGATGCCTGCGGCACTACCCGTCTCGAAGAAATGGCGCAGGCCTTTGTGACGAAATGACTTGATCATTCCCATCATAACCGCACGTTGCGCAACACGCAACGTTTTCTAGAAACCATCCCGACTACTCAACAGTTCAAACTATGCCTATTCCGCATGGAGAACGAGTCGTGAACCAGGGGTCTACTCCACCACCAGTTACATTTAACCCAACGGTTCTCCGTTGGGTTTTTTGTTGCCTGGAGGGGCAGTGTTGGTGGGGGTTTGCGTGGATAACCCTTGACAGCCCTCGTCCATCAGACCGCTGTATGGGCTCTACCCCATTAACGGGGGATGGGCATTCATCAGACACGGTTGATGACACCGTTCCAAGCGCATTGAGCCAAGACTCTCATGCGGTAATTCTCAAAGTTCCTGAAGCCGTACGCTCTGCGCGAGAGCATCTCCAGCCACGATCTTAACGGGCATCCCCAGAGCACGCGGGGTGGGGCCTGTCATTAATTTCGTGTTTGGGGCATACCATACGACCAAGGCACCATCACCGTTCTCGCTAATGGACATGCAGCGTCAAGGTGCGGCTGGTAGGCATTGATGCCCCGGAAAAAGCACACCGTCCTCAAAGAGAGAACCAGACAGATCACCTGAGCGCCACGGACAGGGGATCAATACCTGGTTCAGTGTCTGATCAGCTCATTTGTTGATAGTGGTAATGATTTTCATTATTATCTATCGCAACCGAGCCACCCCCTCTGAGGATGAACCATGGACCGCGATCAATCCACCCCGTCCGTCATGCGCGACCCTTTTTTCAAGACCAGCCTATGGTCCACCGTCGTTACGCTGCTGGCCTGCCTGGCAACCCACCTGCTGACTCTGTTTGGCCTGATCGGCGCGGTCGCCTGGATGACAGACGTTGAACATGCGCTGGTAGTAGCCCTGGTCGGGCTGGCCGTGCTGACGATCTATGCCTTTTTCAGGCATCGCCGTGGCTGCCGCCACCGGTGAGGCCGCCTCACGGCACAGGTCGGACCGCCCCCTGACCTGAGCGCCGCCCCTGGGCACGGCAGCTTGATCGAATACTCGGGAAGACACTATATTCAGACACTTCCATGAGACTTTGCACTGGACTCGTCATGCTCAATCGTGTCGTCGCAAGCGTGGTTCTCAGCGCACTGGTGCCAGCCAGCGTGCTGGCCGCCAATAATGGTCCCATCCGCGAAATCCGTCTGTCCTCTGGAGGACTGGCCGAAATCATTCGCGCCATGCCAGTGGGACGGGACCACCAGATCCGGCTCGACGTGCCACGCGATCAGGTCGACGACATTCTGAAAAGCCTGGTGGTGAACAGCGTGACGGCGTCGGCCACGAGTTTTTCGTTGGTGGGCCCCCAACCTCTCAAGGAAAGCTTCAAGGGATTGCCCTTTACGGCGGACGCCCTGGCCTCGGTACCCACATTGCTGACGGCCTTGCAAGGCGCGGCCGTGACGGTCGAAAGCAACAGCAAGACCGTGCGGGGCAAGGTGCTGGGCGTCGAATCACGCAAAGGGCCGGACGCGCAGCAAATGTTCCTGCTGTCGGTGCTGACCCCCGCAGGCGCCGTGGACACGCTGGAACTCGCGCAGGACGCCTCGGTGACCGTGGATGATGCGCCGCTGCGCGACAAGCTGATCGAGGCCACCAATGCCATTGCGCGGGCCAAGAACGACCGTTCGCGTGTCATCACGCTCAACGTCAAGGGCGACACCGACAACAGCGTCAATGTCTCGTATGTCGTGGCGGCCCCCATCTGGAAAACCACCTACAAGGTCGTGGCGCAAGAGGACGGCAAGGCGCGGCTGCAAGCCTGGACGGTACTGGAAAACGCCAGCGGCGAGGACTGGAAAAACGTGCGTCTCGTGCTGACCTCCGCCGATCCCGTCACCCTGAGGCAGCGCCTGCATCAACTCTATTGGAAAGACCGCCAGGAAATCCCCGTCACGACGGCATCGACGGTCATCTCCCAGGTCGATACCGGCAATCTTGCCAATCGCGCCAGCGAGAAACGCCGGATGGCGACCCTCGACCAGGACAGTGTGGTGACCGAGGACGCTCGAGCGCCCATCGACGAGATACAGTCCCTCAGCGCGGCGCAATACGGCGGGGCCCCGATGGAGGGGCCGGCACAGGCTGCCGCCAGCGAAAGCGAGATGTCATCGACCTTTGCCTTGCCGGGCACCTACGACCTGGCCAATGGCGACACCCTGTCCGTCCCCATTGTGGATATCGAGGTCCCCGCCAGCATGGTGTCCTTGTATCGCGCGGGCGCCGCATCGCCACATCCCGTGGCAGCCCTGATGCTCAAGAATACCGGAGACGTCAGCCTGCCCCAGGGCCTGCTCACCATCTACGATGCCAAATCCGGCTATGTGGGCGATGCGCAATTGGCGGGCCTGCCCAATGGCGACACGCGACTGGCCAGCTTCGCCTCGGATCGCAAGGTCACCATCACCACCGACCAGAAACCGACCGCCACCATCGTCGACATCAAGGCCGTGGATGGCATGCTGCAACTGACGCATAAATCACGCCTTGTGACGACCTACACCGTCTCGGGCGCGCTCGATGGCGAGCGTACTGTCGTGATCGAACATCCGGTCCACTCGGGCTGGACGTTCTCCTCTCCGGAAAGCGACGGCAGAACGGTTGATCACTACCGACTGAAAACGACCGTGCCTGCCGGTGGGGAAAAGACCGTGCAGGCCGTTGACGAAAGACTCGAACACTCTGCCTATGCGCTGAGTGACACCGCACCCGACGAGCTGTTGGGCTGGGCCACGTCCGGCACGGACCAGCCGTGGAGCGACAAACTGAAAGCATTGGCTCAGGCGCGTCAGCAACAAGTGGACGCGCAAACCGCGCTGGAAAACCTGGACGCCGATTTTGAGCGCCTGGCCAATGAGCAACAACGCATCCGCGACAATCTGGCGGCCGTGCCTGCCAAGAGCACGCTCAGCACCCGTTACCTGAAGCAGCTGGAGACTACCGAGAACGATCTGCGCACCCTGGAGGAAAAGCGGACCACGCTGCAAGACCAGGTGAACACCCTCGATGAGCAAGCGCAACAACTGCTCAGGGCATTCTGAAAAAGGCCCCCGCGCATGATGCAGCCCCTGGCGTGGGCGAATCGGGCAGACGCATGACTCATGCCGATCCGCTCTGGCGCCCCCGGTCCGGAAAAGCGCGCCGCACGGCCCGGACACCGCCCGCGCGCCCTCGCCTGCTGATGCTCAACAAGCCATTCGGCGTGCTGACCCAATTCAGCGACGATGAGGGCCGTGTCACGCTGAAGCACTTTGTCGACGTGCCTGATGTCTACCCGGCCGGACGGCTGGATCGCGACAGCGAAGGGCTGCTCCTGCTGACCAACGACGGCCGTCTGCAGGCACGCATCGCCGACCCCCGACACAAGATGTCGAAAACCTATTGGGTGCAGGTCGAGGGCGAGCCGACCGAGGCCCAGCTGCAACATCTGCGAACCGGCGTGGACCTGAAAGACGGCTCCACCCTGCCCGCCCAGGCCCGCCTGCTGGCGGAACCGCAGCTCTGGCCGCGCGATCCGCCTGTGCGTTTTCGCAAAAGCATTCCGACGGCCTGGCTCGAAATCACCATCCACGAAGGCCGCAACCGCCAGGTCCGGCGCATGATGGCGGCCGTGGGGCTGCCGACTTTGCGCCTGGTACGGACAAGCATCGGACCCTGGCGCCTCGAAGACCTGTCGCCCGGCCAGTGGCGCGAAATCGCACCATGACCGCCATGGCATCGGACTCGTCTCACCCGCTCTGCGCGAGTGCCCAGGCCACATGCTCGCGCACCAGGGCGCTTTCATGGTCGGCGCGGCTGAGCAGGGCAGCCCGCAATTCCACGGCCTGCGCCGCATCGGCACTGCGCAGCGCATTGCCCAGCGCCACGGCGATATTGCGCAACCAGCGTTCGTGATTGATCCGCCGGATCGGCCCGCCCTCGGTGTGCTTGAGGAATGTCGCCTCATCCCAGGCGAACAACTCGATGAGCCGGTGGCCGACCAGCGGGGCGCGCTCATCGAAATCAGGCAGGTCCGAGGTCTGCGCATACTTGTTCCAGGGACAGATCGTCTGGCAGTCGTCGCAGCCGTAAATGTGATTGCCCATGAGCGGGCGCAGCGCCTCGGGGATGGGGCCATGATTCTCTATGGTGAGATAGGAAATGCAGCGACGCGCATCCACCACGCCGGGCGCCACGATGGCGCCCGTGGGACAGACATCGATGCAGGCCGTACAGGTGCCGCAATGCGCGCTCACCGGCTCGGTCGGCTCGAGGGCAAAATCCACAAAAATCTCGCCCAGGAAAAACATCGACCCCGCATCGCGCGAGAGCACCATGGAATGCTTGCCGCGCCAGCCCAGGCCGCTGCGGCTGGCCAGCTCCTTTTCCAGCACGGGCGCAGAATCGGAAAAGACGCGATAGCCGAACGGCCCGACCAGCGCCTCGATCCGGTCGCACAACTTTTGCAGGCGCGCGCGCACCACCTTGTGATAATCACGTCCCCGGGCATAGAGCGACACGACGCCTTCATGGGAGTCTGTCAACCTTGCGCATTCACGCGCCTGCCAGCCGGGCGCGGTCTGACGCGGCAAATACGGCATGCGCGCGGTGATCACGCTCACCGTGCCAGGCACCAGCTCAGCCGGCCGCGCACGTTTGAGACCGTGCTTCTCCATATAGTGCAGGTCACCGTGATAGCCCTGCGCGAGCCATTGCAGCAGCCGCGGCTCGGCCGAGGACAGATCCACCCCGGCAATCCCTATCCCGGAGAACCCCAGTTCCAGCGCCCAGGCCCGGATCTGGCGACACCATTGACTGTTCTCATTCATCGGGAAATTATAGGAAAAGCCACCCCGGTCATGGCCGTGCGGCCGGATGGACGCGCCAGGTCGGGCGGCATCTCATGCGCTGACACCTCTGCCGACAGGCCATCACACTGACCGGCGCAGATCCCGTTTTTCGAACCAATGGTGCGCATAGGGGTTCGCGTTGTACGCCGCAATCTCCGCATAGCCATTGCGCGCGTAGAGGGCGCGCGCCTCGGCGAGACTGCGGTGCGTATCCATCCGCAACACATTCACACCGACATCGACCGCTCGCGATTCCAGCGCCTCCAGCAGGCGCTGGGCGATGCCCAGGCCCCGGGCGGACGAGTCCACCCACATGCGCTTGATCTCGCCAACACCATTGCCCTGGTTCTTGAGCGCCGCGCATCCCACCGGCGCATCTTCCAGCCGGGCGATCAAGAACCACCCATGCGGCGGCACCAGTTCCTCGGGATCCGCAGAGACGGTCAACGCGGGGGCGAAGCCTCCATCAAACCGCGCCTGAAGCTCGCGGAAATAGGTCTCGATGCAGGCGCGCGCCTCGTCGCCAAAAGGATCGGCTGTCTCGATCGTCACCGCCGAGGCCCGCAGAAAGCGTTCCACATCGGCCATCGCGGCCAGCAACCGTTCACGCTGTGTCGTCCCGAGCGGCTCCAGTAACGCGGCGGCCAGGCCTTTGGACCGGTCATCGAGCACAGCCCATTGCCGGCGGCCTTTTGCGGTCAGGATCACCCGGCGCACCCGCGCATCCTGCGCGTCGGGCCTCAATGTGATCAATCCGGTTTTTTCGAGCGCGCGCAACATCCGGCTCAAGTAGCCTGAATCCAGCCCCAGACGCGCGCGCAGATCGCGCGCCGTGGCGCCATCCGGGCCGATTTCGTAGAGCAGCCGCGCCGCGCCCGGCGGGCGGCCCATCCCCGGATAGTCGTGACTCAGCATACCGATCCGGCGGGTCAGCATCCGGTTGAACCGGCGCACTTGCAACAGTTGGCTCTCGTCCATTTTCATGCCCTCTGACCGACGATCGAACAATACCTGACTTCAGTCAGATTATATCGACCCTGACAGTCCTGATCATATAAACATCGATGAATTTGACCACCCCAGGCGGCCGGCCAGGCCGACGCTCGGGCGCGCGGCCTCTTGCACACCGCAAAAAAACGCAAAACCGGGCCCGTTCGAATGGACGCACCGTAACCCGGCGAGGATAATGATCTCCGGCCGTACACGGCGCAATATCGGTACCTGCGGTCGAAAACGACACATAAGAACGACACAGCCGGGGACATATGCAATGCAGTTGCGAATGCCAGTTCTGAAGTTCAGCCGACGGATGCTCAAGATCCTGGCGGGCATCGTCCTGACCCTGCTGGTGCTGGCGGCGCTGTCCGCCTGGCTGGTGCCCAAGGCCATCCGCAGCGCGCTTACGCAGAACGTCTCCGAACTGCTGGATCGCCCGGTCCAGGTCGGGGAAATCCGCTTCAACCCCTTCACACTGGCCCTGCGCGCGCAGGATATCGTCGTCGAACAGCCTCAGTCCGAGCCGTTGCTGCAAATCGGCGCAATCGATCTGCGTGTGGCCTGGCGCTCCATCGCCCTGTTCGCGCCAGTGATCGACCGGGTGCATATCAACCAGCCCAGGATCTCCCTGGTCCGGCAGGCTCCCACGCGATTCAATTTTTCCGACATCGTGGAACGGTTTGCCGCGATGGCCGCAAAACAGCCCGATGCGCCGGATGAGACCGATGCCGGCCCGCCGCGTTTTTCACTGAACAATCTGTCCTTGACCGGGGGGGAGATCCGCCTCGATGACCAGGTCACCGGCCGCAAGCAGACGATTGATGAACTCACGCTGGGCATCCCGTTCCTCTCCTCTTTCGGCTATGCCACCGACATCGATGTGCAGCCCGCCGTGCATCTGCGCCTCAACGGCAGCCCCTTCGATCTGGACGGCACGGCGCGACCGTTCGAGAAAACACCCACATCCACACTGAACGTCAAACTCGACAGCGTGGCGCTCGACAAATGGGCCGACTTCTGGCCCATGCCGCTGCCGGTCCAGGTCAAAAGCGCCCTGCTGGATTCCAGACTGAAGATCCTGTTCGAACAGCCCCCGGCCACTGCGCCACGCATTCGCGTGCAGGGCGACCTGAGCCTGCGCCAGCTCGATGTCACCGAGACGTCAGGGGCGCCGCTGCTGACCTGGGCCGGACTGAAAGCAGCGGGATTGGCGCTCGATCTGAGCGCGCGAACGGTCTCCGTGGAGACCGTGACGCTGACGGAACCGCACGTGGAGGCCCATCGTGACGCCACTCAGCTGAACTGGCAGCGGGTCGCGCAAGGCTTCACCAAGCTGGGCGCCGCCGGGCCGGATGTCCCCCAGGGCAACCATCCTGCCACCGAGGCGCCCCCATCCAGCCAGCCAGCCGATGACGCCACCTGGAAAATCGCCCTGGGCAGCGTCAGACTCGAAGCCGGCACAATGCGCCTGCGCGACGAGCCCAACGGCCTGGATTACCCGCTCGACGGATTGAACATCGAAGTCGAACACATCACGCTGCCGCAGTCCCCTGATCAGCCCATGCAGGCGCGGCTGAGCATGAACAACAGCCACGATGGCAGCACGCTGCAGGTCCGGACGCCGGTCATGCTGCAACCCCTGTCGGTCAAGGCCCAGGTCACCCTGGACAACCTGCCACTGGCGCCTTTCGCAACGACTATGCGCCATTTCACGCCTGTTTCCCTCAAGGAGGGTCGGCTGAGTCTTGCAGGCACGGTCAACGTGACCGGGGCCCGGATCGAGGCCCTGGCCGTGAAGCTCGGTCTGCAACAGCTCGCCGTGCGCGACGAATCCATCAAGCCCGGCGTGGATCTGTCGATCGGTTCTCTGGCGCTGACGGCCAACCGGCTGGCCCTGGACGCCAAACCGACGAACTTCACCCTGAAAGCCGAGGGCCTCCAGAAACGCGGCACGCTGGCACTGGACGGCACGCTGACGACCCAACCGCTCACGCTCAAGGCCTCAGTCGATCTGGCCCGCTTCGACGCAGCGTCCCTGGCGCCGTTCTTTGCCTCCAGCCTGAACGCCACGGTGCGCAGCATGAGCGTGGGCGCACGCGGCAAGGTCGAACTCGCCCTGCCACAAGGCAAACAGGCCATGCAGGTCGATTGGCGAGGCGCCGTCCAGATCGATGACCTGGCGCTTCTGGATCGCGTCAACAAGGCGGCATTCATGAACTGGAAGCGTCTGGGCCTGAGCAACATGCACGTCACGATGGCGGGCGCCAGGCTCGGATTGAACCTGGGCGATATCCTGCTGGACGATTTCTACGGCAACATCCTGCTCAACAGCAACGCACGCATGAATGTGATGGACATCCTAGTCGCCAAGGGCACGGCCGCCGGCTCCATCACCCAGGACACGCAGACCCGCCACAAGCGCGCGGCCGGCGCCGCATCCGCGGCCTCGAGAAAATCAACCGGCGGCGCCACCAGCGCCCTGCCCGACATCTTCATCAACAGCGTCAAGCTCAAGCGGGGCCGCGTGACGTTCAATGATCATTTCGTGCGGCCCAATTATCGGGCCGAACTGTCCTCCATCGAGGGGACGCTGACGGCCGTGTCCTCGACCAAGCCCGCGCCGGCGAAGGTCAGCGTGACGGGCCGCGCCTACAGCACGGCTCCCTTTTTCATCTCCGGCACGGTGCAACCGTTCGCCCGCTATCTGGCGCTGAATCTGAACGCCTCGGCCAAGGGCGTGGACCTGCCCCGTTTCACCACATACGCGTCGAAATATGTTGGCTACGCGATCGATCGCGGCAAATTGTCGGTCGACCTGCACTACCAGATCAAGGACCGCGCCCTGCAAGCCAGCAACAAGGTCGTGCTCAACCAGCTCACCTTCGGCAAGCCGTCCGACAGCCCCGATGCGCTCAAGCTGCCGGTGCTGCTGGCTGTCGCGCTGCTGAAGGACTCCAACGGCAACATCGACATCAACCTGCCGATCTCCGGGTCGCTTGACGATCCCAAGTTCTCGGTGGGCGGCATCATCGTGCAGGTGATCGTGAACACGATCGCCAAGGCGGTGACCGCGCCCTTCAGACTGCTGGCCTCCGCCTTCGGCGGTGGCGAAGATCTGTCACGCGTCGATTTCGCACCGGGCCAGGCCGTCCTCGACGACACGGCAAAATCGAATATCGCCACGCTGGTCAAGGCGCTTTCCGGGCGGCCGTCGCTCAAGATGGACATCATCGGCCGGGCCGACCCGAAGGCCGATGAGGCGGGCCTGCGCCAGGCCTGGGTGGATGACAGGATCCGCGCGGTCAAGGCCCACGACATGGGCGTTCGCGGCAAGAAAGCCGAGGTCAAGGCAATTGAGCTGACCGACGCCGACCGCGCCAAATACCTGGAAAAGGTCTACGGCGACACCAAGATCAAGAACAAGCCGCGCAACGGCATCGGCATCGCCAAATCACTGCCACCCGATCAGATGAACGCCCTGCTGCTGGCTGCCGCTCCGCTGGGCAAAGAGCCCCTGGTCAACCTGGCGGAGGCCCGCGCCCAGGCCGTGTACGAGGCCATCATGGCGGCCGCGCCGGATCTGACCGATCGGGTCTTCATCGTGGCGCCCAAGCCCGACGCCAGCGGAATCGAGGACGGCGGCGCGGCAACCCGCGTGGATTTCTCGCTGCGCTGAGGTCTGAACAGCCGTAGCCCGTCAGATCACACGCATATCCCTGACACTCAGCCCAACTCGTCGTGCCTGCTGCCACTGCGGGGCGGTGCGTCGATCCCGCCGCCGACCGGACCAGCAAGCGCCTGCCTCGCTCGTTCAGCGCCTACAGGAAAACTCCGGTCCGAAAGCCTGCTCAAGGGTCTGGACCTGACCCAGCAGACTACAGTCATAGCCCACCAGATTGCGGGCGTATTCCTGGTATTCATCCCCGCTCATCAGGTCCAGCAGCCGCTGCAGGGACTGTGTGCCGACCAGCTCCTTGTTGATGCCAAAAAAATAGCGCTCCCGCGCCAGCGGAATGAATTCCAGTCCACAGCGCCAGGCGGCGGTCTCGACCCCGATGCCGACATCGGCCATGCCGCTGGCGATGTGCGCTGCAATGGCCATGTGCGTGAATTCCCCGCTGTCGAATCCGGTCACGTCGTTGGGATCGATCCCCAGATGCTCCAGCATCAGGTGGATCAGGAACCGGGTGCTGGAACCGAGCTGCCGGTTCACGAAGCGCACGTCCGGACGCACCAGATCGCTGGCCGAGCGGATGTTCTTCGGATTTCCGGGCTGCACGAACAGGCCAGTGTTGCGGACGGCCAGATGCAGGAGCAGCATGCGGTCCGGATCGAGCCAGCGCAGGTAGCGTTGCAAGATGGGTTTTTCGTACTCGGCAACCGGCACCTGAAAACCGGCCAGGTCGCATTCTCTGCGGTCCAGCGAAGCCAGCGCCTCGATCGCGGTGCGATAACGCAATTCCAGCGGCAACATGTCCTGACCGTTGGCCAGTCGCATCAACCCCTCGACGGCGAACCCGTGGCTGGCATGCAGGCGCAGCACGGACATTTCCTCGGAATACAGGCGTTGCAGTTCTTCCTGCAGCTCGGAGGCCAGACTCTCGAACGTCGGGGCCAGACGGGCATCGATGCGCCGGTTGGCCCACAGCAGGTGCTGCGCGAAGCTGGTCAGGCGCGAACCCCGGCGCCGGGACGTCTCGATCAGCGGCGCCTGGAATTCGGCCTCGGCCTTGCGCAGAATGCCCCAGGCATGACGGTAGGACACACCGCGCGCCTGACAGGCGCCTGAAATATGACCATATTCATCGATGGCGGCCAGCAATCGCAACACATCGCCCATTTGCAGTATTTCCCCGGATTGTTTTTCCAATACCCATTCCGAATACAGCCGGGGCTTGAACCGGTAAACCGCCATATCTCCTCCTGAAAGTCTTATTAATATGAATTCATTTGCATAATAAAAATGGAGACTGCCAATAATATGTTTTTATTATCTTATTGAAATCAAATTATTTTCAAGGGTAGAGTCATTTAACGGCACTGATTTATATATGCACAAATAAACCTATTAAGACGCATGCCCGCCGATCATGCGTCCGGAGACAAGCCATGGACACCATCCGGTCCGATGCCGCGGCCGCCCCGCATGACGCCAATCCGCTGGTACAGGAAATCCTGGCCCGGCATGCCGGCCGGCAAGGCGCCCTGCTGCCGATCCTGCACGACGTGCAGGATGCCCTGGGATGGATTCCCGAGCCGGTCGTGCCGCAAATCGCGGCGGCGTTGCAACGATCCCGGGCCGAGGTCCATGGCGTGATCAGTTTCTACAGCCATTTCCGCACCTCACCGCCCGCGCGCACCCACCTCGAGGTCTGTCGCGCCGAGTCCTGTCAGGCCTGTGGCGGGGGCGCGCTGTACGAACACGCCCAGACGCGCGTCGCCGCCGGAAACGCCAACGAGGTTTCGCTGGCGCCGGTGTACTGTCTGGGCCTGTGCGCCCAGTCTCCGGCCGTCATGATCGACGGCCAGCCCCATGCGCGTGTCACTCCCGAAAAACTGGATGCCCTGCTGACCGCAGCGCGGGAGGCCTGAGCATGGAACACCTCCTCTACGTCCCGCTGGACACCGCCGCGCTGGCGATGGGCGCCGATGCGGTCGCGGATGCCTTCCGCGCCGAGGCGGCACGCCGTGGTCTGGATCTGCGCATCGTGCGCAACGGCTCACGCGGCCTGCACTGGCTCGAACCCCTGGTCGAGATCGCCACCCCCGCCGGGCGGGTGGCCTACGGCCCCGTCACACCGCAAGACGTCCCATCCATCCTGGACGCGGCCGGCAAAGACGACGCCACCCATCCGCTGTGCCAGGGCCTGACCGAAGACATTCCTTTCCTGAAAAAACAGGAGCGTCTGACCTTCGCGCGGGTCGGCCTGACCGATCCGCTGAGCCTCTCCGACTACGAGGCGCATGGCGGCTTTGCCGGTCTGTCAAAGGCGCTGGACATGACTCCCGAGGCCATCGTCGACGCCATCACCGAGTCCGGACTGCGAGGCCGCGGCGGGGCCGCCTTTCCCACTGGCGTCAAGTGGCGCACCGTGCTGCAGACGCAGGCTGCACAGAAATACATCGTCTGCAACGCCGACGAGGGCGATTCGGGCACGTTTTCCGACCGCATGCTGATGGAGGGCGACCCCTGTGCCCTCATCGAAGGCATGATCATCGCCGGCCTGGCCGTGGGCGCCACGCACGGCTACCTTTACGTCCGCTCCGAATATCCGCAAGCTGAACGGGTGCTGGCCGGCGCCCTGGACGCGGCACGCGAGGCCGGCTGGTTGGGCGACGACATCCGTCGATCGGGCCGTGCCTTCGACATCGAGCTGCGGCGCGGCGCGGGGGCCTACATCTGCGGCGAGGAAACCTCACTGCTCGAGAGCCTGGAGGGCCGCCGGGGTCTGGTCCGCGCCAAACCACCGCTGCCCGCCGTGCGCGGCCTGTTCGGCTGTCCCACCGTGATCAACAATGTGATTTCCCTGGCCACGGTCCCTTTCATCCTGGCCCAGGGGGCCCAGGCCTACCGCAATTTCGGCATGGGCCGGTCCCGGGGAACGCTGCCCTTCCAGCTGGCGGGCAACATCCGCTGCGGCGGCCTGGTCGAAAAAGCCTTCGGCCTGACCCTGCGCGAACTGCTGTTCGACTTTGGCGGCGGCAGCGCCTCGGGACGCCCCCTGCGGGCGATCCAGGTGGGCGGCCCGCTGGGGGCCTACCTGCCCGAATCCCAATGGGGCACGCCGATGGACTACGAGGCTTTCCTGGAGATTTCCGCCATGTTGGGTCACGGCGGCGTGGTGGCCTTCGATGACACCGTCGACATGGCCTCCATGGCCGAATACGCCATGGAATTCTGCGCCATCGAGTCCTGTGGAAAATGCACACCCTGTCGCATCGGCTCGGTGCGCGGCACCGAGATCATCCATGCGATCCGTGAGGGGCGCGACCGCGAGAACCGGACGGAACTCCTGCAGGACCTGTGCGACACCATGATGGCCGGATCACTGTGCGCGCTGGGCGGGATGACGCCCTATCCCGTGCTGTCCGCCCTGCGCCATTTCCCCGAGGACTTCGGCCTGTCCCAGGCCGCCGTCTCGCAGACCGTCTAGGAGCCCGCCATGCTGGAAACCGTCCTGAAACGCGACCGCGACCTGGGCACGCCCGAGTCCCTGTCCACCGAAACCGTCACGCTGACCATCGACGGCCAACACATCACCGTCCCGGCCGGCACCTCGGTCATGCGCGCCGCCGCCGAGACCGGCATCCAGATCCCCAAGCTCTGCGCTTCGGACAATCTGGATGCCTTCGGCTCCTGTCGCCTGTGCCTGGTGGAAATCGACGGCCGCCGGGGTCACCCGGCGTCCTGCACCACCCCCGTGGAAGACGGTATGGTGGTCCACACCGAAACCGCCAAGCTGCACGAACTGCGGCGCAACGTGATGGAACTCTACATCTCGGACCACCCGCTGGACTGTCTGACCTGTCCGGCCAACGGCGACTGCGAGCTGCAGGACATGGCCGGGGTGGTGGGGCTGCGCAATGTGCGCTATGACGCGGACGGCGCCAACCACCTGGACGATGTCGTCGACACATCCAACCCGTACTTCACTTACGATCCGTCCAAGTGCATCGTCTGCAATCGCTGCGTGCGGGCCTGCGACGACGTCCAGGGCACCTATGCGCTGACCGTTCAGGCGCGCGGCTTCGATTCGCGCATCATTGCCGGGCAGGACGATGGATTTCTGGAAAGCGACTGCGTCTCCTGCGGCGCCTGCGTCCAGACCTGTCCGACCTCGGCGCTGATCGAGAACACCGTCATCGACCAGGGCCAGGCGGATCACGCCGTCATCACCACGTGCGCCTACTGCGGCGTGGGCTGCGGCTTCAAGGCCGAAATGAAGGGCGACAAGGTCATCCGCATGACGCCCTGGAAAGACGGCAAGGCCAATCGCGGCCACTCCTGCGTCAAGGGCCGTTTTGCCTGGAGCTATGCCACCCATGCCGACCGCCTGACCAAACCGATGATCCGCGACAGGATCACCGACCCCTGGCGCGAGGTCTCCTGGGAGGAGGCCATCGGCCGCGCCGCGTCCGAACTGAAACGGATCCAGGCCAAATACGGCGTGGACTCGATCGGCGGCATCACTTCGTCGCGCTGCACCAACGAGGAAACCTATCTCGTGCAAAAACTGGTGCGCGCCGCCATGGGCAACAACAATGTCGACACCTGTGGCCGGGTCTGTCATTCCCCCACAGGCTACGGGCTGAAGACCACCATCGGCGAATCGGCCGGCACCCAGACCTTCGACTCGGTCATGCACGTGGATGTGGCCGTGGTGCTGGGCGCCAACCCCAGCGCCGCCCACCCGGTGTTCGCCTCCCGCCTCAAGCGCCGGCTGCGCCAGGGCGCCCGCCTGATCGTCATCGACCCGCGGCGCATCGAGCTGGTCGACGCCCCGCACGTCAAGGCGGACTATCACCTGCCGGTGCGCCCGGGCACCAACGTCGCCGTACTCAACGCCCTGGCCCATGTCATCGTCACCGAGGACCTGGTGAATCATGACTTCGTCCAGGCGCGCTGCGAGGATCAGGCCTTCAATGAGTGGCTGCAATTCATCCGCGGCCCGGAACACGCGCCCGAAGCCACCGAATCCATCACCGGCGTGCCGGCCGCCGATCTGCGCGGAGCCGCCCGCCTGTACGCCACCGGCGGCAATGCGGCCATCTACTACGGTCTCGGCGTCACCGAGCACAGCCAGGGTTCCACGGCCATCATGTGCATTGCCAACCTGGCCATGGTCACCGGCAACATCGGCCGCGAAGGCGTGGGCATCAATCCCCTGCGCGGCCAGAACAATGTCCAGGGCTCCTGCGACATGGGCTCGTTCCCGCACGAGTTCCCCGGCTACCGTCATGTATCCGACGACGCCGTGCGCGGCGAATTCGAACGCGCCTGGGGCGTCCCGCTGCAATCCGAGCCGGGTCTGCGGCTGCCGAACATGTTCGATGCTGCCCACAGCGGTTCGTTCAAGGGCCTGTACTGCCAGGGCGAGGACGTCGCTCAATCCGACCCCAACACCCGGCATGTGGTGGCGGCCCTCGAAGCCATGGAATGCGTGATCGTCCAGGACATGTTCCTGAACGAGACCGCAAAATACGCGCACATCTTCCTGCCGGGCTCGTCCTTCCTGGAAAAGGACGGCACCTTCACCAACGCCGAACGCCGCATCTCGCGCGTTCGCCAGGTCATGGCGCCCCAGGCCGGCCTGGCCGACTGGGAGGTCACCTGCGCCCTGTCCAATGCCATGGGCTACCCGATGAACTATGCCCATCCGGGCGAAATCCTCGACGAGATCGCCCGGCTGACGCCGACTTTTGCGGGGGTGTCCTTCGGCCGCATTGCCGCCCTGGGCGGCAGCGTCCAGTGGCCCTGCAACGACGAGGCGCCGGAGGGCACGCCGATCATGCACGTGGGCGAATTCGTGCGCGGCAAGGGCCGCTTCATGATCACGCAATATGTCCCGACCGACGAGCGCTCCACGCGCCGATTCCCGCTGCTGATGACCACGGGCCGGATCCTGTCGCAATACAACGCCGGCGTCCAGACCCGGCGCACGGCCAACAATGCCTGGCACAGCGAGGATGTCCTGGAGATCCATCCCCACGACGCCGAGGACCGGGGCGTCGTCGAGGGCGACCGGGTCGCCATCGAAAGCCGCGCAGGGGAAACCGTGCTGCGCGCCAACGTCACCGACCGGATACAGCCGGGCGTGGTGTACACGACCTTCCATTTCCCCGAGTGCGGATCGAACGTCCTGACCACAGACAACACGGACTGGGCCACGGACTGTCCCGAATACAAGGTGACCGCCGTGCAGGTGCGCAAGGTCACTGCGCCAGCGGCCTGGCAACGGGACTGGCAAGCGCAGGACCAGCGTCAGGACGAGCTCCTGAACACCCGCCTGCCTCAGGCCACCCCCGCCGCCTGACCCGGAGACGCGCATGCACCCCGCAGACTTCGATCCCATGTCCGAGTTCCCCGACCCGTCCGCCGGCCTGGCGATGGGCGACATCCTGCGCGTCGGCGATCAGCAGGCCACGGCCTCGCAAGACGCCATCGCCTGCGAGCAGGCGGTCGCCCTGGAATACAACGGTATCGCGCATGCCGCCCTGCTGGCCTCGCCGCTGCATCTCCATGAACTGGCGCTGGGCTTTTCCTACACCGAAGGCATCATTCGCGATCCGTCCGACGTGCTGGACACGGAGGTCGAATCCACGCCCGACGGCCTGGTGGTCCGCCTGCGGATCGTCAACGCCCGGCTGCATACCCTGAAACTGCGCCGGCGCTCCCTGGCGGGCAGCACCAGTTGCGGACTGTGCGGTGTGCAAAGCCTGGCGCAGATCCGCCGCGACCTGCCTCCCCTGACCGCGCCGTCACGGCCCTGGGCGATCGAGGCGGTCCGCTCGGCGCTCGACCAGCTGTGCCAGCGCCAGCCGCTGTTCAACCTGACCGGCGCCACCCACGCGGCAGCCTGGGCCACCCCGGCCGGACAGCTTGTCTGGACCTACGAGGACGTCGGACGGCACAACGCGCTGGACAAGCTCATTGGCCGGCTCCTGCGCGAATCCGTCGACCCCGGCCAGGGATTCGCGGTCATTTCCAGCCGTGCCAGCTTCGAGATGGTGCAAAAGGCCCATGCCGCCGGCATCCGGGCGCTGGTCGCCGTTTCCGCGCCGACAACCCTTGCCGTGCAGCTGGCGCAACAAGCCTCCATGATGCTGGCAGGCTTCGCACGCGACGGCCGCTGCACGATCTACAGCCGGCCTGATTACCTGGACCTGGACGGGAGCCGCACGTGACCAATATCGAACACTTGATCCGCCTGGCCAACCGCATCGGCCTGTTTTTCGAGGCCATGCCCGACAGAGCCGCCAGCGTCGACAGCATCGCCGATCACATCCAGCGGTTCTGGGACCCGCGCATGCGGCGCGCCCTGCTGGACTATCTCCGCACGCATCCCGACGGCCAATGGGGGGACACCACCCTGTCGCCCATCTGCCTGGAGGCCATCTCCCGCCACCGTGAAACCCTCTATCCCAGGCAGAGCGCCAGCCCCGCCTGATCCTGCGCAAACCCTTCTTATTTCCGACCTCAGCAGCACCCACACATGAACATACCGGGCATCCGACCCAGGAGGAGACTTCATGAGCATCGAAGCAAACCGCAGCAGTTTTTTCAGCAAGCAGCGCATCACCGCCCCACCCGGCTTCAACCGCTGGATGATTCCGCCCGCCGCCCTGGCGGTGCACCTGTGCATCGGTCAGGCCTATGCATTCTCGGTGTTCAACGGGCCCATGACCAAGCTCATCGGCATCCAGCAGCCCGCCCCTGACGACTGGGGGTTGCCTGCCCTGGGCTGGATCTTCAGTCTGGCCATCCTGTTTCTCGGCCTCTCCGCTGCCTTCGCCGGCAAGTGGCTCGAGGACGTCGGGCCGCGCAAGGCCATGTTCGTAGCGGCCTGCTGCTTTGGCGGCGGCTTCATCGTGTCTTCGATCGGCATCTCGACCCACCAGCTCTGGCTGCTGTACCTGGGCTACGGCGTCCTGGGCGGGATCGGACTGGGCATCGGCTACGTCTCGCCGGTCTCGACCCTGATCAAGTGGTTCCCGGACAAGCGCGGCATGGCCACCGGGATGGCGATCATGGGATTCGGCGGCGGCGCCTTCATCGCCTCGCCGATGTCCGTGGCGCTGATGGAGCATTTCCGCACGCCCACCTCCATGGGGGTCGCCCAGACCTTCATGGTCATGGGAGTGCTGTATTTCATCTCCATGCTGATCGGCGCCTATGCCATCCGCATCCCCGCGCCGGACTGGAAACCGGACGGCTGGACGCCGCCCGCCACACAAAAGGCCATGATCTCGCGCAACCACGTCCATATCGACGAAGCGCTCAAGACCCCACAGTTCTGGCTGCTCTGGTGGGCGCTGACCCTGAACGTGACTGCCGGCATCGGCGTGCTGGGCCAGGCGTCGGTGATGATCCAGGAGAGCTTCCGCGGCGCCATCACGCCGGCGGCGGCAGCCGGCTTCGTGGGTCTGCTGTCGCTGGCCAACATGCTGGGCCGGTTTTTCTGGTCGAGCACGTCGGATTACCTGGGACGCAAGACCACCTACGGGATCTTCTTCGTGCTGGGCGCGATGCTGTACTTCCTGGTGCCCGGCATGGGAGCCTCGGGCAATGTTGCGCTGTTCGTGCTGTTCTACGCGATCATCATCTCGATGTACGGCGGCGGCTTCTCCACCATCCCGGCCTACCTCGCCGACCTGTTCGGCACCCGTTACGTGGGCGGCATCCATGGCCGCATCCTGACCGCCTGGGCCGCCGCAGGCGTGCTGGGCCCCGTGCTGGTGAACTACATCCGCCAGTACCAGGTCGATCATGGCGTCCCGCCGGGCCAGTCCTACACCATCACGATGTACCTGATGGCCGGCCTGCTGGTCGTCGGCTTCATCTGCAACCTGCTGGTCCGTCCGGTCGCCGCCCATCACCACATGGCCCCCGAGCAGGACGCGGTTCCGTTGAATGCCAGCCTGGCGCCCCAGAAATAGGAGATTTCCATGCCTGAAACGACACGTACCCCCCCGACCGGCCTGGTCATCCTGTTCTGGCTCTACGTCGGCATCCCGCTGGCGGTGGGCATCTGGGAAACCCTGGTCAAGGCCAGCGCGCTGTTCCACTGACCGGACACACCGGCGCGCCGTGCGCGGGAGGACGCTCGCCAGCGAGCGGACCTCCCGCGCACCTTGCTCACAGCCACTTGATCCGGCGGAATTTCCAGTACAGCAGGCCGCAGACCGTGCCGGTCCCGGCCAGCATCGCCGGATAGCCGTAGGCCCAGTCCAGTTCCGGCATGCCGTGAAAATTCATGCCATAGATGCCCGCCACCGCCGTGGGCACGGCCAGGATGGCCGCCCAGGCGGCCAGTTTGCGGGTGATGTCGGTCTGCTGCATCTGGCTGATCATCATGCTGGCCTCAAAAGCGAACGCCAGCGCTTCGCGCAGACCGGCAATGGATTCGACGATCCGCTGGATCCGGTCGGCATCCTCGTTGAAATACCCCCGGCTGTCCGCACCGATATTGCACATGTCCAGGCGGGCCAGCCGGCGGCAGATTTCCACCAGCGGCGCGATGGCCGTCTGCATGCGCAGCAGATCGCGCCGCAGGCGGTACAGGCGGCGGATGTCCGTTTCCCGGAAACCCCGCAGCAGAAACTGATGCTCGACGTTCTCGACCCGGCCTTCCATGTGGTTGAGCGCTTCGATATAGCGGTCCGCCAGCAGGTCCAGCAGCGTGGAGGCGACATAATCGCTGCCCCGGCTGAGGAATTCCGGCGACTCGGTCAGCTGCTCGCGCAGATCCCGGTACGAGCCTTCCGCGTGGCGGCGGATCGTCAGCAGGTACCCGGGGCCGATCAGCAGCTGGGTGTCGCCAAAGCCAGGACGATCCTGGACGATTTCGACCGTCACCACGACCACCAGCGTCAGCTGGTCGTACTCGATGATCTTCGGCCGCCTGTGCGGAGAAATGATTTCCTCGATGGCGCGGCCAGGCACGCCCAGCCGACGGCCCACGTCACGCACCAGCGCCTCGTCCGGCGCTTTCAGGCCAACCCAGAGCAGACCGGCCGCCTGCGCGGCGGTCCCCAGATCCAACAGACCGACATCGCGGTCCGGCTGCCCGGCCGCGTACAGTGTGGACGCCACGACAGCGCGATCAAACAAGGCCTCCAGCCCGATGTCGTCGGGTGGCGCCGGGCAGGGTGAGTCATCGGCGGATGCAGGCGGATTCATCGTCATCTCCTCGCATGCGGACGGACAAGCTGCGCGCGACGGGTTTGCCCTCGAGGCGGCCGGTGGTGAACTCGACCCCCTGGATGGTGTGGACACGCGGATCCTGCAAACGGGCGCGCAACGGCTCGAGTTCCGGCGCAAAGGCGGACAGGATTCCCATCCGCGCGATCTCGTCCACCCGCCCGGGCGTGGGCGGCGTTGCCAGCGCGTGGGCACAGGCGCTGACACAGGCCTCGGAACAGGCTCTGGCGCATCTGTGAGTGTCGCCTCACGGGTCATGGCTCCGAGGGTGAATCCGGCATTCCGGTCCGCGCCGCCGGGAGCGACTCCGCATCCCGGACCGGACCGTCCTCAGATGCAACGCCGTCCAGTCGCCGGACTTCGAAATCCGCATGCAGGGGTTCGAGCGGCGGCAATGGCCGGCCGGCCTTGACCGACAGCTCGGCAAAGCGCCCCACCTTACCATACAGACCCTGCTGCCCTGTCACGGCAGTGACGGTGCTGTTGTAGTGCGTGGCTGCCGCGCCCAGGGCCTGCCCCAGTTTTTGCAGGCGGGCGGCCACCCGCTCGACCTGCCGGTACAGTTCGCCGGCCTGATCGCCGAGCGCCCGGGCCTGTTCGTTGCCACGCGCCAGCATCCACAGGTTCGCCACCGTGCGCAGCACCGGCATCAACGTGGTGTGAGACACCAGGACGACGTTGTGACGATAGCCATGATCGAACAGTTCGCGGTCATGCCGCATGGCTTCGATGTAGGCCGGCTCGATCGGCAGGTACATCAACACGAAACCTGGACTTTTCACCCCGATCAGGCCGCTGTAATCCTTGCGGGCCAGATCATCGATGTGGTGGCGCACGGCGCGCACATGCGCGGCCAGCGCGGCCTCGCGTTCCTCGGGCGTGACCGCAGCCACGGCCCGGTCGTAATCCACCAGCGAGACCTTGCTGTCGATGATCAGGTGCTTGCCATCGGGCAGCCGGACGACGAAATCCGGCTGCCGCCGGTTGCCGTCCTCGTCCCGGAACGCCGCCTGGGCCTGATAGTGGTCGCCCTCGATCAGCCCGGCCAGTTGCAGGCTGCGCCCCAGCAGGACCTCACCCCAGTTGCCCGTGGTCTTCTTGTCACCCTTCAGTGCGGTGGCCAGGGACTCGGCCTCATCGCTCATTCTCAGGCCGACATCAAGGACACGACGGATTTCAGTATCCAGTTGAGCCTGCCCGCGCATCGAGGCGTCGTGAACCTCGTTGACACGTCGCTGGAACCCCTCGATCTGCTCACGAAACGGCTTCAGCAGGCTGTCGAGCGTCTCCTGGCTGGTCCGGGAAAAGCCCTGACTTTTTTCCTCCAGCACCTGTCCGGCCAACTGCTGGAACTCGACCCGCAAGGACGTCCGCGCCTGTTCGAAGGCCTGGCGCAGATCCTCGAAGGCAGCGAGTTTTTCCTGGTGAGCGGCTTGCAGCCGGGCCAGCTCCAGGCGGCCATCCTGGGCCCGGGCGCGCCAGTCCTCCAGCGCCCGGGTCAGCGTGCCCGCCTCGAGGTCGAGTTGTGCGATCCGCTCCCGCAACTGATCGGCGCGTTCGGTCTGACGGGCCGCCTCCGCCGCCTGCGCCAGCAGACGCCGTCGCGCGGGCCAGGCGCCCGCCACGGCGCCGATCAGCAGGGCCAGGGCCAGCGCCGCCAGGATTTCCGGAGAAAACGGGATCACGATGCCGTCCTGCGTGATGAATCGGCCTGCATCACGGTTTGCCGGCCTTCACGCCGAAACAATGCGCCAGCGTCGGAAAAGAGCCCTCCCGCACGGATTGGGCATAGTCCTGGGCCGCCTGGCGGATGACCTGTCCCGCATCGGCAAAACGCTGGGCGAATTTTGGAATCCGGTCGCCACTCAGCCCCAGGATGTCCTCGGTCACCAGAATCTGCCCATCGCACGCGGGCGAGGCCCCGATACCGATGGTCGGAATCGACAGCGCCTGCGTGATCTCGCGCCCCAGCGGCTCGCTGATGCCCTCGAGCACCACGCCGAAAGCCCCCGCCTGCGCATGGGCCCGGGCGTCTTCCATGATGCGCCGGGCGGCGGCATCGGTCATGCCCTGCGCCTTGAAGCCGCCCATGGTGTGGACGTATTGGGGCATGAGCCCGACATGGGCCAACACCGGAACGCCGCGATCGACCAGAAACCGGGTCGTCTCGGCCAGCGGCTGCCCTCCCTCGAGCTTGACGCCGGACACGCCGCTGGCGGCCAGCATGGACGCAGCATTGGCGAACGCCTGCTCAGGCGAGCGCTGGTAGCTGCCGAATGGCATATCCACGATCACGCAGGCATGCTCGGTGGCCCGGACCACCGCCGCCGCATGCGCAGCCATCGTGTCGACCGTGATCGACAGCGTATCGGGCAGCGCATAGCCGACCATGGCGGTGGAATCGCCGACCAGCAGCATGTCCAGCGCCTCGTCCAGCATGCGGGCGATCGGCGCGATGTAGGCGGTCAGCGCGGCGATCTTGCGCGTCCCCTTGCAAGAGACGAGTTGGGGCACCGTGACGCGCTGCGCCTGACTATGTACACTCATTTGGCAGACTCCAAAGAATTGTTAATGCCGGCCGACCATGCACCGGCCGGTCGAGTCCGTGACGGCAAGTTGCCGCCTCCACCGGAGATCCTCATGTCCAATAATCAACCATATATCACGTTTCATGATGGCCGGCGCGCGCCCCAGCTGGGGCAGGGCACCTGGCAACTGACCGGCGAGGCCGTGATTCCGGCGCTCCAGGCCGCTGTCGAAGCCGGCTACCGCTCCATCGACACCGCCGCCAGTTACGAGAACGAGGCCGAGGTCGGCCGCGCCATTGCCCAGTGCGGCATTCCGCGCGAAGCGCTGTTCGTGGCCACCAAGGTCTGGAACGACCGGCATGGTCACGATAGTACCAAGTCCGCCTTCCAGGAAAGCCTCGACCGGCTGGGACTCGACTACGTGGATCTCTACCTGATCCATTGGCCGGTGCCCAGAGGCAAGCGCTACCTGGATACCTGGGAAGCCCTGATCCAGTTGCGCGACGAGGGGCGCGCCCGCTCGATCGGCGTCTGCAATTTCCAGACGGGCCACCTGCAAAGACTGCTGGACAGCACCGGCGTGCTGCCCGTGGTCAACCAGATCGAACTGCATCCCTATTTCCAGCAGGCCGAACTGCGCGCCTATCACGCAGACCACGGCATCCTGACCGAGGCCTGGAGCCCGCTCGGCCGGACCCAGGTGCTCCAGGATCCGGTCATTCTGGAACTGGCGCACCAGTTGCGCGCCACTCCGGCCCAGGTCGTCCTGCGCTGGCATATCCAGATGGAACACATGGTGATCCCCAAATCCTCGAATCCCGCACGGATCCAGGAAAATTTCAATCTCTGGAATCTGCATCTGGACGAGGCTGCCATGGCCCGGATCGCCGCTCTGGATCGCGCCGACGGCCGCATCGGCCCGGATCCCGAAAAATTCCCCGCCTGAACCCGCCCGGGACGACACACCGGGGCCGCCCGCGCGATCCGCCGCCCCACCCGCCGCCCGACGCGGCACCGACATGAGCCACCACGAGGCCGGCACAAGGCTGGAATCCGCCGGGGCCGCCCCGGCCTGCTCACAGACGCATCAAACGCCGTCGCCGCGGGCACGCCATCCTAGGCGGATTGCCAGGGCCGGGGCAAACGCGAACACGCCATACACCGCCCAGGCGGCCTGACGCGCACCCTGCCAGCCGCCCGGTTCGGTGAAACCGGCCGTGTTGGCCACCATGCCCGCCACGCTGGCGCCCAAGGCGATCGCATACAACTGCAAGGTCGTAATCGCCGCCGAGGCAATGTTCTGCTGATCCGGCGGCGCGGCCCGGAACACCCCGGTCAGCAGGTGCGGCCAGCACAGTCCGACGCCGCCGCCCACGCCCAGCAGCAGCGCGGCGAGCAAGGCTGGCGGCGCCTGCGGATCGGGCATGAACACATACAGTCCCGCCAGGGCGGCCGCCGAAAAGACCGGCCCCAGCACCAGCAGGCGGCCGATGTTGACCGCTTCGCGACCCGAGCTGATCAGGGCGCCCAGGGTCCAGCCGGCCGACATCAGCGCGGACAGATAACCGGCGTACAGCGGGGTCAGGCCGTGCAGGATCTGAAGAAAATAGGGCACGAAGACTTCCGTCGTCACGCCGATGCTCATCAGGCCGATCATGGCGTAGCGACGGCCCAGCGGGTGACGCAGCGACCAGGCGCCTTCGGGCAGAAAGCGCTGGCGTGCCCGGCCATCCATGCGCGCCAGCCAGAAAACGAGCAGCAGACCTACCGTCACGCCCACGAACTGGACGCTCCAGGACGCGTACAGACTCGACGCAGAGACGACCAGCACAGAGACCACCAGCAACCCCATGCGCAGCAGGGGTGCCTCCAACCGGGCGCTGCGGTCCCGGCCTTCGCGCCCCAGCTGGGTCACCAGCAATCCGCCCAGCAGCGCACACACGGGCAGCACCGCCCAGAACGCCCAGCGCCAGTGCCCCGACTCGGCGAACAGGCCGCCGATCGCCGGTCCCGACAGGGTAGCCACCCCCCACATCCCTGAAATCAGCGCCATGGCCCGCGCCCACAGCGCCGGGTCGAACACCAGCGGCACCGTGGCATAGCTCAGGCTGAGCAGCATGCCGCCACCCAGGCCCTGCCCCATCCGTCCGATCAGCAACCAGGGCATGCTGGGCGCCAGTCCGCAGACCACGGTCCCGGCCATGAACATGAGCAGCGCCAGCAAGAACGTCCGTCGCAGACCATGCCAGCGGATGCCCAGCGGCGCGCACGAAGACCCCATGATCGAGGCCGCCACGAACAGGGTGGTGTTCCAGGCATACCAGGGCAGACCGCCGATGTCCTGAACGACCGAGGGCAGGATGGTGGTGGCGATGAATACGTTGACCGCGTGCACCGCCACGCCCCCCGCCAGGGCGAGAGAGCGCAGGCCGTTTCGGCCCCGCAGCAGGGCGCCCCACGAGGCGTCAGGGGATGTCGTCATGTGTTGACCGGAGAGCGCCCGCCGCAGACATGCGGGCCAAAGACCCGCATTGTAGACAAGGCGGCGGCGCGGCCGGATGCGCCGGACGGCGCGCGGATCTCTCGAATCCGGACCGATCCGCGCGAACCGCCCCTAGTCCAGCAACTGCCGCAGGGCGTATTGCAGGATGCCACCATGACGATAGTAGGCGGCCTCGGTCGGCGTATCGATCCGCACCAGGGCATCGAATTCGATGTCGCCGGCCCGGACATGGACGGTCTTGGGCGTGGCGCCGCCATTGAACGCCTCCACTCCGGTGATCTCGAAAGTCTCCGTCCCCTTGAGCCCGAGCGAGGCCGCATTCCGGCCCGCCGGGAATTGCAGCGGCAGCACGCCCATGCCGATCAGGTTGGAGCGATGGATGCGCTCATAGGATTCGGCGATCACCGCGCGCACGCCGAGCAGCACCGTGCCCTTGGCCGCCCAGTCGCGCGAAGAGCCCGAGCCGTATTCCTTGCCGGCCAGGATCACCAGCGGCGTCCCGGCCTCGAGGTAGTGCCGAGAGGCATCGAAGATCGTGACGACCGGTCCGCCGTCGCGCGTGAAGTCGCGCGTCCAGCCCCCCTCGGTTCCCGGGGCGATCTGGTTGCGCAGGCGGATGTTGGCGAAGGTGCCCCGGATCATGACCTCGTGATTGCCGCGCCGCGATCCCAGCGAGTTGAAGTCCTGGGGTTCGACCCCGTGGGCGAGCAGATACTGGCCGGCGGGGGTGTCCTTGCCAATCGACCCGGCCGGACTGATGTGGTCGGTGGTGACGGAATCGCCCAGCAGCGCCAGGACCCGCGCGCCCCGGATGTCGTCCACCAACCGCGGCTGGCGGGGCATGCCCTGGAAGTAGGGCGGATTGCGCACATACGTGGAATCGTCCTCCCAGCGGAACAGGCTGCCCTCGGGCGTATCGAGGTCGCGCCAGAGTTCGCCGCCGTCGAAGACGCCCGCGTAGCCGCGCTTGTACATGTCCGAGGAAATGCAGGACCGGATCACCGCCTGGACCTCCTCGGCCGACGGCCACAGGTCGCGCAGGCGGACATCCCGCCCCTGGGCATCCTGGCCCAGCGGATCGTCGAGCAGGTCGATGTTCATGGTGCCGGCCAGGGCGTAGGCCACCACCAGCGGCGGCGACATCAGGTAATTGAGCTTGATCTCGGCGTGAATGCGGCCCTCGAAGTTGCGGTTGCCCGACAGCACCGACACGACCGCCAGGTCGTTGCCGCGCACGGCCTCGGAGACCTCGGGAATCAAGGGGCCCGAGTTACCGATACAGGTTGTGCAGCCATAACCGACCAGGTTGAATCCCAACTGGTCCAGATAGGTCGTCAGTCCGGCTTTTTCGTAGTAGTCGGTGACCACCCGGGAGCCCGGCGCCAGACTGGTCTTGACCCAGGGCTTGCGTTGCAATCCGCGTTCCACGGCCTTTTTGGCCAGCAGGCCGGCCGCCACCATGACAGCCGGGTTGCTGGTGTTGGTGCAGGAAGTGATGGCCGCAATGACCACGGCGCCATGATCGATCTGGAATTCGCTGCCATCGGCCAGGCGCACGGCGGCCGGGTTGGATTTGGGGGCGCTGGGCAGCGCGGTCAGCGACCTGGCCAGCGCGGGCCTGGCATCGGTCAGCGCAATCCGGTCCTGCGGCCGCTTGGGTCCGGCAATCGAAGGCACGACAGTGCCCAGATCGAGCTCCAGGCGCTCGGAATACCGGGATTCGCGCGCGGGATCGTGCCACAGCCCCTGGGCCTTGGCATAGGCCTCGACCAGGGCGACCTGTTCGTCGGAGCGGCCGGTGAAACGCAGGTATTCCAGCGTTTCGTCGTCCATCGGGAAAATCGAGATGGTGGAACCGTATTCCGGGCTCATGTTGCCGATGGTGGCGCGATTGGCCAACGGCACGGCAGCCACGCCCGGACCGTAGAACTCGACGAATTTGCCCACCACGCCATGCTTGCGCAGCATGTCGGTGATGGTCAGCACCAGGTCAGTGGCGGTGGTGCCCTCGGGCAGCGCGCCGGACAATTTGAAACCGACCACGCGCGGAATCAGCATCGAGATGGGCTGGCCCAGCATGGCGGCCTCGGCCTCGATCCCGCCGACGCCCCAGGCGACAACGCCCAGGCCGTTGACCATGGGCGTGTGCGAGTCCGTCCCCACACAGGTATCGGGGTAGGCTTCGGTGACCCCATCGGCCTGGCGCGTGAACACGCCACGAGCCAGATGTTCCAGGTTGACCTGGTGGACGATGCCGGTATCCGGCGGCACGACGCGGAAATTGTCGAAAGCCGTCTGCCCCCAGCGCAGGAACTTGTAGCGCTCGACATTGCGCCGGTATTCGATCGCCTGGTTGCGCTGGAACGATTGATTGTGGCCGAAGTCATCGACGATCACGGAGTGATCGATGACGAGTTCCACCGGCGCCAGCGGGTTGATGCGCTCAGGCTTGCCGCCCAGGGCCCGCATGGCATCGCGCATGGCGGCCAGGTCCACCACGGCCGGCACCCCGGTGAAATCCTGCAGGACGACCCGTGCCGGGGTGAAGGCGATTTCGCGGCTGGGTTCGGCGTCGGGATCCCATCCGGCGAGCGCGCGGATCTCGTCGGCCCGCACGGAGACGCCATCCTCGGTGCGCAGCAGATTCTCGAGCAGAATTTTCAGGCCGTAGGGCAGGCGGTCCGGATCGAGTCCGTGATCCTTGAGCGCGTCGAGCCGCCAGATGCGATAGGACTTGTCCCCGACATCCAGGGTGGCGCACGCGCCGAAACTGTTGGGATGTGTCATGCCGTGTTCTCCTGTCAATTCAAGCCCGGGCCACCGGAGCATATCCAGCCGGCTCACGGGTCCGGTTCATCTTACACCGGCTTGCGCCTGCGGCCATCCGCCACCCCATGCGCCCCAGGGCCTTGATGCCCGGAACGGCGGCTGCAGGGATCAACGACCGGACTCAGGCCAGGGTTAAGCGCCGTTTCGAGGTGCATTCCGCCTACACTTTGAGGTTGATTCCTATTTACCCGGAGCACATTCCATGGCATTTCCCGCATTCTTCGCCCTGGCCCCCCGCATCGCATTGCACGATCCCCTGGCCGAACTGCTGGGGGCATCCGACAACGGCCTGATCGAGTACAGCTACGAGGACGCCGTCCGGCTGGCAGGCCACTCATGCCCCACCGTGGCCGGCGCCTGGCTGATGACGGTGCATGCATTGAAGGCCCTGTATCCCGATCGCCCCCCACAACGCGGCGACATCGACGTCACTTTCGCCGACGAGGCCACCAACGGCGTCACCGGCGTGATTGCCAACGTGGTCGGTCTGCTCACCGGCGCGACGACCGATACTGGCTTCAAGGGCCTGGCCGGCCAGCACGACCGGCGCAACCTGATGCATTTCCAGGGCGATATCCCGGGAGAGATCGTCTTCACCCGTCGCGATACCGGCGACCGCGTCGCTGTCTCTTACAGCGCCCAGCGCGTGCCGGGCTCGCCCGCCGCCATGCCGCTGCTGCAAAAAATCCTGGCCGGCCAGGCCAGCGCCACCGAAAAGCAGGATTTCGCGCATCTCTGGCAGGATCGCGTGCGCCGCATCCTCGAGGCCGCGAACCAGCCCGGTCTGGTGACGGTCAGCCCGCTGTCGCACGCGGCCTGACCCGGAGCGTGGCCTGGGCCTGATCCTGACCCGGGTACGGACTGATCCGGACACAGGCTGATCCAGAGGCGCGCAGGCTCGCCCGCCCCGGCGGCGGCCCTGCCTCAGTGACGCCGGTCGTGGGTGGTGTAATAACGGCGCTTGTCTTCGTACAGCGCCTTGTCGGCCTTCCGCAGCGCCGATTCCAGCGCGGCGGGATCGCGGCAGGTGGCCTGGCCTGCCGAAACGCTCAGCGGGATGCCGCCGTAATACTGGTTGTTCAGTTTGATCAGGGTATGGATGTTGGCGCGGACCTTGCGCGCCGCGACCCCGTCGTAGCCGGGCAGGACGATCACGAACTCGTCTCCGCCGATCCGGGCCGCCTGGCAGGGACTGTCGATCGCCTTGTTCAGCACCTCGCCCATGCGGCGCAACAGGTCATCGCCCACTGCATGACCGCCTTCGTCATTGGCCTGCTTCAGGTTGTTCAGGTCCAGGGTGACAAAGGACACCAGCGGTATCCGCTTGCGCTGCAGACGATCCAGTTCCTCGACAAAATAGGTCCGGTTCTTCAACTGGGTCAACACATCGTGCTTGCCCAGGTACTCCAGATAGGCCTCGGCCCTCTTGCGCGCGGTGATGTCGGTCAGGGAAACCAGCACCAGCCCCCAGTGCTCTTCGTGCCCCTGGAACACCGAGAGTTGCAGATGAATGTGCAGATCATCGCCCGCCAGCGTGCGGTTCCGGACTTCTTTTTTGTGGGAGAGCCGGCCATGCCACAGATCGATCATCTGCTCGGCGAAAGTGGCGCGCGACTCCTCGCCAAAGACATCGCCCATCCGCGAGATCAACTGACTCTGGGATTCCGCCTTGAACAGTTCCAGGGTGTAATCATTGACATCGATGACCCGGATTTCATGAAGGCAGCGGTCGATGAAATCGGGATGCACATCCAGGAATGTGCGCAAGTCGCTGATACCCCGCTCACGCAGTTCATCGAACAGGCGCTTGATGGCGCTGAAATCCTCGACCCAGAGCGAAACCGGCGCCTGCTGGAAAAATTCGCGCGCATCACGCTCGCTGGCCTGGGCCTGGCGCCGGGCCTCCTGGAACGGCGTCACGTCCTCCATGGCCACCAGCACCCGATCCCAGGGATGCTGGTCGTCGGCGAGCACCACGCCCTTGAGGGACAGGTCCATGCGCCGCCCGGCCAGGGAATAATTCACTGTCTGGCTCTCGAATCCCCGGTGACCGAGCCAGAGCTGGTCGAGCTCTCCGGCCAGCCCCTCGAATGTGTCGTCACGCAGCACGTCATCCAGCCGGCCCATCAGTTCCTGCTGGGAGCGGGCGCCGAACAGCGTGAGCGTCTGACGGTTGACGCGCCGGATGCGGATCAGGCTCGCGCAGTGTCTCAGCCGGTCGCGATCCTGGAGCAGCCAGGACCGCAGATTCACGACACCGGCGGCCCGCCAGCGTGCAAACTGCGTATGCAGGGCGCTGTAGTCTTCGAGCCACAAGGCCATGGGCGTGGCCTCGAAAAAATCCGCAACGCCCGCCTCCTCGATGTCCATCTCCACAGCATCCATCCCGGCCTTCGGAGACGGGTCGCCGATTGGCGCTGACCGCACTTCATCCATCCCGATTCCGTCGGTTTCGCAAAAGTTTTAATTTTAAATGAAATCGCCGCCCGGACAGCCAGCGGCTGTCGTCATCCCGCATCATGGCGTCCGAATCAGAGAAAACACCAATGGACAGAATTCATCATAAACACATCGAGATCGGCACTATGAAAAGCCCATGGTCCTGAATCCATGGCGCAGGCTCACAATGAAGTCATCATCCTCATGCCCCCTCGGCCTCGACCGCGGGCCATCCCGCCGGATCTGCCCGCTTTCCCGACCTGCCGGGCTCCCGACCCATGACAAATGACGAGGAAGGAGACTCTCTTGAACACATCCGCCCGCACCGCAGCGCCGCGCCCCGAAGACGAAGCCCTGGGCCTGACGGCCAACCTGATGTACGGATTCCAGCATGTCCTTACCATGTATGGCGGCATCATCGCCGTCCCGCTGATCGTCGGCCAGGCCGCCGGTCTGGGCGGCGCGGAGATCGGCGTGCTGATCGCCTCCTGTCTGTTCATGGGAGGCCTGGCCACCCTGTTGCAGACCCTGGGCATTCCGTTCTTCGGCTGTCAACTCCCCCTGGTCCAGGGTGTCTCTTTCGCCAGCGTCGCGACCATCGTCGCCATCCTGACCTCCGGCGGCAGCCTGCCCGCCGTTTTCGGCGCCGTCATGGCGGCAGCCCTGATCGGCCTGCTGATCACGCCGGTCTTTTCCCGGGTCATCCACTTTTTCCCGCCCCTGGTGACGGGATCGGTGATCACCACCATCGGCCTGTCGCTGATGCCCGTGGCGGCCCATTGGTCCATGGGCGGCAACCCCAAGGCCGCCGGTTTCGGCAGCATGGCCAATATCGGCCTGGCCGCCGTCACGCTGCTCATCGTGCTGTTGCTCAGCAAGCTCGGCAACGCGACGATCTCGCGCCTGTCGATCCTGCTGGCGATGGTGTTGGGCACACTCATCGCCTGGGCCGTGGGCATGACCGATTTTTCTCAGGCGACCCACGGTCCCGCCTTTGCCCTGCCGACCCTGTTCCATTTCGGCTGGCCCGAATTCCCCCCCGCCGCGATCATCTCCATGTTCATCGTCATCCTGGTGGTGCTGGTGGAAACCTCGGCCGATATCCTGGCGGTCGGCGACATCATCGATACCCGGATCGACTCGCGCCGCCTGGGCGACGGGCTACGCGCCGACATGATCTCCAGCGCGGTGGCGCCTGTCTTCGGCTCCTTCACGCAAAGCGCCTTCGCCCAGAACGTGGGGCTTGTCGCCGTGACCGGGGTGAAAAGCCGCTATGTCGTGGCCTCCAGTGGCCTCATCCTGCTGACCCTGGGACTGCTGCCGGTCATCGGCCGCTTCATCGCCGCCGTCCCCACGGCCGTGCTGGGCGGCGCCGGCCTGGTGCTGTTCGGCACCGTGGCCGCCAGCGGCATCCGCACCCTGGCCCGGGTCAGTTACGAAAACAACATGAACCTGGTCATCGTGGCCACCTCCATCGGATTCGGCATGATCCCCATCGCGGCCCCCTCGTTCTACGCGCACTTCCCCGCCTGGGTCGCAACGATCTTCCACTCCGGCATCAGTTCGACGGCCCTCATGGCCATCACCCTGAACCTGATGTTCAATCACCTGACCGCCGGGAACTCCGACCAGCAGTCCGTGTTCGCGGCCGGCACCGGCCATGCCATCGGCCATGGGACCGGGCACGGCTCGGCCGCCCCGCACTGAGCCCCCCCGCACGGGGCCGTCCCACACGGGGCGGCCTCCACGCCTCGCCGCCCACAGCGGTCGCCACGCCCGCGCCGTCCGATCGAAGCGGCGCAGGCGTGGCGGTCGGGAACCCGGCATGACCACGGGCGATAGAGACAGATCAAAGGTGGCGCGGTTTTTTCATCCGGATACGATCTCCGGGTCGCCCGGATGCTATGCTGCCCTCCCCGGCACGCCTCTCATCCCATCGCATGGAAACCTTGAACAACGCCTTGTTCCTGTGGATCAACGCCAGCAACCCCTCGGACACCGCCCTGCTGCTGGGCCGGTTCCTGGCCAATGGGCTGATCTACCTGTTTCCCCTGTACCTGGCGCTGAGCTGGCTGCGGTCGGATTCCCCCGGGCGAGAGGCCCTGCTGCAAGCCGCCCTGAGCGCGGCCATCGCCATGCTGCTGTCCTGGGCGATTTCCAAGGTCTGGTTCCACCCGCGTCCCTTCGTCATCGGCCTGGGCCATCTGTACATGCCCCACAAGCCGACCGCTTCATTCCCCAGCAACCACCTGAGCTTCGCCTGGTCGATCTGCGCCGGGCTGGCCTTGCACCCCGTCAGGCGCAAGGCGGCCTGGATCCTGGCGCTGATCGCGCTGCCGGTCGCCTGGGCGCGCATCTACATGGGCGTGCATTTTCCGCTGGACATGGCCGGCGCCCTGCTGACCGGCCTGGTCGCCGCCGGCTTCGGCCTGCCGCTGCGCGGCAGCCTGATTCCGGCCCTCAGACGCCTGATCGAACCTGTCTACCGCCTCGTCTTTGCCTGGCCGATCCGGCTGGGCTGGGTCCGCGCCTGAGCCCCCTCCATCATCCCCTCTTTTCTCCGATCTGCTTTATGCCCATGTCCGCCCGTTACAGCCGTCCCGCCATCGCACTGCACTGGATCACCCTGCTGTTGATCGTGGTGGTCTATGCCGCCATGGAATTCAAGGACCTGTTCCCCAAGGACAGCCCCGAACGCGCCCTGACGCGGATGCTGCATGCCTCATGCGGCCTGACGATCCTGGCGCTGACCGTGGCCCGCCTGTGCTTGCGGCCGCTGAACCGGATTCCCGACATCGTGCCGCCCCCGGCAAAATGGGAGCGGATCTCGGCCGGCCTCATGCACGTGGCGCTGTACACCCTGCTGATCATCCTGCCGCTGCTGGCCTGGTTCGCCATCAGCGCCCGGGGAGGCACTCCACAGGTCTGGGGCTTCGCCCTGCCCGCGCTGACCGGCGAGGACAAGGCGCTGGCCAAGTCCGTCATGGACGCGCACAGGTTGATCGCCAACATCGGCTACGCACTGATCGGCCTGCATGTCCTGGCCGCGCTGAAACACCATTACATCAGCCGCGACAACACGCTGCGCCGCATGCTGCCGTCGCGCGCTTGACCCCGCCGGTCAAAGGTCCTGACGCGCGATGGTCATGGCTTCGCGCAGCACGGACAGATCACCGATGTGATTGGCGAGCAACAGGATCAGGCGGGCGTTGACCTGCGCGCTCTGTTCGTCGCTGAGATCCCGGTGCATCTCGATCAGCGCCTCGTAGAAGTCATCACCGGGGGTGTAGGCGCGCGTGTAATGGCGACCGGCTTCGCCGAAATTCAGGTTCAGATTCAGTCCCATGAGATTCATTCCTGGTTGCAGGTGGCTCGGGCCAGCGCCTGGCGGATCCGCTTGGCGTCCGCAGTACGCCAACGGGCCGCGACATGCTGGTCGGGGCGGATCAGCCAGGCCGATCCTGAACGGGCGTCATAGCGTTCGGCAAAACGCCCGGTATAGTCTTCGAACACCCGGAAACCGTGTGGCGAGCGTCCGCCCGCCGGCGTCACCAGGATGACGTCCACAGGCAGCGCGCCGGACATCAGCGTCTGCAAGGCTTCGGCCTGAGCCACATCGCCCGGCTTGTCCACATAGACCAGCAACTGGAAGCGATCTCCCAGCCGCTCCAGCAGCCAGAAATGGTCCACCTGGGCCCGCATGGGACTGTCGTCGCACGCGGCGCCGGGCACCATGTCTCCGGCGAACACAGCCTCATCGGGTGTATTCAGGGCCGAATCCGTCAGGACGGCCGGCACCGAGAGGCGGCCGGAGTTGACCAGCGCGCGGGCAAACGGATAGTGGCGCGCCAGCCCCAGCACCGCATTGCGGAAAGCCCGCGAAGTCTGGGTCTTGGGGGTGATGAAATCCGTCGAACGGGTGGAGTTCAGCAGGTTCTCGTCGGCGGCATAGGTGCGTTCATCGGAATAGGTGTCCAGCAGCCGGTCGGGGGCCTTGCCCTCCATCACCAGCCGCAGCTTCCAGGCCAGGTTGTCCGTGTCCTGGATGCCGGAATTGGCGCCGCGCGCGCCGAACGGCGAAACCTGGTGCGCCGAATCACCGACGAACAGCACCCGGCCATGGCGGAATTTGTTCATGCGCCGGCACTGGAAGGTGTAGACGCTGACCCATTCGAGTTCGAACTCGTGCTCCTCGCCCAGCATGGCCTTGATGCGCGGGATGACCCGCTCCGGCCGTTTTTCCTCTTCGGGATCGGCATCCCATCCAAGCTGGAAATCAATGCGCCAGACGTTGTCGGCCTGATGATGCAACAGCACCGACTGGCCCGGGTGAAAGGGCGGATCGAACCAGAACCAGCGCTCGGCGGGAAAATCCGCCTTCATGACCACGTCGGCGATCAGGAACCGATCCATGAACACCTTGCCCTCGGCCTCCAGCCCCATCGTCCGGCGGATGGGACTGCCGGCGCCGTCGGCCACGATCAGCCAGTCGGCTTCGACCGGATAGTTGCCATCCGGCGTTTCGACCTGCAATGCCACGCCATCGTCCTGCGGGCGCACGGACACGACCTTGTTGCGGAACCGCAGATCCAGCGACGGCAGGGCCTGCGCCCGTTTGACCAGATATTCCTCGAGGTAGTACTGCTGCAGGTTGATCATGCCCGGCCGGTGATGGTCGGGCTGGGGCAGCAGGTTGAAGCTGTAGACCTCCTCATCGCGAAAGAAAGTCCGCCCCACGTTCCAGCTGACGCCTTTTTCCACGCAAGGATCCCCCACCCCCAGGCGGTCGAGCACTTCCAGGGCCCGCTTGGCGTAACAGACCCCGCGCGAGCCGACCGAGACGGTGTCGTCATCGTCGAGCAGCAGCACAGGGACGTTCTGCTGGGCCAGATCGATGGCGACGGCCAGGCCGGCCGGGCCGGCCCCCACGACCACCACCGGATGGCGGACGGCCGTGTTCGACCCCAGCTCGCTGGGCGGATGATATTCGAACTTCTTGTACTGATAGGTGCTGAGCATGTGTGTCTCCTCCAGACTGGTACGGGTCGCGGTCTCGTGCCACGAATCACCGCGTGTTCACTGTTGCGCTTGCAGGCCGTGCCACATTTCCTTGTCGCGTTCGGCGGTCCAGATGCGCGGATGACGGATGCCGCTGGCCTCGTCCATGGCCCTGACCACATCGAACGGCAGGCAGTGCTCGTAGATGAAGACCTGGGCGAATTTCGGGTCCATGCGGCTGCGGATGTGCGCCATGGCCTGTTTCAGATCCATCCCTTTGGCGTGCGCCTCGCAGGCCGATGAATACAGCGTGGACACGAAGTCACGGGTATAGGCCAGGCCGGCAGCGACCTTGTCGGGGGTGTCCAGCGCCGGCCCGCGGCCAGGCACCAGCTTTTCGGCGCCCAGGGCCGAGAGCGCATCCAGGGTGGCGGGCCAGTCGGCCAGTTGCGCGTCGCCGGTATAGCAGGCGGCGTCACATTCGACCAGATCCCCGGAAAACAGGACCTTCTCGGAGGGCACCCACACCACCGTATCGCCCCGGGTGTGACCCGCGCCGGGATGGAAGATGCGGACTTCGAGGTTGCCCCCCATCCACAGGCTGATGCTGTCCTGCACGACCAGCGTCGGCCAGGTCAGGCCCGGAATCGACTCGAAGGCCTGGAACAGGCGCGGGAACCGCTCGTACTCGGACTGCATGTCCTGCGCGCCACGCTCCACGATCATCTCGTAGGTGCCCTGGCTGGCAATGATTTCCTGCAACCCCTCGTCACGGTAGGCTGCGGCGCCCAGCACCCGCACGGCATGGTAATGAGACAGCACGGCGTACTTGATGGGCTTGTCGGTCACCTTGCGAATTTCGGCGATCAGCCGCCGCGCCATCACCGGGGTGGCGAGCGTATCGCAGATCAGGACGGCCTCGTCGCCGATGATGACCCCGGTGTTCGGATCCCCCTCGGCGGTATAGGACCAGCAATGCTCGGACAGGCGGGCAAAGGTGGTTTTCTTTTCCTCCAGGTCGGCGACGGACGCGAATTTCTTGCTCATGATGGATTCCTCTTCGGTGTTTCACATACCCAGGTACGCGGCGCGCACCTGTTCGTTCTGGATCATGTCCTGACCCGTGCCCGACAGCACGATGCTGCCGGTTTCCAGGACGTAGGCCCGGTCGGCGATGCCCAGCGCGGCAAAGGCATTCTGTTCGACCAGCAGGATGGTGATGCCCTGGGCCTTGAGTGTGCGGATGACGTTGAAGACCTCTTCGACCAGCAGGGGCGCCAGGCCCATGGAAGGCTCGTCGAGCAGCAGCAGGCGCGGCCGCCCCATCAGCGCCCGGCTGATGGCCAGCATCTGCTGCTGTCCTCCGGACAGCGTCCCGGCGGGCAGATGGCGCTTTTCACGCAGCACGGGGAACATCTCGTAGACCCGTTCCAGATCCTCGCCCACCCGACCGGCGGGCCGCAGGTAGGCGCCCAGGCGCAGGTTGTCCTCGATCGACAGGGGCCCGAACACCTGGCGGCCTTCAGGGCTGTGACAGATCCCGGCCCGTACGCGCCGGTCCGCGCGCACCCGGGACAGATCCTTCCCCTCGAACCGGATCTGGCCGGCGCTCATGGGCTGAATCCCGGACAGCGTGCGCAGGAACGTGGTCTTGCCGGCACCATTCGCACCGACCAGGGCCACGAGCTCGCCCTTGAACACCTCGAGGCTGATGCCCTTGAGCGCCTGAATGCGCCCGTAACAGGATTCGAGGTCCTGGACTTCGAGCAGCGGCCTGGGCTTGCGCGGCGTCGTGGGGCCCAGATGCCGGAAGCCCCCGGCCTGGCTGCCCCCCAGACCGATCGCATCCGGCGCCAGCGACACGATGCGGTGGTAGAGCTCGCGGTATTCGGCTCGCGCCTGTTCACCGAACAGAGGATCATGATGATCCGAGAAAGCCGCCGCGATGCCGGCCCAGTCCTCGGACCGAAGCACCTCGCGAGCCAGCGGGAAGGCGTCTTTTTCCTCGGTCCGGATGTGCTGCTTCAGCATGCTCGCGTAGCGGCGCAGCCCCTCGATGAACTCGGGCTGATCCGCCAGGCGGCCCTCGCGTCCCAGGAAAAGACGCAGATTCTGCAGGCTGGCGGGGCCCTGGCGATGTTCCTTTTCCAGCGCATCCAGAATGGGGGTGGCGGCCTCCGGAGCGCGCCGCCGCATCGCCAGAAACAGGTATTGATCCTCCTTGGCGTGATGGCAGCCATCCATGAATTCCTGGATGTAGTCGAACAGGGCGTGGAAAAAGCCTTCGTCGACCTGTTCGCCCGCCTGCAATTCGCCGGCCACCCAGTCCATGGTGGTGGCGATGCGCCAGAGGTTGCGGTGTTCTTCCTGAATGATGTCCAGTGCGTGCATGGTATCTCCGCTCAGGCGTGACCGCCCAGATAGGCCGCTATCACGTCCGGATTGCGGCGGACTTCCGGCCCCGAGCCCTCGGCCAGCCGCTTGCCGTAGTCCAGCACCAGAATCCGGTCCGAGAGGTTCATGACCATCTTCATGTCGTGCTCGACCAGCACGACGGTCACGCCGGTTTCGGCGATCCGGCGCACCAGGGCGTCGACCTCCTGGGTCTCCTTGGGGTTGAGTCCGGCAGCCGGTTCATCGAGAAACAGCAGACGCGGCTTCATCGCCAGCGCCCGCGCGATTTCGAGGCGTTTGAGCGCGCCGTAGGGCATGCTGTCGGCGCGCGACCGGATATAGGATTCCAGGCCGACGAATTCCATCAGGCCGGCGGCCTCCTCGCGCAACGCCTGCTCACGGCGCCGCAGCCCGGGAGTGCGCAGCAAGGCCTTGAACAGGCTGCCGTCCAGGTGAAGGTGGGCCCCGACCATGACGTTTTCCAGGGCGCTCATGTTCATCCAGACCTGCAGGTTCTGGAAGGTGCGCGCCATCCCCCGGCGGGCCAGATCGAAGGGCGTGCGGCCCTGGATCTCGCGGCCGTCCAGGCGGACCGCGCCCGCCGTCGGCCGGTAGACGCCGGTAATCAGGTTGAACAGGGTCGTCTTGCCGGCGCCATTGGGGCCGATGACGGAATACACGATGCCCGCATCCACGGAAAAGCTGACGTCCTGAACCGCGCGGACATTGCCGAACTGGATGGACAGGCGATCGACTTCGAGCAATGCCATGATGTCAGTCCTCCATGCGCAGACGCGCCGCCAGGGTCGGCACCAGGCCGCGCGGCAGGAAAATCATGCACAGCATCAGGATCGCCCCGAACACGACGATTTCCCACCCCTCGAAGGTCACCAGGGCCTGCGGCAGCGCCGTCAGCAGGACGGCGCCCAGCACCGATCCGAAGACCGACGCCATGCCACCCACCACCACCATGGTGACCAGTTCGATCGAATGGAAGAAATTGGCGATCTCGGGCGTCACAAAGCCGACGTAATGCGCCAGGACACTGCCCATGATGCTGGAGACGACCGCCGACAGCACGAAGACGGCCGTCTTGTAGCGCGGCACGTCCACCCCGACGACCTGGGCGGCGATCTCCGAGCCATGCAGGCCCCGCAGGGCGCGGCCGAACGGAGAATCGATCAGATTCAACGCGCCCCACACGCTCAGCAGCAGGATGACCGCCACGATCCAGTACCACTGGATGTCGCGCATGAGGTCGAAGCCGAACAGTTCCATGGATTGCACCGGCATGCCATCCGGGCCCCCGGTCCATGTCGCCTCATTGCGGATCACGATGTTGATGATGATGCCCAGGCCCAGCGTCGCCATGGCCAGGTAATGCCCCTTGAGCCGCAGGATCGGCCGCGCGACCAGCAGCGCCAGCAGGCCCGTGCCGACCGCCCCGGCCACCAGGGCCAGCAGCGGGTGCCAGCCGAAATGGCTGGGCAGCACCGCGGAGGCGTAGGCCCCCAGGCCCACGAAGCCGGCATGCCCCAGGCTGATCTGGCCCGCATAGCCGATCAGCAGGTTCAGACTGAGCACGATCACGGCATTGATGCACATGCGGATGACGATGTCCAGGTAGTAACTGTTGGGCACCAGGAAAGGCGCCGCGACCAGTGCCAGGGTCAGGATGGCGAGACCGATGAGAGAACGTCGACGCATGATCACACCCGCTCCGTGGAAAGGCCGCCGAACAGGCCGCGCGGCATGAAGAACAGGATCAGCAGAATCAGGACGAAGGGGATCGCGTCCTTGTAGGCCGAGGAGATGTACCCCGCGCCCATGGCTTCGAGCACACCGACCAGCAGACCGCCGACCACGGCGCCCAGGCCGCTGCCCAGGCCGCCCACCACCGCGGCGACAAAGCCCTTCAGCCCCAGCATGATGCCTACGTCATACGATGTGAGGGTGATGGGCGTGATGAGGATTCCGCCGAGCGCGCCGAGCGCTGCCGCCAGCGCGAAGCTCATGAGCAGGACCCAGCCGGTGCTGACGCCCACCAGTTGCGCGGCAACCCGGTTGTAGGCCGTGGCCAGCATGGCTTTGCCCGTCAGGGTGCGGCTGAAGAAATACCAGAGCAGCGCCACCACCACGGCCGTCACACCGAACACCCAGAAGCTCTGGAACTGCAGCGTGGCCCCCAGGATGGAGAGGGGCGCATGATCGGAAAAGGGCGGCAGGCTGTGAGCACCCTTGCCCAGCCAGACCTGAATCAGACCACGCAGCACCAGCGAGGCGCCAATGGTGATGATGATCAGGGTGACGGTATCGGCGTCCTTGACCGGCTCGATGGCGAATCTTTCGAGGATCACCCCGACAAGCGCCGGCAGCAGCACGGCCAGCGCAAAGGCCGGGGCCCAATGCAGCCCCGCCTGAATGAAGAACACCGCCAGCATGCCGCCCAGCATGATGAATTCGCCCTGAGAGAAATTGATCACATGGCTGGCGTTGTAGATCAGGCTGAAGCCCAGGGCGGCCAGGGCATAGGTCGCGCCGACCGTCAGGCCCGAGAACAGAAATTGCAGGAATTCCGCTTGCACGGCATGTCTCCTCGCCCGGGCCCGGAGTTTTTCCTCATGCTGCGGAGGGTCTCCGGCCCCAATGCATTACAAATGAATTTTTTAATCATACGATTTAGTATCAAAGCAAACATAGAGGACTTGCGCTCGATGATCAAGGGGACTGATGAGTAAACCCACACTCATTGGGGAAAACCATCAATCCAACTGGAAGTCCATCTCATCCACTCATCGGATCAACCTCTGAATCGAGAGGGCTTTTAGCACTACGAAAATTCCTGGTTTTATTTTTTGTTTGTATCATTGCGGCGCAAACCGCCCCTGGATGATCCTCGATCCATGGTCGAAACCGGTCAATGGACGCGTGCGATCAACGGAGAATTGCGCTCGACGGGGAACACGCGCCGCAGGCGCGGGCTGTCCAGCGCGCGATCGGCGCGTGACTGCGATCAGAGCGAGATCGAAACCAGGGGATCGTCGGAAGGGAAGCGCTCGAAGCCGTTTTCCAGCCGCTCGGGCATCGTGCCGTCGGCCAGGCGCATATGGGCATCCAGATGCCACTCGGAAGGCTCGGCCAGCCGACGGTACAGCTCGCGACACACCATGCGCGCCGACCGGCCGGGCCAGCCCGCCGGCAACAGGACCTCGGGAAGTTCGGGATCGCGCAGCAGCAGGCGGCGATAGTCGTGGATCAGCAGCACCCGCGCCAGAAAGGCCTCCTCGGGCTCCAGACGGACACTGCGGTCACGCCTCAGCTCCGCGAGGATCGGAAGATAGTCTTCCACGAACGCGGCATAGGACTCGGCCAGCCGTTCGAGATTCCAGGCGCGGGCCACCAGATCGGCATCGGAAGCCGTCAGGGTGATACGCGCGTCGGCGGCCAACAGCGGCAGCAGACTGCCTTGCATCTCGCCCAGGCCATCGGCCTCCAGGGTGTCGTAGACGGCCTCCAGATGAGTCGAGGGATGCACGAAACAATCCCCGCTCAGGCTCCCGAATCCCTGCCACAGCAGGGCCTGGCGCAGGCGGTCCCGCTGCCGGGCATCAAGCTCGCCGACGACCAGGATCAGGCGCCACCGGCGATCCCAGATCGGCGCATGCGACGAATAGATATGGCGCGAGGCTTCTTCAAAGCGCAGGCGCCCGGAATCGGTCAGCACATATTCGGCCCGCCGTCCGTGGGTATCGCCCCGCAGCCATTTTTCCTTGCTGAGGCGAAAGACCGAGGTGCGCACCAGCCGTTCGCTCAGATCCAGCGGCTCGAGCAGCTTGATCAGGCTGCCCAGCCAGATCCGTCCGCCGCGCGGCAGCACGGCATCGCCGAACACCGACATGATCAGTGAACCCGCACGCACCCGCTGCTGTTGACGGAAACGATCGATACGATGCTGGATGGCGGGGATCAAGGCGGTCGGCGCATGGGGTTCAGGATTGACGGCCGTCGGTTCGGGTGTTCTGAATGGCGAAAAATCCCTCTTTGTGGATGAGTTCGTCATTCGCGCCCAGCGACTTGACCGCCGCGACGCAGGCATCCACGAATTCCGGGCTGCCCGCGATGAAAATACTATGCGCGGACAGGTCGGGGTACAGGCCAGGCAGGATCTTGTCGACACGGCCTTCCTGGTAGCCTTCCCGCTGTTCGCGCGTGAGGGTTATTTTATAGTCGAAATTACGATGCTTGGTGCGCCACCAGGCCATCATGCCCTGACCATACACATCGGCGACCGTGCGCGCCGAGAAAATCAGATCCACTTTTTTGCGGTAGCCGCGCCGCAGGGCCGCCTCGGCCAGATCCAGAATCGGCGCCAGGCCCGTACCCGCCGCCAGACAGAGCACCGGGGTATCCGCGGACGGGTCTCCGATGAACGTGCCGTAGGCGCCGTTGAGCTTGACGCTGTCGCCGACCTGCAGCTTGTCATGAATCCAGGCGCTGGTGACGCCATCGTCGGCGCGCGCAACCTGCAAGGTGATCTCGCCATCGGGCCGGGGCGCATTGGCGATCGAATAGGCCCGCCGGGGAATATCGGCCCGCTCGTCGCCCAGGGTGACATACTGGCCGGGCCAGTAGCGAATCTGCTGCCCCACCGGGCGCAGGCGGATTTCCAGCGTGCGCCGGGACACCTCGCGGCGCTCGATCAGGACGTGCAGCGCATTCTCACGGGGCGGGAACAGTTTGGGCCGCGCATCGGCCGTGCCCCATTCGATCACCAATTCATCGGAAATCGGCTTGGCCATGCACATCAGGCCGTAGCCCAGACGACGCTCTTCCGCGGTCAACGCCATGTCGAGCACCATGCCCTGGTCGTACTGGCCGTCCAGCACCTTGACCTTGCATTCACCACAGGCGCCCGCCCGACAGTTGTTGGGCAGTGCGTAGCCGGCTTTTTCCAGAGCCATCAGTACCGTGTCGCTGCCTTTGCATTCCACGGTCTTGCCGGAGGGTTGAATGATGATGCTTGCCATGGTCGTGTCCGTAATGGGGATATTCAATCAAGGCGGGCCCGACCGTCCTGCGGGACGATAGGGCCCGGGCTACAGAAAAGTAGATCAGAACACCGGGATGATGTCATCCATTTCGACGTCGGAAATTTCCTGACCGGTGATGCCGACCTCGGGAATGGCCGGGAAGGGGATGTTGTAGTGATCCAGCACACCCTTCAGGTTGATGATGGCCTGACGCCAGTTTTCACGCTTGGCTTCGAGCGAGGGGATGCCGAACCCGGCATTGCGGGCGATTTCCTCGGCTTCGCGCTGATTGGCGATGAAGTCGGAAGGCAGATCCCAGAAATCGGCGGGCGGCTCGTACAGCACGGCTGACAGAAACAGGTAACCGGCACGAATCTGCTTGGTGACGATGGACTTGTGTTCATCGCTGATGCCGGGATAGTCGCGTTCCATCACGGCCATACAGATGGCCATGTGGCGGCCTTCGTCGCGGCCGATGTTCTTGAAGGCTTCCTTGAACACGGGTTCGCGGGAATTCTCGTACATCTGCTTGAAGATGGTGGCCGCGGCGATTTCCCCCATCAGGAAGGAACTGAACAACACCGCCAGGTCGTACTTGGGCACAGCGGTCTTGTAGCCATTCCAGTAGCGGGCGCCGTTGAAATACAGCCATTTGGCGTTTTTCTGCAGACGGCGGCCGATGTCTGTCTTGGGTTCATAAGTGAGGGGATCGGGATGGTCGAGCAGCTTGGTGATCGACAGACCGCACATGATCTCGTGATTCTGCTCGTCACTGGTGACGGAGAAGAAGCATTTGCGCACGGGGTCCTCTTCGTGGACCTCGTAGGTCTTGATCAGTGCCTCGGCGAAAACCGGCGGGGCCGATGCGTCGAACACCGACAGCAGCGTCCACCAGTAGGCGATGCATTCGCGTTCTTCCCAGGAATAGCTGTCGAGATCGAGCGTATCCCAGGGCAGTTTTTCAGGTTCCCAGTATTCCCTGAGCGAGGCTTCCCAGACTTCTTGCAGTTTCTGGGTCTTGCGGCGCCAGGACAGGGGATAGACATTGGGCTGTTCAATTTCGGGCGGAAATTCCATCTTGTCCGAAAAGCGTTCCTTGCTGGACATGAGTGTGCTCCTTTGGGGTGGATGTAGGGGGTAGGGGCGGACGGGTTCTGGTCCTTTGTCCCGATGCAGATCAGGCACGGCTCAATCATGTTACGCAAACAACTATCTTGTCAATTTATTTGTATCACTTAGAGCCTAGGGGTTTTCCCGTGAGAATCAATACACATCATGGCTTTTAAGATAAATTCCCTGTAAGCCCCTTGATTTCACTAATCATTCGATCAGTTTATAAGTCCATCACGAAAACAGATAAATTAAGCCTAATTGAATTGGAACTTGCTGAAAGTGATACATTAATCGATATCAAATAAAAAGTTTCGTATTTCTAAAGAAATCGCCGCCACCTCGGCCGGCACTGGAGACTCCTCATGTCGCACCCCCTGCTGGATCAGCACCGTCCCCTGCTCGAGCGCGCGCTCGAGACCATTGCCATGCGAGGCTATTGGTCGGCCTTTGCTGAATCTCCCAGTCCCAAGGCCTACGGCGAAGACGCGCCTGAAGCCGGCCGTTCCGCCTTCGAAGCGCATCTGGGAAAGCCATTTGAAATCGACCAGCCGGGCCAATGCGGCTGGCATGAGGGCGAGACCTCGCCTTATGGTGTGCCCCTGGGGATCCGCTATCCGCAATCGGACCCCAAGGCGCTGGTGCAGGCCGCCCTGGCGGCCATGCCGGCCTGGCAGGCGCTGGGCGCCGAGGGCCGCGTCGGCATCTGCCTGGAAATCCTGCAACGGCTGAACCGCCAGAGCTTCGAGATCGCCCACGCGGTCATGATGACCAGCGGTCAGGGCTGGATGATGGCGTTCCAGGCGGGTGGCCCCCACGCGCAGGACCGGGGCCTGGAGGCCGTGGCCTACGCCTGGCGCGAAATGTCGTTCATCCCCGCCGAGGCCGTCTGGGAAAAACCCCAGGGCAAGCACCCCGCCCTGGTCATGCGCAAGCACTATGAAATCGTCGGCCGGGGCGTGGGCGTGGTCATCGGCTGCGCCACCTTCCCCACCTGGAACACCTATCCGGGGCTGTTCGCGGCGCTGGCCACCGGCAACCCCGTGATCCTGAAACCGCACGGCCACGTCGTCCTGCCCGCCGCCATCACGGTGCGCACGATCCGCGCCGTGCTGACCGAAAACGGTCTGGACCCGAATCTGGTCACGCTGTGCCTGACCCCCGACCACGAGACCGCGCACACGCTGTATACCCACCCGGACGTCCACTCGATCGACTACACGGGCGGCAACGTCTTTGGCCAGTGGCTGCTGGATCACTGCCGTCAGGCGCAGGTCTACGCCGAACTGGCCGGGGTCAACAGCATCGTGATCGACTCCACCGATGATTACGCGGGCATGCTGCGCAACCTAGCCTTCACGCTGTCGCTGTACTCCGGCCAGATGTGCACGACATCCCAGGCGCTCATCGTGCCGGCGCAGGGCATCGACACCGACCAGGGCCGCAAGACCTTCGAGCAGGTCGGGCAGGATCTGGCCCAGGCGATCGACAAGTTCCTGTCCAAACCAGAAACCGCCCTGGCCGTGCTGGGCGCGATCCAGTCCGATGCCACCCTGTCGCGCATCGACGAGGCCGCCCGCGGCGGGATGGGCCAGGTCGTGCTGGCGCCCAGGACGCCGCAATACGAAGAATTCCCTCAGGCCCGCGCGCGCACGCCGGTCCTGCTGGCCTGCGATGCAAAGGACACGGCGCACTACGCCCGGGAACAGTTCGGTCCTATCAGTTTCCTGGTGCGCGCCGCCGACACGCAAGCCGCGCTGGCGCTGTCCGAAGACCTGACCCGCCAGCACGGCGCGCTGACGCTGGCGGTCTACAGCACCCGCGACACGGTGCTGGACGCCGCCATCCGGATGTCCTGGCGGGCCAAGGTGGCCCTGTCCCTGAATCTGACCGGTGGCGTTTTCGTGAATCAGTCCGCCGCCTTCTCCGACTTTCATGGCACAGGAGGCAACCCGGCGGCCAATGCCTCCTACGCGGATTCGGCCTTTGTGGCCAACCGCTTCCGGGTCGTCCAGCGCCGCAGCCACACCTGAGACCTGTTCCCATGATCCCCTGAGGCTCCGTCCATGTCGAAGACCTACCAGAACATTCAGTTTTCCATCGAACGGGGCATCGCCCGCCTGACCCTGGCGCGCCCCGACAAGCTCAACAGCTTTACCGAAGCCATGCATCTCGAGGTGCGCGACGCGCTGAACCAGGTCCAGCAGGACGCCAGCGCCCGCGTCCTGGTCCTGAGCGGCGCGGGCCGCGGTTTCTGCGCGGGCCAGGATCTGGGCGACCGCGCCATGCAGATCGGCACCGGACAGGCGCCGGACCTGGGCGCCACCGTCGAAGGCTTCTACAAGCCGCTGATCCTGGCGCTGCAGAACCTGCGGGTACCGACCCTGGCGGCGGTCAACGGCATCGCCGCCGGCGCCGGCGCCTCCATCGCCCTGGCCTGTGATCTGGTCGTGGCCACCGAATCCGCCTATTTCCTGCAGGCCTTCAGCAAGATCGGCCTGATCCCGGATACCGGCGGCACCTGGCTGCTGCCCCAGCGCATCGGCATGGCGCGAGCCATGGGCCTGGCCTTGCTGGCCGAGAAACTGCCCGCGCGGCAAGCCGCCGACTGGGGCCTGATCTGGTCATGCATCGCCGACGGGGCCTTCGCGGGCGAAATCGACCGGCTGGCGTCACAGCTCGCCCAGGCGCCGACCCGCGCACTGGTGCGCACCCGGCAGGCCATGCAGGCCGCCGCCTCGCACACGCTGGAACAACAGCTTTCGATGGAGGCCGGCATCATGCGCGAGCTGGGCTGGCGCCGCGACTATGCCGAAGGCGTCGCCGCCTTCCTGGAAAAACGCCCTGCCCGCTTCACGGGGGAATAAACCCATGACAGCCCTGGATTCCCGCATCGCCGTCGCCGTGATCGGCGCCGGCACCATGGGCGCCGGCATCGCGCAGGTCGCCGCCCTGGCCGGTCACCCCGTTTTCCTGCATGACACCCGGCCAGGGGCTGCGGCGCAGGCCATCGACGGTATCCGCCATGGCCTGCGCGCGCTGGTCGCCAAAAAACGGCTCGATGCCGACCAGGTCGAATCCGCCCTGAACGGCCTGTGCGCAGCCGACGCCCTGACCGATCTGGGCGCCTGCGGCCTGATCATCGAGGCCATCGTCGAGCGGCTCGATGCCAAGACGGCCCTGTTCGGCGCGCTCGAATCGATCGTGACCACCGACTGCCTGCTGGCCACCAATACGTCGTCCATCCCGGTCACCGCCATCGGCGCGGGACTGCGCCACCCCGAGCGCCTGGGCGGCCTGCACTTCTTCAATCCCGCGCCGCGCATGCCGCTGGTCGAGATCGTCTCGGGGCTGGACACTTCTGCGGAAACGACCCGGACACTGGCGGACACCGCGACGGCCTGGGGCAAGACACCAGTGCTCACCCGCTCCACGCCGGGCTTCATCGTCAACCGCGTGGCCCGCCCCTTCTATGCCGAAGGCCTGCGCCTGCTGCAGGAACAGGCACTGGACCCCGCCACGCTGGATCACATCATGCGGACCTGCGGCGGCTTTCGCATGGGGCCGTGCGAGCTGACCGACCTGATCGGCCAGGACATCAATGCCGCCGTCTCCCGCAGCGTCTGGACGGCTTTCTACCATGCACCACGCTTCGAACCCTCGCTGTTGCAGCAGGAACTGGTCGACGGCGGACGCCTGGGACGCAAGTCCGGACGCGGTTTTCACGACTACCGTGAAGGCACGCCCGCCCCTGCGCCGCAACTGGCGCCCGCGCAAGCCTGCCCGAAAATGGTTTCGATCCATGGCGACGGCCCTCTGGCCCGGGCACTGGCCAGCCGGCTGCGGGCCCATGAGGTCGCGTTCGACACGGCGCCGGCCCGCGAAGACGGATGCGTCGCCCAGGCGGGCGACGCCCGCCTGTATCTGACCGACGGACGCAGCGCCACCCGGCGGGCCAGCGACCTGAACCAGCCGGCGACCCTGCTGCTGGACTTGGCACTGGATCCGGAGACGGCCACCTGCCTGCCGCTGGCTGCGGCCCGGCAATGCCCCGAATCCGCGCGCCAGGCGGCCATCGGCCTGCTCCAGGCGGCCGGTTACGAGGTGGCCCCGATCCAGGATGCGCCCGGCATGGTGGTGATGCGCACCGTTGCCATGCTGATCAACGAGGCGGCCGACACGGTTCACCAGGGGGTCTGCAGCGCCCCGGATCTCGATCTGGCCATGCGGCTGGGCGTGAACTATCCGCTGGGCCCGCTGGACTGGTGCGACCGTATCGGCGCCCGCGTGATCGGTACGGTCCTGACTCATCTGCGCGGCAGCGACGGCGAACGCTACCGCCCTTGTGTCGCCCTGCAATCCGCCATCCACTCAGGAAAATCATTCCATGAAGCATGAAACCCTTGCTGCCCAGACCCTGGCCGAAACAGTGGCCGCCGCCATGTGGTCCCGCGACCGTGCCGCACAAGCCATGGAGATGCGCCTGGACTCGATTGCCCCCGGCAGTGCCCGGCTGTCGATGACCGTGCGCAGCGACATGCTCAACGGCCACGGCATCTGCCATGGCGGCATGATCTTCACGCTGGCCGATACCGCCTTTGCCTACGCCTGCAACAGCGACAACCACAATACGGTGGCCTCGGCCTGCCACATCGATTTTCTGGCGCCGGCCCGGGAAGGAGACCGCCTGCAGGCCCATGCCCAGACCCGGACCCAGGGCGGACGCACCGGAGTCTACGACATCACGGTCCACAACCTGACCGAAAGTCGCGACATCGCGTTGTTTCGCGGCAAATCCCACCGTATCCAGGGCATGGTGACCGACACCCTGCCGCCCAGCGCTCCCTGAGCACCGGTCCCGATCGAATCACAAGACAAGGAGACAAGCACCATGCCCGTAAAGACCGTCAAAGCAGGCGACCTCGAACCCATCGAAACCGCCAGCCGTGATGAAATTTCCGCCTTGCAGCTCGAACGCCTGCGCAGGACCCTGCACCACGCCTACGACAATGTGCCGCACTACCGCAAGGTATTCGATGCGCGCGGCGTCCACCCCGACGACCTGAAAAGCCTCTCGGACATCAGCAAATTTCCCTGCACCACCAAGGAAGACCTGCGCAAGAACTATCCCTTCGGCCTGTTCGCCGTGCCTCGTGAGCGCCTGGCCAGACTGCACGCCTCGTCGGGCACGACCGGCAAGCCCACGGTGGTCGGCTACACCCTGAAGGACATCGACACCTGGGCCAACCTGACCGCCCGCTCGATCCGTGCCGCGGGTGGTCGCGCCGGCGACACCGTCCACGTCGCCTACGGCTATGGCCTGTTCACTGGCGGGCTGGGCGCCCACTACGGCGCCGAACGCGCCGGCTGTACCGTCATCCCCATGTCCGGCGGCCAGACCGAAAAGCAGGTGCAGCTGATCATGGACCTGAAACCCGACATCATCATGGTGACACCGTCCTACTCCCTGGTCATCGCCGAGGAATTCGCCAACCAGGGCATCGCCCCCGAGGACATCTCTCTGAAGGTCGGCATTTTCGGAGCGGAACCCTGGGGAGAAGGCATGCGCGCGGAAATCGAGCGCAAGCTGGGACTGGACGCCGTGGACATCTACGGCCTGTCCGAAGTCATGGGCCCGGGCGTGGCCTCCGAATGCATCGAGACCAAGGACGGCCCGGTGATCTGGGAAGACCATTTCTACCCGGAGATCATCAACCCCGATACCGGCGAACCGGTCCCCGACGGCGAGGAAGGCGAACTGGTGTTCACCTCACTGACCAAGGAAGCCCTGCCCATCATTCGCTACCGGACCCGCGACCTCGCGCGCCTGCTGCCGCCGACCGCCCGCAGTTTCCGCCGCATGGGCCGCATCACGGGACGCACCGACGACATGCTGATCATCCGGGGCGTGAACGTGTTCCCGACCCAGGTCGAGGAGCAGATCCTGCGCGACCCGATCTTCAACGGCATCTACCAGATCGTCGTCACTCGCGACAACCTCCTGGACGAAGTCGAGATCCGCTGCGAACTGCAGAACGACGCCAATAGCGCCAGCCCCGAGACCATCAAGGAATCGGTCCGCAACCTGCAACGCAACATCAAGACCAACATCGGCATCACCACCAGGGTCACCGTCCTGCGCTACGGCGAACTGCCGCGTACCCAGACCGGCAAGGCCCGCCGCGTGTTCGACGAACGTCCCAAACAGAACTGAGGAAAGACCCATGGACGCCTTTCTCTGTGACGCGGTACGCACCCCCATCGGTCGCTATGGCGGCGCACTGGCCGACGTGCGCGCCGACGACCTGGCCGCGCTGCCATTGCAGGCGCTGATGGAGCGCCACCCGGATCTCGACTGGTCGGCGCTCGACGACATCCTGCTGGGATGCGCCAATCAGGCCGGCGAGGACAACCGCAACGTGGCCCGCATGGCGGCGCTGCTGGCCGGCCTGCCCCTGTCCGCGCCCGGCGCCACGATCAACCGTCTGTGCGGTTCCGGCATGGACGCGATCGGCACGGCCGCCCGCGCCATCCGCGCCGGTGAAGCGCATCTGATGATCGCGGGCGGCGTCGAATCCATGTCGCGCGCACCCTTTGTGGTGGCCAAGGCCGAACAGGCCTGGTCGCGACAAGCGGCGATGTACGACACCACCATCGGCTGGCGTTTCATCAATCCGCGCCTTGCCAAGGCGCACGGCGCGCATTCCATGCCGGAGACCGCGGACAACGTCGCCGAGGAATTCGGCATCTCGCGCGCCGACCAGGATGCCTTCGCGCTGCGCAGCCAGCAGCGCTGGACGCGCGCGCAGGCGGCTGGCCGATTTACCGATGAAATCGTGCCGGTGCGGATCCCGCGCCGCAAGGCCGATGACCTGATCATCGATACGGACGAGCATCCCCGCCCAGACACGACCGCCGGGGTCCTGGCCCGTCTGCGTGGCATCAACGGTCCGGATCTCAGCGTCACGGCGGGCAACGCCTCGGGCGTCAACGATGGCGCCTGCGCCGTCCTGCTGGCCTCGGACAAGGCCGTGCACCGGCACGGCCTGACGACCCGCGCCCGCATCGTGGGCATGGCCGTGGCGGGCGTGGCGCCGCGCATCATGGGCATCGGCCCGGTGCCGGCGATCCGCAAGGTGCTGGCCCTGACCGGCCTGCATCTGGAACAGATGGACGTGATCGAACTGAACGAGGCCTTCGCCGCCCAGTCGCTGGCGGTGCTGCGCGAACTCGGACTGCCCGATGACGCACCCCATGTGAATCCGAATGGCGGCGCGATCGCCATCGGCCATCCGCTGGGCATGAGTGGCGCCCGGCTGATCACCACCGCCGTCGCCGAACTGCGTCGGACCGGCGGCCGTTACGCCCTGTGCGCCATGTGCATCGGTGTGGGCCAGGGTATCGCTATGATTATCGAGAACACACACACCAAAGGAGACAAACCATGAAACCATCAACCTGGCGCTGGATGGCCGGCTTTGCGCTGACCGCCTTCGGCTTCACCGCCCAAGCGGCCGACCCCATCAAGATCGGCTCAGTCCTGTCGGCCACCGGCCCCGCCGCCTTCCTGGGCGACCCTGAAGTCAAGACACTGGAAATGTATGTCGACTCCATCAACAAGGCGGGCGGCCTGCTGGGCCGTCAGGTGGAGCTCGTGCAGTACGACGACGGCAGCGATGCCAACAAGGCCAACAGCTTTGCAAAGCGCCTGATCTACGACGACAAGATCGATGTCATCATCGGCGGCACCACGACCGGTTCCACCATGTCCATGGACCCGCTGGCCGAAAAAGCCGGCGTGCCGTTCATCTCTCTGGCGGGCGCGGTCGTGATCATCGACCCGGTCAAGAAATGGTTGTTCAAGACCCCGCACACCGACCGCATGGCCGCCGAAAAGGTCTTCGAGGACATGAAAAAGCGCGGCTACACCAAGATCGCCCTGCTCAGCGAGACCAGCGGCTTTGGCCAGTCCGGCAAAAAAGAGTCGGAGCTGGTCGCGCCCAAATACGGCATCCAGATCGTGGCCAATGAAACCTATGGCCCCAAGGACACCGACATGAGTCCGCAGCTCACCAAGATCAAGAACACGCCCGACATCCAGGCCGTGCTGGTCTTCGGCCTGGGTCAGGGACCGGCCCTGGTCAACCGCAACTACAAACAGCTGAATGTGTCCCTGCCGCTCTATCACGCGCACGGCGTGTGCTCGAACGAGTTCATCAAGCTGTCCGGTGACGCGGCCGAAGGAGTGCGCCTGCCCTGCGCCGCGCTGGTCGTTGCCGACAAGCTGCCCGACAATGATCCCCAGAAGCCGGTGGTCACGGCCTATGCCGAAGCCTTCAAGAACCGCTGGAAATCCGAGGTCTCGACCTTTGGCGGCCACGCCTATGACGGCCTGATGCTGTATGTCGATGCCGTCAAGCGGGCCGGCACCACCGACAAGGCCAAGGTGCGCGATGCCATTGAACAGACCAAGGGCTATGTCGGCACGGGCGGCGTGGTGAACATGTCTCCGACCGATCACATGGGCCTGGATCTGAGCGCCTTCCGCATGCTCGAAATCCGCAACGGCGACTGGAAACTGATCGACTGATCGACTGATCGGCCTGGAAGTCAGGCTGTCACCGCCCTGGTCACGCCGTCACTTCCCCGGCCGTGACGACATGACCGGGGTTCATGACCATGACTGAACCGATCCCCGCGAGGCGATGCGCCCGGCGGGGATCTTTTTTCAAGGACGCAGCAGCACCTTGATGGCCCGCCGCTCGTCCATGGCGCGGTAGCCTTCGGCCACGTCGGCGATCGGCAACGCCAGGTCGAACACCTTGCCCGGATCGATCTTGCGCTGAACGATCAGATCCAGCAGATGCGGCAGAAAACGGCGCACCGGCGCAGGACCGCCAAGCATTCCGATTTGCGCGCCGAACAGCTTGCTTCCCTCGAACTGGACGCCATGCGGCACCCCCACATAGCCGATCATCCCGCCCGGCCGCGTCACACCGACCGCCTGCTGCATCGACTCGGCAGTGCCCACGCATTCCAGCACGGAATCCGCGCCGACTCCCCTGGTCATCTCCTTGATCCGAGCCACACCGGCCTCGCCACGCTCGACCACAATATCGGTCGCGCCGTATTCGAGGGCGAGGTCCTGTCTGGTTTTGTGGCGGCTCATGGCGATGATGCGCTCGGCGCCCAGTTGCCTGGCCGCCAGCACACCCATCAGTCCCACCGCGCCATCGCCGACGACGACGGCAGTCGCGCCGGGCCTGACGCGCGCGGCATCCGCGGCATACCACCCCGTACCCAGCACGTCCGAGGCGGCCAGCAGACTCGGAATCAAATCATCCGCGGGGTGCGCCGGCAGGGCCACCAGGGTGCCATCGGCCAGCGGCACGCGGGCAAAGGGCGCTTGCGCCCCCGTCATGAACTCGCGCTGCACACAGGACGACTGAAAACCGAAACGGCAGTGCGGGCAGGTGTTGTCGGACAGACAGAACGAACCTACGACGAACTCGCCCGGACTGACCGACGTGACGGCGCTGCCGACCTCGACCACGACCCCGCAGTACTCGTGCCCCATGTGCAACGGTCCACGAATGTCGTTGAGCCCCCGGTACGGCCACAGGTCCGAACCGCAGATGCACGTGGCCGACAGCCGGATGATGGCGTCGGTCGGTTTGAGAATGGCGGGTTCCGGGACGTCCTCGAACCGGACATCCCGCTCGCCATGAAGAACGGTTGCGCGCATGTCGATTGCTCCGTGATGCAGCCAGAGAAAAATTTATGCTTCAAGTTTAACGCCGATTCTCCGACCCCCTTGATGCCTCAGCCGCCCAGCGCCTCTGAAATCCGCCGCCCGGCCGCCAGCAGCGCTGCTGCGGCCGGACTGCACGGATCAGCTGGCAGCGACACCGCATGCCCCACCAGCGTCAGGGCCAGCCGCAACTGGTCCTGACCATCGAGTACCGGTACGCTGAGCGCATTGATCCCCGGCACATGCTCGCCCTCGACCACCGCCAGGCCATGCGACTGGATCTCACGCCGCAAGGCGGTGGACAGCGCGTTGGCCGGCAGATCCTGCCAGACCGCGAAGACCCGTCCTGTGGCCGAGGACTCGAGATCGAACAAGGCGCCCTCGGCCACGCCGACGGACACGCCCTGCCCTGGCTGGCAGACCCGGATGGCGGTGATGCCCCCCTGCCCGCGCACGGCCACGAAACAGGTTTCCCCGAGTGTCTGCGCGAGAGTGCGGGCTTGCGCAGCAGCCAACCGCAGGGGGTCCTGGCGTAACAGCCAGGACAGGGCCAGATCGCGCACGGCGGGACCAATATCGTACTGGCCCGTGCGCGGGTCCTGACCGACCCAGCCGGCACGTCCCAGGCTGACCAGGTAGCGATAGGCCTTGGCCCGGTGCATGCCAGCGCGTCGCGCCAGCTCCGACAGGCCACACGGCGAACCGCTTTCGGCCAGATGACGGAACAGCATCAGCCCGACTTCCACCGACTGGATGCCCGGAATGACACCCGGCCAGCCCTCCTCCGCCTCAGAAGCCGGGCCGATAGATTCATGGGGAAAAACTGTTGGACTCATGATTCGCCAGGCCTTAAATTGGTCTCGTTGCTTCAATGATAACACCGTTAATTATTACGTAACACACGGAGACCCTGATGAAAAATCCGATCACCTTTCCCAAGGCCGAAGGCATCTACACCCGCCAGGCCCACTGCGACATTCCGGACGGCCTGTACGAGCGCGAGCACGGCCGCAACGGCTTCTTCGGCCCGGCCAGCCACATCCTGCATACGCACAAACCCACGGGCTGGACAAAGTGGGAGGGCCCCATGGACCTCACCCTGCTGAACCTGAACCGCCTTGGCGACAGCGCCCCCTGCCCCTGGAAGGCCCAGCGCTTCATGCACAACGGGCAAACCCAGGTCTGTTTCTGGAAATTCGATGTGTCGATGCCGGACCTGGCGCGCAATGGCGACGGCGACATGATCCTGTTCTTCCACCGGGGCGAGGGCGAGTTCTTCTGCGACTACGGCCACATGAGCTACCGCGAAGGCGACTACATCAACATCCCGCGCGGCACGACCTGGCGCCTGGAAACCTCGGTGCGCAACGAGGTCCTGACCATCGAAGCCACCGAAGACCTGTTCCAGATTCCCGAGCGCGGCATCACCGGCCGTCACGCGCAATTCGATCTGGCCGTGCTGGATACGCCGAAAATCGATGACGCCTACAAGGCCCAGTATGGCGAACATGAGACCCGGGTGCGCGCCAAGCGCCGCCAACAGGTCACGACCGTGACCTTCCCGTACAACTTCCTGGACACCGCCGGATGGCACGGCGATTGCGTCCCGGTCAAGCTGAACTGGCGCGATATCCGGGAGCTGCTCTCGGACCGCTATCACCTGCCGCCGACCGTGCACGCGACCTTCCTGTCGAACACCATCATCGTCTGCACGTTCGCTCCGCGTCCCATCGAAAGTGATCCGGGCGCGCTCAAGGTGCCCTTCTATCACAACAACGACGAATTCGACGAGTCGATCTTCTACCACCAGGGCAATTTCTTCAGCCGCGACAACATCGAGCCCGGCATGTTCACCCTTCACCCCTCGGGCTTCCATCACGGCCCGCACCCCAAGGCGTTCGCAGCCGCCGCGGCCAACAACAAGGGGGAGCACAAGTACACCGACGAGGTCGCGGTGATGATCGATTCACGCTACCCGCTGGAACTCGACACCCTGCCGGAGGGCGTCAAGGTCCCGGGATACCTGGATTCGTGGAAAGAATGAGCTGAATGCTCAAGCCGGGCAACCGGGGGGCACGGCGCCGCCCGGCCCGGCGGTCCGCCCGCGAGGCGGACTTCCCGGATCGTCCTCGGCCGATCGCTGGACGCCGGGGTCGTCTTTATCGTCTGGCCGGATCGAACTGCTTCTTCAGCCCCTGCCAGCAACGGTAGTATTCCCGCTGTCGTTGCGGCGAATCCAGGGCCTGACGGGTGACCTGGATCGCCACCGGCGTCTCGAACATGAACGCCATGGTGTCGGTGATGTAGTCGGCCTGGGTCGTGTCCACTGCGCTGGCCTTGGCAAAGGTCCCCGCATCAGGGCCATGCGCCGTCATGGTGTTGTGCAACGAGGCGCCGCCGGGCTGGAACCCCTCGGCCTTGGCATCGTAACGGCCATGCACCAGTCCCATGAACTCGCCCGCCAGATTGCGATGGAACCAGGGGGGACGGAACGTGTCCTGCATCGCCAGGACGCGCGGGACGAAGGCCACGAAATCGATCGTATCGACGCCCGGCACGGCGCTGGGCGCATGCAGCACCAGGAAGATCGACGGATCGGGGTGATCGTAGGTGATCGAACCGATCGCATTGAAACGGCGCAGATCATATTTGTACGGCGTGTCGTTGCCATGCCAGGCCACCACGTCCAGGGGGGAATGATCGAGAGGCGCGCGCCAGAACCGTCCCTGAAATTTCACCAGCAACTCGAAGTCGCCCTCGACATCCTCATACGCCGCCACCGGCGCAAGAAAATCGCGCGGATTGGCCAGGCAGTTCGAACCGATCACGCCCAGATCCGGCAACCGGAAGGGCGCGCCGGGGTTTTCGCACACATAACCGCGCGCCACGCCATCCGGCAGCCTGACCTGAAACCGCACGCCCCGCGGGATGACCGCGATTTCCTGGGGCTCGACCCACAGCACGCCCAGCTCGGTCGCCAGCTCCAGACGGCCCTGTTGCGGCACGATCAGCAGCTCGCCATCGGCATCATAGAAATAGCGATCCTTCATCGAGCGGTTGGCCGCATACAGATGGATGCCGCACCCGGCATTGCCGCCCATCGTCACCATGCCCTCCACAAAATCCGTGGCGGTCCCCGCATCGGGCAACGGCAGAGGGTCCCAGCGCATCGGGTCCGGCGGCGTGGGCGCCTCGTCGTAGCGACTCAGCCACCGCGCCCCCGCTGATGACGGCTCGAACGGCCCATGTGTCGCGCCCGGCCGGATCCGGTAGAGCCAGGATCGCCGGTTGGTGTGGCGCGGCGCGGTAAAGGCCGTGCCCGACAACTGCTCGGCATACAGGCCGTAGGGCGCCCGCTGCGGCGAATTACGCCCCACCGGCAAGGCACCGGGCAGGGCCTCGGTCGCGAACTCATTGCCGAACCCGCTCTGGTATTCCAAGGACGATGCTGCACTCATGAGGGTCTCCCGGAAAACACGGCCGGCGACGGCGAAATGCGCGCCAGGGCCGTCGGGCCCTGGCCCGCCTCTGCGTCGACCGGCCCGTCACAAATCGATTCGTCACTCGGCGTCTGGCTGGGCGTCCGGGTGCGCAGCGCGGAACGCCGGCAGCGACTCACAATGCGCCGCAATCCGCGTGATCGCCGGGAAGGATGATAGATCCACCTCGAAGCGACGCGCGTTATAGACCTGGGGCACCAGGCAGCAATCCGCCAGGCTGGGGACGTCACCGTGGCAGCAGCGTCCTGTGTCGGGCGATTGCAGCTGGATTTCCAGCGCGCGGAAACCCTGTTCTACCCAGTGCCGGTACCAGTCGTTGCGCGCGGGCTGCTCGATGTTCAGCTCATGCGCCAGCCAGCGCAGCACACGCAGATTATTCAGCGGATGGATATCGCAGGCAATGTGCAACGCCAGCGCACGCACCCGGGCACGGCCCGGCGCGTCGGCGGGCAGCAGCAGGGCGGGCCCGTGCATCTCTTCCAGGTACTCCATGATCGCCAGAGACTGCGTCAGCATCCTGCCCTCATCGTCCAGCGCCGGCACCAGGCCCTCGGGATTGCGGCGCCGGTAGTCTTCTGTGAGGTGCTCGCCGCCGTGGCGCAGCAGGTGCACCGGAATAACCCGGTAGTCCAGCCCCTTCAGACTCAGTGCAATCCGGACGCGATACGCCGCCGAACTGCGATAGTAGGAATAGAGTTCCAGCATGCGCTCAGGCTCCTGCGCGACGCTCGACCGTCTGTTCGATGACGCCGAAAACATCCTCGCCCCGGGCATCGCTCATGTGAATGCGCACCTGGTCGCCGAAACGCATGAAGGGCGTGACCGGCGCACCGCCTTCGATGGTCTCGTACATGCGCACTTCAGCGATGCAGCAGTAGCCCACGCCGCCATTGCGGATGCTGGAACCATGCAGCCCCCCCTGCTTGTTGGACACCGTGCCGGAACCGACGATGGTGCCCGCCGCGAGCCGGCGCGTACGCGCGGCGTGCGCGACCAGCTGCGGAAAATCAAAGCTCATATCCTGGCCGGCATTCGGGCAGCCGAAAGGCTCGCCGTTGAGTTCGACCCGCAGCGGCAGATGGACCTTGCCCTCATGCCAGGCCGGCCCCAGCTCATCGGGCGTGACCGCGACCGGTGAGAAGGCACTGGCCGGTTTGGACTGAAAAAAGCCAAAGCCTTTGGCCAGCTCCCCGGGAATCAGGCCACGCAGGGACACATCATTGACCAGCATGAGCAGGCGGATCGCGCCGGCGGCGTCGGCCGGACGCGCGCCCATGGGCACATCGCCCGTGACGACGGCGACCTCGGCCTCCATGTCGATGCCCCACTCTTCCGTGTCGGCAATGATGGGATCGCGCGGACCGATGAAACTGTCCGAACCGCCCTGGTACATCAGCGGATCGGTAAAGAATGATTCCGGGACCTGGCTGTTGCGCGCGCGGCGCACCAGTTCCACGTGATTGAGATAGGCAGAGCCGTCGGCCCACTGATAGGCGCGCGGCAGCGGGGAATGGCAGGCGGCAGGATCAAAGGGACGGGCCGCCCCGTCCTGCCCGGAATTGAGCCGGTCATAGGCGGCGCGCAGGGCAGGCAGGCAAGCATCCCAATCGTCCAGTGCCGCCTGCAGAGTGGGCGCGATCTCGGGCACGGCGACGCATTGTGTCAGGTCCCGGGACACGACGACCAGGCGGCCATCGCGCGACGCATTTTTCAAGGTGGCAAGCTTCATGAGGACTCCGGTTGCCCGGGCCGCCGAGGCATGCCCGGGGGCGCGGGGCGGCGCCCCGCGCACAGCGACAGACTTACTTCAGTTCGGCCTGGACCTGGTCGAACAGTTCCTGGCCCACGCTGGGGATGAACATCTTCCAGACCGGCTGCACGCGTTCGCGCATCCGGTCGTGCTCGGCTTCGCTGACCTCGTTGATCTCCATGCCGTGCTTGGCCATGGCTTCCTTGGCGGACTGCGCCTGGTCGCGCGCCACCTTGCGCTGATAGGTCCGGGCCTCGACGGCGGCGTCCTTCAGGATCTTTTGCTGGTCGGGCGTGAGCTTATCCCAGAAGGCCTTGGAGACCAGCGGGATGAAGGCGCCGTAGCTGTGGCGCGTGATGGACAGATATTTCTGCACCTCATAGAGCTTGAGTGCGGCAATCACGGCATTGGGCGTCCCCTGGCCGTCGATCGTGCGCGTCTCCAGCGCAGTGTAGAGCTCCGGCACAGCCAGTGGCACCGGGTTGGCGCCCAGGGCCTTGATGGTTTCCTGGGTGATCTTGGCCTGGATCGAACGGAACTTCAACCCCTCGAAGTCCTCGACCCTGGTGATGGGATGCTTGCTGTTGGTGGCGTTGAAAAAGCCGTTTTCCCAGTATGCCAGGCCCACCAGCCCGTGCGCGGGCAGGGTCTCGAGCAGCTTCTGGCCCACGGGGCCGTCCAGCACCTTTTCCGCCTGCTGGCTGTTCTTGAACAGGAAGGGGAAATCCAGGATCTCATAGGCCTTGACCATGCCCGTCAGCGTGGTGGTCTGCGGCACGGTGAATTCGATCGTGCCGCCCTGCAGGGCGGAAGTCACCTGCACATCATTGCCCAGCGCGCCGCTGTAATAGGGCTTGATGTCGATCTCGCCCTTGCTCTTGGCCTTGACCAGCTCAACGAACTTGGCCACGCCCTGCCCCTGGTGGGATTTTTCCGGCAACGTCACGGCGAATTTCGCGGTGACGGTTGCCCAGGCGGAACCGGACAAGGTTGCGGCCAGCAGGCCGACAAGCAGCGTAGTACGGATTTTCATGGGTTGTCTCCTTGGGTGGAATCGGTCGGGGCGCCGTGCTAACGCCACCATTGGGCAGGCACGGTCACCAGTTCAGGGAACAGGATCAGGACGATCAGCAGCGAACCCAGTGCCAGCAGAAACGGCCCGATGCCGCGCGTCGCCTGGGCCATGGACACCTTGCCCACGGAGCTGACGACGTTCAGCACCACGCCCACGGGCGGGGTGATCATGCCGATCGAACAATTCATGATGAAGATCACGCCGAAATAGACCGGATCGATATCAGCCGCCTCGATGATGGGCATGAAGACCGGCGTGAAGATGAGCACGATGGGGATGAAGTCCAGCACCATCCCGGCAAAGAACACCACCACCATCATGGCGATGACCAGCACCAGCGGGTGATCCGACAGCGAGGTCAGCCAGCCGCCGACCTGACCGGAAATATCGGTGATGGTGATCATGTAGGAAGCCACCATCGCCAGGGCGGCCAGCAACAGCACGACCGAGGTCGTCTGCGCCGTGGCGAGCAGGCATTCGTAGACTTTGCGCCAGTTCAGTTCGCGATACACCACCACACCGACGAACAGCGCATAGGCCGCCGCCACCACGGCTGATTCTGTTGGCGTGAAGATCCCGAAACGCAAGCCGCCGATGATGATGACGGGCAGCATCAACGCCCAGCCGCCCTGCCCCAGCAGACGCCAGCGCCGGCGCCAGGGCACCCGGGGCGCCAGCGCGGCCTTCTGCCGCCGGGCGACGAACCACCAGGCCACGGTCAGGAACACCCCCATCAGGATGCCGGGCACGATTCCCGCCAGGAACAGGCGGGTGATCGAGACATTGGCCACCACACCGAAGATCAGGAATCCGATCGACGGCGGAATGACCGGTGCAACGATCCCGCTGGCGGCCATCAGGCCGCAGGCGCGCGCAGGGTCGTAACCGGCCTGACGCATCATGGGCACCAGGATCGCCGCCAGCGCCGCCGTGTCCGCCACGGCGGAACCGGACAGGCTGGCCAGCAGAATGCCGGCGCAGATGGCGACATAGCCCAGGCCGCCACGCAGATGGCCGACAAAGGCGCCGGCCATGTCGACGATGCGCTTGGACAGCCCCCCCGCGTTCATGAACTCGCCGGCCAGGATGAAGAACGGCACCGCCATCAGCACAAAATTGTCGGCGCCCGCGACCGCGTTCTGCACCACGATCTGAGCGTCGAACTGTCCGACCAGCAGCATCAGCGCCACACCGGCGAACATCAGGGCAAAGGCGATCGGCAGGCCCAGCGCAATCAGGCCCAGCAGCGTGCCGATGAAGACGAGCGCGGTCATGAACGGTCTCCTTTCGTCACATCCGTCTCGCGGCCTGGTTGCCGTCCGGAATCGTCCGCAGCGGCCTCCTGCGCGCCGGCTGCCTCACGACCCGTCTTCTCGTCGATCCGGTCGGCCAGGCCTTCGATGCGATCGGCCAGGTCTTCGGTCAAGCCATCGTCGATGCCGCGCAATGCCCGGTAGATGTTGTTGCAGACCGGGAAGATCAGCGTCACCCCGAACACCAGCGCCGTACCGTACAACCAGGCATAGGAAATGCCCAGGACCGGGTAGGTATTGCCCATGTTGATCAGGGTCTGACGCCAGCCGCCGATGATGAAGATGACGCAGCCGGCCAGAATCAGGCCGCCCGTGAAGACCACCAGCGCCCGGCGTGCGCGGGGGCCGATTGCTCGTTGTAATGTGTCGAAACCGATATGAATCCGCCGCGCCGAGGCCAGGACCGCGCCGAGGAAGATCAGCCAGACGAACAGCAGGCGCGACAGTTCTTCCGAGATGGCGATGCCCGAATTGAAGGCATAGCGCAATACGACGTTACCGAAGACCAGGATGCCCATGATGGCCAGACAGGCGACAATCAGAATTTCAAAACCCCGGACGATCAGGCGAGCGGCGCGTTCGATCATCAGCGCTCACCACAAGAGGTGAAAATCATGGCATGGTCTCCTGTATGGATGCGCCTGTTCGCCTGAAAGCAGCGCCGCGCTCCTTGTGATTGATGCTTCATTAAACGCAGTTTCAAGCTATCATTCCAACAGTTTTTATTGATTGATTCATAGGTTAATCTGATGGAAATCACGCTGCGCCAACTCCGTGCCTTCACCGCGCTGGCCCGCACCGGGGGCTTTACCCGGGCGGCCGAATCCCTGCACATCACGCAATCCGCCCTCAGCGGCCTGATCAAGGAACTGGAATCGCAACTGGGCGTGCGGCTGGTGGATCGCAACACCCGGCGCATCCAGCTGTCTGAAGTCGGACGGGAATTCCATTCGGTCGCCACCCACATCCTGCGGGATCTGGACAGCGCTCTGGAAAACATCGACAACATCAAGCGCCTGCGGCGCGGCATCGTGCGCATTGCCGCGCCACAACTGATGGCCAGCACCCTGATCCCGGAGGTCATCGCCAGCTTCCGCCGGGAACATCCCGACATCCAGATCCATCTGCTGGATTGCGCCGTGGAAAGCGCCATCACGCAGGCGGTGCGCGGCGAGGTGGACATCAGCATCGGCCCCCACCGCGAAGGCCTCACCGATCTGGCCGCCGACCCCTTGTTCGACCTGCCGTTCATGGCCGTCTTTCCGCCCGGACACCCGCTGGAATCGCTGGAACGCATCTGCTGGTCCGATCTGGTGCGCTACCCCTTGATCGCGCTGCAGGGTCAGTTCACCGACCAACTGGCCCTGGACCTGTATCGAATGGCCAACATTTCCGCCATCCACCCGAGCCATGAAGTGACGTTCATGAGCACCGCGCTGAGCATGGTCAGCGCGGGCCTGGGAGTGACGGCGGGGCTCCCCTATTCCCGGACGCTGGTGGATCTGTACGGCCTGCGCATGCGACCGCTGCTGGACCCGGTGATTCGCCGCCAGTTCTTCATCTACAGCCGGCTGAACGCCAGCCCGCCGCCCGCCACGCAGGCATTCATGCAGCACCTGCACGAACATGTCGGCGAAAGGGACTGGGGCATCCCGGACAAGTCATAGCAGCCATCTCCGCGCGGATCAACTGTCGCGATCCACGCGCGCCGTTTCTCCGCCCCATGGCTCCATCCTATAATGAAACGAAGCCGATCGGCACTGACCCACTGGAAACGCCGATGAAAGCTGCCCTCCATTCGATCCGCGCGTGTGTCTGCCTGTCCTTTTTCCTGGGATCGATCAGCCTCTCGCCACAGCCGTCCCTGGCCACGACACTGACGGTCGGCATCAGCGACCTCGGTTCTGTGACATCGATCGCGCCCGACGGCCAGCCCGACGGCGTGATGGGCGATCTCCTGTCCGAGATCGCGCGCCAGGAAGACTGGACCCTGACGACCGAACCCTGTGAGTGGCCGGACTGCATGCGCAAGCTGCAGGCGGGCGAAATCGACCTGCTGCCCGCCGTCGCGCTGACGCCCGACCGCATGGCCTTTCTGTCCTACAATCAGACACCGGTCCTGCAGACCTGGACCCAGGTCTACGCCCGCCCGGACACCAATATCCGCACCATCGAGGATCTGAACGGACAGCGTGTGACCATACTGTCCGGTTCGATCCAATACCGGTACCTGGAGACGTTGCTGCGCAGCCTCGGCGCCCGGGCCCGGCTCATCCCGTCCGATACGCTCAACGAAGGCTTTCAGCTGGTACAGGCCGGCCAGGCGGACGCCGTCGCCGCCGACTTCATTTCCGGCAGCAGCGCCTCCGAAAAATATCACCTCGAAGCCACACCCATCATCTTCCTGCCATCGGGACTCTACTTTGCCGCGCCCAAGGGTCGCCACGCCGACGTGCTGCAAATGATCGATCACTATCTGAGCACCTGGAAGGCCGATCCGGAATCCATTTATTACCGCATCCTGTCGCGCTGGAACAGCCCCGGGGTCCGTTCCGTCGAATCGGTCATGCATCGATACGGGACGCAATTTGTGATCGCCGCCTCCCTGACCGCCCTGCTGGCCCTGATCACCGCCGGACTCGTGTACAGCCAGTCACGCCGCCGGATACGGCGCATGCAAACGGCGGGACGCCACCTGGCCACCGTGCTCGATCGCACCAGCGATCTGATCTGCATCGAGGACCGCGACCGGCATGGCCGATACGCCAATTCGCCATACCGTGATTTCTTTGGCCTGCCGGTCTCGCCGCCCCGACCCGCGCCCGACCTGAGCCGGATATCCCCTTCAATTGAAACCCACGGCATCACCGAGGCCGACCTCCCGGCGCTGATGCGCGGCAAAACCCTCGTGACCCGGGAACAGCGGGTGTCTGCCCGGACAGGGCGGACCCACACGTTCCATGTGTTCAAAACCGCCCTGCCGGCCCGGGTCGACGCGGAACGCATGTTCTGCACCCTGCGGACGGACATCACCGCTCTCGACCAGGCCAGGGATCTCGCCCACCACCACGCCTCCCACGATCCGCTGACCGATCTGCCCAACCGCATCCTGCTGCAGGACCAGCTCAAACAGCTGCTGCTCGGCACGCAGCCCGAAAAGGGATGCAGCGCGGTGCTGGTCCTGGATCTCGATGGTTTCAAGAAAATCAACGACAGCCATGGTCATGCCATCGGCGACCAGATACTTCGAGAAGTGGCCCGTCGCCTGCGGGCGCACACCCCCGAGCGGGACAGGGTCTCACGCATCAGCGGCGACGAGTTCATGGTGCTGCTCACCCAGCTGGATACAGACCCCAGCGCCGGCACACATGAAGCGCTGCGGATTGCCGAAAGACTCCGGCTCGCCCTGTTCTCCACGCCGATGGCGCTCGGCAGGCAGACCAGCGTCGTGACCGCCAGCATCGGTCTGGTCATGCTGCGGATCGGCAGCACCACCGTCGGCGATGTCATCCAAGAGGCGGATCTGGCCATGCAGCGCGCCAAACACCGGGGCGGCAACCAGATCGTCCTCTACGACTTCACGCTGCAGACCGAGCTCGAACAGCGCCTGTGGATGGAAAAGGACCTGACGATGGCCTTGAACACCCGCCAACTGGTCATGTACAGCCAGCCTCAGTATGCCCGCGATGGCCGGATGACAGGCATGGAACTGCTGGTGCGCTGGACGCATCCCGACCGGGGGCCGATTCCGCCCGCCCTGTTCGTGCCCCTGGCCGAGGCCACCAGCCTCATCAACCACCTGACCGCCTGGTCGCTGGACGTGGCCTGCCAGGCCCTGCTCGAACTGCAGGGCCTGGGAGAAATCTATCCGCTTTCGATCAACCTCAGCCCCAAGGTCCTGATGGACCCCGGATTCGGCGAAACCGTGCGCAACCTGCTGAAACGCACCGGCGCGCCGGGCAACCGGCTGATCTTCGAAATCACCGAAGGCATCTGGATCCAGGACGTGGAGGTCACGGCGCGACGCATGCGCGAACTCAACCACCTGGGCATCCGTTTTTCCGTCGACGATTTCGGCACCGGCTATTCCAATCTGTCCAGCCTGATGCGCCTGCCGATCTCCGAACTGAAGATCGACGAGAGCCTGATCCGGAACCTGCCCGACGATCCCGACAGCATCGCCATCGCCCGGCTGATCCTGGCCATGGCCAGCCAGCTGGATTTCTGGGTCGTTGCCGAAGGCGTGGAAAACGAGCCACAGGCCGACTTCCTGGCCCGCCATGGCTGCGACGCGATGCAGGGCTATCTGCTGGCCCACCCCATGCCGATCGCGGACTGGCTGAACACCGTCCGGAGCAGGCGCGCCGGGTCGTCATGATGGCCAGCGCGCCGGCCAGCCCCTGATTCATCTCTCGAAAAACAGACTGGCTCGATGCGCCAGCGTCCCCTCCTGCTGCGCCCACAGATCGGCCTCGCGATCCGACTGAAGACAGCCGCAGACCTGAAAGGAGTTGGGCGCGATCAACGGGCGCACGCTTCGATAGGCCAGAGACCGCACCCGGGCCCCCGGGTGCGCCCGCAGGAACGCATGCACCATCAGGGTGGCGATCATCGGGCCATGCACCACCAGGCCGGGATAGCCTTCCTCGTCCCGGGCATAGGGCGCATCGTAATGGATGCGATGACCATTGAACGTCACCGCGGAATAGCGGAACAGCATGACCGGACCAGGCGTCACGGTCTCCGACCATTGCGCGGCGGGCGCCGGCTGCGTCCCTGTCAGGACGGGGGGCGAAGGCTCACGGTAGACAATGTCCTGCTCCTCGGCGAGACACAATGCCTCGTGCTGGAAATAATGATGCTCGACCGTCACGAACAACAGGCTTCCCGTGCGGCCGGTTTTCTCTTTGACCGCCGCGATCCGGGAGCGCCGCTGCGCCGGTTGTCCGATCCGCAACGGACGATGAAATTCCAGCCGGCCGCCCGCCCACATGCGGTTCCGGTCCGCCGCCGGCGGCAGGAACCCGCCCCGCCGGGGATGCCCATCCTCACCCAGCCGGGAATAGGGCTGGCCTTCGATAAAAAAGGCCCAATGCCACAGCGGGGGCAGGTATTCGAAAGGCTGTCCGATCCCGGCGCCCAGGCTCAAGGCCACCCGCCCGGCATGGCCGGCGTCCAGCGCATCGAGACAGGTCTCGGTACGGCCGATCCAGGCCGCAGGATCATGCACGGTCATGATCCTCTCCATCGGCCTGACCCCCTCCGTCCGCCTGATCGACACCATCGGGTCCGGCCGGCACAGATCCTCCGCCGGCCAGGCCGAGTTCCACCAAAATGGCTTGCGTGTGCTCGCCCAACGCCGGCACATCTCCCATGGCGGCCTGGGCCGCGCTCGCCCTGCCGGGCGGCAGCAGCGCGGGTAACCGCCCCGCGGGGCTCTGGATGTCGACCCAGCGGTGGCGTGCGCGCAACTGCGGATGAGCCCACAAATCGGCCATGCTGTTCATCCGCGCATTGGCGATCCGGGCGGCATCCAGACGGGCCACGACCTCTTCTGCAGTCAGCGCGGCAAAGACCTCATGAATCAGCGCACGCAGCTCGGCCCGCGCCTGCGACCGGCGCGAGTTGGTCGAGAAACGCGGATCGGCCGCCAGTGCCGGCTGCTCCAGCACCCGCTCGCAGAACACCTGCCATTCGCGCTCGTTTTGCAGCCCCAGGATCACAGTCCTGCCGTCACCGGCAGTAAAAGGCCCATAGGGATAGATGGAAGCATGCGAGGCGCCGGCACGGGGCGGCGGCGCAGCGCCCTCAAAACTGTAGTACAGCGGAAAGGACATCCACTCGGTCATGCTCTCGAGCATGGAGACATCGATGTGCTGGCCCTGGCCCGTGCGGCCGCGCTCGATCAGCGCCGCCAGGATGTTCGTATAGGCATACATGCCGGCCGCGATGTCGGCGATCGAACAGCCCGCCTTGGCCGGCTCGTCGTCCGAACCCGTCACCGACAGGAAGCCGGACTCGCTCTGGATCAGCAGATCGTAGGCCTTCTTGTCCCGATAGGGGCCATCGTTGCCATAGCCGGAAATATCACAGACGATCAGTCCTGGATAACGCCCGCACAGCGCCTCGTAGGACAAGCCCAGGCGGGCGGCGGCGCCCGGCGCCAGATTCTGCACCAGCACGTCCGCCTTTTCCAGCAGCCGGTCCATGACTTCGGCGGAAGCGAACGCCTTGATATCCAGCGCCAGGCTTTCCTTGGACCGGTTCACCCAGACGAAATGAGACGACAGGCCGCGCACGCGCTCGTCATAGTCGCGCGCGAAATCACCGCTCCCCGGCCTTTCGATCTTGATGACGCGCGCGCCCAGATCCGCCAGCTGGCGGGTGCAGAACGGCGCAGCGATGGCGTGTTCCAGCGTGATGACGGTGATGCCTTGAAGCGGCAGCATGACGGTCCCCCTCAGAACGAACGCGGCATGCCCAGCACATGCTGGCCGACATACGACAAAATCAGATTGGTCGAAATGGGGGCCACCTGATACAGGCGTGTTTCCCGGAACTTGCGCTCGATATCGTATTCGCACGCGAACCCGAACCCGCCATACGCCTGCAGGCAGGCATTGGCCGCCTCCCAGGAGGCGTCGGCCGCCAGCAGCTTGGCCATGTTCGCCTGCGCGCCGCAGTCCTGGCGCTGATCGAACAGCGCACAGGCCTGGTAGCGCATCAGACTCGCGGCCTCGACGTTGACGTAGGCCCGGGCGATGGGAAACTGCACGCCCTGGTTCTGGCCGATCGGACGGTCGAACACGACCCGGTCGCCAACGTATCGGCAAGCGCGGTCCACGAACCAATAGCCATCGCCGATGCATTCGGCGGCGATCAGGGTCCGTTCGGCATTCAGGCCGTCCAGGATGTACTTGAATCCCTTGCCTTCCTCGCCAATCAGGTTTTCCTCGGGGATTTCCAGATTCTCGAAAAACAGCTCGTTGGTCTCGTGATTGACCATGTTCAGGATCGGGCGCACCGTCAGGCCGTTGCCGATGGCGTGGCGCAGATCCACCATGAAGATCGACATGCCCTCGGATTTCTTGCGCACCTGATCCAGGGGCGTAGTGCGCGCCAGCAGCACCATCAGGTCGGAGTGCTGGATACGGGAAATCCAGACCTTCTGACCATTGACCACATAACGTCCGTCTTTTTTCACGGCCGCGGTCTTGATCCGGGTGGTGTCCGTGCCGGTCGTCGGTTCAGTCACCGCCATGGACTGCAGCCGCAATTCCCCGCTGGCGATCCCTGGCAACCAGGCGTTCTTCTGGGCCTCGGAACCATGCCGCAGCACCGTGCCCATGTTGTACATCTGGCCGTGGCAGGCGCCCGAATTGCCGCCCGCCCGGTTGATCTCCTCCATGATCACGGAAGCCTCGGTCAGCCCCAGGCCGGAGCCGCCATAGGCCTCGGGAATCAGTGCCGACAGCCAGCCGGCCCGGGTCAGTGCGTCGACGAATTCCGCCGGATAGCCGCGCTGTTCGTCCACTCGCCGGAAATACGCATCGCCGAATTGCGCGCACAAGCCCCGGATGGCGTCTCGAATGTCCTGGTATCGGGCAGTGGTCTCGTTCATGCGCGGTCTTCGGCTCCAAAAGTGCGGTCCGGAACAGCGCCCGGACAGGAGCATTCAGCATGAAGGAGCGGGCGGCCGCTGACAATTTTGTTTTGCCAAACAGCGCGTTTTGCAGCGGACGCCTCAAGCCGGCGCGCCGGCGTCTCCTGCCCCTCGGGCCGTGGGATCCTCGGCTGCGGCCGCATCGGCCACCAGCAGATCGACCAGCTCACGGGCAAAGGCGGGCAGCGCCTCCGAGTCGCGCACGCAGATGTGCAGATCCCTCAGGGACCAGTCGTCCTCGAGCGGCACGATGCGGATGGGAATGCCGCGCGCATAGCGATAGGCCGCCGACGCGGGGATCACGCCGATACCGACCTTTGCCGCGATCAGGCGGCAGGCCGCCTCGAAATTGCCCACCTCGATCCGGAAGCGCAGCACACGCCCCAGATCCTCGGCGGCCTTGAGCAGAAACGAATGAATGGCGCTGGATTCGAACAGGCTGATGAGATCGTATTCGAGCGCCTCTTCGAATCCGCTCGAGGCCATCCGGGTCAGCGGGTGATCCTCGCACGTCACCAGCACCAGACGGTCGGTGCGGTACGGCAGATAGCGCACTCCGACGCCACCGCTGCCCTGGGCGGTGATGCCGATGTCGGCCACGCCCTCAGCGACCGCGTGCACCACCTGGTAGCTGAGCCGCTCCCGCAGTTCGACATTGACGTCGGGATGCGACACCAGATAACGGCCCAGCAGCGCCGGGATGAACTCGTTCATGGCCGTCGTGTTGGCATACACCCGGACACGGCCCTTGACCCCCTGCGCATATTCCTGCATGTCGCCCCGCAGATGTTCGAGCTGCCGCAGCACCGTGCGGGCATGGCGGACGAACACCTCGCCCGAAGGCGTCAGGGTGACCCCCTGGCTGCCGCGATACAGCAATTCGGTGCCCAGGTGCTCTTCGAGGCTCTTGACCCGGTTGCTGGCCGCCGGCACGGACAGGAAAGTGCGTTCGGCCCCCTTGGTCAGGCTCATGGCGCCGGCCACATTCACCATCAACTGCATGTCGGTCAGGTCAAAGCGCAACGCCATGGCACGGTCATCCTTTGCATTTATAAAGTCCGTCTTAAGCAAACAATAATAGGCAAACCCCGTACCGATCAAGCACAGTAATGCTCACGACCCGACCCTCTCCGACGCCAGGCTCAGCGGCTTGGCCAGCTTTGATCAGGAACATCATGACCCACCCCAGCGACCTCCTGTCCAGATTCGTGGCGGACCTGCAATACGACGACATTCCCGCGCCCGTCCTGCGCCGTGCTGAAGACCTGCTGCTGGACTGCCTGGGATCGATCATGGCCGGCGCCAGCGGCCGGGCGGTCCAGTCCCTGGCGCGCTATGCGCGGACCATGGGCCCCGCTGGCGGCCCCGCCGAGAACATGGTCCTGCGCCAGGGAACCAGTCCGGTATTTGCCGCCCTGAGCAACGCGGCGGCCGCGCACATGGTGGAACAGGACGATGTGCACAATGGTTCCGTCTTCCATCCGGGCGCCGTGGTCGTCCCGCCCGCGATTGCCACGGCCCAGACCCTCGGCGCGTCCGGCAAGGCGCTGCTGACGGCCATGGTCGCCGGCTATGAGGCCGGGATCCGCATCGGCGAATTCCTGGGGCGGTCGCACTACACGGTCTTTCATACGACAGGCACGGCCGGCACCCTGGCGGCCGCCATGGCCACCGGCAAGCTGCTGGGCCTGGATGCCCAGCGCATGCGGCACGCGCTGGGATCGGCCGGCACGCAGGCCGCCGGCCTGTGGGAATTCCTGCGCGACGGCGCCGACTCGAAACAGCTGCACACGGCCCAGGCGGCCGCCAACGGACTGATGGCCGCCTGGCTGGCTCGCGACGGATTCACGGGCGCCGCCCGCATTCTCGAAGGTCCCCAGGGAATGGCAGCCGGCATGTCGCGCGATGCCGACCCCGCCCGGCTGACGGATGGCCTGGGCACACGCTGGGCCCTGCTGGAGACTTCTTTCAAATATCATGCCTCCTGTCGCCACACGCACCCGGCCGCCGATGCCCTGCTCGCGGTCGTCCAGCAGCACGGCCTGTCGATCGACGACATCCAGTCCGTGACGACACACGTCCATCAGGGAGCCATCGACGTGCTGGGCCCGGTGCTCGAACCCGCGACGGTGCATCAGTCGAAATTCTCCATGGGCACCGTGCTCGGACTGATCGCCAAGCACCGGCGGGCTGGCCTGCAGGAATTCGACGCCGCCCTGTCCGATCCGGATATCCGCGCCTTCCTGCCGCGCGTCGCAATGCGGTTGGACGCCGAGGTCGACACAGCCTATCCCGCGCGCTGGATCGGCAGGGTCACCGTCACCACGCGCCAGGGTCAGACCCTCGAGGGCCGGGTGGATACCCCGAAGGGCGACCCGGACAACACCCTGAGCCGCGCCGAGATCGAGGACAAGGTCCGGCGGCTCGGCCGATACCAGGATGCGGTGTCCGCGCGAGACATCGATGCCCTGATCGACCGGGTCTGGCACCTGGCCGACATGCCGGCCATCGGCGCTTTCCTGCCGGCAGGCGCCTGAGCATGCGCGCGCGTCACGGGGCATCGCCCGGGCAGTAAGCTATAGGTCCCCGCGCCCCAATCCTGACGATGTCCTCTGTCCCCGATTCACCGATCGAATCCTCCGCGATCACGCTCGCGGCCACGCTGACCATCCAGTCGCTGGTGTCGATGTCGCTGCTGACGCTGCCGGCGATCGCGCCGCTCATCTCCGACCTGCTGGGCATCCCGGCAGCCTATGTCGGCACCTATGTCGCCATCGCCTACGTCGGCGCCATGGTCTCCAGCCTGCTGTCGGGTTCAGCGACGCGGCGTTTCGGCGCCGTTCGCACCAGTCAGGCCGGCCTGTGCGTGTGCGCGCTGGGACTGGCGCTGTGCGCCATCGAAGCCATCCCTGCGATGGCCGCCGGCGCGTTGCTGGTCGGCCTGGGCTATGGGCCCATCACGCCCGCCAGCTCGCATCTGCTGGCACGCACCACGCCCGCCCACCGCATGTCCTTCGTCTTTTCGGTCAAGCAGACGGGGGTGCCGCTGGGCGGAGTGCTGGCCGGTCTGATCGTGCCCGGTCTGGCCCAGTGGACTGGCTGGCAGGCGGCGTTCCTGGCCGTGGCGACCGCCAATCTCTGCTGCGCGCTGGCGATCCAGCCTTTGCGCGCGCCCCTGGACGTCGACCGCGACTCCGCGCGCAGGCTGTCGGCCGGCGCGGGGCTGACCGGGCCGCTGAGGCTGGTCTTCAGCCAGCGCAGCCTGGCCGTGCTGGCCGGAGTGTCCTTTCTGTTCTCGATCACGCAGCTCTCACTGACCTCGTACCTGGTGACGTTCCTGCACCAGGACCTGAGCATGGAACTGGTCGCCGCCGGATTCGTGCTGGCCGTGTCCCAGGCAGCGGGGGTCGGCGGGCGCCTGCTCTGGGGCTATGTGTCCGATCATTATCTGGGCGCGGTCCACACCCTGATGGGGCTGTCGCTGCTGATCGCGCTCTGCGCGCTGGTCACGCCCCTGCTGAGGATGATCGATTCGAATCTCGCGGTTCTGGTGGTGCTCTGCCTGTTCGGCGGCAGCGCCATCGGCTGGAACGGCGTGTATCTGGCCGAAGTCGCCCGGCAGGCACCCGGCAATCAGGCCAGCATGGCGACCGCCGGTACACTGTCCATGACTTTCCTGGGGGTGGTCGTCGGGCCGCCGATCTTCGGCGCCGTGGCCGCCATGACCGGCAGTTACGGCTTTGCCTATGCCACCCTGCTGGTGCCCGCCGGGATCTGCCTGGCGCTGTTGTGGCGGTTCCGCGCGGCATTCGCCCGGTAGCCGGGGCCTCGGCGGCACGCTCGCCGCGATTGCATCCAGGCGGCCTGCACCCCTCACTCGACCGTCACGCTCTTGGCCAGATTGCGCGGCTTGTCCACGTCCGTGCCCCGGGCGCAGGCCGTGTGATAGGCCAGCAGCTGCAGCGGCACCGTGTGCAGGATCGGCGACAGCTTGCCGTAGTGTTCGGGCATGCGGATGACGTGCATGCCTTCGGCGCTGGTGATCTGCGAATCCGCATCGGCAAACACATAGAGTTCGCCGCCACGGGCGCGGACCTCCTGCATGTTGGACTTGAGCTTTTCGAGCAATTCGTCGTGCGGCGCGATGGTGATCACGGGCATGGCATCGGTCACCAGGGCCAGCGGACCGTGCTTGAGTTCCCCGGCGGGGTAGGCCTCGGCGTGGATGTAGCTGATTTCCTTGAGCTTCAGCGCGCCCTCCAGGGCGATCGGATAATGCATGCCGCGCCCCAGGAACAGGGCGTTTTCCTTGCTGGCGAAGCGTTCGGCCCAGGCAATGATCTGCGGCTCCAGCGCCAGCACGGCAGATACGGCGGCCGGCAGGTGGCGCAATGATTTCACGGCCTGTTCCTCGGCGACGGCGTCCAGGCGGCCGCGCGCCTGGGCCAGCGTCAGCGTCAGCAGATACAGGGCCGTCAGCTGGGTGGTGAACGCCTTGGTTGAGGCCACCCCGATTTCCACCCCGGCGCGGGTGATGAAGGCCAGCTTGCATTCGCGCACCATGGCGCTGATCGCCACATTGCAGATGGTCAGGGTCTGGTCCATGCCCAGGCTGCGCGCGTGCTTCAACGCCGCCAGGGTATCGGCGGTCTCGCCGGACTGGGAAATGGTCACCACCAGGGTCCGAGGATCAGGCACGCTGGTGCGATAACGGTATTCGCTGGCGATCTCCACATTGACGGGAATGCCGGCCAGGGATTCGATCCAGTAGCGCGCCGTCAGGCCGGCGTAGTAGCTGGTGCCGCAGGCCAGCACCAGCACACGGTCGATGGCCTGGAACATGGCGTGCGCGCCGTCACCGAACAGCTCCGGCATGATGGCGTCGATGTCCTGCAGGGTATCGCCCACCGCGCGCGGCTGCTCGAATATTTCCTTTTGCATGAAATGCCGGTAGGGGCCCAGCTCGGCCTCGCCGGTATGGACCTGAACCGTATGCACGGCCCGCTCCACGGCCTTGCCCTGGACGTCCGTCACCCAGACGCGGGCCAGTTGCAGGTCCACCACGTCACCGTCTTCCAGATACATGATCTGATCGGTGGTGCCGGCCAGCGCCAGCGCGTCGGAGGCGAGATAGTTGCCGTCGGCGCCACAGCCGACGACCAGCGGCGAACCCTGGCGCGCGCCGACCACGCGGTGCGGCTCCTCGGCGCAGAACACGGCAATGGCATAGGCGCCTTCCAGACGGCGCACGGCCTGCTGGACGGCGGCATACAGGTCGCCATCGTAGAGGTGATCGACCAGGTGGGCGACGACCTCGGTATCCGTCTGGCTCTGGAAGACATAGCCGGCCGCCTGCAGCTCGGCGCGCAGGGCGTCGTGGTTCTCGATGATGCCGTTGTGCACCAGCGCGATGCGCGGCGCGACCTGATCCAGACCGGAGAAATGCGGGTGCGCGTTGTGCGTCAGCGGCGCACCGTGCGTGGCCCATCGAGTGTGGGCGATGCCGGTCAGGCCCTGGACGCCATCCTGCGCCACTTGCGCCGCCAGTTCAGCCACCCGCTGCGTGCTGCGCACCCGTTGCAGGCCGGTGCCTGTATGCACGGCCACGCCGCAGGAATCATAGCCCCGGTATTCCAGACGGCGCAGACCTTCGAGGAGAACGGGGACAATGTTGCGACGCGCCACCGCGCCAACGATACCGCACATGAGAGAACTCCCGAGTTTGAACGACGCATGCGATGGGACCCGCGCCCCTCGCTCAGGTCGTTATTGTGTGCTGGCAAGAAAGAAATTTGATTTCTTTTTTATCCATATAATGAATTTATATTTCATTGATAAAATAGAGTGAAATTAAATTTCATCTCCTTTGACAGATCCCATGCCCGACACCCCGCCGCGAACCGCACTGGACGACCTGGATCGGCGCATCCTGGATCAATTGCAGCAGGACTGCGCCCTGAGCAACCTGGAGCTGGCCGCCCGGGTGCATGCCTCACCGCCCACCTGCCTGCGCCGTGTCCGCAAACTGAAGCAGACCGGCCTGATCCAGCGTCAGGTCGCGCTGCTGGATCCCGCCCGGCTGGGGCTCGCCCTGACGGTCATCATCGAAGTCACCCTGGATGGCCAGTCGGCCGCGCAGGTGGATGCCATCGAAGCCGATCTGATCCGCGACGCCGCGATCCAGCAGTGCTACCGCGTCAGCAGCGGCCCGGATTTCGTGCTGGTGGCCCAGGTGGCCGACATGGCGGCCTACCAGGCCCTGGCATTGCGACGACTGACGGGCGACACCCGCATTCGCAATGTCCGCAGTTTCTTCGTCACCGGGCGAGGCAAATTCGAGACGTCGATTCCCCTCCGGGGCTGAGACTCAGTCCCGACGGGCGGGCGGCCGGTACCAGTCCTGGAGCGCCACCTTTTTTTCGTCCTTGGGATCGAAGACATAATGCGGCGACATGATCTGGACGCCGTACTCGTTGAACACGTCCTGGATATTGGCATGCAGGGCCGTCAGCAGTTCGGCGCGGGAGGTGGGCTGCTCCGACAGGGCATACGCCACCAGCCGGTACTCGGGATAGAAATCGGACAGCGCCGTCTGGAACACCCGGGGGCGCGGATCCTGCGTGATGCCTGCGGTTCGGCCGGCCGCCTCGATGAGCATCGCCTCGACCTGCCGCCACGGCGTATCGTAGCCAATGGTGACCACTGTATCCACGATACAGCCAGTCCCCGCCACCACCCGCGAGTAATTCCGCGTCACCGACCCCGTGACCATGGTGTTCGGAATCGTCAGCACCTCGCCCAGCCCGGTCCGCACGCTCGTCGTGAACATGCCCATCTCGGTCACGGTGCCTTCTTCCGCGCCGATCTTGACGTACTCGCCGACGCGCAGCGTCCGGGTATACGTCAGAATCAACCCGGCGGCCGCCTGCCCGACCATGCTCGACGCTCCCAGCGAGACCATCAGGCCAATGAGCACGGACAGCCCCTTGAACGCCTCGGTGTCCGCGCCCGGCAGGTAGGGATACGCCATGGCGAGCGCGAACAGCCAGACCGCAAGCGCCAGCAAGCGGTTGGTCTGGGAAAGCGTATCGCTGTTGAGCCAGCCGATGTGTCCGGAGGCGGCCAGACGCGCCATCAGATTCTGCGAGAACGAACTGATCCCCTGGGCCAGCAGGAAAATGCTCAGGGCAATCGCCAGCCCCGGGATGGAGTCGATGATGCCGTTGAACAGATACGTCGCAATGTGGACCAGATAGCCATTCAGGCTTTCGCCCCACGGCCGGGTATAGGGAAACTGCTGCAGGACGAAACTGAGCCATTCGTAGGTAAACAGCAGCGCCAGCAGCCAGTAGAACCACCACAGCAGTCGCTTCAGGATCGGAAAAACGGTGCTGATCTCGAAGATTGCGGCGCCCTTGACCCGGATGCGGACGGAGTGATTGCGGACCAGCCCGGGCAGGAGACTGATCAGCTTGCGCCGCAACATCGCGATCCCGCGCAGCAGCAAGGCATAGATCACCGTGGCCGCCAGGGCATACCCGGCGGCGATCAGCAGAAAACGGGGGTTCCTGGCCTGATGATTCTCCATCACGACGACGCGCAGGTTGGCCGCCGCATGTTCGGCCGCTGTCCTGGCGCTGTCATCGTCGGGACCGATATCCTTGGGCGATACGATGAAGGCCCGCTTGCCGCCCACCAGCACGAGATAACTGGTCTGTATGGGTTCGATGGCGACCACGGCGTCTTCCGTGCTGTCGAGCACCTCGTTGATCACGACGGCGGCGCGCCGGACCCGGGCATCCGGGGTTTCTCCCAAAAAGGTATTGCGAAGGACGATGATCGTCCGATTGGCGACCTTCAGGGTCGCTGCGGAGGCTGCGTCAGGAGCCTCGGCCGCATCCGCCAGGACCAGCATAGACGACAACAGGAGCAGGCAAAGACAAAACCACCCTCTGACCATGAATCGCATTGCAAACTCTCCGCGCAGAACACTGATCCGACCCGAGATGAAGCGGACATGACAAACACCTGAACAGAAACATCAGGCACCCGCTGATTGTATGTTCATGCGCCGCCTCATGAACGCAGCTTTTTCGTCACACACGCCACCGACCGATCCATGAGCCCCGTGCGATCCGGACAGTCAGGGCATCGCGTCCGATGCCGATGCCTCAGGCTCATCCGACCAGCGGGCGCGAAATTCCAGGATGTCCGGCAGGCAGCGCAGGAAAGCATCGACCAACGCCGGATCGAAATGGCGGCCGCTTTCCTGACGGATGTGCGCCACGGCCTCCTCGACCGACCAGGCGGGTTTGTAGGGCCGCGAACTGGTCAGGGCATCGAATACATCGACCACCGCGATGACGCGCGCGGCACGCGGAATCGCTTCGCCCGCCAGGCCATCGGGATAACCGCTTCCATCCCATTTCTCATGATGGCGCAAAGCGATCTCGGCAGCCAGAGACAGCAGGCTGGACGAATGCTCGCCGATGATCCGGGCACCGATCTCGGCATGCCGGCGCATGATGGTCTGCTCCATCGCATCCAGTCTGCCGGGCTTGAGCAGCACCGCGTCGGGAATGCCGATCTTGCCCACATCGTGCATGACGGCCGCGTTCTGCAGTTCACGGGCCGCATCCTCGCTATACCCTGCCTCGCACGCCAGCCGCCAGGAGTAATGACTCATGCGCACGACATGCCGGCCGGTGCCGTTGTCGCGGTATTCAGCGGCCGCGCCCAGTGCGCGGACAAGCCGCAGACTGGTTTCCAGCAGCTCCTCGGCGCGCACCAGGGACAAGTGTGTGCGAATGCGGGCCCGCACCACCGACAGATCAAACGGCTTGGCGATGTAATCCACCGCCCCCAGCTCCAGACCTCTGAGTTCATCCTCCGCCTGTCCCAATGCCGTCACGTAGATCACCGGAATCGCGTGGGTGTCGCTGCCGCGCTTGAGTGTCTCGCAGACCTCATGACCCGACATGCCCGGCAGCATGACGTCGAGCAGAATCAGATCCGGCCGCTCTCTTTGCGCCACCGCCAGCGCCGTCGGGCCATCCTTGGCAAACAACAGGCGGTATTGCGCCTGCAGGCCGTGCCGCAACACCTGCAAATTGACCGGCTCATCATCCACCAGCAGCAAGGTCCGTCGCTCTTCTTTTCCGTCATTCATGCGCCCAGTCCCTGTCGAACATGTGAACAGTCCCTAGTCGTCCGCCCGTACAGAAGTATCCGCCAGAATCGTATCCAGCAGCGCGCCAGCCCGCTCGAACTCGAAAGCATCGATCGCGGCGCGCAGAGCCCGCACTCGATCCAGGCCGCCCCGCGCCTCCAGCCCGGCGCACACCACACGTAATGCCGCTTCGTCCAGTTCGTTGCGCGCCAGGACCAACCGAAGAGACATCATGGCCGACTCCAGGCAGGTATCCGAAATCGACGACGACGATGTGCGGCTCGATTCAAAGGCCGGCGCCTCCTGGCGGACGATCATGGCCTCCTGGCGCGCAGTATCCATCAAGGCGCGCAGTTCAGGCAAACGCCCAAGCACCTCGTCAATCCGCCCGGCCCGGCCCAGATCCTCCAGTTCGGCGGCCTGCCGTGACATGGCCATCAGGGCCAGGTTGCCAGCCACGCCGCGCAGGGCATGCAGGCTGAACAGCAGGGCCTGCGGATCCAGGTCGTGCCGTGAGTCAGGCAACGGATATTTGTCCGGCGCCTCATCCAGGAAAGTCAGAATCCGATCGGCCAGCCATGTCCGTCCGCTCCAGAGCACAGCGCCACGCTCCCAGTCGATCGTTCTTTCCGGCGTCTGGTTGGCGCAGGCCACCGGACCGTCTCCGGCTCCCGTGGGCCGGCCCTCCAGAACCCGGGCGATCTCATCGTACAGCCGGGGAATGTCCAGAGGCTTGACGGCGAACCCGTTCATGCCGGCCTGCCATGCCTCGCGCCGGTCATCGTCCATCACACTGGCCGTCAGCGCGATGACCGGCGTGACCACCAGCCCCCGGCTGCGTTCGTGCTGACGGATCAGGCGGGTCGCCTGCAACCCGTCGATCACCGGCATGTACACATCCATCAGAATCACATCGAAATGGCCCGCCAGGAATCGCTCGACGGCCTGCTCGCCGTTATGCACCGACTCCACATGATGGCCCCCGGATTGCAGGACCAGCGTCAGCAGTTCCAGGTTTTGCTCCACATCATCCGCGATCAGGATGTGCAGCGGCGGCAACTGCGGCGCGTCATCCGGAGACTGCGGCTCGCGGGGCGCATGGCCCAACGCCAGAGGCAGCCAGACATGGAAGGCGCTCCCCCGGCCGAGCGCGCTTTCGACCTCGATACGCCCCGACATGGCTTCCACCAGCTGGCGGGCGATGGTCGTGCCCAGGCCCGTGCCGCCAAAACGCCGGCTGATCGAGGCATCCGCCTGGGTAAAGGGTTCGAAGATGAGTTCAGTCTGCGCCGGGCTCATGCCGATCCCGGTGTCGCGCACCTGCACATGCACCATCCCGTCCTCCCGGGAGAACAGGACGTCCACCCCGCCGATTTCGGTGAACTTGACGGCATTGCTCACCAGGTTGTTCAGGACCTGCAGCAGGCGCAAGGTATCGCCCTTGAAATATTCCGGCATGTCGCCCGGATAATGGACCGTCAGGCGCAATCCCCGGGCCTTCGCATCCAGGCTCAACGAGGACTCGATCTGCTCGGACAGGCTCTTGAGCGAGAAATCATGGGTCTCGAGCTCCAGCCGCCCGCTTTCGATCCTGGAGGAGTCGAGGATATCGTTGAGCAGGCGCAGCAGACTGCGGGCCGACTGGCTGATCGTGTCCAGATAATTCCGCTGGGAGGACTTCAGGTCCGTCTGTTGCAGCAATTCGGTAAAGCCGATGATGGAATTCATCGGCGTGCGGATCTCGTGGCTCATGTTGGCCAGGAAATACCCCTTGGCCGCGGCCTGCTCGGCGCGCTCCGCCGCGTCCCGCAGCGACGCCTCGAGCGCCTGCTTGTTGCTGACGTCGGTCAGCAGGCCGACGAACATCACCTCTTTGTTGGGCAGGCGCACGCGGCCGACCGTCATGCTGATCGGCACCGAGCTGCCGTCCCGGCGCCGTCCGACGACATCCTGGACCTTGCCGATGATGCGCGGCACGCCGGTCTCACGATAGCGCCGCAGATAGCCGTCATGCTCGGAGCTCATGGGATCGGACATCAGCATCTTGACGTTGCGGCCGATGACTTCTCTGGCCGTGTAGCCGAACAGACGCTCGGCGGAATGATTGAAATCCAGCACAATGCCATAGGCATCGATGGTGATGATGGCATCCACGGCGGTATCCAGGATGGCCTGCAACCGTGACTTGCTTTCACCGACCTCGAGGTACAGCTCGCGAATGCGCACGAGACCGCTCAGGGAGACAATCAGCACGGCCACCGTCAGGCTGATGGACGCCAGGCCCAGCGACGCCCAGGCCGTGCCCAGCACGATGCTGTGGCCGATGTCGAACAGACCCACATTGCCAAAGAAACGCACCGCCTGCATGCTGGTGTAATGAATCCCGGCAATCGCCAACCCCATGACCACGGCGCTGATCAGCAATCGCATGAACCTGGAAAGCGATGTGCGCGACAAACGGAAACCGATCCACAACCCCAGCGTCGCCAGCACCACGGCCACGACGAGGGACAGGCCGAACATCACGCGGCCGTAGCGCATGTCCAATGAACTGACGATGGCCATCATGCCGATGTAGTGCATGGCGGCGATGCCCAGGCCGACCACCAGGCCGCCCAGGGCGAGCAGCCAGCCGGACGGTTGACGCTGCGTCAGCAGCCACAGGGCCACCCACGCGGCCGCCAGGCTGGGCAGCAGGGCCCACAGGGTGATGTCCGTGCGGTAATACATGGGCACCGGCAGATGGAATGCCATCATGCCGATGAAATTCATGGACCAGATCCCGCCCCCCAGCGCAAGGGCGCCGGTGCCGACGGCCAGATGACGATAGAAATGGCTGCGTGTCTCGCGTGCAATGCGCGCCATCTGCAATGCCAGCAGGGACAGAAAAATCGCGACCGCGATGGACAGCACCACCAATCCGGCCTGCCAATAACCACGGACCAGCGGCCCAAACTCCTGACCATCGACGAAGAAATGATCAAGCATCATCATGTTGCCGAGTGAATTTTTTATATATAAATAACAAAAATTGTAAAATTCAACCTGACAGAATGCAACAAATAACATTCAATTGCGTACCAATCCGGTCCCGAATCGAGACAAGCGCCGCCAATGAAACAGCGTGTCCACACATCTATTGACCTAGGGAAATCCCTATGCGAAAATACCGGATTGCCTGTTTTCTGACCTTCTGACCTCGGTTTCACGCTTGGCGTGCCTTTTGGGTTGATCCGGTCGGCGCATGCGACTGATTCTGTCCGGCAGACATCCGCGACAGCAACCCGGCAGGGACATTCATCCGATCCCTGCGGCACACCGCCCGCATCGCGGGCGCAAGGAAACCCATGTCCTTCGACACCCTGGGGCTCGACCCCCGGCTCGTGGCCGCTCTGCGCGACCTCGGCATCGACACCCCGACCTCCGTCCAGTCCTCCGCCATCCCCCAGGCCCTGTCGGGTCATGACCTGATGGTGTCTTCGCAGACCGGCAGCGGCAAGACCGCCGCCTTCATGCTGCCCGCCCTGCAGCGTCTGAGCCATCGCGCCGGCGCCGGTGGGCGCGGCGTGCAGGTTCTGGTGCTGACCCCCACGCGCGAACTCGCCATGCAGGTGGCCGACGCCGCCCGCGCGTACGGCAAACAGATCGACGGCCTGCGGATCGCCACGGTGGTCGGCGGCATGCCTTACGGCGCCCAGATCAAATCCCTGTCGCGCCGCGTGGACGTGCTGGTCGCCACCCCAGGCCGCCTGATCGATCACCTGCAGGCGCGCCGCGTGAACCTGTCCACCGTGCAGACCCTGGTGCTGGATGAAGCCGATCGCATGCTGGACATGGGCTTCATCGAGGACATCGAAGCCATCGTGCGCAGCACGCCGGCCGAACGCCAGACGCTGCTTTTCTCGGCCACGCTGGATGGCACGGTGGCGCATCTGGCGACCAACCTGATGCGCGATCCGAAACGCATCGAGATCACCACGCACCGCCAGAAGCACACGCACATCACCCAGCACCTGCTGTATGCGGACGACAAAGCCCATAAACTGCGTCTGCTGGATCATCTGCTGCGCGACGCCAGCCTGGATCAGGCGATCGTGTTCACCGCGACCAAACGCGGCGCCGACGACCTGGCCGACCTCCTGGCCGACGAGGGTTTCGCTGCCGCCGCGCTGCACGGCGACATGAACCAGCGCCAGCGTACCCGAACACTGGGCCTGATGCAGAAAGGCCGGGTGCGTATCCTGGTGGCAACCGACGTGGCCGCGCGCGGCATCGACGTGCAGACCATCAGCCACGCTGTGAACTACGACCTGCCCCTGCAGGCCGAGGACTATGTGCACCGCATCGGCCGCACCGGGCGTGCCGGACGCAGCGGCCAGGCCATCACCCTGGCCGTGCATGCCGAGCGCCACAAGGTCCGCCGCATCGAGCATTTCATCGGCCAGGCCATCCCCCTGGAAACCATCCCCGGCCTGGAGCCGCAACGGTCCGTCCGCCCCACCTACAAAGACAAGCCTCGTAACGCCCGCCCCCAAGGCGGCAAGCCTCACGGCAAGCCGTGGCACAAGGACGGCGCCGCCAAGGACGCCGCGCCGCGCGCGCGCAAGCCCTGGCAGCAGGAGGCCCGGGCATCCGAAGACACCCGGCCGCCGCGCGCCCGCAAGCCCTGGGACCAGGACAAGCCCGCCCGCCCCCGGAAGGAACGCGGTGAGGGCCGCCCCGGCTTTCATCCCAAGGCCGACCGCGCCGCCCATGGCGCCGGCCCGCGCCAGAACCGCGACGGCCACACGCCCCAGGCGGCCCGGCCCGCCAAAGTCGGCGCCAAGTCGACCTTCAAGCGGCTGGCCCGCCAGAACCAGGCCCGCGCGCAGCGCCCCCGCTTCGCCTGAGCCTGACGCTGCGGCACACGCCCCAGCGACGTGGTGAAGCCCGATCAGCGGGCGGCACCACGAGGGCGGCAGGCGACACGACGGGAGACACCCGCCTGTTATGCTTCGCCCATGATTGAACTGCCCGCTGTCCACACGCCCTCCGGCCTGCCGGAACTCGACGACGACGCACGCGCGCACGGCGCCCGCGTCCAGGCCATGCTGACGCAACGCATCCATGACGCCGGAGGCTGGCTGCCATTCGAACACTGGATGCAGGCTGCGCTATATGCCCCCGGCCTGGGCTACTACAGCGCCGGCAGCGCCAAATTCCATCACGAAGGCGATTTCACCACTGCCCCTGAAACCAGCCCCCTGTTCGGCCAGGCGCTGGCGCGTCAGGTCGCCCAGGTACTGGAGGCCAGCCAGTCCACCCGGGTGCTCGAATTCGGCGCTGGATCGGGAGCGCTGGCCGCCGCACTGATCCCGGCCCTGCGCGATCTGGGATTCACCGTCGAATACGACATCCTTGAACTGTCCGCCGACCTGCGCGCCCGCCAGCAGGCACGCCTGTCGCCCAGTCCCGGCCAGGTGCGCTGGCTGGATGCGCTGCCGGCCACGTTCAGCGGTTGCGTGATCGCCAACGAGGTCCTGGATGCCATGCCGGCCGTTCTGTTTCGCTGGGACGCGCACGGCGCGCCGGAACTGCTGGGTGTCGCCCTGGATGCCCGCCCCGAAGCCGCGGCGCCTTTTCGCTGGGCGACGCGGCAAGCCCCGCCGGGCACCGCAGCAACCCTGGTGGCCCGCATGCCCACCTTGCCCGGCTACCAGTCCGAGATGAACCCGCAGGCCGAGGCCTGGGTACGTGACCTGGGCCGCTGGCTGCACCGTGGCGCCGTCCTGCTGATCGATTATGGATTCCCGCAAGCCGAGTACTACCATCCTCAGCGTCTGCGCGGCACCTTGATGTGCCATTTCCGCCACCACGCGCACGATCAGGCGCTGATCCTGCCGGGCCTGCAGGACATCACCACCCATGTGGACTTCACCGCGATGGCCGATGCCGCGCTGGACGGCGGACTGGAGGTGCTGGGCTACACGTCGCAGGCGCGATTCCTGATGAACGCGGGCCTGACGGAACTGATCCAGACGCCCGGCGGCGATCCGGCGCAACGCGCGCGCCAGCTGACCGCGCTGAACACCCTGCTGTCCGAGGCCGAGATGGGTGAATTGTTCAAGGTGCTGGCCATTGGCCGGGGACTGAATGCCCCCCTGCTGGGTTTCGCCCGCGGGGACCGGCGCGACCGCCTGTAGCCGCTACGCGACCTTCAGGCCAAAACTGTTCATCAGGCGCCGCGTGGCGAAATCAGGACATCCACCGGTAAACAGCGCCACATCGTCCTCTTCCGGATGCAGCGCATCGGCGCGACGCGGCAACAGGCTGCGAGCACGCCGCGCGATGGCCTCGGCGGGATCGAGCCAGTCCACAGGCCAGGGCGCCAGCCGCCGGAACACATTCGCCAGAAAAGGGTAATGCGTGCAGCCAAGCACCACGATGTCGGTGCGGGCACCGCCATCAGCCACAAAACAGGGCGCGATTTCCGCCGATACGGCCTCATCGCCCACCGGCAGGCCACGCACATAGGCCTCCGCCATGCGCGCCAGCCGGGGCGACCCCACCAGAGTCACATGACACTGCGAAGCAAAGGACTGAATCAGGTCGCGGGTATAGTCGCGCCGCACCGTCCCCGGGGTAGCCAGCACGGACACCCGCCCGGACCGCGTCCGTTCGGCCGCCGGCTTGATGGCCGGCACAGTCCCGACAAAGGTCATGTCGGGATAGGCGGCCCGCAACACCGCGCCCGCCACCGTGAACGCGGTATTGCAGGCGATGACGCACAAGGCTGGCGCGTGTTCATGCAACAGGTCGGCGAACAGCCGCACGATGCGGTCGCGCAGCGCCCCCTCGGCCCAGCCTCCGTAGGGAAACCCGGCATCGTCGGCCACATAGAGAAACCGGCGCTCGGGCATCAGCACCCGGGCCTCGCGCAGCACGGTCAGCCCGCCGATGCCGGAATCGAAGACAAGAACGGGCTGGTCCGGATCGGCGGTCAATTCAGACATGAGGCAGTCAAGGGAAAAAAGGCATTGTCCTCTTTTTTCAAAAGCGGGTTCGCCCTCATGCCCATCCTCCGGATTTTTCAGAGCCACGGCCCGGATCCAGCGCCTGCAAACGCGCAGCACGCAGCGCATCGCGGATGCGCATGGCATCACCGCCCGCGGCGCGGGCGATCGCGCCCGCATCCACGGCGCGCACCGCCGCCAGCCGCCGGGCCCAGCGCGCCGGCTCGATGTCGCCCCGCACGCAATCGGCCGCCATCAGCAAAGCCTCGAAGCGGTCGGGCCGACGCAGCGCGTCGCAGGACTCCATCAATGCCAGCCAGGCGGCTGGGCGATCGGGTCCCGGCACGGCCTCCACCGCCTCATGCGACAGCACGGTCGGCTGCGCCGAAGCGTGGGCGGCTCCGGCGCCGTTCCCCGACATGGGCATCCCGGCCAGGCGATCCAGCATGCCCGGCAACAGCCGCGCCAGGTCGCGACAGGCCGAGGGCGCCCTGAGCCGATCCTGCACCCCGGGCGCGGAGCACCGGCAGAGCAGCGCGTAACGCTGCGGCAGATCCAGCCCCCTGTCGGCGCCCTGCGCCAGTCCGGCCGCCACCTCGGCATTCCAGATCAGGCCGGGCGCGACCCGATCGAGCGCCGAGCACTCGGCCAGCACATCGAACATGCGACCAGGATGGCCGGTCATCAGACCCTTGGCGAATTCCTGCCAGACACGCTCGGGCACCAAGGCATCGACCTCGCCGTCGCGCACCAGTTCACGGCACAACGCCAGGGTCTCGGGCGCGATCGTGAAATCATGGAACCGCGCGGCGAAGCGCGCCAGACGCAACAACCGCACCGGGTCCTCGACGAAAGCCGGGCCGACATGTCGCAGCACACCGGCATGCACATCGGCCGCCCCGCCCAGCGGGTCGATCAGGGTGCCCGTCAGCGTCCGCGCCATGGCATTGACCGTGAGATCGCGTCGGCGCAGATCGTCTTCCAGGCTGACATCGGGTCCCGCGTGAAAAACAAAGCCCCGGTAGCCCCGACCGGATTTGCGCTCGGTCCGCGCCAGGGCGTACTCCTCGTGCGTGCGCGGGTGCAGGAAGACGGGAAAATCCCCGCCCACCGGCGTGAACCCGCGCACCGCCATGATCTCGGGACTGGCGCCCACCACTACCCAGTCGCGGTCGCCCGCCGCCAGGCCCAGCAGCTCGTCGCGCACCGCCCCCCCCACGATATAGACATCCAGACCCGCAACGGCCGGATCACTCATGTCCGGAGCGGCTTCCGGCCTGCCGCTGGCGTCCCGCCCCCGCTGGATCACGGCCTGGCCGTCCTCGTCACCGTCGTGGCGCCGACCGTGCCCAGGCGCGCCTTGAGCGAATCCGGGCGGCCGGTGAACAACATGGCGTAATAGACCGTGTTGGACAACACGTTTTTCACATACAGCCGGGTCTCGGTGAAGGGAATGGTCTCGGCGAAGACCGCACCTTCGACCGGGGCCGGGAGCTGGGCGCGCCAGCGCTTGGGCCGGCCCGGTCCGGCGTTGTAGCCCGCCGTGGCGAGCAACTCTGATCCGTCCAGATCCTGCAACACCATGTTCAGGTAGTTGGTCCCGAGGATCGTGTTGGTGTCGAAATCGGTGACCTGGCTGGGGCTGAAGTTCTTCATGCCGATCTTGCGTGCCACATGACGCGCGGTGGCCGGCATCAGCTGCATCAGACCGGATGCACCGACACGCGAACGCGCATCGGTGATGAACCGCGACTCCTGGCGGATCAGGCCATAGACCCAGGCGGTATCCAGGTTGATCAGACGCGCCTTGGCCTCCACCTGGCCCTCGAAGGGCGCGATGAAACGCTGGCTGAAATCGGCGACGTCCTGTGTGAGCTGAGACGTGTTCACCACCCGGTCATAGATTTGCTCTTCACGGGCGAATTCCGCCGCGCCGCGCAATTGGGAATCGCTCATGCCGCGCAAGGCGAAATTCCATTCGGGGACGGCCTCCCTGCGCCAGCCCAGATCGAACAGCGCCACGGCGCGCTGCAGGCCGGGGTTGGCCCGCGCCTGAGCGATCCAGCCCGGATTCAAGGCACCGGGCTGTGCCGGCAGCCTCGGCGTGCGGCCCAGTTCCTCGGCGGCCAGCAGTCCGTAGAAACCCTGCTCATCGACAATGGACTCATAGTATTTGCGCGCGCCCGCCGCATCCCCCTGCGCCGCCAGCGCGCGACCATACCAATAGCGCCAGACCGGCTCATCGGCCTGCCGGTCGGTCATCTTGCGAATGGCCGCCGCGACCCGTTTCCAGTTCTGAGGGGCGACGCGCAACTCGGCGCGAACCTCCCAGGCATGGTTGTAATCGGTCATCGGCTCGGCGCCGGACTGACGGTACCAGCGTGCCGCCTCGGGATCGACGTTCAGCGCAGCCACCAGGCCAAACTGCCCCCAGACCCATTGCAGATCGGATTTTGGCATCCAGCCGGCCCAGTGCTGCTGAATATAGCGGGCAGCCTCGGGCCGGTCATCGGCGCGCGCCAGCCGGGACAGGGCGATGGCGGCCAGTTCGACATCGACACCGGCGCGAGGCTGATCGCGGGACTCCAGCCATTTGCGTGGGTTTTTCATCAAAGCCGCGTACTGCACCATGGCGGCATCATCGAACACCCCCCCCGCCACGCGGCCGGCGTTCCTCTGCTTGCCGGTTTCCAGCGTATCGCGCAGCAGACCGTTCAGTTCCTTGCGGTCAAGCACGTGGTCGGCCGCGGCCTGGTCGAGCAGGGCAAAGCAATCGGTGTTGTACCGGAACGCATCCAGGATCTCGGATGCCCGGGCACGCTTGCCGGTCTGGTGGCGGGCCAGCAACAGGGCACAACGGGCCTGGGCCGGAGGATCGGCCAGCGCCGGCACCGCCAAGGCCGTTGCATAATCACCGGACCGCGTGGCCGCCACGATCCAGTCGGCACGGATACGCTCGTTCAGGTAGGTGCCTGGCGAGTCGGCCAGGAATCGGCGCACCTCGGCATCCGGCACCGGCTGGGCGCGATTCTGGAGCTGCTGGCGCAACGCCCAGTAGCGCGGATACAGCCCCAGTACCGGGTCGGCGGCCGCCAGCGGCGCCAAACGCCCCAGATCATCCCAGCGCCGGGCACGAACCGCCTCGTAGGCGTCCTCGACGGCCTGGCGGGCGGCGGGCGGCACCCCCACCGGCTTCGGCTTGGGCGTGACAGGCGGCGGCGTCTCGGGCGCGGCATGCGAGACCCGGGCGGCGCGCGGCGCCTCGCCGGCCTGCTGCTCGGCCGCTGTGGGCGCCTGGGCGCCCGCGCACCCTGCCAACCCCAGCAGGGCCGTCAGCCCCAGCACCACAAGCCCCCGATGCGGACCGGACGAAGCCAGCCCTGCACCACCGACAAATCCCGGATATCCTATGACGCTTCGCCCCATGGCCAACACCCTCGCAACCAAATCACCCCATGAATCAGAACGCACAGGATAACGCAGCCGCCCTGCGGGCGCGACTCAAGCAGCGACGCCGCGAGATGCCACCCCGGGATCGCGACCGGGGGGCGCTGTTGATCCGGGGTCGCCTGTACACCTGGCTGGCGACCAACCGCACCCGGCTGAGGGAATCCGGTCGCCCCGACATCCGCCATATCGCCGCATTCTGGTCCATGGCCGACGAACCCGCATTGCAGGCGCTGCTGGGCCAGTGGGCGGAGGACGAAACTTTGCAGGTCTCGCTGCCGGTGGTCACCGCGCCCGGCCAGCCGCTGCAATTCCGCGCGTGGACGCCGGACACGCCCATGGCGCCGGGCGCCTACGGTATCCAGGAACCCGCGGGGCCGCCCGCCCCGGCGCCCGACGTCATCCTGGTGCCCACCCTGGGCTATACGCGCCAGGGCGACCGGCTGGGCTATGGCGGCGGCTACTATGACCGCACGCTGGCGGCACTGAAAACCTCCGGCCATGCCTTCACGACCGTCGGCATCGCCTGGGCCTGCGGCGACCTCAGCGGCGAGACCTACACCCCCGCCGCGCACGATGTCCGGCTGGACACGATCCTGACCGACAAGGGCTGGGCCGTCCCGGCTCCGGAGCTGTAGGCGGCGCCCGGCAACGGGCGGCGTCCGCGCGCCCGACAGAGCGGCCCGGCCGTCAGCCGTCCAGTCCGAGATGGGCGCAGATCTGCGTCACGGCATCGGCATTGTTCAGCGTATAGAAATGCACCCCGGGCGCGCCCTGCTCCAGCAGACGCGCCGTCAATTGCGTCACCACGTCGATGCCGAAAGCGCGGATGGACGCTTTGTCGTCACCGAAGTCCTGCAACCTCAAGCGCATCCAGCGGGGGATTTCGGCCCCGCACATGGACGAGAACCGCGCCAATTGGGTGTAGTTGGTCAGCGGCATGATGCCCGGCGTGATGGGGGCATCCACCCCCTGTGCGCGCACGCGATCGACAAAGTCGAAATAGGCGTCGGGATTGAAAAAATATTGCGTGATGGCGCCATTGGCCCCGGCCCGGATTTTCTCCACGAAGTGCCGCAGATCCGAGGCCGCGCTTTCGGCCTGAGGATGCATTTCCGGATAGGCCGCGACCTCGATGTGAAAGTGGTCGCCAAAGTGCTCACGCACGAAACGTACCAGGTCGACGGCATGATGCAGCTCGCCCGTATCTCCGCCCATGCCTGAGGGCAGGTCGCCGCGCAGGGCGACCAGACGGCGGATGCCGCGCGTGCGGTAATCGTCCAGGATGACGTGCAGCTCGGCACGCGTCGCGCCGATGCAGGACAGATGTGGCGCCACTTCGACTTCCAGATTCTGCAGCATCTGTACCGTATCGACCGTGCCGGTCCGGGTGGAGCCGCCCGCGCCGAAGGTCACGCTGACGTAGGCGGGTCGCAGCGCGGCCAGCCGCTTGGCCGAGCGCACCAACCGCTCCTGGGCGGCAATGTCGCGCGGCGGAAAGAATTCCAGGCTGATCACGGAGGATGAGGCGCTCATGAAAGCAACAACCCCGCCAATGCCGTGGACACGATGCTGTAGACGATCGCGCCGATCACCGCCCACCAGAAGCCGTCCACCTGGAAGCCCTTGAGAATGGAGCCGGCGAGCCAGAACACCAGGGCATTGAGCACCAGCAGAAACAGGCCCAGCGTGATGATGGTCAACGGCAGGGTCAACAGGATCAGCAAAGGCTTGACCACGGTGTTGAGCAGGCCCAGCACCAGCGCGGCAACCAGGGCCGAGCCGAACGAGGCCACGGTGATGCCGGGCAGAATATAGGCCACGACCAGCAGGGCCACGGCATTCAGGATCCAGACGAGCAACAGCATGATGAGAGTCTCGAAGAAGGAATCGGAAGGGCCCCGTCCCCCGGTTCCCCGGCGGACGGAACGAGATCAATAACGGTAATGATCGGGCTTGAAGGGTCCCTGGGCGGGCACGCCGATATAGTCGGCCTGTTTCTGCGTCAGCTGCGTCAGATGCACCCCGAGTTTCTTCAGATGCAGGCGGGCCACCTTTTCGTCCAGGTGCTTGGGCAATACATAGACCTGGCCGGTCTTGTACTGGTCGCCCCGGGTGAACAGCTCGATCTGGGCGATGGTCTGGTTGGTGAAGGAAGCCGACATCACGAAGGACGGGTGGCCGGTGGCGCAACCGAGGTTCACCAGGCGGCCCCTGGCCAGCAGAATGACGCGCTTGCCATCCGGGAAGATGATGTGATCGACCTGAGGCTTGATCTCCTCCCAGGACAGGTCTTCCACCGAGGCTACGTTGATTTCGCTGTCGAAGTGACCGATGTTGCAGACGATGGCCTGGTCTTTCATGCGATACAGATGATCGCGGTCGATGACATGGTAGTTGCCGGTCGCCGTCACAAAAATGTCCGCCTGCTCGACCACATCCGCATCATTCAGGTCCACCACGCGGTAGCCTTCCATCGAAGCCTGCAGGGCGCAGATGGGATCGACCTCGGTCACCCAGACCTGCGCGCGCAAGGCGGCCAGCGCCTGGGCGCAGCCCTTGCCCACATCGCCAAAACCGCACACCACGGCGATCTTGCCCGCGACCATCACATCGGTGGCGCGCTTGATTCCATCCACCAGGGACTCACGGCAGCCATACAGATTGTCGAACTTGGATTTGGTGACCGAATCGTTGACGTTGATGGCGGGGATTTTCAGCTCGCCGCGCTGAGACATCTGATACAGGCGGTGCACACCGGTGGTGGTTTCCTCGGTCACACCGCGGATCAGGGACAGCCGGGCGGAATACCACTCGGGATCACGGGCCAGTTGCGCCTTGATGGCGGCAAACAGCACGCGTTCTTCCTCATTGTCGGGATTGGCGATGGCCGATGCGTCGTTTTCCGCGCGGGCGCCCAGGTGCAGCAGCAGCGTGGCGTCCCCCCCGTCATCCAGGATCATGTTGGCCTGCTCGCCCGGCCAGTCGAAGATGCGATGCGTGTACTGCCAGTAGTCCTCCAGGGACTCGCCCTTGACGGCGAACACCGGCGTGCCGCCGGCGGCAATGGCCGCCGCGGCATGATCCTGAGTGGAAAAAATATTGCATGAGGCCCAACGAACCTCGGCGCCCAGCGCCTTGAGGGTCTCGATCAGCACCCCCGTCTGGATGGTCATGTGCAGGCTGCCGGCAATGCGCGCACCCTTGAGGGGCTGTGAGGCGGCGAATTCCTCGCGGGTGGCCATCAGGCCGGGCATTTCGGTTTCGGCGATGGCGAGTTCGCGGCGGCCCCAGTCGGCCAGGGCGATATCGGCGATGACGTAGTCGTGTGCAGTGCTCATGGTAATCCTGTAGAGCCTGCGCGCGGAAGCGGACGCCCGTGCCCACCCCGCCCGCGCAGGGCAACGATGGGCGCCGTTCGTGATGAAGGTACCTGAGCCTGGCGATCCACATGCGCGTCCGTGGCGGACGGCGGGACCGGTGCAGCGCCCCTCAGGAGAAGGAAAGCATTATACCGTGGAGCAGGTGCCACGGCCCGCCGGATCAGGCCGCGGCCTTCAGCACCTGGACCTTGTCGGTGGCTTCCCAGCTGAATTCCGGTTCGCTGCGGCCGAAATGGCCATAGGCCGCGGACTTGGAATAGATGGGGCGCAGCAGATCCAGCATATTGATGATGCCCTTGGGGCGCAGGTCGAAATGCTCTCGCACCAGGCGCGCGATCTGCTCGTCGGGAATCACTCCCGTGCCTTCGGTATAGACCGTGATATTGATCGGCTCAGCCACCCCGATGGCATAGCTGACCTGCACCTGGCATTGACGCGCCAGACCGGCGGCGACGATATTCTTGGCCACATAACGAGCGGCATAGGCGGCGGAACGGTCGACCTTGGACGGATCCTTGCCGGAAAACGCGCCCCCCCCGTGCGGGCAGGCACCGCCATAGGTGTCGACGATGATCTTGCGCCCCGTCAGACCGCAGTCGCCCTGCGGCCCGCCGATGACGAACTTGCCCGTGGGGTTGATCAGGAATTTGGTCCGATCCGTGAGCAGCCCATCGGCAAAGACCGGGCGGATGATGTGCTCGATGGCGGCTTCGCGAATCTCGGCCTGGGAGATGTCGGGATGATGCTGGGTGGACAGCACCACTGTGTCGACCTCGGCCGGCTTGCCGTCGATATAGCGGAAAGTCACCTGGGACTTTGCATCCGGACGCAGCCAGGGCAGGCGGCCATCCTTGCGCAGTTCGGCCTGCCGCTGGACGATGCGGTGCGAATACCAGATCGGCGCGGGCATCAGGTCGGGGGTCTCGTCGCAGGCATAGCCGAACATCAGGCCCTGATCACCGGCCCCCTGGTTCAGGATTTGTTCCGGGGTGCGGTCCACACCCTGGGCGATGTCGGGAGACTGCTTGTCGTAAGCAACCAGGACCGCGCAGCCCTTGTAGTCGATCCCATAGTCGGTATTGTCATAGCCGATCCGGCGGATCGTATCGCGGGCCACCTGGATATAGTCCACGTTGGCGTGCGACGTGATTTCGCCAGCCAGCACGACCAGGCCGGTATTGCAGAGCGTCTCGGCGGCGACCCGGGAGTTCGGGTCCTGCTCGAGCAGCGCGTCCAGGATGGCGTCGGAAATCTGGTCAGCGACCTTGTCGGGGTGACCTTCGGAGACGGATTCGGAAGTAAAGAGAAAATCGTTGTTTGCCACAGCGATGCGTCCTGTAAAAACGCCGGGCTCACCGGCGCGAGGTTGAACGAAACGCGTTGCACCTCTTCAGGATATCGGGGCGCGACGCTTTAGCGGAAAAAAGCCCGGCCAGACAGCATGACCAGGTGATCGCTCCGCAAGTTGTCGGGTTAACTCAGCGATCCTTTTCATTTTAAGCGAAAATATCACCTGTCAAAAAGAAAGCATACTCCCCGGTGTGATGTGCGCATGACGCGCACATGGGCGCAGGCCGCCCGATACGCCGGAGGCTGACCGCATCACTCAAAGTCCTCATGCTGCTGTTCCTCGTCCGCCCGCTGGCTGCGCTGCCCCTGTCCTGGCTTCAGGCCATGGGCCGGGCGCTCGGCCTGTTCATCTATCTGTTTCCGGGTCGCTACCGCCGTCGCATTCAGTCCAATGCCCGCCAGGCCGGCTATTCCGATGCGGCCTTCGCCCGTCGGGCGGCTGCCGAATCCGGCGCCATGATTCTGGAGATTCCCAAGGTCTGGTGGCGCACCCCGCAATGTCTGGCCATGACGGGCGGCGATCAGGAGTCCGTGGTGCATGAAGCACTGGCCGAGGGCCGGGGCGTTCTGTACCTGACCCCACACCTGGGCTGTTTCGAGATCGTCGCGCGCCACCTGACGCAGCACGGGCCGCTGACGGTGATGTTCCGCCCCTCCCGCAGTCCGTTGCTCGAACCCATCGTCGAGTCTTCGCGCGACATGCGCAATCTGCGCTCTGTGCCGGCCAACCGCCACGGCGTGCGCGAATTCGTCCGCGCCCTCAAGCGCGGTGAGGCCGTCGGCATGCTGCCCGACCAGGTGCCCCGCGAAGGCGATGGCGTCTGGCTGCCCTTCTTCGGCCGCCATGCCCTGACCATGACGCTGGCGGCGCGCCTGGCCCTGCAAACAGGCGTGGCGGTGATTCTGAGCGCTGGCGAACGCCTGCCCGGCGGGCGTGGCTGGCGCATCCATTGCCTGCGTCTGCCCGAGCCGCTGCCAACGACTCCGGACGCCCTGGCCGCCACCATCAACCAGGCCATGGAGACCTTGATCAGACGCTTTCCCGAACAATATCTGTGGAGCTACAACCGTTACAAGGAACCGGACGACGCGCCGCCCCACCCCGACCAGACCACTCCTTCACCTGATGCGCCGGCCTGAGCACCCGGGCGGTGGAGCCGGCCACCCTGATTTTTGCCATGGCTTTTGACAAGAAACCTCTGCTGCGCGCCGTTCTGGGCTATTTCGGCCGTTGTTCCACCCGCGCGCGACTGCGCTGGGGACGCATCCTGGGGTGGTTGACGCCACGCCTGCTGCGTTCCCGCGCCTACGTCGTCCGGGTGAACCTGGAACGCTGCTTTCCCGACCTGTCGACCGCCGACCGGGATGCCCTGATGCAACGCCATTTCCACCTGCTGGCCCAGTCCTTCGTGGATCGGGGCCTGTGCTGGTTCGGTACGCGTGAGCGCATCCTAGACACGGTGACGCTGCACGGTGAGCACCACCTCCAGACATTGCTGGACCAGGGACGCCGCATCCTGCTGTTCGCACCGCACTTCATTGCGCTGGATGCCGCCGCCACTCGCCTGACCCTGCTGGTGAAGGAATCCGCCACGCTTTATACACGCCAGAGCGACGCGGACGTGGACGAGATCGTGCGCCTGGGGCGCGGGCGCTTCAACCAGGTTCACCTGGTCAGCCGTCACGATGGGGTGCGCGGCCTGATCCGGCATCTGCGCAAGGGAATTCCCGTGTACTACCTGCCCGATATGGATTTTGGCCGCCAGGGCAGCGCCTTCATCCCTTTTTTCGGCATCCCCGCCGCCACACTGCTGTCCGCGGCCCAGATCGCTGGCACCTGGGACGCCGTCGTGTTGCCGATCATCAGCCGTCTGGATCCCGACACGGGCCGCTACAGCGTGCATATCGGGCCGCTCGTGGAGAACTTTCCCGGCAACGACATCCCGGAAACCGCGACTGCCCGCCTGAACGCGCTGATCGAGGCCGAGGTCCGTCAGGATCCCGCCCAGTATTACTGGGTGCACCGGCGCTTCAAGACGCGGCCAGAGGGGGAAAAAGGGTTTTACTGACGCCCGGCTTCCCGTCGTCTCATCGCTCCAACAAGCTGCGGAAGTCGCTCTGCGAGCGCTCGAAGAACTTGGCATCGGCAACCTCGTAGCCGGCATCCTCGCAGGCCTGTTTCTGCGTCTTTTGGGTGCTCCAGCCGATGGCGTCGTCGGACGGCAGGATGGCCAGACGCTGGCGACCCGCACACTCATCGATTTCGTGGTGGATAAAGCCCGGGCCTGGGCAAAACAGGCCGACCGGATGTCGCCCAGACGTGATCCCTGCGCCACAGGGGAGCAGGATCGGAGCACTCGCAACCCGCTTTTGCTGGATAATGCACCGATGATCTGGAATTTCACCAAAATGCACGGCGCGGGCAACGACTTCGTCGTCCTGGACGGCGTGCGTCAGTCCATCGACCTCACGCCAGCCCGCGCCCGGGCCCTGGCCGATCGCCATCGCGGCATCGGCGCCGACCAGATTCTGCTGGTCGAGCAACCTCTGCACCCGGATGCGGATTTCCGCTACCGGATCTTCAATGCCGACGGCGGCGAAGTCGAGCATTGCGGCAATGGCGCGCGCTGTTTCGTGCGTTTCGTGCACGAACAGGGCCTGTCGCGCCGCAACCCGCTGCGCGCCGAGATCGCGACTGGGCTGATCGTGCTGCGCGAGGCCGACGACGGCCAGGTCGGCGTGGAGATGGGCCGGACCACCTTCGCCCCTCAGGATCTGGCTTTCGACCCAAGCGGCCTGGAGACGCGAGATTGCGGCCAGGACATCCTGTACCGCCTGGATCTTCCACCTGAGACGGGCGACGTCTGGTGCTCGCTGGTGGCCATTTCCAATCCCCATGCCGTCGTTCAGGTGGACGATGTGGACACCTGTCCGGTCGCCCGCCTGGGACCCGCCATCGAATCCCATCCCCGTTTCGCGCAGCGCGTCAATGCCGGCTTCATGCAAGTGATCGACCGCGGCCACATCCGGCTGAGGGTCTACGAACGCGGCGCCGGCGAGACGCTGGCCTGCGGCACCGGCGCCTGCGCCGCTGTGGTCGCAGGCATCCGGCGCGGCCTGCTGGACAGCCCGACGCAGGTCGATACGCGCGGCGGCACCCTGCAAATCGAATGGGATGGCCAGATCCTGCGCATGCAGGGTCCGGCACTGACCGTTTTTCATGGCCAGATCGATATCGATGCCTTCACTGACTGACGGAAAGCACACATGACACAAGATGCCTTCACCGCCCGCGACGTGGCGGACTACCTCAGAAGCAATCCTGATTTCTTCGAAACACACGCCGACGTCTTCGCCTCGCTGAACGTGCCCCACCCCCACGAGGCCCGTGCGATCTCACTGGGAGAGCGGCAGATCCTGACCCTGCGCGCGCGCGTCAAGGAACACGAGCACCGATTGATGCAGCTGCTCCACAACGCCGGCGGCAACGAACGCATCAACCAGTCGCTGATGCAGTGGTGCGCGCGCATGCTGTCAGAGCCCGATGCCGAACGCATCCCGGCCCACATCATCCGCAGCCTGTCGGATCAATTCGACCTGAGCGCCATCGCGCTGCGGGTCTGGGATCTGCCCGCCCTGGAAGACAGCGAATTCGCGCAGGACGTCGATGCCGGGATCCGGGCCTACGCCGACAACCTGACGCAGCCCTACTGCGGTCCGCTCAAGGATCAGGAACCCGCCCGCTGGCTGGCATCCGAACCCGCCTCCCTGGCGATCCTGCCTCTGCGCACACTGAACAGCCCCACGCCGATCGGCCTGCTGGTGCTGGGCGCGAACGAGGCCGGGCGTTTCACGCCGGACATGGGCACGGATTTCCTGTCGCTGATCGCCTCTCTGGCTGGCGCCGCGCTGGGGCGGCTGGCACGCCAGGCGCCCGAACCGGACTGAGCGGCAGGCCGTCATGACCGCGCACGCCGGGAATCCGCGCCCTGGTCACGGGGAGACGGACGCCCCTGCGCAACCCACGGAACCCTCCCCCGAGGACACCTCACCAGACGGCCGTCTGGCCGAGACCTGGCTGTGCGAACTGGCGGCGCAACAGCGCTATTCCGCGCATACGATCGCCGCCTATCGACGCGACCTGAGGGCGCTGCGTCAGTGCTTCCCAGATCAGCCGCTGGATGCGCTGAGCGAAGCCCAGATCCGTCAGGCACTGGGCCGGCTGCATGCCTCCGGGCTGCAACCGCGCAGTCTGGCACGCGCGCTGGCCGCCTGGCGTAGCTACTATGAATGGCGCGCCCCTGCGGCCGGCCTGACGCGCAATCCCGCTCACGGCGTGCGCGCGCCCCGGATTCCTCACAGCCTGCCCAAGGCCCTGTCGGTGGATCAGGCCCAGGCCCTGCTGGATCGCAAACAGCTGCCGCCCGCCGAAACCCCGGTCGAGCGGCGTGACATGGCCATGTTCGAGATCCTGTATTCCGGCGGCCTGCGCTTGTCGGAACTGGTCGGCCTGGACTGGCAGCCGGTGCGCACACCGGGCCACATCTCGCACAGCTGGATCCTGATCGAAGAAGGCGAAGCGGTTGTCCGGGGCAAGGGCGGCAAGACCCGTATCGTGCCGCTGGGCCGCCAAGCCCTGGCCGCCGTGCGAGCCTGGCTGGAAGTCCGCGACAGACTGCTGGGCCCCCGGTCCGACGACGATGCGCGGGCCGCGCTGTTCCTGGGCGAACGGGGCCTGCGCATCAGTCCGCGCGTGGTGCAACTGCGCCTGCAAGCCCTGGCGCAGCACGTCGGTCTGCCACTGCACGTGCATCCACACAGCCTGCGGCACAGTTTCGCCAGCCACCTGCTGCAATCTACACAAGACCTGCGTGCCGTTCAGGAACTGCTCGGGCACGCCAACATCTCCACGACACAGATTTACACCCGGCTGGATTTCCAGCATCTGGCCGCCAGCTACGACCAGGCCCACCCCCGGGCGCGGCGCAAGACCGGAGACGAATCCTAGGGCTGTCCGAAAGCCTGCAGCACCTGCGATGTGTTCCAGCGGAACATGCCCAGGTAGGTCGAAGCCGCATGCCCTGGCTGATCCAGCGTATCCGCGTACAGCGCGCCGCTTGGCGCCACCCCGGTCTCCGAAGCGACTTGCTGCAATGCGCGCGCATTGCCCCCCTGCTCCACGAACAAGGCGCGAATGTGATATTCGCGGATCCGGGTCACCAGATCCGCCATGGCGCGCGCCGAGGGCTCAGCCTCGCTGGACAGACCAACCACCGAAAGCACCTCGATCCCATAGGCCGCGCCAAAATAGCCAAAGGCATCATGCGAGGTCGCCAGCACGCGCTGAGCTGCAGGCACGGCCTCCAGGCGACGACGCCATTGCGCGTCGGCCTGCTGCAGCTGACGCACATAGGCCTCGGCCCGCGCCTGGTAGGCGGCGGCATGCACCGGATCGGCCTCGGCCAGTCCGCGCGCGATATTGCGCGCATAGATCACGCCATTGGCCAGACTCTGCCAGGCATGCGGATCGACGCCGCCATGATCATGGCCATGGGCCTCGTGATCGTGCGCCGCATGCGCGTGGTCATGGGAATGGTCATGGTCGTGGTTGTCCGCCTCATGCTCTGACGCAACGTCCAGACGCCTTGCTGCAACACCCTGAGAAGCCTCGATCACACGCCCCTGAAACCCGGCCGCCTCGACCAGCCGCGGCATCCAGGACTCGAAGCCCAGGCCGTTGACCACCAGCACCCGGGCACGGCCCAGCGCGCGCGCATCCTTCGGCCTCGGCTCGAAAGTATGCGCATCCCTCATCGGCCCGACAAGAACGTCCAGACGGATATCGTCGCCACCGACCTCACGCACCATGTCCGCCAGAATCGAGAACGAGGCCACCACAGGCAGACGCGCGTCTTGCGCCGCGCCTTCGGCACGCGCGGCCTGGATCATCGCGACATGCAGCACGAAAAGGCATGCTGCCCCCGCCAGCCACACGCCAAAACGCCCCTGTTTTCCGGATCGATGCACCTTCATTGATTTCCTTCCTTCATTGATTTCCTTCCTCGATGGATTGCAGCAGTCGGGCGCGGCGCGCCCGCGCCTCGCGCCAGGCCAGCAGAATGCCGCCATGCGGACCGAGAGCGACTGAAATGAAATGGATCGCGCCCGCCGCCAGGATGATGGCCGGCGAAGCAGGCACATCCGCGTGATAGGACACCAACAGACCCGCATACGAAGCCAGGGCGCCCAGCGCGGCGGCCAGCACCATCTGGGCGCCCACCGGCCGCACCCAGAACCGGGCCGCGGTCGCGGGCAGCATCATGATGCCCACCACCATGAGCGTGCCCAGCACCTGAAAACCCGCCACCAGGTTCAACACCAGCAGCAGCAGAAAGCCCATGTGCGCCCAGGCGCCCGCCCGGCCTTCGGCGCGCAGGAAGCCGGGATCCAGGCACTCCATCGCCAGCACGCGCAGCAGCGCCGCCAATGCCAGCAGCGTCACGCTGCTCACGACCGTGACCAGGATCAGCGCCGCATCGCCAAGTCCGAGAACCGTGCCGAACAGCACATGGATCAGATCCATATTGGTGCCTTTGAGGGACACGAGCAGCACCCCGAGGCCCAGCGACACCAGATAGAAGGCGGCAAAGCTGGCATCCTCGCGCAGGGGCGTCATGCGCGACACCAGGCCGGCGAGCACGGCCACGGCCACACCAGTGACCAGTCCGCCAAGCGTCATCGCCGTCATGGACAAACCCGCCGTCAGGAAACCGACCGCCACTCCAGGCAAAATGGCATGGGCCATGGCATCTCCCATCAGGCTGAGGCGGCGCAACACCAGGAACACCCCCAGCGGCCCGGCCGCGAATGCCAGCGCCCAGGCGCCCGCCAGGGCGCGGCGCATGAAGCCGAACTCGATGAAGGGCTGCACCAGCCAATGCCACACGTCCATCAGGCCGCTTCTCCGGCGCACAGGTGACGGGCCAGATGCAGATTGGATGCGCTCAGCATCTGGCTGCTGTCCCCCCAACCGACAACCTGTCCCGCCAGCAACAGCGTCTGCGGGAAATAGGCCCGCACAATGTCCAGGTCGTGCAGCACGACAATCAGAGTCCGCCCTTCGGTATGCCACTGATGCAACAGCGCCAGCAGATCCTCGGTCGTAGCCCGGTCCACTGCAGCAAAGGGCTCATCCAGCAGAATCACCCGAGCATCGCGCAGCATCAGCCGCGCGAACAGCGCACGCTGACGCTGTCCTCCGGACAGTGTATTCACGGGCTGGCGGCCAAAACCGGCCAGGCCCACGGCGCGCAGCGCAGCCTCGACCGCATCCCGTCCTCCGGCGTCCAGACCCCGCCAGGCGCCCAGCCGATGCCAGGCGCCCATGGCCACCAGGTCAAAGGTACTGATGGGGAAATCGAGATCCAGTTCGGCCGACTGCGGCAGGCACGTCAGGTCGCGGGCCAGCGCCGCATCGATCCTGATCCGTCCGCGAACAGGGCTCAGACGACCCGCCATGGCCTTGATCAACGTGGATTTTCCGGCGCCATTGGGGCCCACCACCGCGGTCAGCGAGCCTTGAGTAAAGATGCCGTTGGCATCGCGCACCGCAATCCGGTCACGCCAGCCCAGCCAGACCTGCTGCAGCTCAATGGCGGACACCGCATCGGGCCGCACATTCACCACCATTGCAACGCCCATCCGGTCAGCAGCCACAGAAACAGCACAGCCAGCGCAACACGGCCCATGCGCTGGCCCGCCGACAGCAGCAAAGAAGAGCCGCGATAGCGGCCCGGCCTGGAAAACGGAGCAAGGAATGACATGATGATTCGTGACGAACACAGCCAGAGTTGTTATGTTATAACATAACTATCATGAAGACAGAGACTTCCCATCACTCTCATGCAGGGATCGCAACGCGCCTGAGCGCGGCCGAGCGGCTCTGCGCCCAGCGCGGGACCCGGCTGACGCCCCTGCGCAGGCTGGTTCTGGAGACGCTGCTGCGTCATCACGGCAGCCTCAAGGCTTATGAATTGCTCGACACTTTGCGAACCGTCCAGCCAGGCGCCGCACCACCCACGGTCTATCGGGCGCTGGATTTCCTCACGGAACAAGGTCTGATCCACCGGCTCGATGCCGTCAACGCCTGGAGCGCCTGCACTGACGTGGGCGGCCAGCCGCATGACGTGCTGGTTGTCTGTACCCGCTGTGGCAGCGTGGCCGAACTCAGCGACCCGGCCCTGGGCCGCCGGCTGGCCGCCTGCGTGGCCCAGGCCGGCTACGCCCTCAGCGGCCAGGAGACCGAGCTACGCGCGCTCTGTCCCCGCTGTCAGCAAGCCTGAGTCACGGTCGGATGCAAATGCCTGCTTGTCCGCGGGACTGCTCGTCAGCACGAACTGGAACACCGCCCCGGAGCCGAACTGCGGCAGCAGCCGGATCGTGCTCTTGTGCAATCGCAGGATGCGGTCGACGATCATCAGTCCGAATCCACCCGAACGCTTTTCCTGAGCAGCTGCATAGCCCGTGAACACGGGACGCTCGAACAGGTGCCTGGCCTGGACAGGGGAAATCCCCGGGCCGGTATCGCGCACGGTGACCACGATCCCGCCCTGCCCGTCGGACTGAAGCTGCACGGTGATCTTCCCGCCCGCCGGCGTCGCCCGCACAGCATTGTCGATCAGATTGACCAGCACGCGCTCCAGCATGGCGAGGTCGGCCGTCACCGGCGGCAATCCGGGCGCGATGTCGGCCACCATGACCTGTCGCCGGGCCTCTGCCGCCAATTCGAATTTCTGAAAGACGTCCTGCAACAGGTCGGGCAGGAAGAACTGCTCCATCTGCGGCCTGACCATGCCGTATTCCAGCCGGGCCAGCTCGAACATCTCCTGGGCCAGGAGACCGACCTTGCGGCTTTGCCCGAGCGCAATATCGAGATAGCGCAACCGCTCCTGCGGATCCAGCGCATCGGATTTCATCCGCAAGGTCTCCAGATAGCCATGCAGCGAGGTGAGCGGTGTGCGCAGATCGTGGGAAAGGTTGGCAAAGAATTCGCGCCGCTGCTGATCCTGGTCGCGCAACGTGCGCCACTGCTCATCGATCCGCAGGGCCAGCTGCTCGAAACTCTGGCTCAGCAGCATCATGTCGCTGCCGCTGTTGGCCGCCTGCTCCAGCAGTGGCCGGGCCTGAGGCAACCAGGACATGCCATGGCGCTTGAGCCCGCGCACGGCCTCGGTCAGCGTGCGCAGCGGACGCGTGATCTGATGAAATGCCGTCAGGCCGGCCAGCAATCCCAGCAGGGCCACCAGCGCCATGGACCACAGCATGGCTTCGGCCGCGCCCCCGGCATGCACATGCTCGGCAAGCGAGTCCCGGCTTTCGCCCTGCAGGATCACATAGACGAATCCCGCCTTGCGGTCTGCGGATCCCAGCGGCGCGGCGCTGAACACCTTGCGGGCCTCGGCGTCGCGCGGGTCATCGCCGAGAATCGGCAAGGAGCCGCCATCGAGCAGCGACTCGATGGGCGACAGATCCACCCGCATGCGCTTGACGGCTCCCTCGGGGGCCGAATAGGACTGAATGCGCCCCGCCGCATCGAGCAGGTAGACTTCGACACTGGGATTCACAACCATCAGTTTGTCGAACAGCCCGCGCACCGCAAAAGGATTGAACTCCCCGGCCGCCATCAATTCGGGATAGCTGGCGATATGCGGCGCCAGATCCAGGGAGAGCCGCTGGATGACCTCCTGTTCGTGTTGCTCGCCTTCGCGGATCTGCAAGGCCACCGAAGCAGCGCAACAGGCCAGCAACAGGACAACGAATACCGCCGACAGGCGCTGCGACAGAGAAAGCCTGCGCATCAGCATGACGAGGAATCCCCCACCAGTTTGTAGCCGCGTCCCCAGACCGTCTGAATCAGGCAGGGATCGGACGGATTCTGTTCGATTTTCATACGCAGCCGATTGATGTGTGTATTCACCGTATGCTCATAGCCATCATGCTGATAGCCCCAGACCTGGTTGAGCAGGTCGAGGCGCGAGAACACCCGCCCGGGATGGCGGGCAAAGAAATACAGCAGGTCGAACTCGCGCGGCGTCAACTCCACCGGCTGCCCATGCTGATGCACCTCACGGGAGATCGGATCGATGCTCAGCGTGTCGAGCACGAGTACACCGGCATCCAGGCGGGCATTGCGCGCCAGCGCCTCGCTGCGCCGCAGCAGCGCGCGCACGCGCGCCACGAGTTCCATCATGGAGAACGGTTTGGCCATGTAGTCATCGGCCCCCAGCTCCAGCCCCAGGATGCGGTGCACCTCGCTGGAGCGCGCGCTGATGATGATGATCGGAATGTAGTGGGTCATGGCCCGCGTCTGGCGGCAGATCTCGAGGCCATCGACACCCGGCAGCATCAGGTCCAGAACCAGCGCATGCCAATCCCCCTGCTCAAGCGCGGCCAGACCCTGCGTGCCGTCGGCCACGCGCACAGCGTCATAGCCTTCGTCACGCAGGTGCAGGCACAGAAGATCGGCAATATTGTCGTCATCCTCGACGATCAAAATACGTTTGGGAGCATCCATCCGCCTATTATCCGACAGGATGGCGCGCCGGTTTATCACGTTTTTTTGAACTCTTGGTGAGGATTCCGATAACGGAGCGATCACATAATGCGCCCATGCAATTTGATTTGACCTCTCTGACCGAGCATCGCAAACCGCTGCACCCCCTGTGGTTTCGGATGACGCACTGGATCAATGCCCTGGCCGTCCTCATCATGATCATGAGCGGCTGGCGCATCTACAACGCCTCCCCCCTGCTCGATTTCACCTTCCCAAGGAGCATCACGCTGGGCGGCTGGCTGGGTGGCGCGCTGCAGTGGCATTTTGCCGGCATGTGGCTGTTCGTCCTCAATGGACTGCTCTACCTGATCTTCAGCCTGGTCACCGGCAGAACGTCCCGCCGCCTGTTCCCCGTGTCGGCGCGCGGGATTCTGAACGACACGCGCCTGGCGTTCACGGGCCGCCTCACGCATTCGGACCCGGGCCGCTACAACCAGGTGCAGCGCGCCGCCTACCTGTTCGCGATCCTGGATCTCGTCATCCTGGTCCTGAGCGGCCTGGTCCTCTGGAAATCCGTGCAATTCCCGCTGCTGCGCGACCTCCTGGGCGGGTACGAGGCGGCCCGGTGGATACATTTCCTGAGCATGGCCGTCATCGCCGCGTTCGCCATCATCCATATCGCCATGGCCGTGCTGGTGCCGAAAACGCTGCTCACCATGATTTCGGGCAGGTCGCAACCCCGCCGACCTGCCGGACACACCTCATCATGAAATTCTCGCTCTGGCGCAAGGACAACGCCGAGGCCGTCGTGACCGAGGCGCGCGCCCTGATTCAGAAACAGCTGCCACAGGTCTCGCGCCGCCGGTTCCTGGCGCGCGGGCTGACCCTGGGCGGGGTCGGCCTGCTCAGCGGTTGCGTGATCGACAACAACGCCACGGCCGAAGCAGCCTTGACGCGAATCTCGCAATTCAATGACTGGGCGCAGGGCAAACTGTTCGACCCGTCGCAGCTTGCGCCCACTTACCCGGACGCCATGATCACGCGACCCTTCCCATTCAACGCATTCTATGGCGAAGACCAGGCACCTCAGATCGATGGCGAGGCGTTCCGGCTCGAAGTCTCCGGCCTGGTCACCCGCAAACGTCCATGGTCGCTGCGCGATCTCCGCGATCTGCCCCAATACACACAGGTCACGCGTCATATCTGCGTCGAAGGCTGGAGCGCGATCGGCAAATGGAGCGGCCCCCGCCTGGGCGACTTTCTGGTCATGATCGGCGCCGACATGCGCGCGCGCTACATCGGCGTGCATTGCAGCGACGATTACTACACCAGCATCGACATGGCGACTGCCATGCATCCGCAAACCCTGATTGCCCTGGACTGGAACGACGCGCCCTTGCCGCCGAAATACGGCTTTCCGATGAAGCTGCGCATTCCCACCAAGCTCGGCTACAAGAATCCCAAACACGTTCAAGCCATCTTCGTCAGCAACACCTTCAACCGCGGCTACTGGGAAGACCAGGGCTACAACTGGTTCGGCGGCAGCTGACGAATGCCCCCCTTTTCTCTACTGCGGCATCCGCCGCGCTCAACCTCCCTTGAAAGGAAACACGATGAAAAACACGTTCACCACCGCCGCACTCTCCGCCTGCCTCGCACTGGGTTCCGCCTCGGCCTTCGCCGCTGACGCGATGGGCAAGGACGCCATGGGCATGGACAAGCCCGCCGCGTCCGCCCAGGCCATGCACAAGGACAAGATGGGCATGGACAAGGATCACATGAGCAAAGACGCCATGGGTAAAGACCGCATGGGCAAGGACCGCATGGGCAAGGAGCACATGGGCAAGGACGGCATGAAAAAGTAAGCCCTGACGTCCTCAGGCTCTCCGTCGTTACACTTGTTTCATGCGTCCCGCAGGAAACGGCCTCCAGGTTTGCCCTAAACCCGGGCCTATGATGTAATCGCACGTTGATCGCCGCCCCTATCCCGCCTCCGGGAGGGCCTCATCCCCCCGGTACCGGGCGTGGCAAGGGCGGTGCATCGCATCCGAGACCATCATGAACACTGCTCCATCCGCCGATTCCCTGACCCCCGTCACCGTGCTCACCGGTTTTCTGGGCGCGGGCAAGACGACCCTGCTGCGCCGGATCCTGACGGAATTCCACGGCCAACGCATCGCCGTCATCGAGAACGAATTCGGCGAGGAAAACATCGACAACGACCTGCTGGTCCAGGACCGCGAAGAGCAGGTCGTGGAACTGAGCAACGGCTGCGTCTGCTGCACCGTGCGCGGCGATCTGATCCGGACCCTGGGCGACCTCGCCGCCCGGCGCTCGGCCGGCGGCGTGCGTTTCGATCGCGTGATCATCGAGACCACCGGCATGGCCAATCCCGGTCCGGTCTGCCAGACATTCTTCATGGACGACGCGGTGGCCGCCACCTACCGGCTCGATGCCGTCGTCACGGTGGTGGATGCCAAGCACGGCATGGCCACCCTGGACCGCCAGGAAGAAGCCCAGCGCCAGGTCGGCTTTGCCGACCGCATCCTCATCTCCAAAAAGGATTTGGTCAACGAGGCCGACTACCAGGCCCTGCGCGCCCGGCTGGTGCGGATCAACCCGCGCGCCACCATCCTGCCCGCGCATTTCGGCGAAACCGATCTGCACACCCTGCTGGATGTGAGTGGATTCGATCTGGATGCCATTCTGGACATCGATCCGGAATTCCTCGCCGAGGAGAACGGCAGCCACGATCATCACGGTCATCACGGCCACGATCATGGGCATGACCACGATGACGACGGCCATGAGTGCGGTCCCGCCTGCGGCCACGGCCATCACGATCATCATCACGCCCATCACGACGACGAGATCGGCGCCTTTGTATTCCGCGCCAACCGTCCCTTCGACCCGGAGCGGCTGGAGGACTTCCTCGGCGGCATCGTCCAGGTCTACGGTCCCGATCTGCTGCGCTACAAAGGCATCCTGTACATCAAGGGCATCAATCGCCGCATGCTGTTCCAGGGGGTCCACATGATGTTCGGCGCCGAGCCCGGCAAGCCCTGGCTTGCCAGTGAAAAACCGAATACCCGGATGGTCTTCATTGGCCGTAAACTCCCCCAGGACATCTTTACCCAGGGACTCGAGCAATGCCTGGCCTGAACGTTACATCACTGTCGCCCCACCCCCCCCTTCGGTCGCGGCCGACAGGATCCGACACATAATAAAGAGGACACAACATGGCAACCAAATCCAGCACCAAATCCCAGGGCAAGCCGCTCACGGAAAAAGCACTGCTGGCGATGCCTGAAAAGGACTACATGAACGAGGCCCAGCTGGCGTTCTTCCGCGACCGCCTGCACCAGCTCGAACACGAGATCCTGACCAATGCCGGCGCCACGACCGAGAATCTGCGCGAGACCCAATACGTGCCGGACCCGGCCGACCGCGCGACGATCGAAGAGGAACACGCCCTGGAACTGCGCACGCGCGACCGCGAGCGCAAGCTGCTCAAAAAAGTCCAGCAATCGATTTCCCGCATCGACGCGGGGGAATACGGCTGGTGCGAGGAGACCGGCGAGCCGATCGGCATTCCGCGCCTGCTGGCCCGGCCCACGGCCACCCTCTCGCTCGAAGCCCAGGAACGCCGCGAGATGCGCCAGAAACTCTACGGAGACTGATCCTCCGGCTTGATTTTTCGCCAACCGTCCCCATGTGGTCTGTTCCACTCGAGAGAACCGCATGGAACAATTTCACGCCACCACCATCGTCTGCGTCCGCCGCGGCGAAGAAGTCGCCCTGGGAGGCGACGGCCAGGTCACGCTGGGCAATATCGTCATCAAAGGCACGGCCCGCAAGATCCGCAAGCTCTATCACGACAAAGTCCTGGCCGGTTTCGCCGGCGCCACGGCGGATGCCTTCACCCTGCAGGAACGCTTCGAGGCCAAACTGGAAAAACACCAGGGCCACCTGATGCGCGCCGCCGTCGAACTGACCCGGGACTGGCGCACCGACAGGGTGTTGCGCCGGCTGGAGGCGATGCTGATCGTGGCCGATCGCGAACATACCTTGATCCTGACGGGCAACGGCGACGTCCTGGAACCCGAGCACGGCATCGCCGCCATCGGTTCGGGCGGCGCCTTTGCCCAGTCGGCCGCGCGCGCATTACTGGAGGCCACGGAACTGCCCCCCGCCGACATCGTCAAGAAATCCCTGGAGATCGCCGGGGAGCTGTGCATCTACACCAACCAGAACCACACCGTCGAAACGCTCTAGACCCATCATGTCTGACGCCACCCCCATGACCCCCAAGGAAATCGTCTCGGAACTGGACAAGCACATTGTCGGCCAGGACAAGGCCAAGCGTTCCGTCGCCGTGGCGCTGCGCAACCGCTGGCGCCGCCAGCAGGTGCCCGAACCGCTGCGCCATGAGATCGTCCCCAAGAACATCCTGATGATCGGCCCCACCGGCGTGGGCAAGACCGAAATCGCCCGCCGCCTGGCCCGTCTGGCCAACGCGCCTTTCGTCAAGATCGAGGCCACCAAGTTCACTGAGGTGGGCTACGTCGGGCGCGATGTGGACACGATCGTGCGCGATCTCGTCGAGGTCGCTCTCAAGCAGACGCGCGAGACTGCGATGCGGCGCGTGCGCACTCAGGCCGAGGATGCCGCAGAAGACCGCATCCTGGATACCCTGCTGCCGCCCCCGCACAACGCCCGCGGCGAACCTGAACGCGAGGAAAACAACACCCGTCAGGTGTTCCGCAAGCGCCTGCGCGAGGGCAGGCTGGACGATACGCAGATCGACATCGAGGTCGCCCAGACGCCACCGCACATGGAAATCATGGCCCCTCCCGGCATGGAGGAAATGACCGAGCAGTTGCGCGGCATGTTCGCCGGCCTGTCCCAGGGAAAGACAAAATCACGCAAGCTGTCGGTCAAAGAAGCCTTCAAGCTGCTGGTCGAGGAAGAAGCCGCGCGCCGCATCAACGAAGAAGAACTGCGCACCCAGGCCGTGACGCTGGCCGAACAGCATGGCATTGTGTTCCTGGACGAGATCGACAAGATCGCCGCGCGGCAGGAACAGGGCGGCGCGGACGTCTCGCGCCAGGGCGTGCAGCGCGACCTGCTGCCGCTGGTCGAGGGCACCACCGTCAACACCAAGTACGGCATGGTGCGCACCGACCATATCCTGTTCATCGCTTCCGGCGCCTTCCACCTGTCCCGGCCGTCGGATCTGATCCCCGAACTCCAGGGCCGTTTTCCGATCCGGGTGGAACTGGACTCTCTGTCCGCCGGAGACTTCGTGCGCATCCTGAACGAGACCGACGCCTCGCTGACCAAGCAGTACAGCGCCCTGCTGGCGACCGAGGACGTCACCCTGGAATTCACCGGGGACGGCGTCCAGCGGCTGGCCGAGCTGGCCTTCGAGGTCAATGAGCGCACCGAGAACATCGGCGCCCGGCGCCTGTACACGGTGATGGAAAAATTGCTGGAAGACCTGTCTTTCGAAGCCGCCAGTCCGGGAGCGCAGACCGTGGTGATCGACGCCGCCTACGTCAACGACAAGCTGTCCGAGGCCGCCGGCAGTCAGGACCTGGCGCGCTACGTCCTGTAAGGCAGGATTCGTGTGAACAGGCGCTAGTCTTTCTTCAGTTCGACGATACGGTACTGACCGTCGGCCCGCTCGGCCGTGAAATCGACCGCGTCGCCCACCGCGATCCCCACCAGCAGCGCCGGATCGATGTGATACATCAGGGTCATGGCGGGCAGGTCGAGTTTGCCGATGGCGCCATGACGAATGGCGATCTTGCCCGCCCCGGCGTTCACCCGCACGACCTCGCCACTGGCCTGGGCCCGCACGGGCGTCGCGGCGAGCACCGCGCCGGGTGCGGCCAAGGCCACGGCAGCCAGCGGCAGCACGCCTGGCAGGGCGGCACCGCCCGTCAGAGGCAAGGCGCAGGCCAGCGCCAGACACCGGGTCCGCAAAGCACGAAAATGCATGGGCTACACTCCTGTCTGTTCACCCAAGCATACCGCGAAACAGAGAATCTCTTGTCTACCCCAGTCCCCGGCTACGACCTGCGGCCCGCCACCGAATCCGACATTCCGGCCATTCACGCCCTGATGCTCGAAATGGCCGAATTCGAAAAACTGACCGATATCTTTCAGGCCACGCATGCCAGCCTGAAACAAAGCTTCTTCGGTCCGGAGCCGGCCGCCCACTGTCTGGTCATCACCCCGACCGAGACGCCGGCCACGGCTATCGCCTACATCATGTGGTTCCACAACTATTCCAGTTTCCTGGACCGGCGCGGCCTGTATCTGGAGGATGTATACATCACCCCCGCCCACCGGGGCCGCGGTCTCGGCGGCTGGGTACTCAGGCACCTGGCGGCACAGGCCGTGGCGCTGGGCTGCGGCCGTTTCGAATGGGTCGTGCTGGACTGGAACGAGAACGCCATCGAGTTCTACAAGCACCACGGCGGCGAAATCCTGGACGACTGGCGCGTCGTGCGCGTCACCGGCGATGCGCTGCGCCAGCTTGCCGGCCAGGGCTGAACGCCGCCTCTCTCCATCAGGACGCCGCCATGCCGACCCGCGTTTCCATCGTCGCCACCCGCACGGGGGATGACGGCACCACCGGCCTCGGTGACAAGACCCGCGTGCCTAAAGACGCGCCGCGCATCGCGGCGCTGGGCGATGTGGATGAGCTCAACAGCGTGATCGGCCTGTGGCGGGCGCAAGCCCTGCCGGCCGATGTGGACGCCCTGCTGGGCCAGATTCAGCATGATCTGTTCGACCTGGGCGGCGAACTCTGCATTCCGGACTGGACGTCGCTGAACGAAGCGCATGTGCAGCGCCTGGACGAGGCACTGGCGCGTTACAACGCCACGCTCGACCCGCTGCGGGAATTCATCCTGCCCGGCGGCACTCAGGCTGCCGCGCTGGCACACCTGGCCCGTACCGTGGCCCGCCGCGCGGAACGCTCGGTCGTCACGCTGGCGCGGACCGACACCGTCCATCCACCCGTGAAACAGTACCTGAACCGGCTGTCCGACCTGTGCTTCGTGCTGGCGCGCTTCCTGAACCGCGCCGCCGACGTGCCGGACATCCTGTGGAAACCACACGCGCCTCGCGAATGAACAAGCCCGGTTCAGCGTATGCCGGGGATGGCGATGAACGACATGGGTCATGAGATGACTCAACGAGTGTTTCTCATATAATTAATCACGCAACATTTAATTCAACTTCCAGGCCGCTCCTTCTGCCGCCGGACGGCGTCGAGGCACACAACATCCCGCTGGCGAATCCGGGCGACCGCCCGCTAGGACGCATCCATCACAGGCGCGGCGCAGAGGCTTTCCCACAACCATGTCAGCCCCCCTCACCCTGGATGAACTGACTCGTCACATCCAGACCCGGTATCCGGACCTCAGCCCCCAGTTCCAGACAGCCGCCCGCTACCTGCTCGACCATCCGACCCAGGTCTCCACCCTGTCGGCGCGCAAGCTGGCCGCGCTGGCCGGTGTGCAGCCCGCCACGCTGGTACGACTGGCACAGCACCTGGGCTATGCCGGCTGGGACGCCCTGAAGCCTGTGTTCACTCAGGCCCTCCTGACTGCGGGCGCCTACACTGCGCGCGCGCAATCCCTCCTCCACCGCCCGGATACCGGCCAGACGGCCTGGCAATCCACGCTCCATCAACAGACGCTCAATCTGCATGCCCTCGCGTCTGCCAACGAGACCGCCATGGCCCAGGCAGTCTCTCTGCTGGCGGATGCCGGGCGCATCGTGATCGCCGGATTCCGGTCCAGTTATCCGGCGGCCTTCAGCCTGCGCTACCTGTGCAGCCTGTTCCGCCCGGACGTGCACCTGCTGCACAACACGGGCGGCACCCTGGGCCTGGATACACGCCATCTGCGCCCCGCAGACGCCGCGGTCCTGATCGGTTACGCCCCTTACTCCCGCGAGATCATCGAACTGGCCGAGTCGCTGCGGCCCCAGGGCTGCCGTGTGCTGGCCCTGTCCGACAGCCATCTCGCCCCCATGGCGCTGCACGCCGACTGTGTGCTGACCTTTTCCACACAAAGCAACGCCTGCTTTCCCAGCACGGTGGCCATCCAGGCGCTGGTGGAAATGCTGGCCCGGCAACTGCGGCTTCTCCACGGCGAGCACACACAGGCTGAACGACATGCGGGCCGCCAGGCATTCGCCTGCGGCCCGCATGACCCCGTGGAGGGAATTTGATTACTGCGCGCGGCTGACCATGTATTCTACAGCGGCGCGCAGGGTCTCGTCATCGGCCTTGGTGCCGCCACGCGCGGGCATGGCGCCCTTGCCGTTGAGCGCCACGGACATCATTTCATCCATGCCCCTGGCGATCAGCGGCGCCCAGGCCTTCTTGTTGCCGAGCTTGGGGGCGCCAGCCGCGCCGGTACTGTGGCACGCGACACAGGCGCTCTTGTAGAGCTTTTCGCCGGTTTTCAGGGTGGCCGCGTTATTGGCCATCGACAGGGTCGGCAGCAGCGCCAGGGACAGGGCTGCCGCAGTCATGATCTTGAACATCTTGTTTTTCTCCGGGTTCGAGGCGGCCGACGGGGCCGCCCTGGTATCAGGGACTGCCGGGCAAACACGGCGGTCCCATGGGTTCATGGCTTATTTCTTGATGGGGCTGGGCGGCATGATCTGTTTCATCAGATCATCGTTCCACTGGCCTTCGACCTTGACGTGACCGGCGGCCCCCAGCTCGAACGCCTCGATCAGGTTGTGATTGACGTAGGCATAGATGCCGGGCTGCTTGAAGGTGTAGAGCGCAGCGCCCGCCGAGCCGCCCCGGATGAACCAGGTTTCCAGGTTGGTCTCGGGCGCATTGGAGAACTTGCCGGTTTCCCAGACATAATCTCCATGGCCGCCGATCAGGTGCGGACGGGTATCGCGATTGGCCGAGGAGTGGATGAACAGCACGGTCTCGCCCACCTTGGCCGTCATGGCGCCCTCGCCGGACAGCGCGCCGACCTTGCCGTTGAACACGATGTGCGACGGAATCAGGCTGCGCATGGCCTCGACGGTATCGCCGTAGCTTTCCAACGCCGTTTCGTACGTCTTGTAGTTGCCTTCCGCGTCCTTCGGGATGTACAGGTCGAATTCGCCGATGGTGTAGATCTTGTCGTAGTGCAGCGGCTTGCCGTTTTCGTCCTTGAGACCGTCGCGCGGCAGCACCAGCAGGGTGCCGCTCATGCCCGACACCACATGCCAGGACACCATGCCTTCAGGCGCGCAATGGTAGATGAACGCGCCAGCCCGGTCGGCCTTGAAGCGCAGCACCGCCTGCTCGCCCGGCTTGACCGTGGTCAGCGGCGCCCCGCCCAGCGCACCGGTGGCCGCATGGAAGTCGACATTGTGCTCCAGCGCATTGGTGTCCGGATTGATCAGGGTGAGCTGAACATAATCGCCCTCGTGCACCACCATGGTCGGACCGGGCATCGAGCCGTTGAACGTCATGGCCTGCAGCGTCGTGCCGTTCTCTTCATCGATGACGATCTTTTTTTCCTCGATGGTCATGGTGAACTCGATCACGCGCGGCTTGGCCTTGGTCGCCTGCTCGTGCGCCATCACGTGAGGCGGGGTGACCAGCTCGGCCTTGACATGCTCGAGCGTATCAACGGCGTCGGCAGACACGGGCGGGCGCTCTTTGGCTTCGGCGGCGGGCAACAGCTCACCGAGAAAGCCCACAGCCCCCAGGCCCAGACTGCCTTTCAGAAAGCGGCGACGCCCGTCGGGTCCGATCAGTGCAGCGGCGGCCTCACGAGATACTTTCATGTTCAACTCCCAGATTTGATATGTCGTCTGATTGACAATTCAATCTTGTCACAACCTGGGTTAACCCTTATTGCGCTGCATCAAACAGATTCAGGAGATGGACAGGACTTCAGTAAAAATTTTTGACGCGCTGCAATCCTTGCTGTGAAAGGTGACAGACCGGGTCCCGGCCTGGAATCGCCGGGGGAAAAGATCACTCCACGCGCACCAGACGGAACCCCAGATTGGCCGGCGGCAAGCCAATGGAGCAGGCGCCATTGCGAGGGTCGCGGATGAAGTCGGCCATGGCCGCGATATGCGCGCCTGCCAGGATGCGCACACCGCAATTCTCACGCGGCGCCAGCGGCAACGCACCCATGCTGTGGCTGGCAAAACAGGTGTCGGTCCATTCCCAGATATTGCCGCCGATATCGCTCACACCCAGCACATTGACGCCAAAATGCCCGAATGGCTGCGCGGGCTTGATCCGGCCCCGGGAACGGACGATCTCACGCTCGTACTCGGCCAGCCAGCGCACGGCCGGATCATCCGGATCCGACGGCAAGGCGTCGTCTTCGCGATAGCGATCGGCGGCCGCGCGCACCCACTCGGTATAGAAAGGCAAGCGCCAGTGCTGGCCGGTTTTGCGCGTCAGCCAGGCGGCATAGGCCGTCGCGTCGGCCCAGCTGACCCCCACTGCGGGCAGGTCCGGCGAATCCAGGTCGCGGAAGCCCTTGTCCAGGCGCTTGCAGGCGCCTGCCCGCACACAGCGGGCGTATTCCGCCTGGCTGACCTGGCGGCGCATGATGAAATGACCGTCTTCGACCCGGCCATGGACGCGGGGCGCATCCACGGGCCGCCCCTGATCCAGGAACTCGCCGGCGGCCTGATAAGTGAACTCGCCCCCTGGAATGGCCACCACGTCGATGGCATCCGGTGACACACCGCCATCGGATGCGGCGACGGCGGCCGAGGCCAGGCTCATCCCCAGAACCAGCAACAGCGCCGCGCCTCCCGCGCGCGCCAGGCACCTGAGGAAAGCAGCGGGAGCGGATCGGGGCAGTGACATGACGGAGTTCCGTTTCAGACGACTCCATCATTGGAATGCAGGAACAGCCCCCGATGTCTTGTGATGCATCAACAAGCTGCTGGATTGCGCGACCTCAGCGGCCCCGCCATTGCGGCGGACGCTTCTGCATGAACGCGTCAATGCCCTCGCCCACATCGTCGGCCAGCATGTTCTCGGCCATGACGTCAGCCGCATAGTCATAGGCCTGATCCAACGGCAGGCCCAGTTGCCGGTAGACCATGGCCTTGCCGGCGCGCACGGCAACCGGACTTTTGGACAGAACGGCATCGACCAGTCCGCGCACGGCCTGATCCAGGTCGGCATCGGCCACGGCATGATTGATCAGCCCGCGCCCGACGGCCTGACGGGCGCTGATGAACTGCCCCGTCACCAGCATCTCGAAGGCGCTTTTCAAGGGCACATTGCGCGTCAGCGCCACGGCCGGGGTGGCGCAGTACAGGCCGACATTGATGCCGGACACGGCCAGCCGCGCGCTTTCTGCGGCCACCGCCAGGTCGCAGCTGGCCACCAGCTGGCAGCCGGCGGCGGTCGCCGTGCCATGCACCCGTGCGATGACCGGCACGGGACAGCGCACGATGGACTGCATCAGCCGACCGCAGCGGCCGAACAGATCGCGGTAGTAATCCCGATCCCCCGCATGGCCGCGCATCTGCTTCAGATCGTGGCCGGCGCAAAAGGCGCGGCCATTCGCGGCCAGCACCACGACCCGCAATGCGACATCGTCACGGCAGGCGTCAAAGCGCGTCTGCAACGCCGCCAGCATCTCCTCGGACAATGCGTTGAACTGGTCGGGCCGGTTCAGCGTCAGCGTCAGAACACCATCGCGGCGCTCATCCAGGACCAGATCGGAAAGCGGTGGCTGCATGCAAGTCTCCTTGATTGCCGGCGGCCTGCCAGGCCGCGGAAAAGAACCCGGCCAGACGTTCCCCGACCGACGTCGGACTGGCCGTGATGCCGCAGGCCTTCAGATCGACTGTCTGCAGGCCCTCATAACCGCAAGGATTGATACCCAGAAAGGGACTGAGATCCATGTCCACGTTCAACGCCACACCATGATAGGCGCGGCCATTGCGGATCTTGACCCCGAGCGCGGCGATCTTGGCCAGGGCGTCTCCATGCGGCTGGAGCAGCGACGACTGGGGCACATAGATCCCGGGCGCGCCGGGCTTGCGGCAGGCGCCCGCCACGCCCAGGTCCGCCAGCAGATCCAGCACGGACTGTTCGAGCAGCATGACGAATTCCCGGACGAAAACCCCGCGGCGGCGCAGATCCACCAGCGTGTAGAGCACCACCTGGCCGGGGCCATGATAGGTGACCTGCCCGCCCCGGTTGCTGTGCACTACCCGAATGCCGTGCGGATTGAGGATGTGCTCCGGCTTGCCGGCCTGCCCCAGGGTATAGACCGGCGGATGTTCCACCAGCCAGAGCTCATCGGGGGTGCCGTCGTCGCGCGCATCCGTGAAATCCTGCATGGCCTGCCAGACCTGCAGATAAGGGGCCGGGCGATCCAGCCAGCGCGTCCGCAGGTCCGGCATCAGAGCACCACGGACACCATCTCGTGTCCGTGCAGGGCGCGGTACAGATTGTCGAGCTGTTCGCGCGAGGTGACATGCACCGTCAGCGTCAGGCCCAGATAATTGCCGCTGGCGCTGGGACGGATTTCGATGGAGGCCGGATCGAAGGTCGGATCGAAGCCAAGCGCCACCTCGGCCATGGCGCGCGCAAAATCATCATGCGCGCGGCCCATGACCTTGATCGGAAAATCGCAGGGATAGACGATCAGGGATTCTTCGGGAGGAATCGTTTTCATGTCGCCATTACTCGAACAACAACCGGATCTTGTCCAGCATCCGGCCAAAGAAGCCAGCTTCTTCGACGGATTTCAGCACCAGCAACGGCCGCTGCTCCAGTTCCTTGCCATCCAGACTGATCATGAGCGTCCCGGCCCGCGCCCCCTGGGCCAGCGGCGCCATCAGCGGCTGCGTGTAGCGGGCCTCGGTCTTGATGTCGCTGGCGCGTCCGCGTGGCACGGTCACCCACAGGGGCTCGGACAACCCCAGCTGGACGCTTTCGGTGGCGCCTTCCCAGACGCGCGCCGACACGGCCGGCTTGTCCTTGTCCAGCAGTTTGACGGTGTCGAAATTCTTGAAACTCCAGTTCAGCAGCTTGAGACTGCTTTCGGTACGGGCCGCATCGCTGGCCGCCCCCACCACGACCGAGACGACGCGCCGGCCATCGCGCAGCGCCGTGGCCACCAGGCAATACCCTGCCGACTGCGTGTGCCCCGTCTTGAGGCCATCCACGGTGGAATCCATCCACAGCAGGCGATTGCGATTGCTCTGCTTGATGTTGTTGTAGGTGAATTCTTTCTGGCTGTCGTAATGCCGGTATTGCGGGAAACGCTGGACCAGCGCGCGCGCCAGCGTCGCCAGGTCCTCGACCGTGGTCATGTGATCGGGATCGGGCAGGCCCGGCGCGTTCGTGAAATTCGTATGGTTCATGCCCAGGGTCTTGGCCTGCTGGTTCATGAGCGCGACAAAGGCCGACTCACTGCCGGCGACGGCCTCGGCCAGCGCAACGGTCGCGTCATTACCCGATTGCACCAGCATGCCCTGGAGCAGCTCATCCACCGATACTTCGGTGTTCGGATTGATGAACATGCGTGAGCCTTCGGTTTTCCAGGCCTTTTCGGAGACCCGGACCTTTTGGTCGAGTTTGAGCCGACCGCTTTCCAGCGCCTCGAAAATCACATAAGAGGCCATCAGCTTGGTCAGAGAGGCCGGTTCGACGGCCTCCTGGGGGCTCTGCGCCGAGATGATCTGGCCGCTGGTGGCATCCAGCGTCAGCCAGGCCTTGGCGCCCAGCACCGGCGCGGGAATGTTGGACAGACTGCTGACCATGGCGACCCCTGCCGGGGCGGATGCGGCCGCAGACACGGCCGCCAGAGCGGGCGCGGACGATTCCTGTGACCAGGCCGCGCCGGAGACCAGCAACGAGCAGGCCAGCGCCAGGGGCGCCAGGCGGGAACGACGGGGAAGCGGCTGAAAAACGTTCATGGGCATGAAAAAAGGAAAGAGAGGGAAGGAAACGACAAACGCCCATTATAGGCAGCACGGAAAAACGCCAGGCCGGCCCGGTCGGCGCAATTCGAGACAAAACGCAAGCAACTGAAACGACATCCCCGGGTGGCGCACGACCGGGCCAGGTACTACAGCCCCGCCACTCCGGACTGAACGATCTGGCGCAAAAGCAGCAATTTGCCGTGAAAGAAATGGCCGGCGTCGGGCACGACAGTGACAGCCAGCCGATGCGCCCGCGCAAAGTCCATGCCTTCGGACAGCGGCACGACATCATCATGCTCTCCGTGGATGACGAGCGTGTCGGGCGGCACCGACAGCGCGCGGTGGCTGAACCGGTCGACCGCGCAGCCGATCAGCATCAGGCGGGCCGGCAAAGGCAGATCCCGGTCTGCCAGCTCAGCGTACAACTGGGCGGCCACCGCCGACCCGAAAGAAAACCCCGCCAGCACCCAAGGCCCCGAAACCGCCTCGGGCCGGGTCTGAAAGACATGTTCGACGACAGCCACCATATCGGCGGTTTCGCCGACCGCATGATCGAACACGCCCGCCGATGCCCCCACCCCGCGAAAATTGGGCCGAACCGCCAGCAATCCATGCTGCACGCAGGCGCGCGACACCGTGGTGACGACCTTGTTGTCACGGGTGCCGCCATGCAGGGGATGCGGATGCAGCACCAGCGCCCAGCCCGACGGCGAGTCCTCGGGGTGATCCACCGTGTACTCGACCAGACCAGCCTGACCCTGGCATGCGGCTTGTTCTGTGCGTAAACTCATGGCTGCGCGGATTCTCCTGTCTGCTCCAGACCTCATTCTACCTATATGACTGGCCCATCCCACGCTCCCGCCGGCGCCCTGCCCTCTCCTTCAGACATGGCCACCGCCCTGCGCGCAAGCCTGCCGCAATTCCGCCAGGTGGACTGGGTCGAACAGACCGGCTCGACCAACGCCGACCTGCTGACGTACGCCCGCCGGTCCGAAGGCCCGCCGGACCGCCCCTGGCTGCTGGGCACCCACCTGCAATCACAAGGGCGCGGACGCGCCGGACGCACCTGGCAGAACCGGATTGGCGCCAACCTGATGTTTTCCTGCGCCTTCGACGTCTTTCTGCCGGCCCGTCAGCTGCCCGCGCTCGCGCCTCTGATCGGCATAGCCACCTGCCATGCCCTGCGCGCGCATATCGACCCCGACCAGCGAGCGCGCCTGACCATGAAATGGCCCAACGACCTGCTCTGGGACCAGGCCAAGCTGGCCGGCATCCTGATCGAATCCACCCGCTCGGGCACCGCGCAGGCAGCCGATCATCACCTCATCATCATCGGCATGGGCCTGAACCTGGAAGACGCCCGGGCGCTGTCGCGATCACTGAACCGACGCATCGCGGACTGGGCCGAGGTCGCGGGAGAGGACCCCGCAGCCGCACGCATCACGGCGGCCGAGCTGGCCAGCAGTGCGGCGCGGTCCTGGTATGACGCGCTGAATCACGCCACCGCCCGGGGCTTCTCCGATCTGCCCGACCGCTATGCGGAAATCGACGGCCTGGCGGGCCGCATGCTGGACATCCTCGACGATGGTCGCCTGACGCACACGGGCGCGGCCTGCGGCATCGACGTCAACGGCCGCCTGCTGTTGCGCAATGCCGAAGGCGTTCAGGCCATCTCGGTCGGCGAGATCTCCGTGCGGCTGCAACGATGATCCTGCTGATCGACATCGGCAACACCCGGGCCAAGATCGCCTGGCTGGAACCGGGCGCATCCCGGCGCCGTACCCCGCCCCTGATTCTGGCGCACACGGAACTGTCCGATCTGGCCGCGCGCCTGAGTTTCACGCCGCTCCGCATCCTGGGATCCAACGTCGCCAGCCACAGCGTCCGCGACACACTCGAGCGCGCCTGCCGCACCGCCTGGAACCTGCCCGTGCTCTGGCACGACGCCCGCGACGGCCACGACCGGCTGGTCAATGGCTACCGCCAGCCGGCTCAACTGGGCGCCGACCGCTGGCTGGGCCTGCTGGGGGCGCTGGACCACATCCAGGACGATCCGGCCTGGCAGGCGGGGGCGCCCTGCATTCTGGCCAGTTTCGGCACTGCCACCACGATCGATACCCTGGCCTGGCAAGCACAGGCCGACGGCGCGCGCCGCGCCGCGTTCATCGGCGGACTGATCCTGCCGGGCGCGGCCCTGATGGCGCGCAGCCTGGCTCAGGGCACCGCCGGCCTGCCGCTGGCCCAAGGAGATATTGCCGATTTCCCGACCGACACGGACAGCGCCATCGTCAGCGGCATCGCGGCTGCGCAGGCCGGCGCCGTGCTGCACCAGTGGCGACTGGCCTGTGATGCCTATCCCGGTCCTGCACCGCAACTGTTCATCAGCGGCGGCGCGGCGCCATATCTTCAAGCGGCCTTGCAGGCGGCACTGACACGCTCGGCTCCCGGCCTTGCAACGCCGCCGCGCTGGCTGGACAGCCCTGTTCTGGATGGGCTGGCGAGCCTGGGACAGCCCGACCCCCGCTGATATACTAGCTACACATCATCCTTCCGTCCTGGTCGAAGCATGCGATTCCTGTTGACACTCGCCTTCATCGCCAATCTGGCGCTGCTGGCTTACGGACAGGGCTTCTTCGGCCCGCCGCCCGCCGAACAGGGACGCACACCCCGGCCTTTGTCAGAGCGCAACCAGCAGACCCTGACCCTGGGCGCGCCCCTTCCTCCCGCCACGACTCCCTGATGAAACCGATCCGCAAAGCCGTCTTCCCCGTCGCAGGCCTGGGTACCCGTTTCCTGCCGGCCACCAAAGCCATGCCCAAGGAAATGCTGCCGATCATCGACAAGCCCCTGATCCAGTACGCCGTCGAAGAAGCACTGGCCGCAGGCATCACGGAACTGATCTTCGTGACGGGCCGCCATAAGCGCGCCATCGAGGATCATTTCGACCGCATGCCCGAGCTCGAGGCGGAACTCGAATCCAAGGGCAAGCAGGCCCTGCTGGAAACCATCCGCGCGACCCTGCCACCGGACGTCCACTGCATCTACACCCGACAGGCGCAGCCGCTGGGGCTGGGACACGCCGTGCTGTGCGCCGAACCCATCGTCGGCAACGAGCCCTTTGCCGTGCTGCTGGCCGACGACCTGCTGGATGCCCGCACCTCGGTCACGCGCCAACTGGTGGATGCCGCCCACCAGCACGATGGCAGCGTTCTCGCCATCCAGACCATCGATCCCGCCGACACAAAAAAATACGGCATGGTCGCCGGCACGCCGCTCGACGCGCGCAACACCCGCGTCGAACAGATCGTGGAAAAACCCGAACCACAGGACGCGCCGTCGAATCAGGCCGTCGTGGGCCGGTACATCCTGGAACCCGAGATTTTCGACCACTTGCGCCGCACACAGGCCGGCGTGGGCCGTGAAATCCAGCTCACCGACGCCATCGCCGCGCTGCTCAAGCAGCGCCGTGTACTGGCGCACCACTACGACGGAACCCGCTACGACTGCGGCAGCAAGGAAGGCTTTTTCCAGGCCACGCTCGCACTGGGCAAGAAATACCACGGGCTGACACCGACCTGAGTCGGACGCGGACGGCCCTGCCGGACCTCAGCCGCCGGGCGGGCGTTGCGCAGCCTGCGCCAGCAGCGTCTCGATGCCATCGCCCACACGCGCCACGGCTCCGGCATGCTGCCGGACCCAGTCACGGGCCGCCTCGCCCATGCGCCGCAGGCTGGCCGGATCGTCCAGCCACTGCAAGGCCTGGCGCACAGCCTGATCCGGATCGGCAGCCCGGGCGATGGCTCCCGCGCTCAGCGCATCACTGACCGCCTGCTCGAAATGGGCGGTATGCGGCCCCACCAGCACCGGTCGTCCCTGCGCGCTGGCCTCGATGAAATTCTGCCCGCCCAGCGGCGCAAAACTGCCGCCCACGATGGCCACCTGAGCGCACGCGTAATACCAGGCCATTTCACCCAGCGTGTCGCCCAGGATCACCTCGGCGTCCCCGCACGCCTCGAGGGCGGAACGGCTGCCGTCGCCCAGGGTCAGCAGGTGGCTGCGTCGCACATGCGCCAGTCCGGCCTCCCGCAACAACCCGGCGGCGGCATCGAAACGTTCGGGGTGCCGCGGCACCAGCATGAACAGCAGCGGCGGTCCTGAATCATGCCCTCGAGCGCGCCGCTGCCCGACCTGCTGTCGGATGGCCTCGATGAACGGCGCATCCTCCCCCTCACGGGTACTGGCGATCACCACGACCCGCCGGTCCAGCTGCGCCGAAAAGTGCGCCCCCCGGGTCATCCGTTCCCGATCCAGATGCAGATCGAACTTGAAATTTCCCGAGATCTCGACCTGCCGCGCACCGGCCCGCTCCAGCCGCCGGGCGTCGGCCAGCGACTGCGCATACGTCAGCGTCAGCGCGCCATAGGCGGGCCGCAGCAGCGCGCCCAATCGCAAGGTGGCGCGCAGCGACGCTGCCGACATGCGCGCGCTGGCCAGCACCAGCGGCACGCGCGCGCACACTGCGGCATGCACCAGGTTGGGCCACACCTCGCGTTCGATCAGCACGCCGACCGAAGGGCGGTAATGGCGCATGAACCGGCGCGTCGCCCCTGGAAAATCATAGGGCAGCCAGTCCTGTCGCATGCGGCCCGAGGCCAGCTCCGCCGCATACACACGGTGCCCCTCGGCCTGGCCAGTCGCCGTCATGTGCGTCAGCAGCACCCGATGACCACGATCGAGCAGCGCCCGGATCAGCGGATGCGCCGCCCGGGTCTCGCCCAGGCTGACCGCATGAACCCAGATGGCGCCGTCATCGCCCCCGGCCGGTCCGTAGCGGCCAAAACGCGCGGCGCCCAGCACCGACCACTGGCCGCCGGCGCGACGGGCGCGCAAAGCCATCCACCCCAACAGCAAAGGCGACAGCATCCACAGCAACAGGGAATACAGCCCGCGCATCAGGCGCCTCCACGCAGTCGGGTCACCGCTGCTGCGCCCGGCATCTCAGACGCGGCCCGTCAAAGGCGCCGCATCTCCCCGGTCCCCGCCGGCGCGGGCCGCATCCAGCGCCTCGGCGATGGCGGCCCGCACACAGCCCGCATCGGGCGCCTGCCCGCGTTCGCCCAGACTGGCGGCATAGGCCGGCCCCTGCAGCGGTGTGCGCACGGGCGTCGAGGCCTTGTAGATGCCGATCGTCGGGCGGCCCAGCCCGGCGCTCAGATGCGTCAGGCCACTGTCCAGCCCCACCATGATCCGCGCCCGCGCAAGCTGATCCGCCACCTGCCGCAGCCCCATGCGGGGCAGAACGACCGCATCGGCGCGGCCCCGGATCAGTTCATGCGCCCGGGCCTGCTCGGCCTCGTTGCCGGCCAGCAACCGCAGGCCCAGGCCGCGGCCCTGCAGGTCGTCGAACACCTGCTGCCAGTCGGCCTGCGGCCAGAGTTTGTCATCACGGCTGGCCGAGGGCATGATCAGGGCGGCCGGCTCGATCACGACCCCGTCGGTCAGCGCCCGCAGGCCGAAATCCGGCGCGCCTTGGATCGTATAACTGAAGGCGGCCGCCGCCAGGGTCCGCTGGCGGATGATCGCTGGCTGCCAGAATTCCACCCGATGACGCACATCGTAGAAAAGCGAGGCCAGCGGCTCGCGCGCCGATTTCCAGTCCAGCCCATGCCGCACGCCACGCGTCTGCCGGACCAGCCAGATCGATTTCATCAGGGCCTGCATGTCCAGAATGATGTCGTACCGGCGCTCGCCCAGCGTGGTGCGCAGGGCCGCGCGCTCGCGGCGGATCTCGGCCGCCCACCAGTGCTTGCGCCAGCGCCGGTGCGCCACGGGAATGACCTCGTGCACGGCCGGATGCCAGGCGGGAATTTCGGCGAAGGATTCCTCGGCCAGCCAATCGATCGACGCATCGGGCACATGCCGTGCGATATCGCTGATGGCGGGCAGCATGTGCACCAGGTCCCCGAGCGAGGAGGTGCGTACGATGAGGATGCGTGTCGTCATGGCGCGATTATAGGGCCGGCCCATGCCGCGCGGGCGAGCATGCTACCATCGAAAACACCCCGCCGAACGCGCCCGGCCGTCACTCCGATCACGGGCGCGCGCCGCGCGCGGACTGCCCGGAGATCGCCCGATGACCTGTTATGCCCTGGGGGACCTGACCCCGCACATCGACCCGTCCGCCTTCGTGTCGAACGAAGCCACCCTGATCGGCGCCGTGACGCTGCAGACAGGCGCCAGCGTCTGGCCCGGCGCCGCGATCCGTGCCGACAACGAGCCCATTTTCATCGGTGAGAACAGCAACATCCAGGAAGGTGCCGTGCTGCATGTGGACGCCGGCAAACCCCTGCATATCGGCCGCAACGTCACGGTGGGCCATCAGGCCATGCTGCATGGCTGCACCGTCGAGGACGGCGCGCTGATCGGCATCCAGGCCGTGGTACTCAACGGGGCAGTGATCGGCCGCCACAGCCTCGTCGGCGCGGGTGCCCTAGTGACCGAGGGCAAGACCTTCCCGGAACGATCGCTGATCCTGGGCACGCCGGCCAAGGCCGTGCGCACGCTCAACGACGAAGAGGTTGCCAACCTCGAGGCCAGCGCCCGCGACTACGCCGAACGCGCGCAGCGGTATCGCACCTCGCTACGCCCGCTGTAGGCAGCGATACAGGCTTTCGTAACGCGCCACCATGGTGGGCACGGCATACTCCTGCGCCACCCGCTCCCGCGCCCGCGCTCCCATGGCCCGGGCAGCCTCGGCATGATCCAGCACCCAGGCCACGCGACGCGCCAGTGTCTCGGGATCTCCCGCCGGCGCCAGCAGCCCCCTGTCCGGCGCCAGAATTTCACGGTGTCCACCCACATCCGTGGCCACCACCGGCAGTCCGGTCAGACAGGCATCCAGCACGCTGGTGCCCAGCGCCTCGAACCGTGAACTGCTGACATAGACCTCGGCCAGCGCCAGCGCATCAGCCACCCGGGACTGAAAGCCTGCGAACCGGTAGTGATCCTCCAGACCCAGTTCCGTGACCCGCGCACGCGCCGCGTCGGCCGCCGTGCCATCCGCGCCGCAGTGCAGACACAACACGCCCGGATGATCGCGACGCAGCAACGCGACCGCCTCGATCAGAGTGAGCGGGTCCTTTTCGGGACTGAGCGCGGCCGCTGTGACCAGGACACGCCGGCCTTCCAGACCAAAGCGCGTCCTCAACGCATTCATGCCCTGAGGATCCGGCGGCACGGCTTCGACCGCGCTGGGGATGATGGTGACGGGCAGGCCCAGCGCCCGAGGCGCTGCGGCCGCCGCCTCGCTGATCGCCACCAACGCGTCGGCGCGCCGCCATTTCCAGCGATGGCGGTTCGCCGCGCCCGGCGCGTCGAACGCTGTGCGACGCGTAAAGACCAGGGCCGCGCGCAACAGCGGCCGCAACGCCGCCAGCAGGCTCATGGCCTGGGCAGTCTGGGCATGCAGCACGTCGTAGCGCCATCCCGTCGTCAACAGCACGCGCGGCAAGCCCAGGGCGCCGCCGCAGAGGAATACCGGGATGCCCTCGGCGCGCGCCCGCTTGGCCAACGGCCCCCCTGCGCGTGCGACCAGGGCGACCTCATGCCCCCCCGCGCGCAGGCCGCGCAAGGTCAGCAGCGTCTGGCGCTCACCGCCCCGCCAGCCTTTTTCCAGATTCAGGTGCAGAATGCGCACGATCGTCCTCGTCCGCCACGCGGATCACGCAACCGGTCGGGTCGCGCCCGCCCCCGGACGAGGCTCACAGCACGCCCGGCGATCACGATTTGCGCGTCGGTCGTTTCCAGCCCGGGATGGACTGCTGCCGCGTCCGCGACAACGTGAGCTGGTCGGCAGGCGCGTCCCGTGTCAATGTCGTCCCAGCTCCCAGGGTCGCGCCCTTGCCCACGCGTACCGGCGCGACCAGCTGAGTGTCGGAACCGATGAAGGCGTCATCCTCGATCACCGTCTGGAACTTGTTGACGCCATCGTAGTTGCAGGTAATGGTGCCCGCGCCGACATTGACGCGTTCCCCGATCTCGGCGTCGCCCAGATAGGCCAGATGATTGGCCTTGGAGCCGCGGCCCAGGCGCGTCTTCTTGATCTCGACGAAATTGCCCACATGCGCATCCGGACCAACGTCGGCTCCCGGTCGCAGGCGGGCATAGGGACCGATCCGGGCGGTTTCGGCCACCAGCGCGCCTTCGATGTGCGTAAAGGCATCCAGCACAGTGCCGGCACCGATGCGGGCATCGCGAACGACGCAATGCGGCCCCACGCGCACCCCGTCGGCCAGATGGACCTCACCCTCGAAAACGCAACCCACATCGATGAAGACATCCCGTCCGCAGACCAGCGAGCCGCGCAGGTCGAAGCGCGCCGGGTCCGCCAGGGTCACACCCCGCTCCAGCAGCACGCGGGCCTGTTCGCCTTGCCAGATACGTTCGAGCTGGGCCTGCTGGACACGGCTGTTGACCCCCAGCGTCTCCCAGCCTGCGCCGGGCTGGGCATGCGCGACGTTAACCCCGTCGCCAACGGCCAGACCAACGATGTCGGTCAGATAATACTCTCCCTGAGCGTTGCGGTTGTCGATCCGTCCCAGCCAGTCCCGCAATGCCTTCGTGGGCGCAGCCAGGATGCCGGTATTGACCTCGCGGATGGCGCGCTCCTCGTCACCGGCATCCTTGTGCTCGACGATGCGGCGGATGCGGCCCTGGTCGTCGCGCACGATGCGCCCGTAGCCAGTGGGATCGGCCAGGGTCTCGGTCAACAACGCCAGACCATCGCCACGCGCCTGGAGCAGCGCCCGCAGGGTTTGGGCACGCACCAGCGGCACATCGCCATACAGCACCAGGCTGACGTCGTCCGCACCACCCTCCAGCAACTGAGGCAACGCCTGCATCACGGCATGTCCGGTCCCCAGTTGAGGCTGCTGCAAGGCAAAGCACAGATCCTGCCCCGCGAAAGCCGCCTGGACGCGGTCGGCCCCGTGACCGGTGACGATCACGACCCGGTCGGGCGACAGCGCCCGGGCCGAACCCAGGACATGGGCCAGCATGGGCTTGCCGGCGATCGGATGCAGGACCTTGGGCAGATCCGACTGCATGCGCTTGCCCAGACCGGCAGCCAAAATGATGATGTTCAGCATGAAAGATTCGTGGAATTGAAATCGAAAGGCCCGGCCGCAGGGGCCGGGCCCGGTGCCTCAGCGGGTACGGCGGGCAGTCTTTTTGGCCGGGGATTTGCGGGCCGGGGCTGCCGGTTTCTTGCGTGCCGCCGTGGTGGATTTTTTGCGGGGCGCCGCACGCTTGGCGGCAGGCGCCGTCGCCTGTTCGGCGGTCTCGGCCATGCCTTGCAGACCCGCTGCGGTCGCGCTTGCCAGTTGCTCGAACTGCTGCTGCACCAGATTCCACCAGTCACCCGCCGCGCGGGCGTAATCCGCCCCGGCCGCATCCGCCTGGGCGGAGGACGCCGCAGCCGCCGCGTCCGGCATCACGCTGCCTGCAAAGGACTTGAGCGTGTTCAGCGTGCTGCGCTGGATTTCCATGCCCTGGATGGTGTTGGCCAGCATCGAAGCGTTCAGTTGCAGCCAGTTCTGCACGGTCTGCAGCTCGCGGATGCGACGATCGAGATCTTCCAGGGACATCGGCGTCATCTGCGCGGCGTCCAGGCCACCGGCGTCTGCCATGTTCTGCCAGGCCTGACGCATCATGTCCAGACCGGCGAACAACGGGTTGCGGGCGCCATCGCCCTGCTGACCGAAACCGGGCAGCACGAAAGGATTGCTTGAGTCTTGCGCCATGATGGATTGCCTCCTCCGGCACCATGCCGGGATGATTGAATCAGAACCTGCCCATGCCCAGAAAGAGACCGCGCGACGCGTCCGGACAGGCCCTAGGCGGTCGCCCCGCCGGACTTGGCGGCCTGCAGGCGGTGCCGCAGCGAATCCAGAATGGCCAGCTCGGCTTCCAGCGTGAAGGCGCCATGCGTGATCATATCCCACAGTTCGCCCATCGCCAGACAGCGGAACTCGAGGACTTCACCATCCATGTTCCGGGGCGCGGTGCCCGCATCGAGCACGCAGTCGCTGAGCAACACATTCTCGACCTGATAACCGTCATCCAGGCGGCGATGCATGCGCAATACCATGCGCAGCGGGCCATGCGCGGCCAGTGCGACGGCCGGCAGGCCGGCTTCTTCGAGGGTTTCGCGCAACAACGCCGATTCCGGGTCCTCGCCCGCGGCAACCAGCCCGCCGGACAGGGTGTCCCACAGCCCCGGGTCGGTCGATTTGTCCAGGGCGCGGCGGGCAACCCACAAGCGCCCGTCCGGCGACCAGCCATTCAGGTGGACGGCCTGGGTGAGCAATCCCAGAGGCCGCACAGCCCCTCGCTCGATGCTGGCCAGCGGCCGGCCCTCGGCCATGACGTCCAGGAGTTCATCGCGCCAGGTGCGGATACAGCCGGCTTTCCGCAAGGCCAGCGCCACCTCGCGCAACACGGCATCCAGCGTCAGGCGCTCGGCGGGCGCATCCGTGAAATGCACCGCCTCGGGTTCGACATGAACGCCCGGCAGGCCGACGACGGCGGCCAGCGCCGCAGGCGCGATCCAGCCCCCGACCCGGCCCGCCACGGTCGCCGGGCGGGCGCCCACCGGCGGCAATTGCTGGGCACGGCGCACCAGGCGCGCATTGCGCGCCTGGAGATCGTCCAAGGAAAAAGCCGCTGCAAAAGCATCCATCCAAGCATTGTAGTGGATGAGTCCGGACACAGGACTGTCCCTGCGGACAGGCCTGTGCCGGACGAATCGGAGCGGCCTGCAAGCCGCGACGTGATCCGTGGATATCTGCAACAGATGTGGACTAGTGGAAACCCGGAAAGCGAATGGACGAAGTCCGCGCACGCCTGTACAAGCCCCGGCCAGTGGCTATAATCCCTTCAGGCTTATAAGGATACTCAGGTTACAGCTACCGCAATTTATTTTACGGCCTGACAACCCAGCCATGTGTGCAGGAACCGGTTGTTTCCCCGCTTTTCTTTGATGACGATCAACCAGTCCTGAAAAATACACGCCAACCAAAGGGACAACATGAAGATGGTCAGAGGGACATTGGGCATGATCGCGCTGTCATGGGCGACAGTTGCCGGGGCACAGGTTCAGGACATGCCGGGAGGCCCGGGCGTCAACCAGCTGAATCTCCCCACCGGAGTGACGCCCATCGCGCGGGAAATCTATTCCTTGCACTGGGTGATCCTGATCATCTGTACGCTGATCTTCATCGGTGTTTTCGGGGTGATGCTGTATTCCATCATCCACCACCGCAAGTCCAAAGGCTACAAGCCCGCCAGGTTCGAAGAGCATCTCGGCCTGGAACTCACCTGGACAGTGATTCCCTTCCTGATCATCGTCGGCATGGCCATCCCGGCCACCCGCATCGTGCTCGCCATGAAGGACACCACCAGCGCCGACCTTACCGTCAAGGCCACCGGCTACCAATGGAAGTGGGGGTATGAATACCTCGACGGCCCGGCCTCCGGCGTGCGCTTCCTGTCGAACCTTTCCACACCGGAAGACCAGATCAACGGTAAGGCCGCCATCACCGACACCTACCTGATGGAGGTCGACCAGCCCCTGGTGGTGCCGGTCAACCAGAAAGTCCGCATCGTGCTGACGGCCGCCGATGTGATCCACTCCTGGATGGTGCCCGATCTGGGGGTCAAGCAAGACGCCATCCCCGGGTTCCTGCGCGACACTTGGTTCCGCGCCGAAAAACCCGGCATCTACCGTGGCCAGTGCGCCGAGCTCTGCGGCAAGAACCATGCCTTCATGCCGATCGTGGTCGAAGTGAAATCCCAGGAAGACTACGCCCAGTGGGCCGCCCAGCAGAAAACAGCCATGGCCGCCGCCACCGAGGATCCGAACAAGACCTGGTCCAAGGACGAACTGGTCGCCAAGGGCAAGCAGGTGTTCTCCACCACCTGTGTGGCCTGCCACCAGGCCAACGGCCAGGGCATCCCGGGCACGTTCCCGGCCCTGAACGGGGATACCAAATTCGTGCTGGCGCCCATGAAAGGGCAGATCCTGACGGTGCTGAACGGACATCCGGGAACCGCGATGGCCGCCTTCCGCGATCAGTTGAGCGACACGCAGATCGCCTCGGTCATTACCTATACGCGGAACGCATGGGACAATGCAGGCAAAGGCCCCGACCCTGTCGTCCAGCCCTCGGACGTCAAGGCCCTGCGCTGAGCCGAGCCCCAACCCACATAGCGAATTCACACGATATTCCTTGCGCCGCGCGGAACGCGGCGCACCCCAGGAAGGAGGCATTCAATGAGCAGCGTCACGGTCGATCACATCCCGCCCCACACCGGGCATGACGAGCACGCCCACCCGACTCCGCGCGGCTGGCGGCGCTGGCTGTTCGCCACGAATCACAAGGACATCGGCACGATGTACCTGATCTTCTCTTTCTGCATGCTGCTGGAGGGAGGCACGCTCGCCCTGCTGCTGCGCACGGAGCTGTTCGAACCCGGCATTCAGTTCTTCCAGCCCGAGCTGTTCAATCAGTTCACCACCATGCACGGGCTGATCATGATTTTCGGCGCCATCATGCCGGCATTCGTGGGCTTCGCCAACTGGATGATCCCGCTGCAGATCGGTGCGTCCGACATGGCCTTTGCCCGGATGAACAATTTCAGCTTCTGGCTGCTGCCGGTGGGCGCGATCCTGCTGACGACGTCGTTCTTCGTGCCGGGCGGCGCCAACGCCTCGGGCTGGACCATGTACGCACCCCTGTCGCTGCAGATGGGCCCGGGCATGGATTTCGCGATCTTCGCCGTGCACATCCTGGGCGCCTCGTCCATCATGGGCGCGATCAACATCATCGTCACCATCCTGAACATGCGCACCCCGGGCATGACGCTGATGAAAATGCCGCTGTTCTGCTGGTCCTGGCTGGTGACCGCCTATCTGCTGCTGGCCGTGATGCCGGTGCTGGCCGCCGCCGTCACCATGCTGCTGACCGACCGCCATTTCGGCACCCACTTCTTCAATGCCGCCGGCGGCGGCGACCCGGTCCTGTACCAGCACGTGTTCTGGTTCTTCGGCCACCCCGAGGTCTACATCATGATCCTGCCGGCCTTCGGGATCGTGTCGCAGATCATTCCCACCTTCGCGCGCAAGCGGTTGTTCGGCTATGCCTCGATGGTGTATGCCATCTGCGCCATCGCCATCCTGTCGTTCCTGGTGTGGGCGCACCACATGTTCACCACCGGCATGCCGGTCACTGCCCAGCTGTTCTTCATGTACGGCACGATGCTGATTTCCATCCCCACCGGAGTGAAGGTCTTCAACTGGACGGCAACCATGTGGCGTGGCTCCATGACCTTCGAGACGCCGATGCTGTGGGCCGTGGGCTTCATCTTCGTGTTCGTCATCGGCGGCTTCACCGGCCTGGTGGTGGCCATCGCGCCGATCGACGTCCAGCTCCAGGACACCTATTACGTGGTGGCGCACTTCCACTACGTACTGGTGGCCGGCTCGCTGTTCGCCCTGTTCGGCGCCGCCTACTACTGGCTGCCCAAATGGTGCGGCCATATGTACGACGAGCGCCTGGGCAAGTGGCACTTCTGGATGACGATGATCTCGTTCAACATCACCTTCTTCCCGATGCACTTCCTCGGTCTGGCCGGCATGCCGCGCCGCTATGCGGACTACGCCGCGCAGTTCACCGATTTCCACCAGGTTGCCACCATCGGTGCCTTCTGGTTCGGCCTGTCGCAACTGCTGTTCGCCTACGTCGTCATCAAGGCGTTCCGGGGCCATGGCGCCCGCGCGCCGGCCAGCCCCTGGGAAGGCGCCGAGGGCCTGGAATGGACGGTGCCCTCGCCCGCGCCCTACCACACCTTCGTGACGCCGCCCGATTTCGAGACCAGCCGCTGAAGGTCGTGCCATGACACCTGAACAACGCCGCCGCAACCGCCGTACCGGATGGATCCTGGCGCTATTCGCCGTGGCCATCCTGGTCTGGACTTTCGTGCGCGCGAATCTGTACGGGGTCGTGTCATGACGGAACAACACCACAACACCTTCCTGCGCTCGATGCGCACAGTCGCCTGGGCATTCCTGGGACTGCGCAAGCGCTCCGGCCATGACGAGGACCTGTCGCATCTGCGTCCCTCGCACCTGATCGTGGCGGGCCTGATCAGCGGGGTGGCGTTCGTATTGCTGCTGATACTGGCCGTGCGCGTGGCAACGGCCTAGAAGACAGAGGACAAGAGGAGAAACAACAATGACGACAGCCCAGATGGCCCATACCGGCGAGGCCCCCTACTATTACGTCCCGCCAGACTCAGTCCACCCGATCCGGGCCAGCCTGTGCATGCTGGCCACACTGATCGGCGCGGCCTTGTGGGTCAACAGCTACGCGCTCGGCCCCTGGCTCTGTCTGGCCGGGATCCTGTGCATGTTCGTCGTGCTCTACGGCTGGTTCGGCGATGCCATCCGTGAATCCGAGCGCGGCATGAACAGCCAGCGCATTGACCATTCCTACCGCTGGAGCATGGCCTGGTTCATCTTCTCCGAGGTCATGTTCTTCTCGGCCTTCTTCGGCGCGCTGTGGTACACCCGCGAGGTCACCACGCCGTGGCTGAGCAGCCTGGACACCCAGACCCTGCTGTGGCCTGGTTTCAGCGGCACCTGGCCGAACCAGGGGCCCGCGGGCACGATCGCCCCCTTCGAGACCGTGGGACCATTCTGGCTGCCCACCATCAATACGGCGCTGCTGCTGTCCTCCGGCGTCACCCTGACCATCGCACACCACGCCCTGCGCGCGGCGCACCGCTCCAAAGCCATCTTCTGGCTGGCGCTGACGGTGATCCTGGGCTTCGCCTTCGTGGCCTGCCAGGCCTACGAATACCACCACGCCTACACCGAACTGAATCTGCGCTTCACCTCGGGGGCCTACGGTGCGCTGTTCTACATGCTGACCGGCTTTCACGGCTTTCACGTGATCCTGGGCGCCACCATGCTGACTGTGATCTGGCTGCGGCTGGTCCGCGGGCATTTCACCGCCGATCATCACTTCGGTTTCGAAGGCGCCGCCTGGTACTGGCACTTCGTGGACGTGGTCTGGCTTGGCCTGTATATCTTCGTCTACTGGTTCTGATGCGGCTCGCGGGCCGGCAGCAGCCGATCTCGTCGAGGGAAAGCCGCCGCGCCGCGTCCCGGAACCGCGCGGGCCTGATCGCGCGCGTGCGGTCCGGTCCCACCAGGCCCGTCATCGCCCGCCGGGCCGATCACGGATCCCGGCTTACCCGCCCGTCGTGCCCACCTGCAGGCCCGTGGCGTCGATCCAGCCCAGCGCATGCGACAGCAGCAGGAACAGGAACAGCAGGATCGACAACCCCACCCGCCATGTCAGAGCCCAGGCCATCCGGTCGGTGCGGCCCCGGTCCTGCATGAGATACTTCATGGCCGACCCCAGGCTGGCAAGCACGCCCAGAAACAGCACGACAATCAGAATTTTCATGGGTATTCCCCGCAACACCAGGATGTAAGTACGGTATGACCCCGCAGCAACCCGCACCCCGCATGAAGGCCATCGTGGCCCTGGTTCTGCTGGTTCTGCTGGGCGCGATCTGCATCGGCGCCGGCCAGTGGCAACTGCGCCGCGCCCATGAACGCGAAGCATTGCTGGCCGCCATCGAGACGGGTCGCCGTGCGCCGGCCCAGGTGCTGGATGCGCAACACCGCGACGGCCCCGACTGGCATCCGGCCAGCACCCGGGGGCACTGGCTGAACCCATTTACTGTACTCCTTGATAATCGTAACCTCAAAGGAAAGCCTGGCTTGTGGGTGGCGACCCCGCTCGCGCTGCAGGACAGCCCCGGAACAGCCGTGCTGGTGCTGCGCGGCTGGATCGCCCGGCCGCTGCCACCCGCCACCCTGCCGGATCTGCGTGCCGCCTCGGGGGTGATGCAGGTCCATGGCACCTTGCTGCACCGGGTCCCCCGCATGTTCGATCTGGGCAGCCTGACCGGCCAGCCGGACACGGCACTGCCCACGCCTTTTCCCACGGCAGACGGTCAGCCTCCCCGCATGCAGAATCTGCCGCTGGCGGCACTGGCGGCCGCCACCGGTCTGGATCTGCTGCCGGTCGTGCTGCAGCAGGCCCCCACCGAGGACGCCGCCCTGATTCAAGACTGGCCCGGCCCATCGACCAACGCCAGCCAGAACTACAACTACGCCCTGCAATGGTTCAGCTTCGCCGCGATCGCCTGGATCGCGGCCGGCATCACCGCCTGGCGCATCCTGCGCCGCGCCTCATCCTCCTCGACCGCATGACGACCGCACCCGCCGCCTCCCGCTCCATCCGCCCCCTCATCGCCATTCTGCTGATCTGTCTCGCACCCGTGGTGTTCGCCCTGCTGGCCTACTACGTGCCGGCCCTGGGGCTGCGTCCCGACACCCGCACGAGCTATGGCGTGCTGATCGAACCTCAGCGCCCGATTCCCGTCAATCTGGCCCTGCGCGATGAACAGGGTCAGCCCTACGATCTGAACCAGCTCAAGGGTCAATGGCTGCTGATCAGCGCGGGTCCAGGCGCCTGCCCGGAGTCCTGCGTGCGCGGCCTGTTCGTCCTGCGCAATTCCCATGCCAGCCAGGGCAAAGAGGTCGATCGCCTGGAACGGATCTGGTTCGTCACCGATGACGCACCCGCCGCGCCCGTGGTCGAGCAGGCCTATGCGGGCACACACGTGCTGCGGGCCGACCCGGCCCGGCTGGCGGCCTGGCTGGCCCCCGAGGCCGCCGATCCCGCCGCCGCCCTGGCGCAAGGATTGTGGATCGTCGATCCCCTGGGCAATCTGATGATGCGGTTCCCCGATACCCGGCAGCCCGAGGGCGTGCGCGACGACATCCGCACACTGCTGAAGAATTCCCGGATCGGCTGATGAACCGCACGGCCGACGCACCCGCCGCCACACGCGCCACCGCCCGGCAGACCGCCGGACCGGACCGGCCGTCCAGGCTGCTGTCGCGCTATCGCAAGCTGGTGTTCCTGACCTGGTTCCTGACGCTGGACCTGATCATGTTCGGCGCCTTCGTGCGCCTGACCGATTCCGGCCTGGGCTGCCCCGACTGGCCGGGTTGCTACGGTTACCTCAGCCCGCTGGGCGCCGGCCAGCACATCCGCGACGCACTGGAGGCCATGCCCTACGGCCCGGTCAGCGCCTTCAAGGCCTGGATCGAGATGATCCACCGTTACGCCGGCGCCTTTCTCGGCATGCTGATCATCGCCATCACCTGGTGCGCCTGGCGACTGCGCCACCTGCCCCGGCGCAGTCCGGCACTGGCTGGCTGCGTATTGATCATGGTGTGCATCCAGGGCGCTTTCGGCGCCTGGACCGTCACCCACCGGCTGATGCCGCTGGTGGTCACCACGCACCTGATGCTGGGCATGGGTCTGCTCGCCCTGATGACTTGGCTGGCGGCCCGGGAAAAGGCCCACGCGCCCGTTCCCGATGCCCCGGGGGCGGAACGCGCCTGGATGATCCTGGGGTTCGCCGTGCTGTTCCTGCAAGTCGCGCTGGGCGGCTGGGTCAGCACCAACTATGCGGCACTGGCCTGCATGGATTTCCCCACCTGTCACGGGGCCTGGCTGCCCGCCATGGATTTCCGCGAGGGCTACGCTCTGCTGCGCGGCCTGGGGCAGCGCGCGTCCGGGGAAATCATTTCGCAGGACGCGCTCACCGCGATCCACTGGACGCACCGCAACTTCGCCTTCTTCGTCATCGCCCTGCTGGGCCTCCTGGCCTGGCGCTGGCACCGCACACCCGGCCTGGCGGGTCCGGCACACCTGCTGCTGGCCCTGCTGGCGCTGCAACTGCTGACTGGCCTGACGACGATCTTTTTCCAATGGCCGCTGCTGATCGCCGTGATGCATAACGGCGGCGCCGCCGGCCTCGTCCTGGTGAGCGTCACACTGCTGTGGCGTCTGTCCCGGCCCGGCAAATCTGCCCGCCCGGGCAGGGAAACCCACTAGCCGCGGCATGACCGCAAGCGCCTAGAATATTCCTATGACCATCGCCGCCGCCCATCGCCGATCCCCGTCCTTGCTGCGCCAGTATCTGGCGCTGACCAAGCCGCGCGTCACGCAACTGGCTGTCTTCTGCGCCGTGATCGGCATGTTCCTGGCCACCCCGGGCCTGCCCGACCCCTGGCGCGTGCTGACCGCCACGGTGGGCATCTGGCTGCTGTCGGCCGCCGCCTTTTCCATCAACTGTCTGGTCGAACGCGAGACTGACGCGCGCATGCTGCGCACGGCCCGCCGGGGCACCGCCTCTGGCCAGATCGGCAGCCATCAGGTATTGCTGATGGCCGCGGCCCTGGGGGGCGCCGGCATGTGGATCCTGTATACCCAGGTCAATGCGCTGACGATGTGGCTGACGTTCGCCAGCTTCGTCGGCTATGCCCTGATCTATACCGCCATCCTCAAGCCCCTGACCCCGCAGAACATCGTCATCGGCGGTCTCTCGGGCGCCATGCCGCCGGCGCTGGGCTGGGCGGCCATGGCCGATGCCGTCCCGGCCGAGGCCTGGCTGCTGGTGCTGATCATCTTCATCTGGACCCCGCCTCATTTCTGGGCGCTGGCCCTGTACCGCCACCACGACTACGAGAAATCCGGCCTGCCCATGCTGCCGGTCACGCATGGCCAGAATTTCACCCAGCTGCACATCCTGCTCTACAGCATCGCCTTGTTCGCGGCATCCGTCATGCCCTACGTCGTGCGCATGAGCGGCCTCGCCTATCTGATCGCCGCCTGCCTGCTCAGCGGCCGCTTCGTCTGGCAATCTCTTGCGCTTTATCGAACCTATTCGGATGCCAGGGCGCGTAAACTGTTCCATTATTCGATCCTGTATCTGGCGCTGCTGTTCGCCGCGCTGCTGCTGGATCACTGGGTCGGTCTGGTCCTCGTCCCGGCCTGACCCGGGCGCGCGCCATGGCGGCGCCCCGACCGACTCACCGACCTGGATGATGGACATGCCGTTTTCAATATCGCGCCGCCGGCTCCTGGCTGGCGCTCTCGCTACCCTGCCTCTGACCCTGGCCCTGCCGGGCTGCACCTCCAAAGCCGAACCTCTGCCCTTCGAGGGCAACGACATCACCGGTACCCGCCTGGGGCGGGATCTGGACATGATCGACACCACGGGCCAGCGACGTACGCTGGCGGACTTCAAAGGCAAAGTCTTGCTGGTGTTCTTCGGCTACACGCAATGCCCGGATGTCTGCCCCACCGCAATGGCACAGGCGGCCCAGGCCCTGCAGGTGCTGGGAGATCAGGCGCGTGACGTGCGCGTCATCATGATCTCGGTGGATCCCGCGCGCGACACGCCCGAGATCCTGGGCAGCTACGTGCAGGCCTTCGATCCGGCCTTCATCGGCCTGACGGGGACACCGGAACAACTGGACAAGACGGCAAAGTCCTTCAAGGCCTTCTACGCCAAAGAGGCGGGCCCGACGCCTGACCGCTACGCCATGAACCACTCGTCGGCCTTCTATCTGATGGACCGCGAAGGCGAGGCCCGCGCCTTGCTCGGGCCGGCACTGACGCCCGAGAACATGGCTCACGACATCAAGCTGCTGCTCTAGCGCCTGGCGGTCCGACCCTGCTATTTTTTCTCGGGTGACGCTTCGGATCCGGGTGGCGTCCCGGATTCGAGCAACGTCTCGACTTCGGATGATGCGTCGGCTTCGGGCGGCACCTTGGCTTCGGGTGACGCGACGATTTCGACCGCCTCTTCGACGTCGGCGAATGCCACCGCAGCGCCCTGATCCTCAGCCGCCGCAATCCGGTCGAAATCGGGCAGGGGCTCGTGCTGGCGCTCGCCGGACTCGAACTGCTGCCAGACCTCGATCGCCTTCAGCCGCTGGCGCACGACCAGATCGATCTTTTCGCGCAGCATCGGATACTGCTCCTGCAGGCGCTTGAAATCGCGCTCCAGCAGCATCAGCAGACGGCTGTAGCCCAACGACCGTGCGCGGGCCTGGAAATCATTTCCCATGGCCAGCGCCATTTCGCCAAAAATCTGGCCACTGCCCAATTCGGCGGTGGTGCCGTCCGGCAGGTCCAGGACCACCGCGCCGGAGGCGACGAAATACATGGCGCGACTGCGCCCGAACCGGGTGGGAATGGCCTGGCCCGGCATCACCAGGCGGGGCTTGAGCACCCTGCGGATGGCGGCCATGGTGCGCTCGTCCATGCCCTCGAACATCGAGACCCGTTGCACCAGCGCGCCCGCGCTCATGGTGATGTCCAGCACACCGCTTTCTTCCAGCGCTCCCCAGCGGGTCTCGGTTTGCTCGATCAGGTCGGCATAGGTTTCCCCGCTGATGAGGTTGTGCGCCAACATGTCGCGGTATCGGATGCGTTCCATGGCGCGCGCCATGCGCGCCAGATAGGCGACCTGGAGGTACTGGGCGTAATTGGGGTACTGCAGCGCCAGCGCCTGCAGCGCGCCCTCCAGCAGCGTCAGGCGGCGCTGGTGTGCCGCCACGATGATGTCCGTGACCTCCTCGCCCAGCATCGGCTGCACATCGCTGCGGGCGAACTTGATCAGGCGCCGCGCCACGGACCACTTGCACATCAGGTTCGTGAACCGCTGCGCCAGCTCGCGCACAAGCCAGCCCTCCCAACCGGTCAGGTAATGCACCCGCAACGCCATCCGCAGAGACCACGAATACCGCAGATCGTTTTCGAGCGCGGCTTCGAATCCACGCAGGCCGCGCGAGTGCACAGCATCGCCCAGCCGCTCGGCGCGCGCCAGCAGGGACTCGGCGGTGCGCCAGTCCACGACCTGTGCCTTGAGCGTCTCGAAGAACATTTCCTCCTCGCGTCCCGCCAGCATCCCCATGCCGACCGTGACCTTCTGGTCCAGCGACAGCTGGAGGACTTGTGACGCATCCACGCTGGCCTGGCTGGCGTCGAACACGGCATGCAGGCGTTCCAGCACCTCGCTGCCGATGTGCTCGTTGTGGGCGATATCGTCGATCTTCAGACGCAATGCCTCGAGCTCCACGATCTGCGCCTGGTCGCGCAAGGAGCGGTCCACCGGAGAGAGCTGATTCAGTCCCAGCCGGTGGATCAGCGGGCGTAGCGTCAGGCCATTGATGAACAGGGTCATGAGCACGAACCCGGTCGTGACCACGGCGATGAACTGCCGCGCCTCGTGGGGCACCGCGGGCTGTTCCGTGACAGCCAGCGCCAGGGCCAGCGACACGGCTCCGCGCAGACCGCCCAGCAGCATCACGGCCCGGTAGGACGGGCTGACCTCGGTGCTCAGTCGCAGCCGGCCCAACAACGGCAGCAGGCCATAGACGATCACTCCGCGCGCGCACAGCGTGACGATGAACACCACCAGGATCAGCAGGACTTCCATCCAGGTGATTTCCGCCATCATGCGCGGGATCAGCATGGCGGCGAACAGGAAGATCAGTGAATTGGCCCAGAACCCGAATTGCGCCCAGGCGCCCTCGAGCTGCTCGAAGGTCGTCGGCGACATGCGCGTCCGGCCGCTGGACCCCACCACCAGGCCGGCGATCACGGTGGCCACCACCCCCGAGACTCCCAGATAGTGCTCTCCGATGAAAAAAGTCAGGTAGGCCAGCGCGACGGTCAGCGTGATTTCGGCCGTCGGCCAGCCGCGCAACCAGCGGAACAGCTCGATGGCCACCCACCCCATGATCAGACCAGCCAGGCCGCCACCCAGGAACCCGATGACGAAACTGCGGACGATTTCCGTCATCGCCGATGCCGTACCGCCGAACAGCACATTGAGCAGCACCGCGTACAGGGCGATCGAGGCTGCGTCATTGAACAGCGACTCGCCCTCGACCAGATTCGTCAGGCGGCGCGGCGCGCCGACCTCGCGAAAAATACCCACGACCGCCACCGGATCCGTGGTGGCCACGATGGCGCCCAGCATCAGACAGACCACCAGGCCGTAGGTGGAGATCGCTGCCAGCGAAAAACCCACCGCCACGGTACAGACCACGACGGCGACGATGGCCATCACCAGGATCGGACTGATGTCGTCGAGCAGCCGCCTCACGTTCGTCGCCAGCGCCGTCTCGAACAGCAGAATGGGCAGGAACACGAACAGGAAGGTCTCCGAGGAAATCTCGAACCGCTGCAGCGTGTCCAGAAAATCCGCCACCACCCCCGGGGCCCAGCCATGCACGTGGATGATCACGCCCAGGACAAAACCCACGATGGCCAGCAGCACCGAATAGGGCAGGCGCAGACGCCCCGCCAACGGGGGCATGAAGGACACCAGAGCCAGCAAGCCGGCCAGGCCGAACACCAAGAGGCCGATTTTCATATGCGCAGAAAGGAACCCGATTATTGAATATTCTATGTTACCGAGTCAGGTTCTGCCTTTTTTCAGGCAACCGGCAAAAAAAAGGGGATGCCAAAGGGCATCCCGTGAACATCCGCTTCGATAGGGAGGGGAAGAGGAGAAGCAGAAGCGGACGACAGAACGTGAGTGCCGACGAGGCCGGCGCGCGCTCATGGTGGGTTTGTCCCTCGCCCGCATCAAAAGTTCACGCTCGGAGGCGGGAAGATGCAAAAAAATATGACCGTCCGGAAATCGGCTCAGCCGGCCTCGAACTCATCCCGCCGATCGCTCAGGGCGACACGCAGTTTTTTAAGCGCCGCGGACTCGATCTGGCGCACCCGCTCGGCGGAAATGCCGTATTCGGCAGCCAGCTCGTGCAGCGTGGCGCCCCCGTCATCGACCAGCCAGCGCGCGCGCACAATATGCTGCGAACGCGCATCCAGCATTGCCAGGGCATGTTCCAGCCCCTCGCCCTGCAGCGCGTCCATGTTGCGACGCGCCAGGACCTGGGCCGGCTCCTGGGCCTTGTCGGACAGCCAGTCGGCAGGCGCGTAGCGGTCCTCGTCGCCGGCCGGCGCATCCAGAGCGAAGTCGCCGCCCGAGAGTCGGACCTCCATCTCGGCGACGTCCTCCGGGCGCACATCGAGCTCCTGGGCGATATCGGCGACCTGGTCCGGTGCCAGGCTATGGCCGTCAGGCCGCATGCGGCGCAGATTGAAGAACAGCTTGCGCTGGGCCTTGGTGGTGGCGATCTTGACCAGGCGCCAGTTACGCACCACGTATTCATGAATCTCGGCGCGGATCCAGTGCACGGCGAAAGACACCAGCCGGACCCCGCGGTCGGGATCGAAGCGGCGCACGGCTTTCATCAGGCCGATATTGCCCTCCTGGATCAGGTCCGCGTGCGCCAGCCCATAGCCCAGGTACTGCCGGGCAATGGAAACCACCAGTCGCAGATGCGACAGGATCAGGTCGCGCGCGGCGTCCAGATCGTTATGATCGCGCAGGCGCCGCCCCAGGTCGGCCTCCTGGTCGGCGGTCAGCATCGGCAGCCGGTTGACGGCGCCGATGTAGGCATCGATGGTGCCGAGCGCGCCGGGGTTGGCGATCGCCAGCGAGAGCTGCGACGGCGCGAGCGACAAGGCGGACGAAGGGGTGGTCATCGTGGCAAGAGCCTCACACGGAATATCAAGATGTTAGCACTCCATATGGAAGAGTGCCAATTTCAACGTAACGGGAGTTAGGCCGTCGAATCGCGAAAAAGTTCCTCGCCTCAGGGCAATTCCAGATCCGCCACCAGCGGCGCATGATCCGACAGCTTTTTCCAGGGCGCGCCATGCAGCACGCGGGCCCGGCGCACGGCAAAACCGCGCTGATAGATGCGGTCCAGCCTCAGCCAGGGGAACACGGCGGGAAAAGTCCGGGGCGGCGGCGTCAGGCGCGCCTGACCGTCCATGGACAGCTCGGGCCGCTGGCGCAAGGCCTGGCCCGGCAACCAGGCCAGCCGCTCGCGCAGACGCGACACGGTGCGGCGCAACCGGTAGATCTCGTCCGACCCCTGCGGGGCGGCGGCAAACACCTCGACCAGGCCCAACTGCTCGACAAACAGGGGCGCCAGGCGATTGGTCCAGTCGTTGAAGTCTCCGGCGATCAGCAGCGGTTCGTGCGCAGGCACCAGCCGCTGGATGCGATCGGCCAGCGCCTGCACCTGACGCGAGCGGCCGCCCGCCAGCAGACCCAGATGCACGACCAGACAATGCACCGGCACATCGCCGACCCGCACCACGCCGTGCAGCAGGCCGCGCTGCTCCAGGCGGTGGTCCGAGACATCCTGGTTCTCGTAATACAGAATGGGATAGCGCGACAGCAGCGCATTGCCGTGGTCGGTCGTCTGGCGGACGGCGTTGCAGCCGTAAGCGGCCTGCATGCGCAAGGCCGCCGCGAGAGATTCGTGCTGCGCATCCAGGCTGCTGCGCATCTGGTTGCGGCCCTGGACCTCCTGCAGGAACAGGAGGTCGGGCCGCAACCCATACAGCCCCAGGCGCAGGTCGGCCAGCGATTCCCGTCCACCCGTGGCCGAGCGGCCCTTGTGGATGTTGTAGCTGACGACCCGCAGGACGGGCATGGCCGGTCTCCCCGCCCTATCTGGCTTCCGTCTGACGCAGGCGGATATGCAGTTCGCGCAGTTGTTTCTCGTCCACAGCAGACGGCGCCTGGGTCAGCAGGCACTGGGCGCGTTGCGTCTTGGGGAAGGCGATCACGTCGCGGATGGATTCCGCACCCGCCATCAGCGTCACCAGTCGATCCAGGCCGAAGGCCAGACCGCCGTGCGGCGGCGCGCCATACTGCAGCGCATCAAGCAGGAAACCGAATTTGAGGCGGGCTTCCTCGTCGTCGATCTTGAGCGCCTTGAAGACCTTGCGCTGGATATCGGCGCGGTGGATACGCTCGGAGCCGCCGCCGACTTCCCAGCCGTTGATGACCATGTCGTAGGCGCGCGCCAGGGCCTTGCCCGGATCGGTCTCCAGCAGGTCCTCGTGGCCCGGCTTGGGGCAGGTGAAGGGATGGTGCGCCGCCGTGTAGCGGCCCTCGCCCTCGTCGTACTCGAACATGGGGAAATCCACCACCCACAGCGGCTTCCAGCCCGGCTCGAACAGCCCGTTGGCGCGGCCGAATTCGCTCTGGCCGATTTTCACGCGCAGTGCGCCGATGGCGTCGGCGACCACCTTGGCGCGATCGGCGCCAAAGAAGATCAGATCGCCATTCTGTGCGCCGGTCCGCTCGATCAGGGCGCGCAATGCGTCCGCATGGATGTTCTTGACGACGGGCGACTGCAGGCCTTCGGGGATCGCGCTGGCGTCGTTGACCTTGATATACGCCAGACCGCGCGCGCCATAGATCCCGACGAACTGGGTATACGCGTCGATCTCGCTGCGCGGCAGGCTGCCGCCGCCGGGCACGCGCAGCGCCACCACGCGGCTGGCCGGGTCATTGGCAGGACCGGCGAAGACCTTGAAGTCCACACCGCGCATCAGATCGGCGACGTCGATGAATTCCAGCTTGACGCGCAGGTCCGGCTTGTCCGAACCGAAGCGGCGCATGGCCTCTTCCCAGCTCATGGTGGGGAAAGGATCGGGCAGCGCCACGTCCAGCACCTGGCGGTAGACCTCGCGCACCATGCCCTCGAAGATCTCGCGGATCTGGACTTCGTCCAGGAAGGAGGTCTCGCAATCGATCTGGGTGAATTCCGGCTGGCGGTCCGCGCGCAGATCCTCGTCGCGGAAGCACTTGGTGATCTGGTAGTAGCGATCGAACCCGGACACCATCAGCATCTGCTTGAACAGCTGCGGCGACTGGGGCAGCGCGAAGAACTCTCCCGGATTGACGCGCGAGGGCACGAGATAATCGCGCGCGCCTTCGGGCGTGCTGCGGGTGAGCATCGGGGTTTCGATGTCGACGAACCCCAGGGCATCGAGGTAGTTGCGCGCCACCATGGACACGCGATAGCGCAACATCAGGTTGCGCTGCATCTGCGGACGGCGCAGATCCAGCACCCGGTGCGTCAGGCGCGTGGTCTCGGACAGGTTGTCGTCGTCGAGCTGGAACGGCGGCGTGACCGATGTATTCAGGATCTCGATCTCGCGGCAGAGGATCTCGATTTCACCCGAGAGCAGATCGGGATTGGTGGTGCCTTCGGGACGCAGGCGCACCAGGCCGGTGATCCGCAAGCAGTATTCGTTGCGGATCCTCTCGGCGGTCTCGAACGCGGCCTTGTTGTCCGGATCCACCACCACCTGGGCCAGGCCCGCGCGGTCGCGCAGGTCGATGAAGATCACGCCGCCATGGTCGCGGCGACGATGCACCCAGCCGAACAGGGTCACGGTCTGGTCGAGGTGGACTTTGGATACCTCGCCGGTGTAGCAAGTGCGGTTCAAGAATGGCTCCGTCAGAGGAATTGTTTGAATTTGAAAGAATTGTCCGGATTCAATGAGACTGCCTGTCGGGGGGCGCCACGGCCGGCAGGTCCATCTGTATCTGGGACGACGACGCGGACGGCGCCACCACCCCCATGGACACGATGTATTTCAGGGCGGTTTCCACCGACATGTCGAGCACCTGGACATCGGTGCGCGGCATCATCAGGAAGAAACCCGACGTCGGGTTGGGCGTCGTGGGCACATAGACGCTGACGAAATCGCCCTCCAGCAACGCGGCGATTTCGGTACTGGGCGCGCCGGTCAGAAAACCGATGGTCCAGGCGCCCTGGCGCGGATACTGCACCAGCACCGCTTCGCGGAAGGCCTGGCCGTTGGGCGCGAACACGGTGTCGCTGACCTGCTTGACCGAATTATAAATGGAGCGCACCAGAGGAATGCGTCCCAGCAGGGATTCCCAGCGTGACAGGATGGCACGGCCGATGAAATTGGCGCAGAACAGCCCCGTGATGAGAATGATCAGCAGGACCAGGACCAGCTCGAACCCCGGAATCGCCACCCCGAACAACGCCTCGGGCGACAGGAACGATGGCACCATGGAACCGAGCGTGTTGGCCAGAACGGTCAGCACCCAGACCGTGGCCACCAGCGGGAGCCAGATCAGCAGGCCGGTGATGAAGTAGCGTTTGAGGAAGCGCATGGGTTCAGGGAATCAGCCCGACGTCGAAGCGGGAGGAGAGGAACCGCCGCCAGAGGCGGAGCCGGACGCGCCGCCACCAGAGGCGGAGCCGGACGATGCGCCGCCCGCCGTATCGGCGGATTTCGGGGCGGATTTTCCTCCTCCGCGAAAGTCGGTTTCGTACCAGCCGCCGCCCTTTAAGCGGAAACCGGCCGCCGTCACCTGTTTTTCGTAAGTATCCTGACCGCAGGCCGGACAGGTCGTCAGCCGCGGATCCGAGATTTTCTGCAACACGTCCTGCTCATGGCCGCAGTGGCTGCAACGATAGGCATAGATAGGCACAGCATGTGATTCCGAAATAATCGACGGCTTGGATTTTAATCCTTTTGCGGGAATCCCCATTCGTCGCGCGGGTTTGGGCTGTCGATGCCCTGCGCGCGACGCCGCGACCTCAGCTGAAAGAATTGGGCAGCAGGAACATCACGACCGCCACCATCGTCGGCACGGCCGCCGAGGCCAGCAGCCGCAGCGGCGAGATCGTGCCATCACCGAAGCAGCCTTTGAGGATGGAAAATCCGGCCGGATTCGGCGCATTGGCGATCACGGTCAGGCCGCCCCCCGTGACGGCGCCCGCCACCAGCATATAGCGCCAGAGATCGCCCGTACCCTCGACCAGCGAGCCCAGGTAGGTCAGCGCCGCATTATCGGTGACCGCCGTCAGCGCCGTGGCGCCGAAATACAGGACGTAAGGCGACAGCCCGCCGAGCAGATCCTGAAGCCACCATTGCTGCAGACCGCCCAGCACCACCAGCCCCGCCAGGAAGAAACCGACCATCAGCCCTTCGCGCAACAGCAGCGGCGACTGGTGGCGTTTGTAGGCCTGGGTATAGCCAATGAACAGCACCAGCAGCGCCATGAAGATGTGCATGTGATGCGAAGCCAGTACGATCCCCATCAGGAACAGCACGTGCACAGCCATCACGGCGGGCGGCGACGGCGAGCGCTTTTTGCTCTCGTTTTCCTCTCCGTCCTCACCCTCCTGCACGCCAAGGCTGCCATTGAGCAGGAAGGGCCGGCAGATCATCGACAGGATCAAGCCATTGATCAGCACGGCGGTCACCGCGCGCCAGCCAAAATGCGTGGCCATGAAGGTCGTATCCCATCCAAAGGTCTGGGCCACCATCAGCACCGGCGGCGCCGCATAGGCCGTCAGCACCCCGCCGATGGACACATTGACGAACAACACGCCGACCGTCAGGTACTTGAACCCGTCCTGGCCGGGCCGGCGGAAATAGGCCTGGCGCAGCAACAGGGCCGCCAGGGTCATGGCGGCCGGCTCCGTGATCAGCGAGCCCGCCAGCGGCACCAGGGTCATGATGACGAAAAAGCGCGAGACCTCGCGGGCCATCGGCAGCAGGCGGGACACGAAATCGACCAGCAGACGAACCAGTTCGATGATGGGCCGGCTGGCCGCCACCACCATGATCACAAAGACGAAAGCCGGCTCGGTGAAATTGCGTGTATCCAGGTATTCGATGGCCCCCTTCATGCCCAGTGTCAATCCCATCCACGCAAACAGCACACAGGCCCAGATCCCGAAAACGGCCTCGACCTCGGACAGCAGGTGCCACAGACCGGCATGCGGTCCGCCACGATTGGCCAGACGGGCGAAAACGGGGACGGAGAAGGTATGGATGATGGCGATGGCGAACAGCGCAGTTGCCACGACCTCGGTATGACTGACCATGTCCAGGTCCTGTGTGAAAGGCGGAATAGAGGGATTCAGGCCTCGCCCAGAATCAGGCGCGCGCCCTTTTCGGCAATCATGATCGTCGGCGAATTGGTGTTGCCCGAAGTAATGACCGGCATGATCGAGGCATCGATCACCCGCAGGCTTTCAAGCCCCCGGACACGCAGCTCCGGATCCACCACGGCCAACGGATCGACCCCCATTTTACATGTCCCCACCGGATGGAAAATGGTGGTGCCGATGTCGCCGGCGGCTGCTTCCAGGGCCTCCTGGGTCTGGATCGCCTCACCCGGCAAGTATTCTCTGGGCTGGTAGCGCGCCAGTGCAGGCTGGGCCATGATGCGCCGCGTCAGGCGCAAGGCATCGGCCGCCACGGTACGGTCTTGCGGCGTCTGCAGATAATTGCAGAGGATCTCCGGCGCATCGGCGGCGTTGGGCGAGACGATGCGCACGTGGCCCCGGCTGCCAGGCTGCAGATTGCAGACCGAGGCGGTCATGGCCGGGAAGTCATGCAGCGGATCACCGAACTTGTCCAGCGACAGGGGTTGGACATGGTATTCCAGGTTGGGGCGGGGACGCGCCGGGTCCGAACGCGCGAAAGCGCCCAGCTGCGAGGGCGCCATCGACAATGGCCCGCTGCGGAACAGGGCGTACTGCAGGCCCATCCAGGCCTTGCCCCACCAGGCATTCGCCAGGGTGTTCAGCGTGTGCGCGCCTTGCAGGCGGTAGATCATGCGCAGTTGCAGGTGATCCTGGAGATTCTCGCCCACGCCGGGCAGGTCCAGCACGATCGGGATGCCGAGCCTGCGCAGGCGTTCGGCGGGACCGATGCCCGAGACCTGAAGCAGCTGGGGCGATCCGATCGCGCCGGCCGCCAGGATGAGCTCCCGGCGCGCCACGGCATGCACGCGCCCGCCGTTCGCCACACAATCGACCCCGGTCGCGCGGCGGCCCGAGAAGGTGATCCGTTCGACCCGCACGCCGGTCATCACCCGCAGGGCGTCCCGATCCATGACGGGGCGCAGGAAGGCCTTGGCCGCATTCCAGCGCACGCCCCGGCGTTGATTGACCTCGAAATAATCGCAGCCGGCATTGTCGCCACGGTTGAAATCGTCGGTGCGCACGATGCCCGCCTGGGCCGCCGCATCGCGAAAAGCATCGAGCACCTCCCAGCGCAGGCGCTGGCGTTCGACCCGCCAGGTGCCCGAAGCCCCATGGAATTCGCTGGCCCCCGCATGATGATCCTCGACGTCACGGAACAGCGGCAGCACATCGGACCAGGCCCAGCCCGGATTGCCGAGCGCCGCCCAGCCGTCATAATCGGCAGCCTGGCCGCGCAGGTAGAGCATGCCGTTGATCGAGGATGAACCGCCCAGCACCCGGCCGCGCGGATAGCCCAGGGAGCGGTAATTCAGGCCAGGATCCGGCTGCGTGTGATAGCACCAGTCCGTGCGCGGATTGCCGATGCAATACAGGTAGCCGACCGGGATGTGGATCCAGCGCCAGTCATCGGCGCCACCCGCCTCGAGAAGCAGCACGCGGTATTGGCGCGACAGGCGATTGGCCAGCAGGCAGCCGGCCGAGCCGGCGCCCACGATGACGTAATCGAATTCCAGCGCCGCGGTCTCCGGCGAGTCTGCGGTCATCACGTGCGGTCTCCTGTGGCACCGTCGGGCGGCGCCGTCATTCTTGATGGAATCAGTCTAGCCGCAACGCCGGGCCTGCGCCAGACGGGATCGCCCGCGAGGCCCATACACTCGCATGCGCACACGCAAAACAGCGCTGGCTGCTCAGAGAACGCCGTCCGTACCTTGCAGAGAGATGTGCCCGCATGCGCATGCGCGAAGCCGCGCCCCGCGAGCCGTCCTGGCTTACAGCCAGGGACGCAGGACCGTGCCAGCCAGCGAGGCCACGATCATCAGCACCCCCACCAGCATGTTGGAGCGGAACAACCGCAGGCCGCGTTCCGGATGACGCACGTCGAAGACGCGCACCTGCCAGACGAAATGCCCCGCGATGATGGCCATGACCAGGTAATAGGGCCAATCCATGTCCATCCCCCAGCCGGACGCGATCCACAGTACCGCCGTGGCGGCATACATGCCGCCGATCCAGGCCCGTCCCTGGTCGCCGAAACGCATGGCGACCGATTTCAGGCCCAGCATGCGATCATCGCGCAGATCGATGTAGGCGTAGATGGCGTCATAGCCGATCTGCCACAGCACAGCGCCCAGCCACATGGCGACCGCATACCAGGGCACCGCATCGCGGGTATCGGACCAGGCCATCAACATGCCCCAGTTGAACGCCGCCCCCAGCACGGCCTGCGGCCAGTAGGTATAGCGTTTGCACAGCGGATAGATCACCACCAGCGGCAACAGCGCCAGCGCCAGCCAGCGGCTGTAGGCATTGATGGCGAACAGCAGCGTCGCGCTGACCAGCAACTGCGCGACGGCGAACCACAACGCCGCCCGCAGCGTGAGCTGGCCGCTGGTCAGCGGACGAAAGCGTGTCCGCTCGACACGGTGATCGAAATCCCGGTCGAAGATGTCGTTGAAGGTGCAGCCGACGCCACGCATCAGCAGCGCGCCCAGGGAGAACACCACCAGACGCCACAGTGTCGGCCAGCCATCGGCCGCCTGAACCAGCGCCGCCAACGCGGGCAGCAGGGTCAGCCAGGTGCCAACGGGCCGGTCCAGCCGGCACAGGCGCGCGTAGGGTCCCCAGGACGCGGGCAGCCAACGGGCCACCCAGTCATCGAAACGCATGTCAGACAGGTCGGAGCCGTTGCGCCCCGGACCTGCGGGGGTCCCGCCGGCCGTCATCCGCGCGCGGGCGCCGGACCGATGAGTTCGGCCAGGGTCTGCACGCCGATGCGGATGCGATCCTCAGGCACGGTGACGAAACTCAGGCGCAGCGTATTGGCGGGCGCCTCGACGCCGGCATAGAACGGCGCGCCCGGCACGAACGCCACGTTGCGCTGGATTGCCGCCTGCAGCAATTGCGCCGTGTCGATGGACTCGCGCAGCGTGACCCAGATGAACATGCCGCCTTCAGGGCGCGTCCAGCGCGCATCGGAAGGGAAATGCGCCTGCAGGGCATCGAGCATGTACCCGCATTGGCGGCGGTAGAGCTCACGGACTTTGGGCAGATGGGCGCGCAGAAAACCGCGGCGCACGGCCTCGTACACCGCCATCTGGGTGACTGTCGCGGTATGCAGGTCGGTGGCCTGTTTGATCTGCACGAGCTTGGAGATGATGTTGCGCGGCGCCACGACGTAGCCCAGGCGCATGCCGGGCGCCAGCACCTTGGAAAAGGTGCCCAGACGGATCACGGTCGCACCCACCGGACGGCCCAGTTCGAGCAGGCCGGGCTGCGGTTCGCCCGCATAGCGCAGTTCGCCGTAGGGATCGTCCTCGATGATGGGCAGCCCCAGGCGGGCGCAGCGCTCGACCAGGGCCTGGCGGCGCTCGCGATCCAGCGTAAGACCGGTGGGGTTCTGGAAATTGGGCAGCACGTAGATGAAGCGCGCGCCCAGGGCGAGATCGTCGTCCAGGGCTTCGGGCACAAGGCCTCGCTCATCGGTGGGGACGGACTGGTAGTGCGGCTGGAACTGGGAAAACGACTGCAGCGCCCCGAGATAGCTGGGCGCCTCGACCAACACGCGCGCCCCCTGATCGATGAACAGTTTGCCGAGCATGTCCAGCGCCTGCTGCGATCCGGACACGATCAGGACTTCCTCAGGATCGATCGTCAACCCGGGACGCGACAGATCCTGAGCGACCCACTCGCGCAACGGCGTATAGCCCTCGGTGCGGCCGTACTGCAACGCAGTGGCGCCCTGGGTCGCCAGCACCTGGTCGAAGGCGGCCCGCAGCTCGGCAATCGGAAAGCCCTCGGGCGAAGGCAGGCCGCCGGCGAACGAGATGACCTCGGGCCGTTCGGTGATCTTGAGGATTTCGCGGATGGCCGAGCTGGTGAGCTGGTTGGCGCGTTCAGAAAAAAGCGGGCGGGAAACGGACGTGTCCATGATTGATTCCGAATAGGAACCTGCCTTGTGGGCCGGTCGACTGGAAAGGACCGGCCGGCCCGGATCCGCGGGCGACCGGCGCAGGTGAAGCTTCATATATTAAATCAATCGCCCGCGCGAGACACCTCATGCGCACGTCGATGGCTGCGCCACGTGCACATGCCCGGTCTGCGCAACCAGAAATGTCCGGTTCAATGGCAGACTGGAAATATCCGGCTCGATAGCGCGCGTCATCTCGCTAAGGCCGGCGGGCTGCCCCGATGAAAATGGCCGGATCCACCCGGACCGCGTTCAGGCTGATGTTCCAATGCAGATGCGGCCCCGTGGCGCGCCCCGTGGCGCCCACCTTGCCCACGACGGCGCCCCGCGCGACCTCATCGCCGGGTTTGACATCGATGGCCGACAGATGACAGAACATGCTGATGAAGCCCTGCCCATGGTCGACGAACACCGTCTTGCCATTGAAGAAATAATCCCCCACCAACACCACGCGGCCGGCGGCCGGCGCCTTGACGGGCGTGCCAGAGGGCACGGCAAAGTCCAGCCCGGAATGCGGATTGCGTTCCTCGCCATTGAAGAAACGGCGCAGCCCGAACGGGCTCGACAGCCGCCCGTCCACCGGGCGGTCCAGCATGACGTTGCTGGGCACGACACCGTCCCGATAGGTGCGATAGGCCGCCAGTTGCAGATCGAGTTCGCGCTTGATCCGCTTGAGATCCTCGGGATCGGGCGAGACCTGGCGACGGTTCTTCAGCTTGATGTGTTGCGCCGCGTATTCCTTGGCGCGAACCTGGAACGTGGCGGCCGTCCCGCCCTGCACCAGCAGGGACTGGCGGCCCGGGGCCGTACCCAGCGGGATGCCCACCACGGCGATCCATTGGCCATCGCTGTCCTGGATCACCATGACCCGCTGATCCCCATAAGTGGCCTGCGGCGCCTGGCTGGCGGTTCCCAGGGGCACCACCGCCACACCGCCCGGCACAGGCATGTCGAGCTTGCGGCTGATATAGCCTTGAGCAAGCGCGGACGTGCAGCCCAGCGCAGCCCCCAGCAGCACCAGGCCGCCGATCAGACGCGTCCACCAGCCGCGGACCCGCGCGCCGGCCGGCGAGGCCGACCGGCGGAGGCGAATGGGAGGACAGCCCGCGGGCGCGGGCATTCCAGAGACAAGGGCGGAGGATTTCATAGAGAGTCCGACAGAAACGGCACAGAGCGGCGGGTCGTCGCGCTACGAAAGGCGTTTTCGCACACGGGCAGATTACCTCGTCTGCGCCTGCGATGCACCTGCCTGGATGGAAATCCCACGCCCGCGATCCTCGCCGGCGCCGACTCGTCGGGAAATATAGGCCAGGGCCTCCTCGACCTGATCGATCAGCACCAGACACAGGTCGCCAGGCGCCAGGGCGTCCAGCGCTGTGTCGATGGCCAGAAACTCGCCATGGATCTCCTCGAGCCGGCTCATGCGCCGGGCCTGTCCCAGCCCCTCGCGCAGCAGGATCAGCACTTCGCCATCGCCGCGGCCACGCTGGCACCGATCCTGGTACAGGATGACCGTATCGAACACATCCCCCAGGATTTCCGTCTGACGGCGGATATCTTCATCGCGCCGGTCGCCCGCGCCACTGATCACCACGATCCGGCGTCGCGCGGGCATGGACTCGACGGCTTCCACCAGGGCCAGCATCGCATCCGGATTGTGACCATAGTCCGCGATCAGCGTAGCCCCGCCATGCTCGAACACATTGAAACGCCCCGGCACGGTGGCCGCATTGCCGACGAACGAGGCCAGACCCGCCTGGATATGCACCCAGTCCACCCCCAGCGCCCAGGCAGCCGCTGCCGCCGCCATGGCGTTCTCGACCTGAAAACCGATGCGCCCGGCGCGGGTCAGCGGCACGGCGGCCAGCTCGATCCGCGTCTCGGTGCCGGTGCGCGCGAACACCAGATCCCCCTGATCCGCATACACCACCCGGCCGCCCTGCGCCCGATGAGTCTCGATCACCGGATGGCGGCTGTCGCGCGCGAAGAAAGTGACCTGCCCGGGGCAGCTGGACGCCATCTGCGCAACGATGGGATCCTGGGCATTGAGCACGGCCATCCCCGTCGGCGCGACATTCTCGACGATGACGCGCTTGACGACCGCAAGATCCTCGACGGTGCTGATGTAGTTCAGCCCCAGGTGGTCGCCGATCCCGATGTTGGTCACCACGGCCACATCGCAGCAGTCGAAACCCAGCCCCTCGCGCAGAATGCCGCCGCGCGCCGTCTCGAACACCGCCATGTCCACGTCCGGATGCAGCAGCACGTTGCGCGCACTGCGCGGCCCGCTGCAGTCGCCCGTGTCGATGCGCCGGGCGCCCACATAGACGCCATCGGAATTGGTCATGCCCACGCAAGCTCCCGACTGGGCGCACAGATGCGCAAGCAGCCGCACGGTCGTGGTCTTGCCATTGGTGCCCGTCACCGCCGCCACCGGCACCCGGCCCGTGTCTCCGGGGGGATACATCATGTCGATGATGGCTGCGCCGACATCGCGCCCCGTGCCAAAGGACGGACTCAGGTGCATGCGCAGGCCGGGCGCCGCGTTGACCTCGACGAAACAGCCGGTCTGCGCCGTCAACGGTCGGTAGACGTCCCGACTGACCAGATCGATGCCACAGACATCCAGGCCCACCATGCGCGCCGCCGTGACGGCGCTGGCCGCCAGATCCGGATGCACATGATCGGTCACATCCGTGGCCGTCCCGCCCGTGCTCAGGTTGGCATTGTTGCGCAACACCACACAGGCGCCGGGCTGCGGCACCGAGTCCGGGCCGCAACCCTGGACGGCCATGGTGCTCAACGCAATCTCGTCGAGCCGGATGCGTGTCAGGGACGTGCCGTGGCCCTCGCCACGCAACGGGTCCTGATTGATCTGCTCGACCAGCTCCGCGATGCTGTGCTGGCCATCCCCCACGACCTGCGGCGGATCGCGCCGCGCCGCCGCGACCAGCCGGTCCCCCACCACCAGCAGGCGAAAATCATGGCCGGGAAAATAGCGCTCCACCAGCACTCCAGAACCGTGGGAACGGGCCACGGCGTAGGCGGCCATCACGGGCTCCCTGCCCAGCACATTCACCGCGACACCCTTGCCCTGATTGCCGTCTAGCGGTTTGATCACCACCGGCCCGCCGATCTCCTGGGCCGCCACCCAGGCATCCTCGGCATCCGCCACGCAACGGCCCTCGGGAACGGAGACGCCGGCCGCAGCGAGCAACGATTTGGTCAGCGCCTTGTCCTGGGCGATGGCCTCGGCGATGGCGCCACTGGCGTCGGTCTCGGCCGCCTGGATGCGGCGCTGGCGACGTCCCCAGCCAAACTGCACCAGACTGCCCTCGGTCAATCGCCGGTACGGAATGCCCCGACGAACAGCTGCCTGGACGATGGCGCCGGTGCTGGGCCCCAGGCGCACGTCCTCACACAGCGATTTCAACCCGGCAATCACCACCCCAGAATCGAAAGGCTCATCACGCAGCGTCGCCAGGCACAACGCCAACGCCTGATCGAACGCCAGACGGCCGACAGCCTCCTCGACGTACTCGATCACCACTTGGTAGATGCCCGGTTCCAGTGTACGCGCCGCCCGACAGAAGGCCACCGGACTGCCCGCCTGCGTCTGCAGCCGCAAGGCCGTGATCGCCAGGATGTGCGCCAGGGAGTGAGTCCCTTCCAGGCCTGAGGGGCGCGGCAGGTCGATATCCGGAAAGCGCGTGCGCAGACGCGTCTCGAACGCCCCCATGTCGTCGATCGCGCGCTCACTCTCGGAGCAGGCGACGATGGCTTCGATCGCCGTCTGACGCGACCACAGATTCGGCCCGCGCAGGGCCCGGACTCGGGAGACTTCCATGATGACCAATATCCTCGGGAGGTGAGGATCCGGCAGTCCTCCCGCCGGACCAGGAAGAAATCGTCAGGCCGCGAGGGGCGGCTCGTCGGACAGGGGGCGCGTGTTCCAGGTGCGCAGGCCGATGCGCATGTGCTCGACATCCAGCCCCAGTGCCCAGACCGCGGCCAGCGCAGCCAGCACGGCGGAAAGGCCCTCGGGTTCGGCGGACGCGCCAGGACCCGCGAGGGCGATGGCATGTCCGATCTCATCCAGGCCGATCACGGGAATCTGGAGGCCGCCTTCGGCCAGCACCGCCATTCCGCCATGAACCGAGACCGCGCGACCACCGCTTTCCAGATGCGTACGCAGGGCCAGCCCTTCCGGATCCCGGCCATAGAACAGTACAGCCCCGTCGCACAGCGGCGCCAGTTCCACCGTCAGCGGATCATCCGCGTTCAGTACCCCCACCCCGCCCGGCAGAACGACGTCCACCTGCGTACGGAAGACACGCGCCAGATGTTCGGGCGTCTCCATGTAGAACGCCGGCCAGGTCACAGCCGGATCGATGCCGGTGACCACGCCGACCTGACAACGGTCATACGCCAGCCCCTCGCCCAGAATGACGCGACCGCCGTTCTCGATCACGGCGTACTCGACGATCCGGTTCAGCAGCACGCGGCGCGCCGCCTCCCAATGCGCGGAATCCTGCGATGTCACCCGCGCCGTCCCCATGAACAACCCCTCGGACGAGGCCAGGCCCACCTCATGGCCGGCCAGACGCAACAGATGAGCGACCAGATGGGCGACCGGTGCCGTGTGCCGGCTGCCGCTGATGCCGATGACCGGGATGCGGCCGTCCTCGGGGGCGGGAAACAGGTCGTCGATGATTGCCTGACCAACTGGCCGGGGCGTCCCCACGGCGGGCTTCAGGTGCATCAGCAGGCCGGGACCCGCGTTGACCTCGACGATGGCGGCCTGCTGCGCGCCCGGAGGCTGTGAAATATCGCGCGCCACCAGATCGACCCCGGCGATATCCAGGCCGATCACACGCGCCGCCAGCACCGCCTGCTCCGCCACATCGGGATGCACCGCGTCGGTGACATCGATGGACACGTTGCCGCTGCGCTGAATCAGCACCGCACGGCCACGTTCGGGGACGGCCTCACCGTGCAGGCCCTGACGCTTCAATTCCAGGCGGACCGCCGAATCGAGGCGGATGAAATTCAACGGATGATCCTCGTCGCGTCCACGGCGCGGATCGGAATTGATCTGGCTCTCGATCAGCTGGCTCACGGTCGCTGTTCCGTCACCCACCACCATCGCGGCCTCGCCACGCGCGGCGGCCACCACGCGCCCGCCCACCACCAGCAGGCGGTGCTCATCACCCTGGATGAATCGTTCGACCATGACTCCGCTGCCTTCATCGACCGCCACCGCATAGGCCGCCTCAATCTGTTCGCGCGTACTCAGGCAAGTGAAGACACCACGCCCATGGTTGCCGTCCGAAGGCTTGACCACCACCGGCAGTCCCAGTTCCTGAGCCACACCCCAGGCTTCGGCGATGCTGTCCACCAGGCGCCCCTCGGGCACCGGTACCCCACAGGCCTGCAACAGCCGGCGGGTCAGATCCTTGTCGCGCGAGATGCTTTCCGCAATGGCGCTGGTCCGGCTGGTCTCCGCCGTCCAGATTCGTCGCTGGCGAACGCCGTAGCCCAGTTGCAACAGGTTGGCATCGCTCAGGCGGATCGCCGGGATGTCGCGGTCGTCGGCCGCATCCACGATGCATGCGGTGCTGGGACCGAGGCTCAACGCATCGGCCAGTACTTTCAGCTCCCGGACCGCGCCAGCCACATCGAAGGAGCGATCCTCGATGGCGGCCATCACGAGGTCGCGGGCGACATGCAGCGCCTTTCGTGTCAGCGGTTCATGCCAGGCGCGCACGATGACCTTGTAGACCCCTCGCAACGGGGTTTCCCGCGCGCGCCCCAGCCCGCCCGGCATGCCGGCCAGGCTCTGCAGTTCCAGCGTGACATGCTCCAGGATGTGCGCCGGCCAGGTGCCTTCGCGCACCCGCTTGAGAAATCCGCCCCGCTCACCCACGCTGCAACGGTGCTCGATCAGGGACGGCAGCCATGCGCTCAGGCGCTCATAGAAACCGGGAATCAGATTGGAGGGCCAGTCCTCGAGGTCATGGATATCCACCAGCGCCTCGATGACGGGCCGATAGGTCCAGATGTTCGGCCCCCTCAGATGCACCATATTGAGAAACTCAATCGTCTTCTCGCTCATGATCGAACCATGCGTCGGATGCCGGGGACGGCGAACGCAGCCATCCGTGCTCGTGGCTGCTGTGAAATATCGGCACACATATTAATCTTGTCCATGTTGCGCAATGCGAAAAAAGAGTTGAGAATTGTGTCGCAAACGCCACAGTGGCTGTTTTGCCCGCCTTGCTCAGGATTTCCAGGCTTCCCATCCGTCCGATCCCCGCGCCCCGATCCGCGACCCTCGCCCTCCTCGTTCATGCAAGGTCTCTCCTCCGATTCCTCGCCAGCCGGCCTGTGCCCGACGGACCTGCCCGAACCGTGGCGCGCCATCCTGGCCGCCCAACTGGCCGCCGATGAGCGGGTCCTGGGCTGGCTGCGCATCGATCTGAACGCGCACCTGCATTACAGCGACGGACTGATCGTCCTGACCGACCGCCGATGGCTGGCGTGCGCCGCGGACGCGCAGGCCAGCCGCTCGTGGCCGCTGCGCCCCGACCTGGACGCACGCCTGCAGGACCACGCCGGGGTGGGCAGTCTTGAACTGACCGATGACCACGCCCGCCTGGCTCGCTGGCGCTATACCCTGGAACGACAACCCGAGGCCCAGCGTCTGATGGCCGCCTGGCGGGCCCTGAGAGAACCGGCCCAGCCCGAGACCAGCGCCGCCGCGCCGGCGGCCGATGCGCCGCCGACGGCCCCGGATGCCAGTTCGCTGTTCCGCCTGTGGCGCTTTGCCCGCCCGTATGGCCGGCAACTGGCTGCGGGCCTGATCCTGACCCTGGCAGCCACGGCGGCGTCGCTGGTCCCTCCCTACCTGACCATGCCGCTGATGGACGACGTGCTGATTCCCTTCCAGAACGGCGTCCCGATCGACTATCCTTTGGTAGCGCTCTACCTGGGCGGCCTGCTGGCCTCCTCGGTGCTCGCCTGGGGGCTGGGCTGGGCACGCAGTGCCATCCTGGCCTGGGTCAGCGAACGCATCGGCGCCGACCTGCGCACCGCCACCTACCAGCACCTGCAGCAACTGTCCCTGCAGTACTTCGGCGGCAAGCGCACCGGCGACCTGATCGCCCGCATCGGCTCCGAATCCGACCGCATCTGCCTGTTTCTGTCGTTGCACCTGCTGGACTTCGTCACCGACGTGCTGATGATCGTGATGACGGCGGCCATCCTGCTGGCCATCAACCCGCTGCTGGCGCTGGCTACCCTGGCGCCGCTGCCGCTGATCCTGTGGATGATCCACTGGGTGCGCGACCACCTGCGCCACGGTTTCGAGAAGGCCGACCGCGTCTGGTCGGACATCACCAACGTGCTGGCCGACACCATCCCCGGCATTCGCGTGGTCAAGGCCTTCGCGCAGGAACGCCGCGAAGTCGCGCGCTTTCGCGAAGCCAACAACCGCAACCTGGCCATCAACGACCGGGTCAATGCCCTCTGGTCCCTGTTCACACCCACGATCACGCTGTTGACCGAACTGGGCCTGCTGGTGGTATGGGTCTTCGGCATCTGGCTGGTCGCCCGCGGTTCGATCACCGTCGGCGTGCTGACGGCGTTCCTGGCCTACATCAGCCGCTTCTATGTGCGCCTCGACTCCATGAGCCGCATCGTCTCGACCACGCAGCGGGCCGCGGCCGGCGCCAAGCGCATCTTCGATATCCTCGATCACGTCTCCAGCGTGCCGGAACCCGCCACCCCGCATCGCACCGAGCGGATCCAGGGCCGCATCGAGCTCAGTCACGTCAGCTTCCGCTATGGCAGCCGCACCGTGATCCACGATCTGAGCCTGGATATCGCGCCGGGCGAGATGATCGGGCTGGTCGGCCACAGCGGCTCGGGCAAAAGTACGCTGGTCAACCTGATCTGCCGCTTCTATGACGTCTCCAGCGGGGCCATCCGGCTGGACGGCACGGACATCCGCCGTTACGCCATCGCCGACTATCGCCGCCGCATTGGCCTGGTGTTGCAGGAGCCCTTTCTGTTCTATGGCACGATCGCCGAAAACATCGCCTATGGTCGCCCGGACGCCTGCCGCGCGGAGATCGTCGCTGCGGCCCGCGCCGCCCATGCCCACGAATTCATCCTGCGCCTGCCGCACGGCTACGACGCCCTGGTCGGTGAACGCGGCCAGGCGCTGTCCGGCGGAGAGCGCCAGCGTATTTCCATCGCCCGCGCCCTGCTCATCGACCCGCCCATCCTGATCCTGGACGAGGCCACTTCGTCCGTCGACACCACTACGGAAAACGAAATCCAGAATGCGCTGGACAATCTGGTGCGCGGCCGCACGACGATTTCCATCGCGCACCGTCTCAGCACGCTGCGCGAGGCCGACCGCCTGGTGGTCATGGAGGGCGGACGGATTGTGGAGATCGGCCATCACGAAGCGCTGCTGGCCCGCGACGGCGCCTATGCCCGGCTCCACCAGGCGCAGTTGCAAGGCCAGTCAGCGCCTCCTCCCGTCCGCTGGCCTGAGGCCGATGACGACACCGACGAGGCTCTGCATGCGCCCTGACACGCGGCCGACCGATGCCATCTCATCCCCCTCTTCGCACGTGGCCGGACCGGTGCCCGGCCTCCCCGGCTGGTCATTGTCCCGCAACGCATTCGGCCGGCTGGTTCTGAGCCATCCCCCGCAGCCCGATATTCCGGTGACGCCGATCCGCAGCTTTCCCATCACTGCGCCCGACGAGCACATCGCCCTGGTCGGCGTCCAGGGCCAGGAGCTGGCGTCGATCGAGCATCTGCGGGCGCTGCCGACCGACGCGCGGCGGCTGGTGGAAGAAGACCTGGCCCAGCGCGAGTTCAGGCCGGAGATCCTGCGCATCCGTCACGCCTCGACCTGGGCGACCCCCAGCCACTGGGACGTGGAGACGGACCGGGGCCCGACCCGCCTGACCCTGAAGGCCGAAGAAGACATTCGTCGTCTGTCGGCGACGTCCCTGCTGATCGCCGACGCCCATGGCGTGCAGTATCTGGTGCGCGACATGGCGGCGCTGGACAAGGCCAGCCGCCGCATCCTGGATCATTTCCTGTAGACAAAGCGTCCCCCTCGCAGGGCCACTGCGCCGCCGCGAACGGTCAGACCGGCGCCGCCAGATCGCGCAGCCCCAGATCCCAGGTCCCGGGCAACAGGCAGCGCAGCGCTTCGCGCGAAGCATCGATACAACCGCCCTCGGCATACACGCCGCCAGGATCGCGCAGGCGCATCATGCGCGCCAGAATGCGGGATGTCGCCACCGGATCAGCCAGGGAGGCCGCCGCGCGGGCCTCGACGATGGATTCATCCATCCACCGCCGGGGCCCGTCCTGACGCAGGCCGTCGCGCCAGTGGTAGAGTTCCACGCACTTCGACACCAGCGTATAGGGCTGGCCCGGTTTCCAGAAATTCGTGAACTGCCCCGAACCCAGGTAAAACACCCAGGATCCTTCATAGCCTTCGACTTCGGCCGATGCCGCGTCGGGATTGCGGAACCACAGCCGGTCGCCCGGCACATACCAGCGCGGCGGCAGCGGCGCCTGCAGCGATCCGTATTCGCGCAGAAATGTGTCATGAAAGGCGCTCGACAGGATCGCCTGCGTCCGCCATTGGCGCTCCAGCAGCGCCAGCGCGGCCGGATGGCTCGCGGCCAGTTCCCGGGCCAGCGCCAGCAAGAGCACATATTCCGTCGCCCGGTAGCAGGAAAAGGAAAAGAGCCGGCCCGAAAGGTCCGGCCAGAGCGTACGCTCGAGTGAAGGAATCAACGCATAGCCCGGCTTCAGGATGAAGCCGGTTGCCTCGCTCCACGACCAGCATTCGGGACGCTCGGCCTGTTCCGTGTCGAACGCCAGCACCGTGCGCCGGGCAATCCGAACGATACGGCGGCGCACCCGCACGGCCGCCGCCAGTTCCGCCGCGCAGGGGAACTCGAAGTGCACGGGGGACAGCAGCAAGGCGACGAAAATCTCTTTTTCCAGATCTGCGTCCCGCACGTCCGGAGACAGGTCCAGCGTCTCCGCCAGCGCTGTCGTATCGCCCGCTGGCGCCCATCGCGCCGCCGCGTCCTCGCGCAGGCGCAGATCGAGGTAGGCCCCTTGCGCATCGGTCCCGCATCTTTCCTCGACCGCCCCGGCCCAACGGACATCGGACCGCCAGACCGACAGATCAGCGGCGCCCGCCTCTGCCCGGGGCGCACGGATGCGGATACCGGTGATCGCATTCATGGCTGTCGCCTTTGCTTGAATGGGGGGGACGGGTCCGGGGAGGCGGCGTCAGGCCGAGGGCAGGCCACCGATCCCGCGGGAAATTTCCGCCGCGACGGCCCGGACCCCGGGTGCGATCCGGGTTTCCAGCATGTCGTTCGACACCAGAGTATCGATCGTGGGAATCGTCAGCGCGGCCACCGCGATCCCGAGATGGTTGAGGATCGGACAACTGACGTCAGTCACCCCCGGAGCCACCGTGCTGCGGGAAATCTCATACCCCTGGCGGCGGATCGTCGACAGCCGGGCGGACAGGCGTTTCGCCACGGCCGCCGGCTCGTTGCGCGTCAGTTCGGCCACCCTGTCGGGCACATATTCCGACGGCTGATGCGCGGCGATCGTGCGCGCCGACGCATAAGTATGCACAAACGGAAAAACGGCGCCAACCTTGACGCTCCAGCCCATGAGCACGTTATCGGGCAGCGCCTGGGCAATGACCATGAGTGTGTCGCGCTGATGAACCACGAGATGGCAGGACACCCCGATGTCATTGGACAAGAGCTGCATCTTGCCCATGGCCACGCTGATCAGCCGGTGCGTCGGCGGATGCAGATGAGCCAGCTCGAACAGACGCAGTGTCAGCGTGTACAGGCCGGTTTCAGGATCCCGCGCAATGTAGCCCCGGTTTTCGAGTTCGCCCAGGACGCGGAACACCTCGCTGACCGTCCGGCCGACACGCTCGGCCACTTCCTTCTGATTCAGACCCTGCTGTTCGCTGGCCAGGGCTTCCAGGATGTCCAGCCCCTTGCCCAAGGCCGGCACGCGGCTCTTTTCTTTCTTTTCCTTTTCGCCCGTCATCATGTCCTCGATTTCTCAAACCCTTGCCATCCGTCACGGAATCGTATCGAAGCACATCCGCCCTGACCTGACAAGAAGTTCTTGACAGCTTCTAATATCATATACAGAATCTATATAACCAATATGAAATTCAAAACATGCCCACCCAATGGAGACAAACCATGCGTACCCTCATCAAAGCCGCCATCGCCGCTTGCGCGATCACGCTTTCGATCACTCCCGCCCTGACCTCGGCCAAGACGGTCAAGCTGCGCGTCGCCCATGAACTGGCGCCCACCGAGCCCATTCACCTCGCCGTGACCGAGTTCGCCGAAGCCGTCAACAAACGCAGCAACGGCCGCCTGAACATCACCGTCTTTCCGTCCAGCCAGCTCGGCTCCAACCGCGAGACCTACGAACAGGTCCGGCAAGGCGCTCCGATCATCCAGGTGGTGGATCCCGGCTACCTGTCGGACTACATCCCGGATTTCGGCATCCTCAACGGCCCCTACCTGATCGACGACCCGTACGACTTCAAGAAAATCCTGAGCAGTGACTGGTACGCCCAACTGGTCAAGAAGGCGGACGCCAAAGGCTTCCATCCGCTGGCATTCAACTACTTCTTCGGCAAGCGCCACATGCTGGGCAACAAACCGCACCCCGACGCGGCATCGATGCAGGGCGTGACCATGCGCATCCAGCCCAACCCCATCAGCGTCAAGACCTTTGGCGCCCTGGGCGCACGTGGCGTGGCCCTGCCCTGGGTGGAGGTCTACAGCGCACTGGCCCAGAACGTCGTCGACGTCGTCGAAGCGCCCCTCGGCTCACTCATGGGGGCAAAGCTCCAGGAGCAGCGCAAGACGCTGACGCTGACCGGCCACTTCACGGCCTTCGTGGGGCTGGCGATGAACGAAAAGATCTTCTACTCGCTGGAACCCGACCTGCAGCAGATCCTGGTCGAAGAGGCGGTCAAGGCCGGTGACCATATGACGGAGATGACGCTGGTCAACGACAAGAAACTCCTGGCCGAGCTCCAGAAACAGGGCGTCACCGTCGTGAGCGATGTGGACATCGCCTCGTACCGCGCGGCCACGGCCAAGATCTACGACGAATTCCCGGAGTGGACGCCCGGTTCCTACGCGCAGATCCAGGCCATTCTCAAGAAGTGACCTGTCCGGATGCCACAGCATGACCGCCGCGGCCCGGCCGATACGCCTGATCCGCTCCCGCCCGGGCCACATGTCATGCCCGGGCCGCCGCAACACCTTCATTTCACGCCCACCATCATGAACAGTCCAAGTCCCGCCAGCCCTCCGGGGCTCCCATCCGCAGGGAGACTCCGACTTTCCGATCTGTATTTCGAGGAAATCCTGACGGCCGTCGCCCTCGTTTTTGTCGTCGCCTCGGTCACCTGGGGTGTCGTGACCCGCTACGTCTCGCACACACCCTCGATCTGGACCGGGGAGGTCGCCAGCATCGCCTTCGCCTGGACCGTGTTCCTGGGCTCGGCCGCCGGCTTTCGCCGCGCCGAGCACATCATCATCGACGTCCTGCTCAACGCGCTGCCCCCGCGACTGGCCACCATCCTGTCGCAGCTCTCCCGGGTGATCGTACTGCTGGTCCTGATCGCGATGACGGTGATTTCGACCCGTTTTGCCATCACGACGTACGACGCCCTCACGACCGTGCTGCGCCTGCCCCAGTCCGTGGTGTACGCCGGCGCGGCCACCGGCTTTGCGCTCATGACCCTGCGCCATCTGCAGTTCATGATCTTCGGCCTGCCCCGCAACGCACACCAGCCAGGCGAAGGAGCCGCATCATGACCCTCTGGCCCATGCTTCTCATGCTCGTGCTGCTGGCGGCGAGCGTCCCCGTGGCGCTGTCGCTGCTCGCGCCCAGCCTGCTTTATTTCTACCTGGGCGCCGATCTGCCGATCGACATCTTCGCCCAGAAAATGGTGTCGAGCACCGACTCCTTCCCGCTGCTGGCCCTGCCCTTCTTCGTGCTGGCGGGATGCATCATGAACGCCGCGGGCATCACGCGACGCCTGCTGGCGCTGGCCGATGCCTTTGTCGGCCATTTCGTCGGCGGTCTGGCGCAGGTCAGCGTGATCCTCGCCACCATGATGGGCGGCCTGACGGCCTCGGCCACGGCCGACGCAGCCATGCTCGCCAAGATGCTCGGCCCCTCCATGATCGAGCGAGGCTATCCCCGCGGATTCGCCGCCGCCGTCGTGGCCTGCTCATCGACCATTGTGGCCATGATCCCGCCCGGCATCGGCCTGATCGTCTACGCCTTCATGGCCAACGTCTCCGTCGGTGAGCTTTTCATCGCCGGCATCGTGCCCGGATTCCTCATCGCCGCGGGCATCATGATCACCATCTACCTCATCGCCCGCAAGCGGGGATTCAAAGCGGTGCGCACAAAGATGGTGAGCCTGCCTGAGTTGGGCAGGTCGTTCCTGGATGCCGTCTGGGCGCTGACCGTGCCGGTCTTTATCGTTGTCGGCCTGCGCTACGGCATCTTCACACCCACGGAGGCCGGCGCCATCTGCGTGCTCTACGCCATCTTCGTCGGCACGGTCTGCTACAAGGAACTGCGCTTCTCGCACATCCCCGAGATCATCCGTGACGCCGTGGCCGCCATCTGCATCGTCATGCTGATCATCTGCGCCGCGACGACATTCGGCTACTACATGGTCTGGGAAAGCGTGCCGACACAGATCGCCAATACGCTGACGACTGTCACCAAGGATCCTCTGCTCCTGCTGCTGCTCATCAACGTGTTCCTGCTCATCGTGGGCATGTTCATCGAAGGCACGGCAGCCATCATCTTGCTGACGCCAATCCTCGTGCCCGTGACGACCGCCCTGGGCATCGACCCCGTCCACTTCGGCGTGATCATGGTCCTGAACCTGACGATCGGCGGCGTCTCGCCGCCGGTGGGCACGCTGTCGTTCACCGCCAGCAGCGTGCTGCGCATCCCGTCAACCGAGACCTTCCGGGAATCCCTGCCCATCGTGCTGGCCATGATCCTGGTCCTGGCGCTCGTGACGCTGATGCCGCAAGCCTCGCTGTTCCTGCCCACCTTGCTCATGCACTGATTCCGATACGAGCTCCAGAAAACATGATGAACATCGACTCCGATCACGACGATCTGCCCCTGGCCGGCCTGGTGGTGCTGGACTTCAGCCAGTTCCTGGCGGGCCCCTCCGCTTCCCTGCGACTGGCCGATCTGGGCGCGCGCGTCATCAAGATCGAGCGCCCGGGCAGCGGCGACCTGTGTCGCCAGCTCTACGTGAGCGATCTCCAGGTGGACGGCGACAGCACACTCTTTCACACGATCAACCGCAACAAGGCCAGCTTTGCGGCCGACCTGAAGAACCCGGAGGACCTCGAACGGGTGCGCGGCCTGATCGCCAGCGCGGATGTCATGATCCAGAACTTCCGCCCCGGCATCATCGAACGGCTGGGGCTGGGCTATGAGGACATCCGCAAGATCAATCCCCGCATCGTCTATGCCTCCGTGTCGGGGTATGGCGATACCGGCCCCTGGCGCGACAAGCCGGGACAGGATCTGCTGGTGCAGGCCATGTCCGGCCTGGCATGGCTCAACGGCGATGCCGATGCCCCGCCCGTCGCGGCCGGCGTGGCAGTCGCCGACATGATCACCGGCACGCATCTGGCTCAAGGCATCCTGGCCGCATTGATCCGCCGGGGCGGGCGCGGCACCGGGTCGCGCGTGGACGTCAGCCTGCTCGAATCGATCATGGACCTGCAGTTCGAGTTCTTCACGACATTCCTGAACGGATCCGGCGAGGCGCCCGTCCGCGGCCGGGTCTGCAGCGCCAGCGCCTACCTGAGCGCGCCCTACGGCATCTATCCGACCCGGGACGGTTTCCTGGCCCTCGCCATGAATCCGATCGGCGAACTGGCCCGGCTGCTGGAAATCCCGGCGCTCGAGCCCTATTCATCTCCTGACAGCTGGTTCGAATCGCGCGACGAGATCAAGGCCATCCTGCGCGACACCCTGTCCACGCGCACGACCCGCGTCTGGCTGGACATCCTCACGCCAGCCGACATCTGGTGCGCGGAAGTCATGGACTGGCCGACCCTCGTGGCGCACGAGGGCTTCAAGGCGCTGGACATGATCCAGGACGTCGCCACCGCCAGCGGGGCCCGCGTCACCACGACACGCTGCCCGATCCGGATCGATGGACGCGTCCTGAAATCCGCGAAAGGCGCGCCCAAGGTGGGTGAAGACACCGACCGCATCCTGCAGGAACTGTTGACGGAGCATCCTCACTCATGACGACCGAACGCTATTTCGAAGACTACGAACCGGGCGAGACCCGGATGAGCACCGGACGCACGATCACCGAAGCGGACATCGTGCTGCATGCGGGGCAGACCGGCGATTTCTATCCCCATCACATGGATGCGGCCTGGTGCGCGACACAGCCGTTCAAGCAGCGGATCGCTCACGGCACCCTGGTGTTCAGCGTCGGCATCGGCATGGCGGCCGATGTCATCAACCCGCACAGCATGTCCTACGGCTATGACCGGCTGCGCTTCATCAATCCGGTTTTCATCGGGGACACGATCCGGGTGCGCAGCACCATCGCCGAAAAACGTGATCACAAGCGCCCGGATCAGGGACTCGTCATCGAGCAGATCGAGGTGCTCAAGCAGGACGACTCGCTCGCGCTGATCTGCCAGCACATCCACATCGTCACCCGCAGACCGCGACAATCATGAAAACCATCACCGTACTGAACTGGCAGAACCGGCGCGCCACGCAACCCATGGCGGCCGCCATCGCGACGTTCACCCAGATCCACAAAGACTGCGAAATCCACCAGGTCATCCGGCCGTTGAGCGACTTCGAGCATCAGGATATCGAGGTCATCGCCAGGCGCCACGACCTGATCGTCTACGACCATCCCTTTTCCGGCAGAATCGCCGAGTCGGGCTGCTTCATGCCGCTCGATCCGCACCTGCCCGATCTGCTGGGCCCCGAAAGCGGGCCGCGCTATATCGGCCCGAGCCTGGCGAGCTATCGCTACGAAGGCCATGTCTGGGGCGCGCCCATCGATGGCGCGACCCAGAACGCGATCTACCGCCAGGACCTGCTGGACCGCCTCGGCGCCGCCGTGCCGCAATCCCACGCACACGTGCTGGCCCTGGGCCAAAAGGCGCGCCAGGCAGGCCTGTATCTGGGCACGGCCATCGAGACGCCCCATGCGCTCATGTCGATCTTTTCCTACATGGCCAACCTCGGCCAGCCGATCGTGGCCGACGCCCATGGAATCCAGGACATCCCCGCCGGGAGCTTCACCCAGGCCTACGAATCGCTGGCGCGACTTCTGACGCTGTGCGCGCCGGAAGCCGCGCACTGGAACAGCATCGATCTGCATGAAGCCATGGTCGCCCGGGATGACATCGTGTATTCGCCCGCTGTCTATGGCTATGCCACTTACGGCGAATCCGACCAGCGCGTGCCGCTGGCTTTCGCGGATTTTGCCGGTCTCCAGGCGCCATATGCCGCGGGATCGACCATCGGCGGCACCGCCCTGGGCCTGTCTCGCCACAGCCCGCACACGGAGCTGGCGCTGGCCTTCATCGCCCACATGATCAGCGAATCCGTCCAGACCACCCTGGTCGGCGCCCATTTCGGGCAGCCCGCCACGCTGGGCGGATGGGAAAACACGGCCAACGACCAGCGCTTCAACGGGTTTTATTCTGCGGTCCGCGCCTCCATGGAGCAAAGCTGGGTTCGCCCGCGCTTCTCCGGGTTCGTGGCCTTTCAGCGGGAGGGCGGTCTGGCCATGGCGCAGGCGCTGCGCCAGCACGACACCGTCGACGCGGCCCGACGCACGCTGATGGGCCTGGCCCAGGCCCATCGGGCCTGACGCCCGAACGCGACGTCCCGGACAGCGGCAGGCCCGCCGGGGACGCCGCTGCGGGCAAACCCGCTCACACCTCGTCCCGGTCCATGTCCCGGTCACGGTCCCTGTCACGCCCCCGGGACAGGCCGATCATGTCCCGCAGCTCCGGCAACATCCGCCGTGCCGCCTGTTCGCCTTCCTCGATGGCCTGCGCGGCGCGGTGATAGTCCATCAAGGCAAAATCCGCCAGCCGGGGGCGGATCAGCACATCCGCCGGCTCTCCCGCGAGGCGGCTGCGCGTGATGCGCACCTGCATGATGTTCAGGCTCATGCCCAGGACATCAAAGATCGACGGCATGTCCGGCGGCTCCGGCGCCTCGGGCTTTTCGCCCTTGTTCGCCCACGGTCCCAGCGGCAGCCGGCTCAGCACCGAGACCAGGGCGCCGGGCGCCGCCGACTGGGGCACCTCGGGGGGCTCGTCGAGCGAGAAATGCCGCCCGATCAGATCCGAATTCAGGTCGACGGCGATGACGATGTCCGCCCCCATGGCGCGACACAGCGACACAGGCACCGGATTGACCAGCGCGCCATCGACCAGCAGGCCCTCATTGCGCAAGGCGGGCTTGAACAATCCCGGCAAGGCGGCGGAAGCGCGCACGGCATCGATCACGGAGCCTTCGCGCAACCAGATCTCCCGGCCTGTGGCCAGCTCGGTGGCGACGGCCCCATAGGCTTTGGGCAGATCGCCGATCGTCTGGTCGTTCAGGTGCGAGCGCAGGAAGGAAAACAGTTTTTCGCCGTGAATCAGGCCGCCGCTGACGGTGAAATCCAGCAGGCCCACCACGCCCTGCCAGGTCAGGCCGCGGACCCAGGCCTCGAATTTTTCCAGTTGTCCGTCGGCATAGGCCGCGCCGACCAGCGCGCCGATCGAGGTGCCGCAGACGATGTCCGGCACGATGCCGGCCTCTTCGAGGATGCGGATGACGCCGATGTGCGACCAGCCGCGCGCCGAACCACTGCCCAGGGCCAGCCCGATCCGGGGCCGGGATGCATGCATGGAAATGTCCTTGCCGGGCCGCGCCCGGCATGATCCGCGTCAGAACGGAATATCGTCGTCCATATCCGCCAGATTGCTGGCCGGGGCCGCCGCAGGCGCGGCTGGACGGGGCTGCTGTTGCTGCTGCGGCGCGCGGCGGGCCGGCGGCTGGGAGAAGCCGCCCGAATCGCCGCCCGCGTCGCCGCCGCTGTCACGCCCGCCCAGCATCTGCATTTGGTCGGCGACGATCTCGGTGCTGTAGCGGTCGGCGCCGGTTTCCTTGTCCTGCCATTTGCGGGTCTTGAGGCGTCCCTCGACGTAGACCGAGCGGCCTTTTTTCAGGTACTCGCCGGCGATCTCGGCCAGGCGGTTGTAGAACACGACGCGATGCCACTCGGTTTCCTCCCGGCGGTCACCGGTGGCCTTGTCCTTCCATTGGGACGTGGTGGCGATGGAGACGTTGCAGATGGCGGCGCCGTCCGGGCTGTAGCG
>NZ_JBKEAA010000017.1:0-120619 GCF_047971665.1 Castellaniella sp. | reverse complement strand
CATCCGGCCGATGGGCTGGCCGATGAGCGACTGTCCCAGCCGCTGGATCTCGCTGCGGATGGCCTCGCCGCCCGGTACCTCGCCCACGCCCTGGTGGCCTGCCTCGTCCTCGATCAGGACGATGTTGCGGGTGAAATAGGGGCCGTGGGCACCGCTGAGATTCAGCAGCATGCTGTCCCGGCCCGCGACCGGGACGGCGCGGACCTGGGTGATGCGAGGGGTTCTGGCGTCGGCGGCTGGGGGCATGGTTTGAGCGCTCGGGACGGGTGATCTGCCCGGGGTTCGCGGCCCGCTGGGCCGTGGGCACGAGGGTGTCGGGAAGGTCCTGGTCGCAGACGGGTCGCAGGAACCGGCGGATTGCCAGTGTGCGGACCGATGTGGTCCGGCTGTCGGTGTTCGCAGGGAAGGGGCCGCCATGGACGATGGCATCGCAGACCTCGACGCCGGTCGGAAAACCGTTGGCCAGGATGCGGCCCGCCTTGAGTTCCAGGATCGGGATCAGGCTGGCCGCCAGTGCCCCGTCCTGTGCCGGCTCCAGATGCAGCGTGGCGGTCAGCTGGCCTTCGAGGGCCTGGGCGATGGCCTGGAACTCGTCGGTGTGCGCGCAGCGGATGATGAGCGAGCTGGCGCCGAAGATCTCGGCGCCCAGGGCCTCGGGGTCCGCCAGGAAGCCCTGGGCCGTGGTGAGGGCCAGGCTGGCGCGGCAATGGGCCGGCGTGGTGTCGTCCTGGCCTTGCGCCACGCGCTCCACGTCGGCATGGCTCAGCAGACGCTCGACATCGCACTGGTATGCCTGTGCAATGCCGGTGGTCAGCATGGTCGTCGCGGGGGCTGCCTCGATGGCCTGCCCGGTCCGGGCGATGAAGCGATCCAGGTCCGGACCGTCCAGGGCGATGACGAGCCCCGGATTGGTGCACAGTTGTCCGGCGCTGCCCGTCAGCGACACGGCGAACTGGTCGGCCAGCGTATCGCCACGGGCCGCCAGCGCGCCCGGCAGCAGGTAGACCGGGTTGGTGCTGCTCATTTCGGCATAGATCGGGATCGGAATGGGGCGCTGGGCGGCCGCCTGCATCAGGGCGATGCCGCCTTGGCGCGAGCCGGTGAATCCGACCGCCTGGATGCCGGGATGGCGGACCAGCGCGAGCCCCAGCTCGACGCCGGGGCCGGTCAGCAGGGAAAACACGCCTTCGTGCAAGCGGCATTGCTGGACGGCCGCGCGGATGGCCTGGCCCACCAGTTCCGAGGTGCCGGGGTGGGCCGGGTGCGCCTTGACCACCACCGGGGCGCCGGCCGCCAGGGCCGATGCCGTGTCGCCGCCCGCCACGGAAAAGGCCAGTGGGAAATTGCTGGCGCCGAAAACAGCGACGGGGCCCAGCGGAATCTGGCGCATGCGCAGGTCACTGCGCGGGGCGGGCTTGCGGTCCGGCAAGGCGTGATCGATGCGGGCATCCAGCCAGTCGCCTTCGCGCACGACCCGGGCGAACAGCCGCAATTGATTGACGGTGCGCCCGCGTTCGCCTTCCAGCCGGGGGCGGGGCAGGCCGGTTTCGAGCATGGCGCGTTCGATCAGTTCATCGCCCAGATCGAGGATGGCCTGGGCAATGGCCTCCAGAAAGGCGGCCCGCTGCTCCAGCGCGGTTTCCCGGTAGGACGCGAAGGCGGCGGTGGAAAGCGCCACGGCCTGTTCCACCTGATGGGCGTTCGCGCCCTGCCATGCCGGAGGGATCTCCTGGCCGGTGGCCGGGTTGACGGCCTGGAAGGCAGGGCCCGAGCCCGCGATGTTCTGGCTGCCGATGAGCTGTGTGCCGTTGAGGGGCATTGAAAAACCTCCGGAATAGAAAATGCTTACTGCAAAGTTATCATACGGCCCGGGCTGCCTCGGACTGGATGCGCAAGGTCATGCCGACGGTCAGCGTTTCGTCCGGCGCCAGGGTTCTCAGGCCGGTGCCCGGGATTCCGTGGGCGGCCAGATTCACGGCGTTGCAGACGTGGGTGACCGGTTCCACGCACAGGTAGCAGCCCGCGTTGCAATGCAGGACCAGGTGGTCCAGCGGGCCCCGGGTCCGCAAGGCCAGGCCCGGGCCGTCGGGCCAGCCGATGTCGGCGCTGCCGGCCCATTCGGACAGGTAATGCGTCCAGGTGCCGTTCGTGCGCAGCCAGCGGTCCTGCCGGTTGGGTCGGGGGAACAAGGCCAGTTCCTGCTCGTGCGCCCAGTCCAGACCGGCCGATGCGCGCACGCGGTCGGCGGTGAAATAGGGGTGCAGCCCCAGGCCGGCCGGCATGGGTTGCGTGTCTTCGTTGGTCAGCGCCAGCTCGATGTCCAGCTGTCCGTCATCCGCCAGCCGGATGATCTGGCGCAGCGACCATGTCCAGGGCCAGCCGTCCTCTCCGTTCGCGTGGCGTGCGCCCAGCGTGGCGCTGCCGTCTGTGGCGTCGAGCACATCCCAGATCATGCGTTGCGCCTGACCGTGCAGGGCGTGCGCCTGGCCAGTCAAGGGAGCGATGTCGATCGTTGCGCCTGTCCAGCGCATCCGGGCGTCGCGGATGCGGTTGGAGAACGGCGCCAGGGGAAACAAACCGCCCTTGGGCCATTCATGCGGCAGCCATTCCTGTACCTGGATCGGCGCCAGCCAGTCCCTCGGACCCTCGGGCAGTTCACTGGTCCAGTCGAGGATCCGTCCGCCGGCGGAGGGTGCCACCCGCAGGCGATGCGGCCCCTGTCTCAGGGTCAGGCATCGCGGCGGGGCGGCGTCCATCAGCGCGGGCATCATGCGGATGTTTTCCGATCAGCGTTCATTTGCGTCCGGCTCAGGCCTCGCGCGGGGCTTCCTTGACCCGGCTGACCAGTTGCGTCGGGCTGACGAAGCGCAGGGCGATCAGCACCCAGATCATGGTGATGGCCATGTAGATCATGGCCATGGCGTCGATGGCCTGGGGCGCGCGCACGCCGGTCGAGAACACCGCGTAATACAGCGCCACCACCAGGGTCTGGGAATCCGGCCCGGCGGTGAAAAAGGTGAGCTCGAACAGGCTGATGGTGCGCACCAGCACCAGCAGACCGGCGGCCAGCATGCCCGGCACCAGCAGCGGCGCGAGCACATGACGGAAATACTGGAAGGTGTTGGCGCCGAAGATGCGGGCGGCCGATTCCAGACCGGGATCGATCTGCTCGATGAAGGGCGTCATCACCAGGATCACGAAGGGCAGGGCCGGAACCAGATTGGACAGGATGACGCCGGCCAGAGTGCCGCCCACGCCGATCTGGTACATGGCCGTCGCCATGGGAATGCCGTAGGTGACGGGCGGCACCAGCATGGGAATCAGGATCAGCAGCATCACCAGCCGCTTGCCCGGGAAACGGGCGCGGGCCAGCGCATAGGCCGCCGGCACACCCAGCAGGATGGACAGGATGACGACCGAGGCGACGACTTCCAGTGTCACCACCAGGATGTGGGACAACTGGAATTCGGCCCAGGCGCGTCCGTACCAGCTGAAGGTGAGGCCTTCGGGCAGCAGCGTGCCGAACCAGCGGGTCGCCACGGAATTGACCATGACGGTGAGGATCATGAAGACGACATTCAGCAGGAAGAACCCCATGATCAGCCAGACGGTGACGTGCCAGAGTCTGCCCCAGCGAGGGTGGTTTCCTGTGGTCGTGGATGTGGTCGATGGCATGTGCGTCACCCCTTGCCGCTGGTGGCCGGACCCGTGTAAAAGGCCCGCCGGAATGCGAAGATTGCGCAGACGATCAGCAACTGCGCGAACCCCATGACGATGGCGATGGCCGAGGCCATGCCGTAGTCGTACTGTTCAAAGGCCGCCTCGTAGGCCGCGATCGAGATCACCCGGGTCGGGCCCGCGGGGGCGCCGAGCAGGATGGCGGACGGAAACACGGCGAAGGTCTGGACGAAGGACAAGGCGGCCGCCATGCTCAGCCCCGGCACCAGCAGGGGCAGGTAGATCAGTCGGAATTGCTGCCAGGTGTTGGCGCCGAGTGTGCCGGCGGCCTTGGCCAGGGTGGGATCGATCCCGGAGATATAGGACAGGGTCAACAGGAAGACGAAGGGGAAGTCGGAGATCACCAGGGAGATCAGCACCCCCCAGTAGTTGTGGGTCAGCCGGACTTCTTCGGAATACAGGTTCAGCCCCTGGACGAATTGCGAGAACCAGCCCACCGGGCTGTAGAACGTCAGCATCCCGTCGGCGATCAGCACGGTGCCCAGCGTGATGGGGATCACCAGGATGGTGGTGACAATGCGCTGCCTGCGGCTGTTGCGGCGCAAGGAAAAGGCCACCGGCACGGCCATGCCGACATTGATCAGCGTGGCGGGCGCGGCCAGTTTGAAGGTGGCCCACAATGTGCCGAACTGCGTCGATGTCGTGAAGAAATGGATGTAATTGGACCAGATGCTGCCGCCCTCCAGGGGCTGGAAGGAAATCAGCACCCCGTAGAGAAAGGGATAGACGAACAGCGCCAGCAGCACGACCACGGCGGGGGCGACCAGCCAGCCCCGGCGGTCGCCTCTGGGCGCGACGGAGAGGTCGAGGGTGCTCATACGTCCTCCGCGTAGGCCAGGACGCGATCGGCCGGGATGTACAGGCGCACCGGGTCGCCGGGCTTGAAGTCGCCGCTGACCCGCACGAAAAGCTCGCCGATGGCGCTGTTGACGACCAGCAGGGAGCTGCGGCCGCCGAATTCGATCTGCTGGATGGTGGCCTCCAGCGTGTTGGTTGTGCGCTCGCCGGCCAGATCGAAGTCGTCGGGCCGCATGGCCACGGCCACGGTCCGAGTGCCTGCGGGCACCGACATGGCCAGGCCCTGCAACTGGACCTGATGCTGATCGACCGTGATCTGTTCGCCCTCGAGGCGCGCCACCTGGAAGGCCAGCACATTGCGATAGCCCATGAATCGGGCCACGTGCAGGTTATGGGGCTGGCCATAGACCTCGCGTGGCGTGCCGACCTGCTGCACGCTGCCGGCCCGCATGACCACGATGCGGTCGGCCATGGACAGGGCCTCATCCTGATCGTGGGTGACGTAGATGGTGGCGCGTTCCAGCTGGCGGTGGATGCGGCGGATTTCGGCGCGCATTTCGACGCGCAGCTTGGCATCCAGATTGGACAGGGGCTCGTCCATCAGAATGACCGGGGGTTCGATGACGATGGCGCGGGCGATGGCCACGCGCTGTTGCTGGCCGCCGGAAAGCTGGCCGGGCAGTTTGGATTCGTGGCCTTCCAGTTGCACCAGGGACAGGGCATCCCTCACCCGCTGGTCGGTTTCCTGTTTCGACACGCCGCGCATGCGCAGGCCGAAGCCGACATTGTCGTGGACGCTCATGTGCGGAAACAGCGCATAGTTCTGAAACACCATGCCGAAGCCGCGCCGTTCGGACGGCAGCACATCAATGCGCGTATCGTCCAGCCAGATGCTGCCGGTGCTGAGGTCGGCCAGACCCGCCAGGCAGTTCAGGGCGGTGGATTTGCCGCAGCCCGAGGGCCCCAGCAGCGCGATGAACTCGCCACGCTGGATGTCCAGGCTGAGATCTTTCAGGGCAGCGACCATGCCTCCGGATGCGGTGGGGTATTGGCGCCCGACGCCATCGAGACGCAGCTGTTGGAAAGAATCGTTCATAGTCCAAAATCCAGGAAGAAACCGGCCGCCCGCGCCCCGGAGGGCAGGCGGGCGGGTCATGGAGGAGCGTGCGGTTATTTCTTCAGGGCGCCGATGTCGGTGTCCCATTTGTGGAAGGCCGCGACCATGGCCTTGGCGTCCAGCGGTACGGCGCTGGGACGGCTGGCCGTCAGTTGCTCGTATTCCGGGCGACCGTATTTTTCGATGACTTCCTGGCTTTCCTTGGGTGCGGCCGACAACGGCACGTCGCGGATGGCCGGACCCGGATAGAAGTAGCCCGTGTCATAGGTCATGGCCTGCTGCTTGGGTTGCATGATGAATTGCATCAGCTTGAACAGGACGGCCTGTTTTTCCTCGGACACGCCTCTGGGAATGACCATGTAGTGGGCGTCGTTGACCCAGGTGAAATTGTCGAAGGCCTGGATCTTGAAGTTGGCCGGTACGATGCCCAGAGCGCGCGGGTTGATGTCCCAGCCCGTCACGGTCACTGTCATGGTGCGGCTGCCCTGGCCCAGTTCCTTCATGATGGCCGACGTGCCGCCCGGATAGTAGGGGACACAGTCGTTGAGCTCTTTCAGGAATTGCCAGGTCTTGTCCCAGCCATTGATCGGATCATAGGGGTCCTTGTCGCCCAGCAGATAGGGCAGGCCCATCAGGAAAGTGCGGCCCGGGCCGGAGTTGGCGGGGCGGGCGTAGAGGAACTGGCCGGGATTGGCCTTGCACCAGGCGAGCAGTTCGGCCGGGGTCTTGGGCGGGTTCTGAACCTTGTCCGGGTTGTATTCCAGCAGCGGGCCGGATTGCATGAAGCTGACTTCCAGGCCGTAGCCCTTGGCCAGGTCCTGCATGCGGGCGGCATTGGTTGTGTATTGCGACAGGATGTCCTTGAATTTGTCCTGATGGTCGGGCAGCAGCTTGACCCACAGGTCCTGTTCGATGCCTGCGGCCAGTGCATCGGTGCCGGTCAGCACCAGATCGATGTCGGCGCGCTTGGCGTTTTGCATGGCCTTGATCTTGCCGGGGATCTGCGGCGCCGGCGCGTTGGTGAAGGTCATGCTGGACACCAGGTCCGGATTCTGGTCGCGGAAGGATTCGAGCGCTTTCTGGGTGACGGCCAGATTGCCGGCAACGTCGACGATGTTCAATGCTACGGGGGCGGCCTGGGCCGCGACGGCGGCGCAGGCCAGCATCAACGCGCCTGCCAGGGCATGCATGCGCACACCTTTGCCTTTGAATGTGTGTTGGGTTCCTGTCATGGTGTCTCCTTGTCTGTTGTCCTGGGCGCGGAAGGAGGCGGGTTCAGGAAAGTCGGTGGGTGGCCGTCGTTCAGAGCGCATCCTTCCTCATAAGTCATCATATAACTTGGAGCTGATTCGAACCAGAGGATTTTTGCCGGGAGGAGTTTCGCGATCTGGGGCGTGGCTGGTATGGATCACATAAACACATGATTATTAATATATTTTTTCATATGCCTACAGATTCTAGGTATATTCCCTAGGCCTGTGGTTTACGTCGTTCAGGGTGTCATTTTTGTTGTATGACATCACAATTAAAAATGATCCATCTGCTTACCGACAAGTAGAAAACTACTGATATCTGATATATCATATATCAAAATATACTGAGGTCAACCCAAGTGATCCATCACCACGACGATCCGGTCAAGGGAGCGCTGTCATTCGCGCTGGCGCCCATCCAGACGACCAGCCTGCGCGATGAAGTCCATGAAAGACTGCGTCTGGCCATCGTCTCCGGGTATTACAAGACGGGCGAGCGGCTCAACGAGCGCAAGCTGGCCGAGGAAATGGGGGTCAGCACCAGTCCGGTCAAAGAGGGCCTGCGGCGCCTGGAGGCCGAGGGGCTGGTGCGCACCGAGCCGCGGCGCGGCAGTTTTGTGACCTTTGCGGCGCGGCAGGCCGAAGAAATGACCCTCGCGCGCGCCGTCCTGGAAAGCCTGGTGGCCGGAATGGCGGCGCGGCATGCCAGCGCACAAGACCTGGTCCGCCTGCAAGCGCTGCTCGCGGAGATGAAAGCTGCCCTCGCGGAGGATGACGTCGATCATCTGGTGACGCTCAACAGCGCCTTTCACGAGACCGTCCGCGCGGCGTCGGGAAGCACGTATCTGCATGGCCTGGTCAATTCCCTGCATGCCTTCAGTCTTGGCACGCGGGTCGCGGTGCTGTCGGACAGACAGGTCCGCGCCGAGTCGCTGAATGAACACACGGCGATCTATCAGGCGATTGTCCGCCGCGATGTGGCGCGGGCGGAATCCCTGATGCGCCGCCACATCACGGCTGCCGGCCAGGCGCATGTCGAATTGCTGTTTCACGCCGTCCAGACAACCGATGGAGCACACACATGACTGACGAGCAGTATTGCAAGGCCCTTCGCGGCGTATCCGGCGTACATGCCACGGCCTACAAGGACGACGGGGAAATCGATGCGGCGCTCACGGGACGGATCGTGCAGCGTATCGCCAGGGCGGGCGTGCACAATATCGTGGCGGGCGGCAATACGGGTGAGTTTTTCAGCCTGACCGATGCCGAGATCCGTCAGCTGCATGTCATCGCTGTCACGGCGGCCGCCGGTGGCGCCGCCGTGACAGCCGCCGTGGGCCGTTCCCTGAAAGAGGCCATCGCCACGGCCAGGGCGGCAAAGCGCGAAGGTGTCGATGGCGTCATGGTGCATCAGCCGCGTGATCCATTTGCCGCGCCGATGGCGCAGATCGACTATTTCCTGCACATCGCCGATGCCGTCGACCTGCCCGTGGTCGCCTACGTGCGCGCGGACGACATTCCCCTGGCCGGACTGGTGCGTCTGGCGACGCATCCGGCGATCGCGGGGGTGAAATTCGCATCCAAGGATCTGATGCTCTTCGGCGACTGCATCCGGGCGACGCAGGGACTGAACGCGACCTGGATCTGCGGGCTGGCCGAGCGCTGGGCCTTGCCTTTCTATGCGCTGGGCGGCGCCGGCTTTACGTCGGGCCTGGTCAATGTGGCCCCCGAATTGTCGCTCGCCACCTGGCAGGCCCTGGAGGCCGGCGATTACGCGCGCGCCCGCGACCTGGTGAACCTGATCGCGCCGTTCGAGGACATGCGGACCCAGTTCCGCGACGGGGCCAACGTGACGGTCGTCAAAGAGGCCCTGCAATTGCAAGGGCTGCCGGTCGGCCAGGTGCGGCTGCCTGGTCTGCCGGCGCTTTCGGGGCAGGACCGCCAGGCATTGCATCAAATCCTGAATTCCTGGAAACAGGCGTCCGCGGCCTGATCAGCGGTAATCACTTTCATTAGAAATGACTCGAGGAGACAGCCATGACCCAACACTTTTCCCGCCGCGGCTTTCTGGCCGGCGCCGGCGCCCTGGTCGGCGCCGGTGTGCTTGGCGCGCATAGCCCCAAGGCACAGGCCGAGATGGCGCCGCTGGCGCTGAATATCGTCGATGCGGCCGGCAATCTGGCCCTGACGCGGCCGATTTTCGACGAATTCGCCGCGCAGAACCCGAGCCTCGTGTCCCGGTTCGTCTACAGCAATGCGCCGGCTCCGCAACTGCCCACCAAGATTCAGGCTCAGCAGCGGGCCAAGCGTGTCGATATCGACATGGCCATCATCGGCCCCGATGCGATGTCCGAGGGATTGCAGTCCGATCTCTGGCTCGACATCATGTCGATGCCCGATCATGGGCTGCCCGATCTGCAAAACCTGTACCAGCCGCCCGCCTGGCGGATGCAGGCGCTGACGCAGGGCCGGGGGGTCACCGTGACCTACTATCCGTCCGGGCCGTTGCTCGAGTACATGCCGGACATGGTGTCCGAGGTGCCCCAGACGCCCGAGGAACTCCTGGCCTGGGCCAAGCAGAATCCGGGGAAATTCATCTACGCGCGCCCCGCCAATTCCGGCCCCGGCCGGACCTTTCTGATGGGGCTGCCGTACCTGCTCGGGGATCGCGATCCGCGGGATCCTGTCAAGGGCTGGGACAAGACCTGGGCCTACCTGAAGGAACTGAATCAGTACATTGAATACTATCCCTCGGGCACATCGGCGGTCATGCGGGAACTGGGCTCGGGCGCGCGCGCCATGACGGTGACGACGACGGGCTGGGACATCAATCCCCGCGCGCTGGGCGTCGTGCCCGCCAAGGCGCAGGTCGGACGGTTCAAGGATTTCCACTGGGTCTGCGACGCGCATTATTTCGCCATTCCCAAGGGCGTCTCCCCGGAAAGAGTCGCGGTGCTGCTGGAATTCATCAAGTTTGCGCTGCAGCCCAAGCAGCAGGCCTACACCTACGATGCCGGCTATTTCTATCCCGGTCCCGCCGTCAAGGATGTGCCGCTGTCCATGGCGCCGCAGCAAAGCCAGGACATCATCAAGAAATTCGGCCGACCCGAATATGCGTCGTGGATCGCCGACTATCCGATCGAACTGCCGCTCGATCCCCGTCCGCTGGTCGCGGCCTTCCATCGCTGGGATCAGGAGATCGCGGCCTCCAAATAGCGGGCATGCTGGTTGCCCGTCCCCCGCCGGTTCCTGAAAGCTTTCGCCTCGAATCATGAAGATCACTTCCATCGAAACTCTGCAGCTGCCTCATCTGGACAACATCATGTGGGTCCGGTTGCATACCGACGAGGGGCTCATCGGACTGGGAGAGGTCTTCCGGGGGACGAGCGCGGTCGCCGCCTATCTGCATCACGACGTCGCGCCGCAGATTCTGGGACAGGATCCGCGCCAGATCGACCGGATTTCGAACCTGTTGCTGTTGCCGTACAACGGGTTCCGGTCTTCGGGTGTGGAGATCCGCGCCGCGTCGGCGGTGGATGTGGCGTTATGGGATATCTTCGGTCAGTCCGCGGGACAGCCCATTCACCAGATGCTGGGCGGGCTGTCGCGCCCGACCATCCGCACCTACAACACCTGCGCCGGCTACATGTACAACAAGACCGGGGCGCGCCGCTACATCCAGACGTCCGATCATCCCGAGGGGCCTTACGACGATCAGATCGCCTTCAGCCGGGATGCGGGCGCACTGGCGCGCAGCCTGCTGGACGAGGGCATCACGGCCATGAAGATCTGGCCCTTCGATCCCTATGCGGTTCAGTCGGGCGGGCACTTCATCCACGCCAGCGATGTGGATCGCGCGCTGACGCCTTTCCGGCAGATCCGGGACGCGGTGGGCGATGCCATGGAGGTCATGGTCGAACTGCATTCGATGTGGGATCTGCCGGCCGCCCTGAAGATCGCCCGCGCGTTGCAGCCGTTCAATCCGTTCTGGGCGGAAGACCCGATCAAGATGCTCAATACGCAGGCGCTGGCCTCTTATCGGGCGCATGCGGGCATTCCGGTCTGCGCCAGCGAGACGCTGGCGACGCGCTCGCAGTTCCTGGATATCCTCCAGGCGGACGCCACGGACTATGTCATGCTCGATGTGTCCTGGTGCGGGGGGCTGTCCGAGGCCAAAAAGATCGGCACGTTGGCCGAAGCCTTCCAGCGTCCGGTCGCGCCGCATGATTGCACGGGGCCGGTGACTTTCGCCGCCGCGATCCATCTGTCGCTGAATCTGCCCAATGCCGTTTTCCAGGAGTCCGTCCGCGCCTATTGCAGTTCCTGGTACCGGGATCTGGTGACGGTCATGCCCCGCATCGAAAACGGCCAGATCCATCCCCTGACGGAACCGGGTCTGGGTCTGGCCCTGTCTGATGCGGTGCTGGATCATCCGGATGTGATGCGCCAAGTGACCTCGTCGTGATCCACGCGCGGCGGAATGCGGCCGTCAGGTCGCATCCCGCCTGCCGTCAACGCGGTTTTCTGTATTGCTGATACAGGCTCCAGAGAATCGATGCGACCGAGAGCGCCAGGAAGCTCGCCGAGAGGGGAGAGGTCAGAAAGCCGCTGAAACTCCCGTCCGAAAGCTGCAAGCCCCGCCGCAGATTGGTTTCCGCCATCGGGCCCAGGATGAAGCCGATGATGAAGGGCGGCAGGCTGATGCCGACCTTGATGAAGCCATAGCCGATGAGGCCGAACAGCAGGATGGTCCAGACGTCGAACAGGCTGCTGTCCAGGCCGAAGGCGCCCACCACGCAGAGCACCAGGATGATCGGCAGCAGGATGTGCTTCGGGATGGCGAGCAGCTTGATGAAGATCCGCAGACCATAGAACTCGCAGACCAGCATCATGATGGTCGACAGCACCAGGGCGACGAAAATCGTATAGACCAGCGCCCCCTGGGACACGAACAGCAGGGGCCCGGGCTGGATCCCCTGGATCATGAACCCGCCCAGCATCACCGCCGTGACGGCGTCGCCCGGGATGCCCAGCGTCAGCAGCGGCACCATGGCGCCGCCGATCGAGGCGTTGTTGGCGGTTTCAGAGGCGACGACGCCGTCCAGAATGCCCGTGCCGAATTTTTCTGGATGCTTGGAACGGTTCTTGGCGACGATGTACGAGACGATGTTCGATGTGCCGCCGCCGATGCCGGGCAGGATGCCGATGCCGGTGCCGATGATGGCCGAACGGATGCAGTTCCAGCCCTGACCGAAGAACTCCTGCATGGAAAAACCGAATCCGCGGACGTTTTTCATGCTGATCGTGCCGATGGTCGCCTTCTGCTCGTGCTTGACGGTCTCGGCGACATTGATGATCTCCGAGATGGCGAACAGGCCGATCAGCACGGTCAGGATCTGGAAGCCGCCGTTCAGATCGGCATAGTCGAAGGTGAACCGGGGAATGGCATCGACCGGGGCAATCCCGACGGTGGCAAAGCCGAAGCCCACCACGCCGGAGAAAATGCCCTTGATCATCGAGCCGCTGGCCAGGGTGGCAATCAGGGTCAGGGAAAACACGGCGATCGCGAAGTACTCGTGCGGTCCGAACCGCAGCGCGACCTTGGCCAGGGTCGGCGCGATGAAGATCAGGGCGGCGATACTGAGCATCGTGCCGATGAACGAGAAGACGATCCCCGCGCCCAGCGCCTTGACCGCCTCTCCCTTGGCCATCATGGGGCCGCCGTCGAAGGTCGTTGCGATTGATGAGGGGGTCCCCGGGATCTTGAGCAGAATGGCTGAAATCAGCCCCCCCGACGTGCCGCCGACGAACAGCGCGACCAGCAGCGAGATGCCGGCGCCCGGAGCCAGGGTATAGGTGATCGGCAGGAAGAGGGCGACCGCCATGGTCGAAGTCAGGCCCGGAATGGCGCCGAAAATGATGCCGACGATGGTGCCGAACAGCACCAGGCCGAACACCTGGAATGTGAAGACAGCTTCGATGCCTTGTTCTAACAGGGATAACATGAGCGTCTCTCCTAGAGTCCGAGCACGCCGACCGGCAGAACCATGTCGAAGGCGTAGCGGAACAATGCGTAAATGACCACGGTCGTGAGGACGGCGATCAGCACGTACCCGGGGATGCCGGGCTTTTTGTCCGATGGGGTCAGGACGATGAACTGGATCACCAGATAGGCGATGGTCATCAGGAGAAAACCGACCGGTTCCAGCAGGGCGATGTAGGCGACGATCAGGCCGATGGTCTTGAAGACCGTCAAGTAGTCGGTCCGGGTCTCGGCGGACTCGGCGGACTCGATCGCTTCTCGGGTGTCGAGCTTGCGTACCGCCAGCAGTTGCAGGATGCCCAGCAGGATCATCAGCGTGCTCAGCACATAGGGAATGAAACTGGCGTCCACAAAACCATACTGGTTCTGGATGTGCTCTATCTGACTGGACAACAGCATGTATCCCAGACCGGATGCCAGCATGATGAAGCCGACGACCAGTTCGCGTTTCTTGATTCTGTCCATGGCAGGAGGTCCAAAAATGCTTGAATGGATGGGGCCGGCCGCGGCCGGCCCCCCGTGATGCTCAACCGGCTCAGCGCTTCTTCAGGAGATCCTTGTACTGCATCAGGTCGTCGCGGATGGCGTTGAGTTTCTGCACGGCCTGCTCGGTCGGGTAGAACGTGACCGGTTGTTTGAACCCGTCTTTCAAGGCCTTGGCATAGCCCGGATCCTGGGAGATTTTTTCCATGATGTCGGACATTTTCTTGACGATCTCGGGGCTCGTGCCCTTGGGAAAGGCAATCACGTACGGCTTGGTCATGTCCAGCTTGCTGCCCTGTTCATCGAAAGTCTTGATGTCGCCGAGCAGAGGGTTGGGTGTGCTGCTGTACTGGGCCACCATCGCCATGTCGCCGGTCTTCTGGTAGTCCTGCACCGCGCCGTAGGAGATCGAGGCCAGCGAGATGCGACCGCTCAACAGCGCTGGAATTTTGTCCGATACAGACCCCACATCGACGAACTTCATCTGGATCCCGGCGACCTTCTGAAATATCAGTCCCTGCAGGTGCGAGAAGCCGCCGAATTCCGTGCCGTAGATGACGGCGCCAGGGCCCTCCTTGGCTTTCGCGATGACGTCACTGACGGATTTCAGGCCGGAGTCCTTGCTGGCGACCAGGACGACGCTCTTGTCGACGGCGGGAATGCAGGCGATCGTCAGCTTGTCGTCGAACTTGTGTTTGGTGAGACCTGAGACCTCGTTGACGATCAGCATGCCGATATGACCGAACATCAGCGTATTGCCGTCGGGCGCCGCGTTTTCCACCTTGTTCATGCCCATTGTGCCGCTGCCGCCGTTGATGTTGGTGACGATCATGGTGGTGCCGGTCAGCTTTTCGAAATAGCGGGCCATGGTCCGGGCGTTGAAATCGGTATCGCCTCCGGCGCCGGCGGGCACGACGACCTGGATGGGTTTGTTGGGCCAGGCATCGGCGGCCCGGGCGGCCAGCGGCATGAGGGTGGTCAGGGCGACCACCAGTGAGGTGGCGGTCAAGGTGCGGAAGGATGGCTTCATGGTGTCGTGCTCCTCTGTGGTTTATCGGGGTGTCATCCGGGGAAAGGCGGTGGTCCCGCGGCCGCCTCGGGGACCCTGTGCGTCCCAGGGGCGGGCCGTGCGGGGGCGGGCGATGTTTCAGGGGCAGTGCGCCCGGGCCTGGGTCCAGCGGCGCGCCTGTTCGCTCAGGCTCAGGCCCAGGCCCGGCAGGTCGGGGACGGTGATCCGGCCATGCTCGATCCGGGAGGCTTCGTTGAACAGCGGGCTGAGCCAGTCGAAGTGCTCGATCCAGGGTTCCTCGGGGTAGGCGGCCGCCAGATGGACGTGGATTTCCATGACGAAGTGCGGTGCCAGGCCGATGTGCTGCCGCGCGGCGCGATCCATCACCTTGAGAAAAGGGGTGATGCCGCCGATGCGGGGTGCATCGGGCTGCAGGATGCGGATCGGGCAGCGGTCCAGCAGGATTTCGTGCTCGCGCTGGCTGGCGAGCATCTCTCCGGTCGAGAGGGGCGCCTCGGTCATGGTGGACAGTTCGGCGTAGCCGGCGTAGTCATAGGTATTCAGCGGCTCTTCGATCCAGGTCAGGTCCAGCGGCGCCATGCGTTCGCCCGCCCGGCGCGCTGCGGCCAGATCCCATTGCTGATTGACATCCACCATGAGGGGAACGGCGTCGCCCAGTTTTTTCTTGACCGCGTGCAGCCGTTTCAGATCCTGGTCCAGATCGGGCTGGCCCACCTTGATCTTGATGCCGCCGATGCCGAATGCCAATGAGGCATCGATGTTGTCCAGCACCTGGTCCAGCGGTGTCGACAGATAGCCCCCCGAGGTGTTGTAGACGCGGATGGAATCGCGGCGCGCACCCAGCAGTCTGGAGAGCGGCAGTCCGGCTCGCCGGGCGCGGATGTCCCAGAGGGCGATGTCGAACGGGGCGATTGCGTGCATGACCAGCCCGCTTTGTCCGATCGAGGCCAGCGCCCAGGACAGCTTGTCCCAGAGTCCCGCGATGTCATCGGCCTCCTCGCCGATCAGCAGCGGGGCGATTTCCCGGGCCAGCTCATACAGCGCGGCGCCGCCCGTGCGCAGGGTGTAGGCGAATCCAAGGCCCTCGTGTCCGGTCTGCGTCTGCAGCCGGACAAAGACCAGCATGACCTCTGTCAGCGGTTTTTGCCGGCCGGTCAATACCTTGGCGTCGCTGATGGGGACGGTCAGGGGCAGGCGGATGAGCGAAACCTCGGCGTTCCGGATGGCATCCCGATGCGCGGGGGTCCATGCCGCGCCGGCATGCGGGAGGATCGACGGTGTCGGGGCGTCCGATGGCGTATCGGGCTGTGCCTGCTCCTGAGAGGGTTCAATGGCGTTCATGTGTGTCTCTGATGGGGCGCGCGTGAGGATTGGACGTGGAGGCATCCAGGCCTTTCTGCTTGACCGCTTGTAAGTCATCATATAAGTACATGATTCATCGAAGCAAGATTTTTGTGCTGACGATGGGGATCTTCGGGTTGAAATCCATATAAATCAGATTGTAACATCATGATTTATAAGAGAAAAAACTTATTCGCCGATGGGATTAGGTATATTCCCTAGTAGATGAGAATATTCTCGAATCACTACAGTGATCTTGTTGTATGACAACAGAATACCCCTTCTGCAAGGCTTCTCATGAAACTCAAGACCGTCAAGATCACCCCCATCGCATTCAAGGACCCTCCGCTGCTGAATGCGGCCGGCATCCATGAGCCCTATGCGCTGCGCACCATCATCGAACTGGAAAGCGACACGGGCCGGATCGGCCTGGGGGAAACCTATGGCGACGCCCCCATCATTGAGCTGTTGCAGGCCTTGCAGCCGAGCCTGATCGGTCTGGACCCCTTCGACCTGAATGGCCTGCGCCGGCGCGTCCAGGATGTCGTCACCCGGACGCAGGTCAGCGCCAATACGGCCTACCGGCTTGCCCCGGGGACGGACCCGGCCAAGAATGTCCAGAAACTGTATTCCGCACTGGAGGTCGCCTTGCTGGACATGCAGGCGCGTCATCTGGGCGCGCCGCTGGTCGATCTGCTGGGCGGTCGCGCGCGTGACGCGGTGCCTTTCAGCGCCTATCTGTTTTTCAAGTACGCCCGCCATATCGATCCCGTCTATCCCGACGACGCCTGGGGCGAGGCTCTGACGCCCGGGCAGCTGGTGGCGCAGGCCGAGACCATGATCGATCAATACGGGTTTCAGAGCATCAAGTTCAAGGGCGGGGTGCTGGAGCCCGAGCAGGAGGTGGCCTGCGTTCAGGCGCTGGCCGCCCGGTTCCCGGGCATGCCGCTGCGCATCGACCCCAATGGCAACTGGTCGCTGGCCACGGCGATCGAAATGGGCAAGCGGCTGGACGGTCTGCTTGAATACTATGAGGATCCGTGCCCCACGCTGTCGGACATGGCTGCGCTGCATCAGGCGACCGGCCTGCCTCTGGCCACCAATATGGTGGTGACGGACATGGCGCAGTTTCGCGAGAATGTCGCCGTCAACGGCTGTCAGATCATCCTGTCGGATCACCACTACTGGGGCGGATTGCGGGACACGCAGCTGCTGGCGCGCATGTGCGAAGTATTCGGCATGGGACTGTCCATGCATTCCAATTCGCATCTGGGCATCAGCCTGATGGCCATGGCGCATGTGGCGGGCAGTGTGCCGACCCTGAGCTACGCCTGCGATACGCACTATCCCTGGCTGGATCCCGATGAGGAGGTCGTGGCCGGGGGGCATCTGCGGTTCCGGGACGGCGCCGTCGTGCTCGGCCATGAACCGGGGCTGGGACTGGAGATCGATCAGGCGGCGCTGGCCCGGCTGCACGAGCAGTACCTGTCCTGCGGGATCCGGTCGCGGGACGATGCGGCGCAGATGCGCAAGTACCGGCCTGGCTGGAGTGGCAAGGCGCCGCGCTTCTGAGCGCGGCCCAGGCCGGGGCGGTTCAGGTCACCGGGCCTGGATTGAACAGGACCAGATCGTTGGTCACGCCCCAGTGCTCTGCCCAGGTCTTGCGGCCGCTGGCGACCTCCAGAATGCGTTCGAACAGCGCCTGGCCGACCTCCTCGATGCTGGCCTCGCCGCTGGCGATCCGGCCGGCATCGATGTCCATCAGATCATGCCAGCGGCGCGCCAGATCGGAGCGTGTCGCGACCTTGATCACAGGGGCCTCGGCCAGGCCGTAGGGGGTGCCCCGGCCGGTGGTGAAAATATGCACATTCATGCCGGCCGCCAGTTGCAGGGTGCCGCAGATGAAGTCGCTGGCCGGCGTGGCGGCGTACAGCAGGCCTTTGTCCTGCGCCCGTTCGCCCGGCGGGACGACGCCGCGGATCGGGGTGCTGCCGGATTTGATGATGGACCCCATCGCCTTTTCGACGATGTTCGACAGGCCGCCGCGCTTGTTTCCCGGCGTCGTGTTGGCGCTGCGGTCCGCCCGGCCGCGCTGCAAATAATCGTCGTACCAGGCCATCTGCTCGATCAGCGCCTGGGCGACTTCAGGCGAGGCGGCGCGCGAGGTCAATTGGTCGATGCCGTCGCGCACCTCGGTGACCTCGGAGAACATCACGGTGGCGCCCGCGCGCACCAGCAGGTCGGTGGCATGACCCACGGCGGGGTTGGCCGTGGCGCCTGAAAAAGCGTCGCTGCCGCCGCACTGCACGCCGACCACCAGATCGGCGGCCGGACAGGTTTCGCGGCGGCGGTGATTGAGGCGTTCCAGATGGGTCTCGGCCATTGCCAGAATGTCATCGATCATGCTGCCGAAGCCGACATGCTGTTCGTCCTGCAGCCGCACCAGATCCGGGTGCGTTTCGCCGCGATCCTTGAAGCGTTCGGGCATCATGCGCTCGGGTTGCAGCTTTTCGCAGCCCAGGCTGACCAGCATGAGTTCACCGCCGAAATTTGGATTCTGCGCAATGTGCCGCAATGTTTTGACCGGGATCGACGCGCCGGGCGCGTCAATGGCCACCCCGCAGCCGTAACCGTGGCGCAGCGCCACGACGCCATCCACGTTCGGATAGCGGGGCAGCAGTTCCCGGCGGATGCGTTCCAGGGCGAATTCCGTCACGCCGGCCACGCATTGCACGGTCATGGCGATGGCCAGGATGTTGCGGGTGCCCACCGAGCCGTCCGCGTTGCGGTATCCCTGAAAGGTATAGCCGGTCAGGGGCGCCAGCTCGGGCGCCGGGGCGGTGCAGATGGGCAGGTCGTCAAGCGCCGGGGCGGGCGGCATGCGCATCACGGCCTCGTAGACCCAGCTGCCTGCGGGCAGGGCCCGGGTGGCGTGACCGATGATCACGCCATAGCGCACGATGGAGCCTCCTTCGGGGATGTCGCTCAGGGCGACTTTGTGGCCCTGGGGGATGTTCTCAAGCAGGGTCGGGCCATCGGCAATGCGGGCGCCGGCAGGCAGCCCCCGGTCATTGGCGATGATGGCGACATTGTCCCCTGCGCGCATGCGGATCATGCGAGGGATCTGAACCGTAGGATGAGTGGCTGGCACCTGGAGTCTCCTTGTTGTCACCTCATCATACAACTAGGGATTTATGCTGACAATCCTGTTTGCAGAACAAGCGTTAAACTGTTGCCCTATGTGGTGATTCATTAAATTTTAATTTGAATGCAAGATTCACAAGATGTCGTCATATAAGTTATCTCTCGCGGAATGCAGTATCATGAACCGTCCGAATTCATAGGCTCCCTCTATGGCCTCCGTCCCCGTTCGTCGTTCGCGCAATCTCACTCAGAATGTCGTCGCTGCATTGTCCGAACGCATCCGTCACGGAGAATTCCACGTCGGCGAAAAACTGCCGACAGAGTCCGCGCTGATGGAATCCTTCGGAGTCAGCCGTACCGTCATCCGCGAGGCGATCTCGCGCCTGCAGGCGGCGGGTCTGGTCGAGACCCGGCATGGCATCGGGACGTTTTTGCTCGAACCCCGCAACGAACAGCAATTGCGCATCCGCACGGAAAACATCCTGACCATGCTGGATGTCCTGGCGATCCTGGAATTGCGGATCAGTCTCGAGACCGAGGCGGCGGGGCTGGCCGCCTTGCGGCGCACGGATGCGCAGATCGAGCTTCTGCGCGGCATTCTGGACGAGTTCGCCGTCCATATCCGCAAAAAAACCGGCAATGCGGTGGTCTCCGACGTGGCCTTCCATCTGGCGGTGGCGGCGGCGACCGGCAACCGCTACTTTCACGACATTCTCAAGCAGTTGGGCAAGGCCATCATCCCGCGGACGCGGATCGACTCGGCGGCCCTGGCGGAAGACGACCGGACCGCCTACCTGAATCGTGTTCATGTCGAGCACGAGAATATCTACCAGGCCATCGTGCGCAAGGACCCGGATGCGGCGCGCGCCGCGATGCGCACGCACCTCACCAATAGCCGGGAACGGCTGCGTCGCGCCCAGGAAGCCGCTGAGCAAGAAGCCTGACGAGGCGTCTGCGGGCGCGGCGGCAGGGGATGCCGGCGCTGCTTGCGTCATGCCACCGGCCCATGCCTGTCCAGACGGCCGGGCTGCTCGTCCAGGCGGCGGGACGATCGATACATATGTCGTCGTATAAGAAAGAAAATCCTGGGGATTTCGCAAGTTCCTGCTGAAATCATCCTCTATTTTCCCTCTGTATCAGGGTATACGCTAGGCCGGGCGAATTTTTGTTGTTGAGTCATGCGCTATGTCATATGATAACGTATAACTTAAACATAAGGCGGTGTGACGCCCACCTTCTCAGATCAGAGGACACCACGCATATGACGACTTGCCAGGAATTGAAGGAAATCCTGAGGGATGGACTCCTGTCGTTTCCCGTCACGGATTTCGATGCCCAGGGGGACTTTGATCCCAAGGGTTACCAGGCTCGCCTGGAATGGCTGATGCCTTTTGGCGCCCGCGCCCTGTTCGCGGCTGGCGGCACAGGGGAATATTTTTCCCTGACGCTGGAGGAGTTTTCCCGCGTGGTGGATACGGCCGTGCGCACCTGCCAGGGGCACACGCCGATTCTGGCGGGGGCGGGCGGTCCGACGCGCACGGCGATCGCCTTCGCCCGCGAAGCCCAGAGCAAGGGCGCTGCCGGCATCCTGCTGATGCCGCACTATCTGACCGAGGCGCCCGAAGAGGGCATCGCCCGGCATGTGCGCGAGGTCTGCGATTCGGTGGATATCGGTGTGCTGCTCTATAACCGCGGTCAATGCCACCTGTCGGCTCCGTTGCTGGAGCAACTGGCCGAGCAATGTCCGAATCTGATCGGGTTCAAGGACGGCGTGGGCAACGTCGAGCACATGGTGCGGGTGCGCCGCCGCCTGGGCGACCGTTTTGCCTATCTGGGCGGCCTGCCCACCGCCGAGGTCTTCGCCCAGGCGTACCGGGCGATGGGGGTGCCGGTGTATTCGTCGGCCGTCTTCAACTTCGTGCCCGAAATGGCCACGAGGTTCTACGAGGCCGTCAAGACCGGAGACGACGCGACCGTCGGCCACCTGCTGGATACGTTCTTCCTGCCGATGCTGGAAATCCGCAACCGCAAGGCCGGCTATGCCGTCAGCATCGTCAAGGCGGGCACGCGCATCATCGGCCGTCCGTCCGGGCCGGTGCGCGCGCCACTGGTGGATCTGGATGCCCAGGAAGAAGCCGCGTTGCGCAAGCTGATCGAGGCGATCTGATCAAAGGAAGGCCGACATGCCTGACGATTCCCCCAAGGCGCAATCCTGCCACCGCATCCTCTTGACCGGGGCTGCTGGCGGCCTGGGCAAGGTCCTGCGCGAGACATTGCGGCCTTATGCGCAGATTCTGCGGCTCTCGGACATCGCCGAGACAGCCCCGTCCGACGGGCCGCATGAGGAAGTCATCCGCTGTGACCTCTCCGACAAGGATGCGGTCGATGCGCTCCTGGAGGATGTGGATGCGGTCGTGCACCTGGGGGGGATTTCGGTGGAGCGGCCTTTTGAGGAAATCATCGAGGCCAATATTCGCGGCACGTATCACCTCTATGAGGCCATGCGTCGGCAAGGGGTGCGGCGCGTGGTGTTTGCCAGCTCCAACCACGTCATCGGCTTTCACCGGCAGGGTGTGCGCCTGGATAACCGCTCGCCCCGCCGTCCTGATGGTTATTACGGTCTGTCCAAGTCTTTTGGCGAGGACCTGGCGTCCTTTTATCAGGATCGCTACGGAATCGAGACGGTCAGCATCCGGATCGGATCATCTTTTCCTGCGCCCCGCAATCGCCGGATGATGTTCACGTGGCTCAGTTACGATGACCTGACCGATCTGGTGCGGCGCGGCCTGTTTACCCCGGATGTGGGGCACACGGTGGTGTATGGCGCCTCGGATAATCGCGATGGCTGGTGGGACAATGCGGGCGCGGCCATCCTGGGCTATGCGCCCAAGGACAGTTCCGAGCCATTCCGCGACTCGGTCGAGGGCCAGCCGGCATTGCCGGCAGACGATCCGGACATGGTCTATCAAGGCGGCGCGTTCACCGCCGCCGGTCCCTTCGAAAAGACGCCGCCCGTGCGGCGCGCCACGCGTTCTGCCAGCGAGGCCGAACTGGTTCTGCATCTGCGCAATCAGACTGGTGAAAGTCCGGTCTGGCATCCGGGTGAACAGGCCCTGTATTGGGTCGATATTCCGGCTGGTGTCTTGCACCGCTGGCGGCTGCGTGATCAGCAGCACACCAGTTGGCGCACCGATCAGCAGATCGGCTGTATCGCGCGTTTGCAGGAAGGCGGGTGGATCGGCGCCATGGAGGATGGCATCTACCGCCTGAGCCTTGATGCCGATCAGGTGCTGACCACAGACCGGTGGGTCGATGTCGCGCATGCGCGATCCGGCATGCGTTTCAATGACGGGCGCTGCGACCGCCAGGGCCGGTTCTGGGTGGGGACCATGCTGATGGATATGTCACAGGGCGCGTCGGTCGGCGCGCTCTACCGCATGACGGGGCGTGGCGACAGCCTGCGCCTGGACCTGATGGGCGAGGATCTGATTGTCCCCAACGGCATGTCGTTCAGTCCGGATGGCCGCACGATGTATCTGTCTGATTCCCACCCGTTGCGTCAGTGTGTCTGGGCCTGCGACTATGACATTGAGGCGGGGCTGCCGGGCGACCGTCGCCTGTTCATCGAGGCGTTGGCGGGCGGCCGGCCCGATGGCGCCGCGATCGATGCCGAAGGATGCTACTGGATCTGCGGGAACGATGCGGGCATGGTGCATCGCTATACCCCGGAAGGGCGGCTCGATCGAAGTTTGCGCGTGCCGGTCGCCAAGCCGGCCATGTGCGCGTTCGGCGGGGCGGGGCTGGATACCTTGTTCGTCACCTCGATCCGCATGCCAAATGCGGCCCCGCATGGATTGGATGGGGCGGTGTTTGCGTTAAGACCCGGGGTCTGCGGGGTCGAGGAACCGGCCTACGCGCGCTGACGCATTCCAGCGGCCCGCATCGTGGGTCGCTTTTTTTAGCCGTTTTGCAGTACCTGTGGTTCGTTAAGCAGTTTCAACACTCAAATCCATCTTGGAAATAGAGAGGCAGACATGTCTTATTTGAATCTGAAACGTGCTGTGCTTGCCGGTATCGCCGGCATCCTGCTGTCCGCGGGGACGGCTCAGGCGCTGGAGCTGCGCTCGGCTGACATTCATCCGGACGACTACCCGACGGTGCTTGCCGTCAAGAAAATGGGCGAGCTGATCCAGGAGCGCAGCGGCGGGCGCATCACCGTCAAGGTGTTTTCCGGTGGTGCGCTGGGCAGCGAAAACGACTCGATCGAACAGGTCAAACTGGGCGCCTTGACCATGGCCCGCGTCAGTAGCGCGGCCATGCACAACATCTGTGAGGTCACCCGTGTGCCTTCGCTCCCATTTCTTTTCACCTCCACAGAGCATCTGCATAAAGTGCTCGACAGCGACATTGGCGATCAGATGCTGCGCTCGTGCGAGCAGGCCGGGTTTGTCGGCCTGGCCTGGTATGACAGTGGTGCCCGATCGATGTATTCCCGGGACAAGCCGATCCGCAATGTGAGCGACGCCAAAGGCATGAAGATCCGGGTGCAGCAATCCGATCTGTCGGTGGCCATGATCGAGGCGATTGGCGCCAATGCGACGCCCATGCCGCTGGGCGAGGTGTATACCTCGCTGAAGACGGGCCTGATCGACGCGGCGGAGAACAACTACCCCAGCTATGAGAGCGGGCATCACTATGAGGTGGCGAAATACTATTCCAAGACCGAGCACACCATGACGCCCGAGATGCTGCTGTTCTCCAAGCGCCAGTGGGACAAGCTGCCCGAGGCCGATCGCAAGATCATTCAGGATGCGGCCCGCGAGTCCGTGGCCTACATGCGCAAATTGTGGGCCGAGCGTGAGAACAACTCTCTTCAGATCGTACTGAAAGGCGGAGCTGAAGTGGTCGAAACCGACAAGGCCTCGTTCCAGGCCGTGATGAAACCGGTCTACGATCGCTTCGTGACGACGGACGAGATGCGGGATCTGGTCAAGCGCATCCAGGCGGTGAAATAAGATGGGGCGCGTCGACACCCCGGCCAGTGGTTGGATCCACTGGTCGGATGGCTACACGCGCGCCTGCGCAAAACTGGCGCGATGGTGCATGCTGCTCAGCGTGGTGGGCATGGTCGCCTTGCTTTCGGCCGTCCTGTTCCAGGTTTTCGGGCGCCATGTGCTCAATAACACGCCGACCTGGGCCGAGAGCCTGTCCCTGTTGCTCGTACTCTATGTGACCATGATGGGCGCGGCGGTCGGCGTGCGTGACGGCACACATATCGGCTTTGAATCACTGCTGCTGCTGGTGCCGGCCGAACATCGCCGTCCCTTGCTGCTGCTGGTGCATGCGCTGGTGCTGATCTTCGGCCTGCTCATGGCCTGGAATTGCGCGGTGCTGGCCGAGTCCGTGCATACGTACAAGATTCCCAATCTGGGACTGTCCGAAGGCTGGAAATATGTGCCGGCCACCATCGCGGGCGTGCTGATCATTCTGTTCTCCGCCGAACATATCATCGCTGTTCTACGCAATAAGAAGGTGGAACCCTCATGGCGTTGACCATTCTTTCCCTGGCCTTCGCGGCCTTTCTGGTGATCGGTGTGCCGGTCGCCTTTTCCATTGGACTGGCGTCCATCACCGCGATCGTCTACGAGGACCTGCCCATTGCGGTGGCGTTCCAGCAGATGACCTCGGGGATGAATGTCTTTTCATTCCTGGCCATCCCGTTTTTCATCTTTACGGGGGAATTGATGCTGTATGGCGGTGTCGCGGACCGCATCGTTGCCTTTGCCAAGGCATTGGTAGGGCATGTGCGTGGCGGTCTGGGCATGTCCAATGTGCTTGCCTGCACGCTGTTCGGCGGGGTGTCGGGCTCGCCGGTGGCCGATGTGTCGGCCATGGGTTCGGTCATGATCCCGATGATGAAGCGCGAGGGCTATCATGCGGACTATGCCGTCAATGTGACCACGCATGCCGCGCTGGTCGGCGCCCTGATGCCGACCAGCCACAACATCATCATCTACACGCTGGCGGCGGGCGGCAAGGTCTCTATTGCCGCGCTGATTGCCGCCGGGGTCGTGCCGGCCATCCTGCTGACGTTGTGCAACCTTGTCGCCGCCTATCTGGTGGCGCGCAAGCGCGGCTATCCTGCCGGCACCTTCCCGGGCTGGTCGATCGTGCTGCGTTCCCTGGTGGCGGCCGTGCCCGGCATATTGGTGGTCGTGCTGATCATCGCAGGGATCCTGAGTGGCGTATTTACGGCGACTGAATCGGCGGCCGTGGCGGCCTTGTATGCATTGCTGCTGACGGCGCTGGTCTATCGTTCCCTCAAGTGGCAGCAGTTCGTCGCCGCGGCGGCCAAGGCCGTCAAGACGACCGGTGTCGTGCTGCTGCTGATCGGAATTTCCGCGACTTTCGGCTATCTGATCGGCTTCTATGGCGTAGCGGAAAAGACGGGCGCGCTGATGGCGTCTGTCTCGGATAACCCCTGGGCCATCTTCCTGATGGTCAATGTCGCGCTGTTTGTGCTTGGCACATTCCTCGACATGGCCGCGACGATCCTGATCTGTACGCCGATCTTTCTGCCCATCTGCATGCAGTATGGCATGGGGCCGGTTCAGTTCGGGATTGTGATGCTGTTGAATTGCGCCCTGGGGCTGAACACGCCGCCAGTGGGAACCACACAGTTCATCGGCTGCGCCATCGGGCAGGTTTCGGTGGGGACGGTCATGCGCACGATCTGGCCTTTCTATGGCGCTCTTCTGGTCGCCCTGGCGTTGGTCACTTATGTGCCGATCTTTTCTCTGTGGCTGCCCGGCCTCCTGTTGTCCTGATCTCGGGCTGCCCGCATGATGTCTACCGTTGTCTTGCCGCGTCGGACTGCTGTGGCGATCCTGCTTTGCGTGGGATCGCTGTTCGCGGCCAACCATGTGGCGGCCCGCCTCGCCTTTGACGATCAGGCGGGGCTGCTGCTGGCCATCGTCTGTCGTTCGGGACTGACTTTGCTGGCGCTGGCTGGCTTTGTGCTGTGGCGCCAGCCGCGTCTGCGTCTGTCGCCCGGCGTGCTCAAATGGCAGATTGTGCTTGGTTTGTTGATTGCCTTGCAGAGCCTGTGTCTGTACTCGGCCGTGGCCCGGATTCCGGTCGCGCTGGCGCTGCTGATCGGGAACACGTTTCCGATTCTGTTGGCGCTTCTGACATGGGCGCTCGGCGGCCTGCCGCCCACGCGTCGCGCTTGCCTGCTGATGGGGCTGATCCTGTGCGGGCTGATTCTGGTGCTGGATCTGCCCGCCTGGTTATCGGCCTCGGCGTCCATGCCGACGGACTGGAAGGCGGGGATCGGCTTTGCCTTCATGGCCGCCTGCGTGTTTTCCTGCGGGTTGTGGATCACGGAGCATCGTCTGTCGGCTTTGCCCGGCGCTGTGCGCAGCCTCTACACCATTTTGATCGTGTTCTGCGGGATGCTGGTGGCCGGGGCGGCAGGTGTAGTCTCCGGCGGCATGGATATGCCCGCCGGCAGCCAGGGCTGGGTCGCTCTGGCTGCGCTGTCGGTTCTGTACGCGACGGCATTCACGGGCCTGTTTGTCTTCGTGCCGCGTCTGGACATGGCGCGCAATGCGCCCGTGATGAACATCGAACCCGTGGCAAGCCTGCTGTTCGGTTGGCTGATGCTGGATCAGGTCTTCAGCGGCTTGCAGCTGTTGGGCGGCGCCGTGGTGCTGAGCGGCATCGTGCTGCTCGCGTATTCCAGACGGCGCTGAGGCCCTCCCCCCACGTCGCGGCCTGCATGCCGCTTCGATTCGGCAGGCACAAGATCCCCGGCTGTTGGGGCATCCCCTCCCCACGTCGCGGCCTGCATGCCGCTTCGATTCGGCAGGCACAAAATGGTCCGCAGGGACCATTTTGTGTCCTGCCTCATCCCGAGTTTCTCAGGCCGGCGGCGATGCCGTTGATGGTCATGTGGATCGCTCGCTGATCGCGCGATTCCTGTTCGTCGGCGCGGCGCGTGGACGGCTGGCCGGAGCGCACGCGGCGCAGCAGTTCCACCTGCAGGTGATTCAACGGATCGATATAGGCGAAGCGCTCGGCCAGGGCATCGCGCAGAGGCGCGTCGTGCGCCAGCAGATCGTGGCCGGTGACGACGCGAAAGACATCCCGTGTGGCCTGGTATTCGGTGGCGATGCGCTCGAAGATCCGCTTGCGCAGCGGTTTGTCGGCGACCAGTTCCGCGTAGGCGCGGCCAATGGCGAGATCGGTCTTGGCCAGCACCTGTTCCATGTTGGACAGCAAGGTGCGAAAGAACGGCCAGTCCCGCGCCATGGTCTGCAGATGCTCCAGGCGTGCCTCGCGTGACAGGGCCCGGTCGGGGCCGCCTTCGGACAGGTAGCGCGAGAGCGCCGTGCCCATCCCGTACCAGCCGGGCAGGGGCAGACGGCACTGCGCCCAGGAAAACGACCAGGGAATGGCGCGCAAGTCCTCGATGCGCTGCAGGGCCTTGCGCGAGGAGGGACGCGAACCGATGTTCAGGCCGGCGATCTCGCGGATGGGCGTCGAGGCAAAGAAATAATCCGTGAAGCCCTCTGTCCCGTAGACCAGGTCGCGATAAGCGTGCCGGGCGGTTTCCGACATCCAGGCCATGGCGTTGCCGTAGCGGGCGGCGTATTCGTCCTCGGCCCGGGTGGCCGGCGAGCCGGAGGCCAGGCTGGCCTCCAGGGTGGCGGCGACGAACAGTTCCAGGTGTGAGCGCCCGACCTCGGCATCCTTGTAGCGCCCCTGGATGATCTCGCCCTGCTCGGTCAGGCGGATCTGATGGTTCACCGTGCCCGGAGGCTGCGACAGGATGGACTGGTAGCTGGGACCGCCGCCGCGGCCGACCGAGCCGCCGCGGCCGTGGAACAGGCGCAGGCGGATGCGGTGTTTGCCGAACACCTCGACCAGCCGCCGCTCGGCCTGGTAGAGCGACCAGTTCGAGGTCAGGTAGCCGCCGTCCTTGTTGCTGTCGGAATAGCCCAGCATGACCTCCTGGATGCCCTGCTGCGCGTGCCGCACGCGCGAGGCGACCTCGGGCAACGACAGCCAGGCGTCCATGATGTCCGGCCCGCGCTCCAGGTCGGGGATGGTCTCGAACAGCGGCACCACCATCAGCCCGCTGTCAGGGGCCGGTGTGTTCGTCGTGGAGGGGGCGATCAGGCCGGTTTCCTGTTGCAGGACCAGGACCTCGAGCAGGTCGCTGAGGGTCTCGGTATGGGACACGATGCTCTGCCGCAGGGCGGCGTGGCCGAATCGGCGGCGGCAGTCGGCGGCCATGCGCAGGATGGCCAACTCTTTGGTGGTCTCGGCCGAATACTCGATCCAGGGCGACACCAGGGGGCGCGCCTCGTGCAATTCCTGGCGCAGCACGCGGACGCGGTCGGCTTCGGACAGCCGGGCGTAGCGCACGGACTTGCCATCCAGCGTCACACGCGCGTGGCGCATCAGTTCGTCGAGCACGCGTTCGTGCACGTCGGAGCTTTGCCGCAGGTCCACCGTGGCCAGGTGCAGGCCAAAAATGCCGACCGCCTGGCGCAGGTGCGTCAGGCGCAGCCGTGCGACCAGCGTGCCATGGTGCTGATCCAGCGATTCGGCCACGATGTCCAGGTCTTGCGCCAGTTCCGCCGCCATGCCGTAGGCCGGGGCGTCGTAAGTGCTGCGCCGGGCCAGCCGCCGGCCGGTCAGGGCCAGAGCGGTGGCGGCCAGCCGGGCATAGATGTGGATGCAGGCGCGGCGATAGGGCTCGTCCTGGCGGTGGGGGGACGGGTCCTGGCTGGCGTTGGCCAGTTCGGCCAGGGCCGGGGTGACGTGCATCAGGGACTGCGAGACCGACAGTTCGGCGCCCAGCTCGTGGACCTCGGTCAGGTAGTAGCGAAGGACGTGCGTGCACTGGCGCAGCAGCGCCTGCTCCAATGTGCCGGCGTCCACGTTCGGATTGCCGTCGCGGTCGCCGCCGATCCAGCTGCCCATGTGAACGAATGGCGGCAGCGGGGTGTTGTCCACGTCGAACACGGTACGTGCGGGCTTGCGCAGCAGCGCGCCCATGTCCAGATGGAGCTGGGGCAGGGTGCTGAAGAAGGTGCTGGTGTAGTAGGACAGCGCGTTGTCGATCTCGTCGAGCACGGTCAGCTTGCTCTGGCGCAGCATGCGGGTCTGCCACAGCGCGGCAATCAGTCCGGTCAGGTGTTCCTGCAGCCGGGCGGCTTCCAGGGGCGCGTGGGGTACATCCAGCTGGCGCAGATCCCGGGCGATGGACTGATGCAGATCCAGTGTGCTCTTGCGCTGGACTTCCGTGGGATGGGCGGTCAGCACGGGCACGATGCAGGCCGAGGCCAGTTGCTGGCGGATGCGGGCGCCGGACAGACCGGTCGCCTGCAACAGATCGACTGCATGCCGCAGGCTGCCCGGGACGGCGGGACCCTCGGTCTGCCATTGCTGTCGCTGGCGGCGTGTCTGGTCGCGGTCCTCGGCGATGTTCGACAGGTGCAGAAAATAGCTGAAAGCGCGCGCCACGGAGTTGGCCTCGCCGTCGGCCAGACGGCGGATCAGGCGCTCGAGGATGCGGCCATTGCGATCCTGGCCCTCGCGGCGCAGTTTGACGGCGGCGCGGCGCAGTTTCTCGATGACATCGAAGACCTCGCGGCCCTCACAGTCCCGGATGACCTCGCCCAGTGTCCTGCCCAGCAGCCGGATATCTTGTCGCAGGGGGGAAACGGGTTCGTTCGGGGTTGCGGGCGTCACGGGGTCTCCTTCTGTAGGGCTTCATTTATCATAAGCGTTTTTGCCCCTTCTGTTTCCAGGACAGCCGCTATGCCGCACTATCGTTCCCGCACCTCGACCCACGGCCGCAACATGGCCGGCGCGCGCGCCCTCTGGCGCGCCACCGGCATGAAGGACGGGGATTTCAGCAAGCCCATCATCGCCGTGGTGAATTCGTTCACCCAGTTCGTGCCGGGCCATGTGCATCTCAAGGATATGGGCCAGCTGGTCGCGCGCCAGATCGAGGCGGCGGGAGGCGTGGCCAAGGAATTCAACACCATCGCGGTGGATGATGGCATTGCCATGGGGCACGACGGGATGCTGTATTCGCTGCCTTCGCGGGAACTGATCGCCGATTCGGTCGAATACATGGTCAACGCGCACTGCGCCGATGCCATGGTCTGCATCTCCAACTGCGACAAGATCACCCCGGGCATGCTGATGGCGGCCATGCGGCTGAACATCCCCACCGTGTTCGTGTCCGGCGGGCCGATGGAGGCCGGCAAGGTCATCGCCAAGGATGGCAAGACCGTGGTGCGCAAACTCGATCTGGTCGATGCCATGATCGAGGCCGCCGACCCCGACATCACCGACGAGCAGGCCGAGACAGTCGAGCGCAGCGCCTGCCCGACCTGCGGCTCCTGTTCCGGCATGTTCACGGCCAATTCCATGAACTGTCTGACCGAGGCCCTGGGTCTGGCGCTGCCGGGCAACGGCACCGTGGTGGCCACGCATGCCCGGCGCAAGGGGCTGTTCGAACTGGCGGGCACCCTGATCGTGCAATTGTGCAAGCGCTGGTACGAGCAGGACGATGCTTCCGTCCTGCCGCGCAACATTGCCACGTTCGAGGCTTTCAGCAACGCCATGACGCTGGATGTGGCCATGGGCGGGTCCACCAACACGGTGCTGCACCTGCTGGCCGCCGCCCAGGAGGCCGGTGTGGCCTTCACCATGGCCGATATCGACCGGATTTCGCGCCGCGTCCCTTGCCTGTGCAAGGTCGCTCCGGCCACGCCGGATTACCACGTCGAGGACGTGCATCGCGCCGGCGGCATCCTGGGCATCCTGGCCGAGCTCGCCCGCGCGGATCTGCTGGATCTGAACGTGGGCAATGTGCATGCCGGCACGCTCGGCGAGGCCATCCGGCGCTGGGACGTGCTCGGCGAGCAAGGCGCGGGCGTGGCGGACTTCTATCGTGCGGCGCCGGGCGGCGTGCCCAGCCAGACAGCTTTCAGCCAGGACCGTTACTACGAGACCCTGGACCTGGACCGCAAGGCCGGCTGCATCCGTGACCGCGCGCACGCCTATTCGCAGGATGGCGGCCTGGCCGTGATGTACGGCAATCTGGCGCCCAATGGATGCATCGTCAAGACGGCCGGGGTGGACGAGAGCATCCTGACCTTTACCGGTCGCGCACGGGTCTACGAGAGCCAGGAAACCTCCGTTCAGGGGATCCTGGGAGGCGAGGTCGGGGCCGGCGATGTGGTCATCATCCGCTACGAGGGCCCCAAGGGCGGTCCCGGGATGCAGGAAATGCTCTATCCCACCTCCTACCTGAAATCCATGGGGCTGGGCAAGTGTGCCGCCCTGCTGACGGATGGCCGCTTTTCCGGCGGCTCTTCGGGGCTGGTCATCGGTCATGCCTCGCCCGAAGCCGCCGAGGGCGGTAACATCGCCCTGGTCGAGGACGGCGACACCATCGAGATCGATATCCCCAACCGCCGCATCCACCTGGCGATCGATGACGAGACGCTGGCGGCGCGCCGTGTCGCCATGGAGGCGCGTGGTTCCATGGCCTGGAAGCCCGCCAATCGGCAGCGCCAGGTCTCCCAGGCGTTGCGGGCCTATGCGGCCCTGGCGACCTCGGCTGACCGGGGTGCGGTGCGCGACGTGGGACAACTGGGCTGATGCCGCGAGGCGGATGTCACAAAGCCCGAAGCGTGGTGTGAAGAGTCCAATGTCACACGTCTGATGCGACGAGTCTGAAGCCACGGGATGGCTGACAGGCCAGGGCGACGGCCCGCAAGCCGCTGCCCTGTGACGGGGCGCGTTGCCGCCCCGTTTTCATGCGTGTTCGATGGGGACGCCTCCGGGGTCTTCAGGGTAATTCCGAATTCATAGTTATATGACGACATATCACAATAAGCGGATATGGTTCATAAGGAAAGGAACGTGATCGGGCGCAAGACCAACAATCATTTATTTGATTACTGATGCGCAGAAGCAAGGTCTTTTCGATCGGGCGTTCTTCCCTGTCTAAATATACGATGTCTTATCTTTAAGACGTGGATTGGGAACTCGGGCGTGCATTACACCTTCAATTTTCCCGGCCTCGCACCGTACTGGAAAATGTTCCTGGATGGAGCGCTGACCACCCTGGAACTGACCCTGGCCTCGACCGTGTTCGGCCTGATCCTGGGGATTCTGTGCGCCATCGGCCGGCGCGGCAGCCGGCCCTGGCTTTCCGCGCTGTGCGGGGTCTATATCGAGACCGTGCGCAATACGCCGTTCCTGGTGCAGATTTTCATTTTCTATTTTGGCCTGTCCAGTCTGGGCTACACCATGCCGGCGGAATGGGCCGCAGTGATCACCATGGTCATCAATGTGGGCGCCTATTCGGGCGAGATCATCCGCGCCGGCATGGATGCGGTTCCGCCCGGCCAGATCGAGGCCGCCGAATGTCTGGGCCTGTCGCGCGTGCGGATCTACTGGCATGTCGTCATGCTGCCGGCCTTCGAAAAGGTCTACCCCTCCATCACCAGCCAGTTCGTGCTGATGATGCTGATGTCCTCGGTGACCTCGCAGATTTCGGCCGAGGAGCTGACCGGGGTGGCCAACAATGTGCAGTCCATCACGTTCCTGTCGCTGGAGACCTATATTGTCGTCGCCTTCCTGTACCTGTGCCTGGCCGTGCTGCTCAAGGCGCTGTTCTGGCTGGGCGGGGTGATCCTGTTCCGGCGCCGCCGGATCGTAGCCCGGGCGGCGCGGGCCGGTGGCGCGCGCCCCCGTCTGGAATCATCCGGCCGGACGGTCATTCCCGGCGGAACGGCATAGGAGATCGCCATGGATGAATTCAGCCTCGTACAGTTCGTCTATCTGCTCAAGGGCCTGGGCTGGACCCTGGTGCTGTCGGCCTTGTCCTTTGTGCTGGGGTCGCTTGCCGGCTTTGGCGTGATGCTGGCGCGCGTGTCGCGCCTGGCGACGGTCCGGTTCCTGACGTCCCTGTTCATTCAGACGATCCAGGGCATCCCGCTGCTGGTGTTGCTGTTCGTCGTGTATTTCGGCGTCGGCATTTTCGGTATCGATGTGCCGCCGCTGTTCGCCGCCGGGGTGGCGCTGATGGTGTACGTCAGCGCTTTTCTGGGGGAAATCTGGCGCGGCAGCGTGGAGTCCATCGAAAAAACCCAATGGGAAGCCGCCGAATGTCTGGGGTTTTCCCGCTGGCAGTCGCTGATCCTGGTGGTCATCCCCCAGGCGGTGCGCCTGTCGCTGCCCGCGACCGTGGGTTTTCTGGTGCAGGTCATCAAGTCCACGTCCCTGGCCTCGGTCGTGGGATTCGTGGAACTGACCCGCGCCGGCCAGATCATCAACAATTCCCTGTTCCAGCCCTTCCTGGTGTTCGCCCTGGTGGGCGGGTTCTATTTCCTGCTGTGCTTCCCCTTGTCCAAGTGGAGCCGAACCATGGAGAAGAAACTCAATGTCGGCCGTCGTTAGTCTCCAGAACGTCCATAAGTCCTTTGGACGGAATCAGGTCCTCAATGGCGTGTCCTTCGACATCGCCCGGGGTCAGGTGGTGGCCATCATCGGCCAGAGCGGATCGGGCAAGAGCACGGCGCTGCGATGCATCGACCACCTGGAGTCGATCGACGAGGGCCAGATCCAGGTCTGCGGCCACCAGCTCGGAGGCGCCAAGGTCGATCTGGAACAGCTGCGCAAGGACGTCGGCATCGTCTTTCAGAGCTACAACCTGTTTCCCCATCTGACGGTGGGCCACAACATCACGCTGGCCCTGCGCCACGTGCGCAAGCTGCCGCGCAAGACCTGCGAGGAGCGTGCCCGCCAGGTTCTGGAAACCGTCGGCCTGCTGGAAAAATACGACAGCTATCCCGAGCAATTGTCCGGCGGGCAGCAGCAGCGCGTGGCGATCGCGCGCTCACTGGCGATGGAGCCTCAGGTGATGTTGTTCGACGAAGTGACCTCGGCGCTGGATCCGAAGCTGACCGGCGAGGTGCTGAAAGTCATCGAGAAACTGGCCGAGGGCGGTATGACGATGGTGCTGGTGACGCACGAGATGGCTTTTGCCCGGCGCGTGGCCGATCAGATCGTGTTCATGCATCACGGTCAGGTCTGGGAAACCGGCGGCCCCGAGATCCTCGTCAATCCGCAAACCCGGGAATTGCAGGATTTCATAGGCAACGGCCTGTAAAACGCATAGGCCGTTGCCTATGAAGCACCGGAGCCGGACGGCTCCGCGACCCTCACTCAGGAGACTTCAATGATGATTAAAAAGCGCATTCTGGCGGCCACCTTCGGATTCGGATTGTGTGCCTTCGGCGTGGCGGCCCAGGCGGGCGATCTGGATCAGATCAAGAAGGACGGCGTGATCCGCGTGGCCATCGCCATGGGGGTGCCGATGTTCAGCTATGCCAACGCGCAGATGCAGCCCGAGGGCTCGGATGTCACCACGGCCGAGATGCTGGCCAAGGACCTCGGCGTGAAGCTCGAGCTGGTGCCCATCACCAATGCCGCGCGCGTGCCGACGATCCAGACCGGCAAGGCGGATCTGGCGGTGGCGAATCTGTCCATTACCGAGGAGCGCGCCAAGGTCATCGATTTCTCGGTGCCCTACGCTTCGTTGCAGATCATCGTGGCCGCCCCCAAGGAGGTGAAGATCACCGGCTATCAGGACCTCAAGGGGCTGAAGATCGGCGTGACCCGCGCCACGGTGAACGACTCCGACATCACGAAGAACGCCCCGGACGCCAACATCCGCCGCTTCGAGGATGATGCGACGCTGGTGACGGCGGCCGCCTCGAAGCAGGTGCAGGCGATGTCATCGCAATGGCCCAACGTGGCCGAGGTCAACAAGAAACTCAAGGACGACCCCTACGAGACCAAGTTCGTCCAGCATGAGTTCATGCTGGGGATCGCCATGCCCAAGCAGACGCCCAGGCTCAAGGAATGGGTCGATAACTGGATCCGGACGAACCTGAAAAACGGCCGCTTGAACGAGGCCTACAAGAAATATCACGGCAGCGACCTGAGTCCCAAGGTGCTGGCTGTCGGGGGTTGATCGTCATGACGGCGCTGCCCCTCATGGACGGCGCCGTGTCCGGCCCGGTTTCGGGCGACCGGGGTCAGAACTTGTAGCTCACCCCCGCCATTACGCTGCGGCCATTGCCGGGCAGGAAGGTCGGCATGGCGGCTGATCCGGTGTTGCGGATGACGAAGGCGCTGGCGTAGGTCTCGTCGGTCAGGTTGTCGCCCTGCACGTAGGCCTGCCAGTGCTTGCCGATCTGGTAATCGACCTTGAAGCCCAGCAAGGCATAGCTGTCCTGCTGGGTGCCGGGCGTGTTGGCGTGATTGGTCTCCGTGGCGGACGGCATCCAGCGCACGTTGGGGCCAAAGCGCAGTCCGCCGACGCGGTACAGGACCTCGGCGCTGACCAGATGACGCGGCACACCGGCGATGCGGTTGCCCGCGTATTCGCCGCCCTTGAAGCGGAAGTCGCTGAAGGTATAGGCGACCCGGTAGTCGAATCTGGCGCCTTCGCCGGGCGCGGGGGTGGTGCCGCTCAGGCCCAGTTCGATCCCCTGATGACGGGTGCCGCCGCGGTAGTTGTAGGTGCCCGCCGCCGTGCCGTTGGCCGTGCTGACCGACATCAGTTCGTTGCGCACGTCGCTGCGATAGAACGTCAGCGCCCAGTGCGGTGCGTAGACCCCGGCGCCCAGGCGGCCGGCACCGCCGATCTCGACGGTGTCGGCGCGTTGCAGCGCCAGTTCGCTGAGGCCGGACATGCCGGTTGTGTCGTTCATGGGGTTGGGCAGTTTGCCCCCGTGGATGATTTCCCAGTAGGTGGGCGCTTCGTTGCTGCGGCTGACGTTGACGAAAAAGCGCTGGTCTTCGGTGGGCTGCCAGATCAGGCCGAGCTTGGGGCTGACGTAGTTCCAGTCCTGATCCAGGGATTCTCCGGTGAACCGGTCACGCGCGTCGCGCACGGCCTGGGTGAACTTGAGATCGCCCACGACCGTCCACCGCGGCGTGGCATGCCAGGCGAAGCCCAGCAGCGCGCTGCGGTTTTCCGCCTGCAGGTCGTAGTTGCCGTAATGGGTCTTGCGATCGCCCGTCTCTTTGTTGACGGAATACAGATCGCGATCCATGTCGCTGCGGGCCCAGTCCAGCGCGACGCGGTAGTCGAGGGTGCGGTATTTGCCCGCGAGCTGCCATTGCGCCCCGTAGGTCATGCCCTCGGTCACGGTGGAGGTGATCGGATCCTGGAAGGTATCGTCGATGTTCTGGGCGTAGAGGCCGAAAGTGCTGTTCAGCGCGTCGGTGCCCCAGTAGGTGCGATTGGCGGCGCGGAACTGGCTCGATGCACGGTGCGGATGGCGCTTGCCGATGTCGATCATGCTGAAAGGCGGCTTGAGCGCAATGCCTTCGCCGTTGGTCTGGCGCGGGTCATGCTCCATCTGTTCGCGCGTCACGACAAAGGGGATGTCGATGTCCAGGTCGGTGTACGACAGGTACGTCCGGTTTTCGAAATTCTCGCCCAGGATGCCGAAGTTGCCCTGGATGCTGGTGCGATCGGAGCCCGAGTAGTGGCGGTAGCCGTCGTAGGTATCGTAGGTGACGCTCAGGCGGCCGTCCAGATTGTCACCGCGGAAACCCTTTGCGGCCCGGGCGCCGACACGGCCGAAACTGCCGCCTTCCAGGCTCAGTACATCGCCTTGCGTGCCGGTCAGGGATTGAAAGTCCAGTTCGCCGCCCAGCGTGGTGGCGGCGGGCGACAGTGCGTTGGCGCCCCGGCGCACGCTGATCAGCCGAGCATTGCGCGGTTCCAGAAAACCGATCACGAACGATCCGTCGGCCTCGTTCAGCGGCAGGCCGTCCTGCATCAACAGGACGCCGCGGTTGACGGGGTTGCTCTGGATGCCAGAGCCGCGGATGTTCAGGCGCGGCTGGTCCAGCCCGCCGAAGAATTCCTGGACCACGAGACCAGGCTGATAATCCAGGGCGTCGCGCAGGGTGGCCAGCCGGGTTTCTTTCTGGGGTTCGATCAGATTGGTGCCGCCGGCCACGCCGTCCAGACGGGCGCGCTCGGCCTGGACGCCCGGGTTCAGCGGGGTGGCCGGCGTGTCGCCGCTGACGGTGATGGGATTCAGGCTCTGGACGTCCTGGGCGTGGGCGGAGGTCAGGCCGGCCGCCAGGGTCAGGGCCAGCGCGAGAGGGGTGCGGGCGTGTCGTTTGCTCATGAGGATTCCTGAGTCAGGGGAGAGGAAAAGAGGCGGGCGCCGGATCGGACCCGGTGGGCGGGACAGAGGGCGTCCTGGCCGCCGGCCCGTCCGGTGGGCCGGAGACATCGGGGTGCGCCTGGACCTGGCCGTCGGCCACGCGCAGGATGCGGTCCACCAGGCCGGTCAGCTCCCAGGGCTGGTGGCTGATGCAGATCAGGGCTGCGCCGGTGGCGCGGGCCTGTTCGGCGCACAACCGTCCGAGGTCGGCGCGCAGGGCGGGGTCCAGCGCGCTGAAGGGCTCGTCGAGCAGCAGCAGGTCCGGTTCCAGCGCCAGGGCGCGGGCCAGGGCGGCGCGCTGGGCCATGCCGCCCGACAGTTCGGCGGGCCAGGCCCGCGCCGCGTCGGCCAGTCCGACCCGGGCAAGCCAGCGGTCGCGCTGCGCGGCGATTCTGTCGGCAGGGAGCCCCCCCGCGCGCAGGGCGATATCCAGATTGTCGGCCACGCTGCGCCAGGGCAGCAGCCGGGGCTCCTGAAAGACCAGGCGGGTGCGCTGGAAGGTGTTGCGGCAGGTGCCGCGGTCCGGCTGCAGCAGGCCCGCCGCCAGCCGCAGCAGGGTGCTTTTGCCCGCGCCGCTCGGACCGATCACGCCGATGCGTTCGCCGGGGCGCACATCCAGGCCGATGCCGTCGAGCACGACGCGTCGTCCGAAGGCCAGGCCGAGATCGCGCATTTCAAGCATGGCTGGGCTCCTGCCAGCGGGTCAGGCGGCGCTGGATGGGTTGCAGCAGCAGGAATTCCAGCAGCGCCACCAGGCCCAGGATCAACAGGACCCAGGCGTAGAGCCGGCCGCTGTCGAAGGTGCTGCGCGCATTGGCCAGCGCATAGCCGACGCCGCTTTCGGCGCCCAGCACCTCGGCCATGACCACCAGCCGGACCCCGCCGCAGGCGGCGATCAGCAGTGCGGCCGTCAGGGGCGCGGCCAGTGCGGGCAGGTAGATGTGGCGCAGCCGCGTCCAGGCGCTGAATCGATAGACCTGTCCCATTTCCAGCAGGTTGGCGTCAATCATGCGCATGCCCTTGACGGTATTGACGTACATGCCGGGCGCCATCATCAGGATGGTGATGAAGATGACCATGCCCGAGCCCAGGCCGAACCAGAGCATGGCCAGCACCACCACGACCACGGGCGGAATGGCCATCAGCAGCCAGCGCAGAGGTTCGAGCAGGCCGCGCAGTCGCGCATCATGACCGGCCAGTACGCCCAGGGTGAAGCCGATGGCGCAGCCCGTGCCGACCCCGATGGCGATGCGCGTCAGGCTGTCGATGCTGTCCGTCCAGAAGCCCGGGTCGTCGGCCAGAAGGGTGATCGAGCGAAGGGCCTCCAGAGGCGTGGCCATCAGCATGGGGCCCATCATGCGGGCGGCCAGTTCCCAGCCGGCAAAGATCAGGAGGATACCCAGCACGGACCAGAACCGGGACGTGCGCGCGCCCGCCGGCGGGGCGTTCATGCCGGGATTGGCGCGATGTTCAGGATGGCCCGCTCCGCTCATGGCCCGTAGAAGCCTGCGTCGGGCAGTCGCGCGCCGACGGCTTCGGGGTTGTGTTGCAGGATCAGGCGGTAGAGCGCTTCCAGGTCGGGCCGCACGGCTTGCGCGTCGCGGCTTTCCAGCCGGGTGACGCGGATGGATGTCTCGAGCGCCCCGGTGGGCATGAAGTCCAGGTATTTGTGCACCATGCGGGCGCATTCGGCCGGCTCGGCCTTGCACCAGCGCGCCGACTGGTCGTAGGCGCGCACGAAGGCCCGGGTCAGTGCCGGATCGCCGGCGACGCTGGCATGGGCCATGATGCCGGCCTGCGGCAGATCGGGGTGGTCCGGGAATGTCTCGCGCCAGGCGTCCTCAAGGCTTTGCACGCGGTGCAGCGGCACGCCGCCCTGGCGTTTGCTCTGGGTGATCAGGAGCGAGACGGCGGGCTCGGTCAGCAGTGCGCTGCGGGCGTCGCCGGCCAACAGCAAGGCGGTGGCATCCTGTGTGTTGCCCGTATAGCGGATGGCGGGTGCCCGTTCGCCGGTCAGGCCCTTGGCGCCCAGCAGCCGTTCCAGCAGCAGCGCGGGCAGGTCGCGCTGGAAGGTCGTCAGCAGCGGCCGGCCGGCCAGGTCGGCGACCGTGCGGACCTGCGGGTCGGTGCTGACGAACCACAGCAGCCCCCAGACAGAGACGTTCAGCAGACGCACGGGCATCCCGCGATTGACCATGATGGCGGGCAGGTTGACCGGGGTGGCGCTGAAATCGACCTCCTGTTTGGCCAGCAGCACGCGCAACTGGTCCGGGCTTTTCCAGTGGCGGAATTCCACCTTGTCGGCCCAGTCGGCCAGAGCGCCGGTCTCGACCATGTGGATGAGGGGGAAGCTGACAGCCGCCGTGGGACCGGCCAGCACCAGGCGGGCGCGTGGCGCGGCGAAGGCAGATAGCCCCGTGCTCATCAGGATGATCAGCAGGCAGAACCGCATCAAGCGGTATGATGAATGGAGAGACTCTCTCATATTTAAATGCGAATTATTATCAGTCTTATATAGTCGCATTCAAATCCATCGACCACCAATGACAAAAATCAATCAGACCGAGGATTCTCCGGCCCGGGTATTGGGGCACCCCCTGTTCCGGGGCGCGCCGCCAGCGATCGCGCGGCTGTTGTTGCGCGACGCCGCGCTCCTGCATGTCGAGGATGGCACCGCGCTTTTCCGGGAGGGCGAGGATGCGCTCGAGTATCTGTATGTCCTGAGCGGCGGCATCGAGGTGTTGCGGCATACCCAGGACGGACAGGAACGCGTGTTCCATATTTTCCGGGTGGGTCAGGTGCTGGCGGAGACCGCCATGTTCATGACGCATGAGCGCTATCCGATGCACGCCCGGGCGCATGGCGACGCCATTGTGGTGTGTCTGAAGCGGGCCGGTCTGCAGGCTGCCTGCCGCGCCTGGCCGGAATTGTCCATGCGGCTGCTGACGCGCCTGAGCGACCGGGTCTATCGCCGGGTCAATCAGGTGGAATGGTTCAGCGACAGCACGGCCGCGCAGCGCCTGGCGGATTATCTGCTGCGTCTGCGGCCTGGCGAGGAGATGGCTGTGCGCCTGCCGTTGACGCAGCGCCAGCTTGCGACGCACCTGGGGGTGCGCGCGGAGACGCTGAGCCGGCTGCTGGCGGACTGGGTGGCGCAGGGCCGCATCACCGGCGCGCGTCGCGACTGGATCCTGTGCGATCCGGCTTTCCTGGACGATCTGGCGCAGCCTGTGCGGCGCAGCTTTTGATCGCGGTTGGCCCCGTCCGGGCGCAATACCCGCGCCCCGTGTGCGCGTGTCCGGTCTGTCTGCGCGCGGAAGCCTTAAACTGAAAGATTCCGCACCGATTTTTTCGCACCGATCTCTCGAAAGGACCCCGTCATGGCCAAACCGCTGCGCTCCTCGAACATCACCCAGGGCGTCGCCCGGGCACCGAACCGCTCGATGTATTACGCGCTCGGCTACACGGAATCCGATTTCGACAAGCCCATGATCGGCATCGCCAACGGCCAGAGCACCATCACGCCGTGCAACAGCGGTCTGCAGCCCCTGGCCGATGCCGCCGCCGATGCGATCAAGGCGGCGGGGGGCAATCCCCAGATGTTCGGCACGCCGACGATTTCCGACGGCATGGCCATGGGCACGGAAGGCATGAAATATTCCCTGGTGTCGCGCGAAGTCATCGCCGACTGTGTGGAAACCTGTGTCCAGGGTCAGTGGATGGACGGGGTGCTGGTGATCGGCGGCTGCGACAAGAACATGCCGGGCGGCATGATGGGCATGCTGCGCGCCAATGTGCCCTCGATCTACGTGTATGGCGGCACCATCCTGCCGGGCAGCTATTGCGGCCAGGACCTGAACATCGTCAGCGTGTTCGAGGCGGTGGGCGAGCATGCCGCCGGGCGCATGTCCGAGACCGATCTGCGCAACATCGAGACGCATGCCATCCCTTGCAGCGGTTCATGCGGCGGCATGTACACGGCCAATACGATGAGTTCTTCATTCGAGGCCATGGGCATGAGCCTGCCGTATTCGTCCACCATGGCCAATGTGCACCAGGAAAAACTCGAGTCGGCCGCAGAGTCGGCCCGCGTGCTGGTCAAGGCCGTCGGACTGGACCTGAAACCGCGCGACATCGTCACGCGCAAATCCATCGAGAACGCCGTGGCGGTGGTCATGGCCACCGGGGGCTCGACCAACGCCGTGCTGCACATCCTGGCCATCGCGCATGCCGCCGGAGTCGAATGGACCATCGATGATTTCGAACGCGTGCGCCGACGCGTCCCTGTCATTTGCGACCTCAAGCCCAGTGGCAAGTACCTGGTGGTGGATTTTCATCAGGCCGGCGGCATTCCTCAGGTCATGAAGCTCCTGCTCAACGCCGGACTGCTGCATGGCGATTGCATGACGATCACCGGCAAGACGATCGCCGAGACCCTGGCCGACGTGCCCGACGCGCCGCGGGCCGATCAGGATGTCATCCATGCGCTGGACGATGCCCTGTATCCCGAAGGCCATCTGGCCATCCTCAAGGGCAATCTGGCAGAACTGGGGGCGGTGGCCAAGATCACCGGCCTCAAGAACCCCGCCATCACAGGCCCGGCGCGGGTCTTCGACGATGAGCCCTCCGCGATGGAGGCCATCCTGGCCGGGCGCATCCGCGCGGGCGACGTGATGGTGCTGCGCTATCTGGGCCCCAAGGGTGGGCCGGGCATGCCGGAAATGCTGGCGCCGACCAGCGCCCTGGTGGGCGAGGGGCTGGGCGATTCCGTCGGCCTGATCACCGATGGCCGGTTCTCCGGAGGAACCTGGGGCATGGTCGTGGGCCATGTCGCGCCGGAGGCCGCCGTGGGCGGCACCATCGCCCTGGTCGAGGAGGGCGACTCCATCACCATCGACGCGCGCCGCCAGCTGTTGCGGCTGAACGTACCCGATGATGTTCTGGCGGCCCGGCGCGCGGCCTGGACGCCGCCCGCGCCGCGCTACACGCGCGGAGTGCAGGCCAAATTCGCTTTCAATTGCTCTGACGCCAGCACCGGCGCGGTGCTGGACCGATTCGAGGATCGCTGAATGAATGAGGCACAACGAGCCCTGCAAGCGCAGATTCGCCGCGAACTGGGCGTGGTCGATGCGTTTGACGTCCAGGCCGAGATCGAGCGGCGGGTGGCATTCCTGGCGGACTTGTTGCGCGCCACCGGCGCGCGCACGCTGGTGTTGGGCATCAGCGGCGGTGTCGACTCCCTGACGGCGGGGTGCCTGTCGCAGCGGGCTGTCGAACGCGTGCGCGCGCAGGGCGGCGAGGCCCGGTTCGTGGCCATGCGGCTGCCTTATGGCGTCCAGCTCGACGAGGCCGATGCCCAAGCCAGTCTGGCGGTGATCGGCGCCGATGAACTGTTGACCGTGGACGTGCGGCCCGCCGCGGACGCGATGCTGGATTCAGTCGAGACGGCCGGCCAGACGTTCCGCGATGCCGCCCAGCAGGATTTCCTGCATGGCAACATCAAGGCCCGCCAGCGCATGATCGCGCAGTACGCCGTGGCCGGCGCGCGCGGTGGTCTGGTGGTCGGCACCGATCATGCCGCCGAGGCGTTGATGGGGTTTTTCACCAAATTCGGCGATGGGGCCGCCGATGTCACGCCGCTGGCGGGGCTGTGCAAGCGCCGCGTACGGGCGCTGGCGGCCGCCCTGGGCGCACCTCACGCGCTGGTGTTCAAGGTGCCCACGGCCGATCTGGAGCTGCTCAAGCCGCTCAAGCCCGACGAGGATGCCTTTGGCGTCAGCTACGAGCAGATCGATGATTTCCTCGAGGGCCGGGCAGTCTCGCCGGAAACCTTCGACATCATTGTCTCCACCTGGCGTCGCAGCGCCCACAAGCGGGCGCTGCCGATCGCCCCCTGAGGGCCCGTGCGCCGGGCGCCGGATATCGCGGGCCCGCGCGCGATCGGATGGGCCATCCGGGACTGGTCTCGGTTTGGTCGCGGCCTGCCGCCAGGCCCGCAGCGTCAGGCCATCAGCCCGGCGGCGATCTCGTAGGACCGCAGGCGGGCCGCATGGTCGTGCATGTTGCAGGTGATCATCAGCTCGTCCGCGCCGGTGCGTTCGACGAAGGCGCGGATCTGCGTGGCGACCGTGTCCGGCGCGCCGACGGCGGCACAGGACAGGATGTGATCCAGCAGCTCGCGGGCGGGCGGGGGCAGGGATTCCAGATAACCCTTGACAGGGCGGGGCAGGCGGCCCGGCCGGCCGGTGCGCAGGTTGATGAAGGACTGTTGCCAGGAGGTCGCCAGAAAACGGGCCTGTTCGTCCGTGTCGGCGGCGAATACGTTGTAGCCGAGCATCACGTAAGGCTTGGCGAGGTAGTGCGAGGGCTGGAATCGGCGCCGGTACAAAGCGATGGCGTCCATCATCTGCGCCGGCGCGAAATGCGAGGCGAAGGCGTAGGGCAGGCCCAGCAGGGCGGCCAGCTGGGCGCCGAACAGGCTGGAGCCCAGAATCCAGACGGGGACCTTGCAGCCATCGCCCGGCACGGCGCGCACCGGGCCGCAGCCCTCGAAATAATCCATGAGTTCGGTGACGTCGCGCGGAAAGGCCTCCGGGTCCGAATCCAGCGTGCGGCGCAGCGCCCGCGAGGTGACCTGATCCGAGCCGGGCGCGCGCCCCAGGCCCAGGTCGATGCGGTCCGGGTACAGGGTTGCCAGGGTTCCGAACTGTTCGGCGATCACCAGGGGAGAATGGTTGGGCAGCATGATGCCGCCGGCGCCCACGCGGATGCGCGAGGTGGCGGCAGCGACGTGGCCGATCAGCACCGCGGTGGCCGCGCTGGCGATGCCTGGCATGCCGTGATGTTCGGCCATCCAGTAGCGCCGGTAGCCCAGGGATTCGGCGTGGCGGGCCAGGTCCGCCGTATGGGCGAAGGATTCCGCCGCATTGCCGCCTTCGGCAATGGGCGCCAGGTCCAGGACAGAGAAGGGAATGGCGGCGTGTGTCATGAGGATTCCGGCAGGTTGATGATGGTTTGCTGCATCAGCGCCACGGGGGTTCTTTTGTCAGCGTTCAGGGCATGGACATCGATCTGGACGATGGTCAGCGTCCGGCCCGCGCGGACGACCTCGCCGATGGCCTCGAGGGATTCTCCCTGTGCCGGGGCCAGCAGATTGATCTTGAATTCGACCGAGAGGACCGTGTGGTTCGGCGGTGCCAGCGTCAGGGCGGCAAAGCCTCCGGCCGTGTCGGCGATCGTGGTGGTCGATCCGGCATGAAAATAGCCCAGGTGCTGGGTCAGGCCAGGGCCGTAGGGCAAGTGGATATGCACCCGGCCCGGCACGACCTCCCCCAGGCGGGCGCCCAGGTGGCGCAGCAGGCCGGACCGGTCGAAGCTGTCCTGGATCCGGGCACGCAGGGTGGCGTCTGGCGTGTCGATCGTGGCAGTCGATGGGGTCATGACGAGTCCTGTATAGTCGTGAATCGCAAGCATGCCGAGAGTGGAAGCAACCCTCACCGTGTCCTACGATAAGCCATTTTCCTCCGCGCCCCAAAATCCGGTGGCCGACCGCTCCCGGTCGGCCGCACGGCCTGGCTCGGGCATCGGTCTGGCCGTCTGCCTGGCCGTGGCGGCCATGGTCAGCGTGCAGACCGGCGTGTCGCTGGCCGTTCCGGTGATCCACGACTATGGCGCGCTCAGCACCTCCAGCCTGCGCCTGTGCTGGGCTGCGCTGGCGCTGATGCTGTTCGTGCGTCCGCCCTTGCATCGCTACGACGCGGCGCAGTGGCGCGCGGCCCTGATCCTGGGGGCGGCCATGGCCATCATGTCCCTGGCCTTTTTTCTGGCGATCAAGCGCCTGCCTCAGCACCTGACCGTGGCGCTGGAATTCTGCGGCCCCCTGGCCGTTGCCGCGCTGGGCGCGCGCGGCTGGCGCGCCCTGGCCTGGCCCTTGCTGGCCGCCATCGGGATCGGCCTGCTGGTGCAAGGCGACGCGCGTCTGCCGGGTGGCGCGGACCCGGTCGGCATTGCCTTTGCCCTGCTGGCCGCGGCCGGCTGGGGCGGGTACATCATCATGATGAAAAAGATCGGCCCGGTGTTTCCCGGCCTGCAGGGACTGACGGTCTCGCTGACGGTCGCTGCATTGCTGTCGCTGCCTTTCGCCGTGATCGAGACCGGTCCGGCGCTGTTCCCCTGGGAGCAACTGGTGTTTACCGTGGGGCTGGCGGTGCTGGTGCCGCTGATTCCCTATATTCTGGAAATCATCGCCTTGCGGCGCATGCCGGCGGCCATGTTCGGCGTGCTGATGAGCCTGGAGCCCGCCGTCGGCGCAACGACCGGCTGGGTCTTTCTGGGGCAGGGCATGAGCATCAGCCAGATGTTGGGCACGGGTCTGGTGGTCGCCGCCAGTATCGAGGTCGTGCGGGCGGGGCGGCGCGCGGCGGATGCCGCCTCCGCGTGATAGCGGGCCTCAGCATTCCACCACGTTCACGGCCAGCCCGCCGCGCGAAGTCTCCTTGTATTTCGATTTCATGTCGGCGCCGGTCTGGCGCATGGTCTCGATCACCGTGTCCAGCGACACGTGATGCTTGCCATTGCCGTGCAGCGCCAGGCGCGAGGCATTGATGGCCTTGTTGCCGCCCATGGCATTGCGTTCGATACAGGGGATCTGCACCAGGCCGCCTACCGGGTCGCAGGTCAGACCCAGGTTGTGCTCCATGCCGATTTCGGCGGCATTCTCGATCTGAGTCACTGTGCCGCCCTGTACTGCCGTCAGGCCGGCCGCCGCCATCGAACAGGCGACCCCGACCTCGCCCTGGCAGCCCACCTCAGCTCCCGAGATCGAGGCGTTTTCCTTGTACAGGAAGCCGATCGCCGCAGCGGTCAGCAGGAAATCCACCACGCCATCCTCGGACCAGCCGGGAATGAAGGCGCGGTAATAACGCAGCACGGCGGGCAGCAGCCCCGAGGCCCCGTTGGTCGGCGCGGTCACCACGCGGCCACTGGCGGCGTTTTCCTCGTTCACCGCCATGGCATACAGGTTCACCCAGTCCATGGCGAACATGACGTCGTCTTCTTTTTTGGGCCCGGCCTTGAGCTGGGCATGCAGATCCGGCGCACGGCGGCGGACCCGGAGCCCCCCCGGCAGGACTTCATCGGTCACCGGCCCTTGCAGGCCACAGCCCCGGTCGATGGCCTCGTCCATGACCTGGGCGATGCGCAGCACACCTGCCCGGACCTCCTCGGGGGAACGCAGCGTGGACTCATTGGCCATCATCAGCTGGGCGATCGTCAGGTGGTGCCGCTGACAGGCGTCGATCAGCTCGGCCGCGGTCGAAAAGGGGTAGGGCATGGGCGCATGCTCCGGCACCGTCTCGTCGGTTTCGATGCTGTCCAGCGCGCGGATGAAACCCCCACCGATCGACACGTAGCGTTCATCGAGCAGCGTCGCGCCTGCGGCGTCCAGGGCAATGAAACGCATGCCGTTGGGGTGTTCCGGCATCGGCTTGACCCGGCCCGAAAAGACGCGTCCGGGATCGAAGCCGATGGTGTGCCGGTGCCACAGTGTCAGCCGATGATCGCGCGTCACGGCATTCATCAGGCCGCTGATGGCGGCAGGGTCGACAGTATCCGGAGCCTCGCCCATCAGGCCCAGCATGATGCCCATGTCGGTGCGGTGACCCGCGCCGGTCTCCGCAAGAGAGCCGTAGAGCTGGATGTTCAGGCTCGCCACTTGATCCAGCAGCCCCCGGCCGTCCAGATTGCGGGCGAAATTGCGTGCTGCGCGCATCGGTCCCACCGTGTGCGAACTGGAAGGGCCGATACCGATTTTGAAAATGTCGAAGACCGACAGCGCCATGATCTTCCTCCTGCGCACGTGATCTGTTGAAGAAGGCAGCCAGACGTCGGGCCCGGTCATGCCGGGGGGACGCGACGTCTGAAAGGTTTTTGTTGATTCTAGTGAATTGGTGGATTCTTGATTGAACGAAAGCGACATGAGGCAGGAATGAAATCCGCTCTTATTCTGTAGTCCTGATGATGCGCGTATTTCGATGTATTGAGATTATGAAAAAAAGTATAATAAAAGCGACATATGAGTGAGTTTTTATGAATGTAAGCGACATCCCCTTGAGAATAGGGTTCGCCCTGCTGCCGCAGTTTTCGATGAGCGCCTTGGCGTCCTTGACCGATCTGCTGGGGGTGCTCGATGCCCAGCGCGGCACATTCGGTCCCTGCGCCTGGGAGGTCGTTGCCGATACCCTGATCCCCGTGCGTTCGGCCAGCGGCATCCAGGTCGTGCCGACGGATTTGCTGGGCGATCCCCTGCGGTTCGATTATGTGTTCGTCGTGGGCGGTCCGTTCCCCCCGGCCGAGGCGAGGCCGGCGCTGTCCGCCTGGCTGGAGCAGGCGGCCCGGGGTGGACGCTATCTGGTCGGCCTGTGCAATGGTGTTCACGCGTTGGCCCAGGCTGGCGTCCTGGCGGGGCACCGGTTGTGTGTCGCCGGCGACCAGTACCGGGATTTTGTCGAACGCTTTCCCGCCCTCGATCCGGAGCGGATCGTCACGGACCGACCCGCAGTGTTCGACCGGCGTCGCATTACGTGTGTCGGCGGCGCGGCGGTCACGAATGTCGCCGCGCGCATCCTGCGCCGTCATCTGCCGGAGGCCGATGTGCGCCGCGCGCTGCGCAGTTTGCAGATCGATGCGGCTGCGGGGCCGGGCGGGCAGATCCAGCCGCCGCCGCCCGGCGTGCCGGCCGACAGCCCCTCGGCTTTGCGGCGTGCCACGCTGGTGATCGAGCAGTACGCAGGCCAGATCCAGCGGCTGGACGGTCTGGCTGATCGCCTGGGGCTGTCCGCACGTCAGTTGCAGCGATTGTTCCGCCAACATCTGGACACGACGCCACAGGCCTATGCCCGGGCCGTGCGCCTGCGTCAGGCGACGTGGATGCTGCGCCATACGGACAAATCCATCGCCGTCATTGCCTCCGACTGTGGGTTTGCCGATGCGGCCCACATGGGCCGTGTCTTTCGCGCCGAGTACGGGATGGCGCCCGGTGTCTGGCGGCGCAGCGCAGCGGGCCGCGCCGAAAACACCGTATAATGATATTTCTTTTTCCGGTGCGACGTTCTGCCGCACCGATGCTGCCCGAGTGGTGAAATTGGTAGGCGCAGGGGACTCAAAAATAGGTACTTCTACCTATACGCAACATGAGTTCGATGCCCGCCAAGCCGCATGGGATAGGGGTTTGAAGTATTTTAGGCACCGGCAACGAAAACGTTGGTTTTCGTTCTAGGAGCCAAATAGGAGCCAAACGGGTTCGTACTGGCTCCTGGCAGGTGGTAGTAAGTAGTAGTGAAGTAGGACTGCTTCACAATTTTGCCCGGGTGGTGAAATTGGTAGACGCAGGGGACTCAGACCAAATTTGAGCCCTCCGGGGGAAACCCCAGAGGTGAAGCCCGTCAAACTCGGTGAAGGCCCTGGACGACAAGTCCGAGCTAATGCCGAGCCAAGCCCTGGAGCCGAAAGGCCCCTCGGAAGGTGTAGAGAGCAGACGGCGGGCACCTAAAGCGAAGCGTTGACGCGATGCTATGGTGAAGGCGTGCTCCAGACCACGAACGCCGTTCTTCGGAACGTCGGCGGTGAAAACCGAAGTGGTAAGAAAATCCCCCGCCGCAAGGCGTGCCGGATCGATTCCGGCCCCGGGCACCAATTTCGGAAGGCCGTCTCTGTTTATCAGAGACGGCCTTTTTTATTTTCTGGTGAGAGCGGCCACAGGTCTGAATCGACCCGGAACCTCTAGCCCGGAAATTTCACGGTAAGCACCCGGTAAAGCCGTCTTGAACCACCCGGGGTGCTTCCGATAGTGTCCACCATTTTTAGGTGGACACCATGTCGAAGACAGAATTAGCCCCCATACGCCGACGCCGGTCTTATCCCAAGCCCCTGAAGGCCCAGATTGTGGCCGAGTGCCGTCAACCTGGCGTGTCCGTGGCAGGTGTCGCGCTCTCGCACGGCATCAACGCAAACGTGGTGCGCAAATGGATCCGGCAGGCCGAGCAGCTCCCTGTCCCGGCACCGGCATTCGTGCCGATCATGTCGTCTGGATTGTCGCCAGGCCCGGGTCGTCACATCGAGATTCGACTGGCTCGCGGTGCCGTGCAGGCCACGGTGCACTGGCCTGTCAGCGAAGCGGGAGCCTGCGTGTCGTGGCTTCGCGAGTGGCTGCGATGATTCACGTCGAAGCCATTTGGCTCGCGACCGAGCCGCTGGATATGCGCGCGGGTGCCGGAACGGCCCTGGCGCGCGTGGTGACGGTATTCGGTGCGGCCCACCCGCATCACGCGTATTGCTTCGCCAATCGTCGCGCCAATCGTATGAAGGTGCTGATCCATGATGGGATTGGCGTGTGGCTGGCAGCGCGGCGCCTGAATCGGGGCAAGTTCGTCTGGGCCGATGCGATGCACGGGCCGCATATCGAGCTCGATGCCGCGCAGTGGCACGCTCTGGTGCTGGGCCTGCCGTGGCAGCATGTGGGTTCGGCGGGTGCCATCTCGGTGCTGTAAATCAGGCAAGACGCCAATACCACCACAAGGCGGTCGGCGGCATACTGCCGCCTATGGATTCGGCAATCTCCCTCGATCAGCTCGACGAGCAGCAACTGCGCACATTGGTTCAGCAACTGATGGGCGAAGTGGCGGCACGCGACGGGCAGATTGCCACACGGGATCAGGTGATCCACACCAAGCAGACGCATATCGATCAGCTCACGCATGAGCTGGCCCTGTACAAGCGCTGGCGCTATGGCAAGCGTAGCGAACAGTTGAATGCCGCCCAGCTCAGTCTGCTGCAAGAGACGATGGACGAGGACCTGGCGGCCATCGAGGAAGAACTGGACGCCCTGCGGGACGTGCCCGCAGCCACGCCACAGAAACCACGAGCACCGCGTCGCCTGCGGCTGCCCGCCGAGCTGCCGCGTGTCGACATCCACCATGAACCGGCCTCGACACAATGCCGGTGTGGTTGCCAGATGCAGCGCATCGGCGAGGATGTCAGCGAGCGTCTGGACTTCGTGCCAGGCGTCTTCACTGTGGAGCGCCACATCCGTGGCAAGTGGGTATGTGCCCAGTGCGAGACGCTCACGCAGGCACCGGTCCCCCCTCAGATCATCGACAAGGGCATCCCGACGGCTGGCCTGCTGGCACAGGTACTCGTCGCCAAGTATGCCGACCACCTGCCGTTGTACCGCCAGGAAGGCATCTTTGCGCGTGCCGGGGTGGCGCTGCCTGGCTCGACGCTGGGCGACTGGGTGGGCGTGTGCGGGCTGCGCCTGCAGCCGCTGGTCGATGCGCTCAAGGTGGAGATGCTGGGCCGCACGGTGCTGCATGCCGACGAGACGCCGGTGCAGACGCTCAAGCCTGGCGCGGGCAAGACGCAGCGGGCGTATCTGTGGGCGTACACGCCCACGTCCTACGACAGCCTGCGGGCCGTGGTCTATGACTTCGCGCCCAGCCGTGCCGGGGAGCACTGCCGCACCTTCCTGCAGGACTGGCGCGGCAAGCTGGTGACCGATGATTACTCCGGCTACAAGGCCGGGTTTGCGGCAGGCATCACGGAGCTGGGCTGCATGGCGCATGCCCGGCGCAAGTTCCACGATCTGCACGTCAACCACCAGAGTCAGATCGCCGCCCAGGCGCTGGAGCTGTTCGCCAGCCTGTACGGTGTCGAGCGCGAGGTCTCAGAGCTCTCCACCGATGACCGCAGGCAGATACGGCAGGAGTGTGCGCGACCCATGGCAGACACCCTGCATCGGTGGTTGATCGCACAACGTCAGCGAGTGCCCGATGGCTCGGGGACGGCACGAGCCATCGACTACAGCCTTAAGCGCTGGGAGGCGTTGACACGATATCTGGACGATGGCGATGCGCCGATCGACAACAATTGGGTGGAAAACCAGATCCGGCCCTGGGCGATCGGGCGCTCGAACTGGCTGTTTGCCGGGTCGCTGCGTGGCGGCCAGCGGGCGGCCGCCATCATGAGCCTGATCCAGTCGGCGCGCCTGAACGGGCATGATCCGTATGCCTATCTGAAGGATGTGCTCACGCGCCTGCCATCGCAGAAAAACCATCGGATCGCCGAGTTGCTGCCCCATCGGTGGGCCCCCGCTGCTTGATCTCTACCGTCAAGACGGGTTGACCGGGTGCTTACAACGTACGGGACAAACTGACGCGTAATTTCGTACTTGAGGCGCGAGCCCGCCGTACCGTCCGCCAGGCCGCTGCCAATGCCCCGGCGCTCGTCATTCTTGCCATAAAAATTCACTTCCACACTGGGTTGCAAGTAGAGCTTTTGGGTCAACAAGATGTCATATTCCGCCTTCAGCCCCAGAGCGCTGCGGCCGCTTGGACCAACATAGGCAGTGGCATCGACTTCAAACCAGTAAGGCGCCAGTCCTTTGAAGCCGAATGCCAACCATTCCCGGTTCGGTGCACCTCGATCATGATCGAAACGCACGCCCAACTCTGTGTCCCAGAATGTTGACACTGCATGACGCCACAACAATTGCGTCCTGGACTCTTGCAGTTTGCCGCTCGCCACTTCGCCTTCGGCCTTGATCACGGCGCGAGTATAGATGCTGCCATACCATGCTTCACCTTCATAGGCCGCCCACTCCTCGCCTCGCGCCCTGACGTACTCCAATCGGTCGAAATTCACTGAACCGAAGTTGTGCATGTCGGACATGACCAACTTCTCTGAGGGTGGCAGCGCATACTTGCCCGCATTGCGAACGTAGCCATCCGAGTAGGCATCGGGATCGCGGGCGCCGGGTGGCGCCGAACCACCTTGCATTTGCATATCGCCGTGGTCCATGGCGTCCATATTGTGGGCAGAGACCGGCGCATTGGAGCTCGGCTGGCCGTGCGTCATCCCTTGCATGGCGGAGGACTCCTTGCTCATTACTGGCCGCTTCATCGGCGCCTTCATAGCGTCATGGCCTTGTGCTGGAGCTTCCCCACCGCCATGGTTCATGCTGGACATGTTCATGGAGCCGTGATTCATGCCTGAGGCCGTCGCTGGTGTATTCGTCGCCTTTGAAGAGTCCGAGGTGTGGCCGGCATGTCCCCCATCCGGCTGCGCGTAGGCAAGCACGGGTATCATCCCCGCTGTAGCGATGGCCGCTGCAAGAAACTTCTTCTTCAATTGATTGTTCATGACCTGGATGCCTGACGGATTGTTCATGCTTTTCATGCCACCACCACTTCGCGAAACATCCCCGCATCCATGTGCAGCATCAGATGGCAATGCCACGCCCACCGCCCAAGGGCATCGGCCGTCACCAGGAAGCTGATCCGCTGGGCCGGCTGCACCGGAATCGTGTGCCGCCGGGCCTGGAACCGCCCATCGGGCGTCTCCAGTTCGCTCCACATGCCGTGCAGGTGCATGGGGTGCGTCATCATGGTGTCGTTGTGCAATATGACTCTGACCCGTTCGCCATAACGGAAATGAACCGGCGTCGATTTTCCGTATTCCACGCCGTCGAACGACCAAGCGTAGCGTTCCATGTTTCCGGTCAGGTGCAGCTCGATTTCCCGCTCGGCGCCACGAGGATCCATCGGCCCGCCCACGGTATGCAGGTCAGCGAGCGTCAGTACGCGCCGGCCATTGTTACGCAGGCCAATGCCCGGATCGTCCAGATTGGTGCGCGGCATGTCTACCCGCATGTCGATACTCGGCCCATATTCCGTCCTGGCATGGCGCACCTGGGTGCTGGCGCCGGTGGCCGTCATCGCGCTGTGATCCATGCCCGCCATACCGGCGTGATTCATGCCCTGCATGGCGCCATGACTCATCCCGGCCATATTGCCGTGGCTCATTCCGGCCATGCCACCGTGGTTCATGCCACCCATAGATGGCTGGCTGGCGCCGCCAGGGCTCATGCCCGCCATGCCGCCGCCCATGCCGCCCATCATGTCTGCCATGGTCAACCATTCCACAGGATCAAGCGCGGGCACGGGCGCTTCGAGCCCGGCGCGGACAGCCAGCGTACCGCGCGCATAGCCGGTGCGGTCCATGGCTTGTGCATAAATGGTGTAGGCGTCGTCTTTCGGCTGTACCAGCACGTCATACGTTTCGCCCGGACCAAATCGGAATTCATCGACGGTGACCGGCTCCACATCGACGCCATCGGCTTGCACGACCGTCAAGCCAAGGCCCGGAATCCGCACGTCGTAGAAGGTGTTCGCCGCCCCATTGATGAAGCGCAATCGAACACGCTCGCCAGGTCGAAACAGCCCCGTCCAGTTCCCGGCCGGCGTGGTGCCGTTCATCAGGTAAGTGAGGACATCGGCCGACAGGTCCGCCAGGTCCGTGGGACTCATGCGCATTTCATTCCACATCTTGCGCTTGTCCACGGCCGCTTTAAGTCCCATGTCGGAGACATCCCGGAAGAAATCCACTGCCGTGGGCTGGTTATAGTTGTAATAGTCACCCTGCGTCTTCAGTTTGGCGAGCACCCGCATCGGGTCTTCGTCGGTCCAATCCGACAGCTGGACGACATACTCTCGATCGGCGCGTATAGGATCCGCCACTGCCGGGTCGATGATGATCGCCCCGTAAACGCCGGTAGCTTCCTGCATGCCCGAGTGAGAGTGGTACCAATAAGTGCCGCTTTGCTGCACTTTGAACCGATACGTGAAGGTTTCCCCAGGCGGAATTCCCACAAAACTGATCCCGGGTACGCCGTCCATCTGAAACGGCAGGATGATGCCGTGCCAATGGATGGAGGTGGCTTCTCTCAGGTGGTTCTTTACCCTGATGGTCACCGTATCGCCCTCGCGCCATCGCAAGGTCGGCGCAGGAAGCGAGCCATTCACGGTAGTTGCCATGCGGGGACTGCCCGTGAAGTTGACGGGAGACTCACCGATTTCCAGATTGAATTCGGTTCCAGTCAGGATCTGCGCAGAGCCTGTGCTGGTCGTCCGGCTCGACTGCATCCCAAGTGCTCGGGCATAGGGCGACAGACCAAGAAGCACGCCGCCAGCAGCTAATCCTTGAACAAAGCGGCGGCGAGACATGAACGGTACGGGAACAGTTAGCGTAGACAGACGTTTCACGCGTGAGAATCCTGTGAGCTGGGTTTTTTAGTTGAAATTTGCCTGTCGAAGACTAAAACGACAAACGCCATTACTTAACCTTAATCAAGTGCGACTGTCAGGCTGGTGACAGGCTGATTGCTTTTTTGTAATCAATGGATCAGTCCTATCCGAAGTCAAAAAAGAACGGGCCAAAACCCCATTTTCGTTCCTGCTGCCTTCATGCCGCAAAAACACAGCTTGATTTTTGGACATGCGAGGCCAGTTGTCGTATTTCTTGGATGGGATCTAATGGTCGATAATTGACGCGCGGTTCATAATGCAAATGAGGACCACTGGATACTCCGGTTGAACCCTGGCTTCCGCGGAGGCTGTTTGGTTGAAGTGCAAACAAGCCTCGCAGTGAATCGAAGATACCTCTGGCTGAAGAAGTAGGCACCGGCGCCAGGCAACCAAGCCAGTGCTGGCGCTAGCATGGCTAATAAAAAACGGATCGATGTCACTTCAACTGCTCATCATCCTAAATGTTTGGTTGTGGTAGTCGATTCAGGCACTGGAGCCGGCGCGGGTTCGCTTTTCTTTCCACTATGCTCAGAATGACATGATTGCATTCCTTTCATCATGAAGAGCATCATCAGCGGACAGATCAAAAAAAATAAAAAGGGGCTTATCGAAACAATCCACTCTCGTGCAATCGGCAACGCCGCGTAGGCCACAGCAATCAGCAAAGCCAATCCCAGGCCGCCTTTCAGCATGGTCTTCATATCGCATTTCATCTCTCGACACTCCTTTTATTGAACACTTGCCGGCATTTACCTACATACCCGGCAACGACACCACTATAGCGACCCATGTCTGTCAGGCGGATTGCTTCAGCATTACATCTTTGTCATCTTCATGTCGCGTTTCCTGATTCCACGGAATTCCATCTAACTCCAAGTGACGTAGCGCCCTGCATATACGTTGCAGGAACATGTATTACGAACATGTAATTTCGAGGTAATCGTTACGTCAGAGGCGAAACCATATAGTTCTGACCATTGGTCCTGTTGTGAAGAGATCCGCCCCTTCGGTCGGAGTTTCTTCGCCACGATGCAAGGGCGTCGTCGGCGTCGCATTGATGTTGCTTCGCTTGATCTCGCCCTGAAAGGTGAGACTTTCGCTCGGCCGTGGTCAGCAAGCAGGTTTTCCTTCCCTGCCTATATTGGAGGCATCATGCTCAAACTTCGTCCCATTCTTCTGGCTGTCACTCTCGCTTTTTCCGTCAGTATGGTCCATGCGTCATCCCTTCCTAACGGCGTCGTCTATAGCGCCAATGAAGGTGACGGATCCATTAGCAAAATCACCCTAAGCACGGGTGATGTACAGACGACTCAGATCAGCGTCATCCCCCACAATGTGCAGATTGCTCCCGACGGAAAAACATTGCTCGCTGTCGGCACAGCAAAAATGGAAGGAGGTGGGCATGGTAATGGACCTGGCGCCAGCGCCAACAGCCATGGGGATGCCGGCCTGCTGATCCTGGATGTGGAGCGGCTTGATAGAGTGCTGAAAACGCTGCCTTCAGGCGACCATCCTGCTCATGTTGTCACCAGCCAGGATGGCCGCTACGCCTATATTACGAACGCAGATGCAAACCAATTGTCCGTCGTGGACACCCAGACAGGGAAATTTGCCGCTGAAATTGCCACCGGTGCTTATCCTCACGGCCTGCGATTCAGCCCGGATGGACACGAGCTTTACGTCGCGAATGCCAGCGATAACTCTGTATCCGTCATTGAACCTAAAACCCTCAAGGAAAAAGCCAGAATTTCTGTTGGAAAAGCGCCCGTGCAAGTGGCATTCACAAAGGACGGCAAGCAGATGTATGTCTCACTGCGAGATGAGAACAGCGTCGCAGTCATCGATATTGCTGCAAGGAAAGTCATCAACCAGATAAATGTCGGTCGTGGCCCAATCCAGTTGTATGCCGGCGCAGGCGATACGATGTTTGTGGCCAACCAGGGAAGCGACACCAAGCCGGATAATACGGTATCGGTCATCGATACCCAAAACCAGAGCGTGATCGGGACGGTGGTGACGGGCAAAGGTGCCCATGGGGTAGTCGCGAGCAAAGATGGAAAATACGTCTTCGTCACCAATGCTCTTGATAATAGCGTGAGCGCGATCGACGTCGGTACCCAAGAAGTGGTTGCCACCTACCAGGTTGGGCCCAATCCCAACGGGATCACATATCGCAGCCTCCCTTAACCGAGGCAGCGCATGTGGGCGAGCTTATATAGCGGTCAACGCTGGTTGAAAACTGACTCTATGAACGCAAATATTGTGATATGCGAAATAGTGGTCCTACCTCGCAAGAGCCACACGAACATTGCGTGTTTGTAATGTTCGTGTCATGTCGATGACAGTGCGGTAGGATTACAGTCATCCATGCAATGTTGATGAGATCTGGTTTTAAGAGGTACACAGCCGTGAAGCTGCTCGTGGTCGAGGATGAGGTCAAAACAGGGGATTATGTCCGTCAAGGCTTAACAGAGGCCGGCTTTGTCGTAGACTTGGCTCGAACCGGCCTTGATGGGCATCACCTGGCACTCACCGGCGCGTACGATCTGATCATCCTGGATGTCATGTTGCCTGATGTGGACGGCTGGCGAATCGTGCAGGCGCTTCGGTATGAGAAGTCCTCTACGCCCGTGCTCTTTCTGACGGCAAGAGACAACGTGGAAGATCGCGTAAAAGGACTGGAGCTTGGCGCTGATGACTATTTGGTCAAGCCATTCGCTTTTTCGGAACTGCTGGCGCGCGTACGTACCTTGCTGCGTCGCGGCGCCGCTTCCGCTTTTCAAGGCAAGCTGCAGGTCGCTGATCTCGTCCTTGATATCCCGCGCCGTCGCGCCGAACGCCAGGAGAGACGCATCGCCCTCACCAACAAAGAGTTCGCGCTGCTGGAGCTTCTGGTTCGTCGTCAGGGTGAGGTATTGCCCCGGTCGCTCATTGCGTCCCAGGTATGGGACATGAACTTTGACAGCGATACGAATGTCATTGATGTCGCAATAAGACGCCTGCGCGCAAAAATCGACGACGACTTCGAGCCCAAGCTTATCCATACGGTACGCGGCATGGGCTACATGCTGGATGTCGCTCTCCCAGGCTGACGGATGGCGCGACGCCCCGCTTCCCTGGCAGTACGGCTCACCGTCTCTATCGGCGCGGTGATTACAGTTGTGCTCCTCACATTCGGCTGGATGATTGAACGATCCATCAATGAGCATTTCGTCCAGCAGGATGTTGATGAACTCAATGCCGTTGTTCAGGCGCTACAACATACCTTGGCCACACTCCCTTCAAATGCTACGCCTGAAGACCTGAAAGAGCATTTTGCTACCGAAATATCCGGGCACTACAATGCGCAATATTACATTTCCTCTGAAACGGGTGCACAGATTTATGCATCGCCTGGGTCGGATCTGGGTCGTTTCGCGAGTATTTCCCGGCCCGTAAAGAAAATTTCCATCGAAACGGTCGGTACATGGCAAGATCATGGGGAGACATTCCGAGGAGCCGTTTTACACACCACTTCAAAGAGCTTTCCTGGAGAGAAAACATTCACCATCGCGGTTGCAACGAGCATCAACTTCCATTTGCACTATCTAGAAAGCTTTCGCACCTATCTTCGCATCATAACGACCATTGCTTGCCTCATTGCCATTCTGGCTACCTGGTTGGCCGTCCATCAAGGACATGCCCCAATCCGGCGAATCAGCCGGGAAATACGACAAATCAGATCCGATCAATTGCATATTCGATTGGAGCCTCACACAGTGCCGGCAGAACTGGTGGAACTGTCCATTTCATTCAATGGCATGATCGAACGGCTTGAGGATGTGTTCCGACGTTTATCTGGCTTTTCCGCGGACATTGCGCATGAATTACGGACGCCGATCACAAACCTGAAAACACAGACTGAAGTCGCGCTTTCTCAGTCACGCAGCATCGATCAATATCGCGAGGTTCTGTACTCCAGCCTCGAAGAGTACGAACGCATGGCAAAGATGATTGGCGACATGCTGTTTTTAGCGCAAGCAGATAACAACTTGCTCAAGCCCGAACTCGTCAAGATTGACTTGGAGGCCGAAATGCGCAATCTCTTCGATTACTTTGGCGCATGGGCTGAAGAGCGTGAAGTGAAGTTTAAACTCTCCGACGAACAGATATGCGTCCAAGGGGATAGGCTGATGATCCGCCGAGCGCTGAGCAACGTATTATCCAATGCCATTCGTTATACATCGGCAGGACATACGATCAACGTGACCCTGGAGTCGAGCGTGGAAATGGCGACCATAAGCGTCAAAAATCCGGGCCCCGTCATTCCTGCGGAACATCTTGACCGGATTTTCGAAAGGTTTTACCGGACGGATGTTTCACGCCAGCGCAGTGTGGAAGGAGCGGGTCTGGGGCTTGCGATAGCCAAATCCATTGTGGAGGCCCATAACGGCAAGATCCTCGCAAGCTCCACCCCTGAAGCCACGGAATTCAAAATAAGCCTGCCAGCGGTCGGCAGTTGAGCATCAATGCCTACCCATCACGATGAATCACGGCAGGCTTGGCTGCATCAGCTGACAACAAATTGCCCCATCATTCCGTTATCCTCATGCTCAAGGATATGGCAGTGGTACATGAAAGGGGGATGCCGCTCCGAGGCTACCAACCGTTGTCTGCTTGACAGGGGTGCTTACGGACGGGCTTCAAAAAGGACAGCAGAGGACGGTTTCATTGACTGGAATATAACACATGAATATGTGTTCATGTGTTATGCTTGAGTTTATGCAAACCTGATTCGAGAAGCCCCCATGTCCCACGCTCACTCCCGTCAGGGCCATGCTCACGCGCATGATCACGATCATGACCATGATCACACCCCGACCGTCACCAGCGCCAACGAGCGCAAGGTGCTGATCTCGTTCATCCTGATCTTCACCTTCATGGTGGTGGAGACCGTGGGCGGCATCCTTTCAGGGTCGCTGACCCTGCTGGCCGATGCCGGGCACATGCTGACCGATTCCGCCGCGCTGGCCCTGGCCTATGCCGCATTCCGCTTTGGCCGCCGCGCCGCCGACAGCAAGCGCACGTTCGGCTATCTGCGTTTCGAGGTGATCGCCGGATTCCTGAATGCGGTGACCCTGCTGCTCATCGTCATCTGGATCGTCTATGAAGCATGGCAGCGTTTGACGGAACCTCCCGTCATCCTGGCCGGGCCGATGATGATTGTGGCCGTGGTCGGCCTGCTGGTGAACGTGCTGGTGCTGTGGATCATGACGCGCGGAGAAACCGATCACGTCAATGTGAAGGGCGCCATCCTGCACGTGATGGGCGATCTCCTGGGGTCGGTCGGCGCCGTCGTGGCCGGGGTCGTCATCTACCTGACGGGCTGGACGCCGATCGATCCCATTCTGTCCGTGATCGTGGCGGCGCTGATCGTGCGCAGCGCCTGGAAACTGCTGGCCAAGTCGCTCCATATCCTGCTGGAGGGCGCACCAGAGGATGCGACCCCCGAAAAACTGGCGTGCGGCCTGATGGACGCCGTGCCGGGGCTGGCGGCGGTCAGCCATGTGCATGTGTGGCAACTGACCTCGGGCCGGACGATGGCGACGTTGCATGTGCGTCCGCGCGTGGACGATGAAGCCAGGGTCGTCGCCAAACTGACTGAAAAGGTCCTGCGGGATCAGTTCGGCATCGAACACGCCACTGTCGCCATCGACTGGAACTCAGAGGCCGACATCAGTCCCTGCAGCCTGCAGTCGTCAACGGAAACGGATGGACAGTCCGGTGGCCATGGCCGTGATCACGATCATGCGCCCGGCGAGGGCCATGAGACAGCGGCGCAGGACAAGCAGGATCATGCCGCGGGAGACGGGCACCATCACTCGGCCGGGGACCGGCACGATCATCAGGCCGGAGACCGGCATATGCATGCCATCAGCGCTGAACGGAGGCCTCAGACCGGTCAGGCGCCCTCGGTCCAGGGAGCCCCGTGACCCTCAGCGGACAGGCGCGGCGCGCAAACGGGCGCGCAAACGATCAGTCGTCGTTGTGTTCTTCGACGATGTGATGCGCCATGTCGAGCAGGACCTGGCTGACGTGACTGTCGGCAACCTCGTAGAAGATCTGTTTGGCCTGGCGCTCGCCCTTGACCAGGCGGGCGCCGCGCAGCAGGCGCAGGTGGTGGCTGACCAGTGACTGCGAGAGGTCCAGGTTCTCGGCGATTTCGCCCACCGCGGAAGCTCCCTGCATGCAGTAGAGCATGATTTTGAGCCGCGACGGATCTCCCAGCAGCCGGAACGTCTCGGCGAGGATGGTGACATCGTTATGCGATAACGATGCCAGTTCCATGTTTTCATCGGGGGCCGGGCCTTCTGGTTCGCTCAGAGTCATTCTTAAAAAATCCTGCCTGAATCGCGGTTCGTAGCTTCAGCCCGTGACGATGCGGGCGAGTACACACACAGCGCCTATTGTGGCATGGCAGGGATGAACCGTGCCGGTCAATCCGTGAATTCCCATTTCTGGGCGCTGGCGCCGGCAAGCTCCTGTACGCGTTGCTCGTCCTGGCCGAATTCGGCCGCCGATCCGGTATGGATGATCTGGCCCCGGTCCAGGACATAGGCCCGGTCCGCCACTTCGATGGCGGCGCGCACGTTCTGCTCGATCAGCAGTACCGAGGTACCGGCGTCGCGGGCCGCGACGATGACCTCGAAGACATTCTTGACGATCAGGGGCGCCAGTCCTTGAGAGGGCTCGTCAAGCAACAGCAGGCGGGGGTTCAACAGCAGGACGCGGGCGATGGAGAGCATTTCCTGCTCGCCGCCGGAGAGCTGCTTGCCCTTGTGATGCTTGCGTTCCTCCAGGCGTGGAAACAGCTGGTAGATGCGCGGGATGTTCCAGTGGCCCGGGCTGTCGACGGGCACCTTCAGGTTCTCATCCACGGTCAGGTTGGCAAAGACGCGCCGTCCCTCCGGCACCAGACCGACCCCCAGGCGGGCGATGCGAAAGGGCGGCAGGTGAGTGGATTCTTTGCCGAAGACCCTGATGTGGCCTTCGCGCGCCGGCGTCATGCCCATGATGCTGCGCAGTGTCGTGGACTTGCCCGCGCCATTGCGGCCCAGCAGCGTCACCAGTTCGCCTTCCTCGACCTCCAGGTCGATGCCCTGCAGGATGTGACTCTTTCCGTAATATGTGTGCAGTTGCTGAATTTCAAGTGCCTTCACGTTTTTCCCCCAGATAGGCCACCTGAACCTTTTCGCTGGTGGCGATTTCGGCGGGTGTGCCCACATCCAGCACTTCGCCTTCCGTCAGGACCGTGATGCGGTCGGCCAGGTTGAAGATCACCCGCATGTCGTGCTCCACCAGCACGATGGTGAGCTTTTGCGTGCGATGCAGTTTGCGGATCAGGACGGCGGTGTTGTAGGTTTCCTGGCTGCCCATGCCGGCGGCCGGTTCGTCAAGCAGCAGGATTTTCGGTTTCAGGGCGAGCGCCATCATGATTTCCGTGGAGCGCTGATCCCCGTGAGACAGCTCGCCGACGTTGCGCCCGGCGTTTGCCGTGAGGCCGCCGGTTTCCAGCAGTTCGTCCACCAGCGCGTTGGTGCGCGCCGTCTGCGCGCGGGGGGCGTACATTTTCAACCGCAGGCCCTGCGTGATCTCGACGGCGATGCGCAGGTTGTCGCGCACGCTGAGCTCCGGAAAGACCTCGGTGATCTGAAAGGTGCGCGCCATGCCCAGGCCGACGCGTGCGTACGGCGGCAGGTCGGTGATGTCGTTGCCATTGAAGACGATGCGGCCGCTGGTGGGGCGGTAAAAACCGCTGATCATGTTGAAGAATGTTGTTTTCCCCGCGCCGTTGGGTCCGATGATCGCATGCAGTTCGCCTTGCTCGACGTTCAGCGAGACCTGATTGACCGCGGCCAGGCTGCCGAAACGCTGCGTGACGTTGTGGACTTCGAGCAGGCTCATGATGTCTTTCCCTGCAACAACCCGACGATGCCTCGGGGAATGAACAGAACGACCAGGACGAAGATCAGCCCGATGAAGAACATCCAGCTGTCGGTGATGCTGGACAGATAGTCCTGGGCGATGACGAAAATGGCCGCTCCCAGCAGCGGCCCCCAGAACGAGCGCATGCCGCCGATGACGGCCATCAGCACGAAATCGCCCGACTGAGTCCAGTGCAGGTTGTGGGGGCTGACAAAGTTGTTCAGCAGGCCGTACAGGCCGCCGGCGGTGGAGACGAACACGCAGGATGCGGTGTAGGCGATCCACAGGTGGCGATTCACTGGAATGCCCAGGAATCGCGCCCGCCGTTCGTTCTCTCGCATGGCCAGGAGGGTGTGCCCGAAAGGCGAGCGCAACAGGATGGCCATCAGCGCGGCGCAGACGGCGAAGACCGCCAGGGCCGTGTAGTAGAACGTCAGGCTGGAGGACAGGTCGATCTGCGTGATGCCCAGATCGATCGGCAGTCGCTGAAAGGTCAGGCCGTTGTCGCCGCCCGTGACCGAGTTCCAGCGGAAGGCGATGAAATAGAACACCTGACCAAAGGCGATGGTGGCCAGCGCGAAATAGATGCCCCGCAGTTTGGCCAGCAGATAACCGATGATGGCGCCGCCCAGCGTGCCGACCAGGATGCCGATGATGAAGCCCACCGGCGTGCTGGGGATCAGATATTTGATGACCAGGCCGGTGCCGTAGGCGCCGAGCCCGAAATAGGCCGCATGCCCGAAGGCCATGACTCCGGAATGGCCGACCAGCAGGTTGGTCGCCATGGCGGCCAGGCCGATGATGAGCACCCGGGATGCCAGATCGGTATAGCCGCCGATGCCGCCGATCCACAGAGGCAGGGTCAGCAGGATGGCCCAGACGACGATCAGGCTGAAGGATTTCGTGATCGGATGGTTCACAGTTTGGTCCCTCCTTCTTCACCGAACAGACCATGAGGCCGGATCAGGAGCACGAGCGCCATCATGACGTAGATGGTTGCTTCCGAAGCCGAGGGGTAGAACACGGTGACGACCCCGGCGGCGATGCCGATGAGCAGCCCGCCGAACAGAGTGCCGACCAGACTGCCCAGGCCGCCGACGATGACGGCGACGAAGCTGGGCATGATCAGCTGATCGCCGATCGTGGGCGTCAGGCCCAGCATGCCCGCGGCCAGCACTCCCGCCAGCCCGGCGAAAAAGATGCCCAGGCCGAAATTCAGGTTGCGCAGGATGCGGACGTCGACGCCCAGCGCCGAGACCATTTCCAGGTCCAGGGTGCCTGCGCGGATGCGCATGCCCAGACGGGTCTTCTTGAGGATGAAAAACAGGATGGCGACGGTGATGGCCACCAGGGCCACCATGAAGACCCGATAGCCGGTCAGGAAAAAGAGCGTGGGGCTGAGCGAGGAATTGAGGATGGCCGGAACCTGGACCGGCAGGCCCTGTGCGCCCCAGATGTAGCGTACAGAATCCTGCAGCACGAAGGCCAGACCGAAGGTCAGCAGCAGACTGTAGAGCGGATCCCGCGCGTACAGGGGGCGGATCAGGATGCGTTCCACGAGAATCCCGATCAGCGCGGTCAGGAAAGGCGAAACGACCAGTGCGCCCCAGAAACCAAGATATGGATGCAGGGTATAGGCGATGTAGGCGCCCAGTGCGAGGAACCCGCCATGCGCGAAGTTGATCACGTTGGTCAGATTGATGATCAGCGACAGGCCCAGGGCCATGAGCGCGTAGAACGCGCCGATCACCAATCCGTTGAATACGTTGAATAGGACCAGCTGAGTCACGAGGCGTCTCCGTTCGACTGGAACCTGTCCGGTGGGGTCAGGCGCTAAAGGAACCCCGTCCGGGCGCTGCGCGCGTCCGGCGTGGTGCGTGGCCAGGGAGCATCAATCGGGCGGCCTTTGGTCTCGAGGCCTGGTGCGGACCGCCCGGTTTGCAAGCGCATGCGGCTGGATCAGGTCGGCCAGGTCATCTTGCATCCGGTCTCTTCGACCGAGGGCGCGATGGTCTTGCTTTCGATGACTTCGTCGATCTTGAAGAGGTCGTCAGGGCCGGCATCACCCTGTGTTTGCGCATGGCCGGCCCAGAGTGTGCCGATGAGCAGGTGCTGATCCGCCCGGAAGGTGGCGGGATGGGGTTGAAGGGCGACTTCGGGCGGCAGCGTGAAGCCGTTGAGCGCGCGCGCCATCTTGACGGCGTCCAGGGATTTGGCCGTGTTGGCCGCCAGGGCACAGGCGTGGATGGCGGTGTGGCCGAACCAGGTGCGCGCAGTCGGGACACGTCCGGTTTTCTTGGTGATGGCCTCGGTGAATTCTTTGACGAACGGGACGCCGGGCTGATTCCAGTACCACTCGATGACCCAGTTGCCGATGCGCGCGGTCGGGGGCAGGGCTTCGAGGGTTTCGAGCTCGATATTGGCGCCGGCGATGTGAAAGCGCTTGTCCAGGCCGAACTGCACGGCCTGCTTGAGCACATTGGTCTGGTCCTCGCCGTTTTGCAGGATGACGATGACGTCCGGGTTGGCCGCCTGCGCCTTGATCAGATAGGGCGAGTATTCCGTCGTGCCCAGTGGAATCAGGTCTGCGCCCAGGTTGCTGGCGCCCAGTTTTTGCAGGTTGGCCTTGTAGGCGCTGAGCAGACCATGGCCGAACGCGTAGTCCGGGACCAGGAAATAGAATTTTTTGCCGAAGCGCTTGACCAGGGACGGGGCGATGGCATTGACCAGCAGCGTCGTGGAAGGGTCGACCTGGTAGACGTTCCAGTGGCATTCGGTGCCTGTGATCGGGTCGGCGTGTCCGCCCGGGTCCATCATGAAGACGCCTTTTTCGTAGGCGACTGCCGACATGGCCATGGTCAGGCCCGAGTTCACGTTGCCGACCAGGAAATCGACCTTGTCCTTGTCGATGAGTTTGCGGGCTTTCTGGACGGCGACCCCTGCGTCGCCGCTGGTGGAGTCCTCGACGATCAGCGTGGCAGGACGTCCCAGGATGCCGCCCTTGGCGTTGATCTCCTCGACGGCGAGTTCCATGCCGTGCAGTTCGTTGCGGCCGGTGATGGCGTAGGTGCCGGTCAGCGGGTTGTCGACGCCAAGCTTGACCGGCTGGTCGCCCTGCGCCCTGATGATCTGAGGCTGGGCCAGTGCGGCGACACCCGCCGCCCCCGCTGCTTTCAGTAATGTGCGACGACTGATGACTGCGCCTGTACTGCTGTGAATATCATTCATGCAACTCTCCTCTGTAACGCTTCGATGATGTGCGTCGCCTACCTAAGGTGGCGCAGGTGAGATGAAACTTGAATATAAGCAGGTACTGCCGATACTGATGTCCCTCATGGGGGGGCGGATTCAGTTTCGTGCGATGGATGAGAGCTTGTCAATACGAATCAATCCGTATCCATATAAAGATCCGGATGGGCTTGACCGTTGTCCGGCGCGGTGTTCACGCTAGCTTGCCCATGTGCCGAGGCCCCTGTCCGCATGACGATCAGCGTCATGCGGACAGGGGCCTCGGCGGGCAAGCTGCGGGCCGCCGGCGTGGCGGCGGCCAGAGGTGATCCGCTGGGTGTCGGGGTCAGTCGTTGTCGGGCTGCACGAAGCGGTAGACGAGGGCGCCCAGGATCCCGCCCACCAGCGGGGCCAGCCAGAACAGCCACAGCTGGTCGAGTGCCCAGGAGCCCTGGATCAGGGCCACCCCGGTGGAGCGGGCCGGGTAGACGGAGGTGTTGGTGACCGGGATGCTGATCAGATGGATCAGGGTCAGCGACAGGCCGATCGCCACGCCGGCCAGGCCGGCCACGCTGCGCTTGTGTGTGGCGCCCATGATGATGAACAGGAAAAAGCCGGTCAGCACGATTTCCGCGATCAGCGCCGCCGTCAGGCTGTAGCCGTCGGGTGAGTGCTCACCGTAGCCATTGGAGGCGAATCCCGCCGTGGGGTCGAAGCCCGCCTTGCCGCTCGCGATCAGGTACAGCACCAGGCTGGCGGCGATCCCGCCGATCACCTGGGACACGATGTACGGCACCATCTCGCGCGCGGGGAACCGCCCGCCGGCGACGAGGCCGACCGTGACGGCGGGGTTGATGTGGCAGCCCGAGATGTGGCCGATGGCGTAGCACATGGTCAGCAGCGTCAGGCCGAATGCCAGCGCCACGCCGACAAAGCCGATGCCGAGTTCGGGATAGGCCGCAGCGAACAGGGCGCTGCCGCACCCGCCGAACACCAGCCAGAAGGTGCCCAGCAATTCCGCCGCGCATCGTTTTGTGAGAGACATGTCTGTGCTCCAGTGATAGGAATAAGTAACGGGGAGGATTCTACTGGTGAGCGGCTCGTGTTGCCATTACCATAGGTCAAAAAATAGTCAAGAGACCGGGCAGGATGATTCCGTCTGGACGGCGGGCATTCCGGTCGGGGGGGCCGACCGGCGCGCGAAACCCTGTTAGAATCCCAAGGGCGGGCCCCTTCGCATGGTTCGGCGGTGAACCTGGTCAGGTCGGGAACGAAGCAGCCACAGCCGCGCGGAACCAGTGCCGAAGTCAGGCTCGCCTTTCCTTTCCCCCACCAGGGCGGCCTATGAGCTATCTCGTCTTGGCGCGCAAATGGCGCCCCCGTTCATTCGATACGCTGATTGGCCAGGATCACGTCGTGCGTGCCCTGACCCATGCGCTGTCGGCCGGCAGACTGCATCATGCCTGGTTGTTCACCGGCACGCGCGGCGTCGGCAAGACCACACTGTCGCGCATCCTCGCCAAATCTCTGAACTGCGTCCAGGGCATCACCGCCACGCCTTGCGGCCATTGCCAGGCCTGCACGGAGATCGATGCGGGCCGTTACGTGGACTACATCGAACTCGACGCCGCCTCGAACCGCGGCGTCGACGAAATGACCCAGCTGCTGGAGCAGGCGGTCTACGCGCCGTCGTCCGGGCGCTTCAAGGTCTATATGATCGACGAGGTCCACATGCTGACCGGGCATGCGTTCAACGCCATGCTGAAGACCCTCGAAGAGCCGCCCGAGCACGTCAAGTTCATCCTTGCGACCACCGATCCGCAGAAAATCCCGGTCACGGTGCTCTCGCGCTGCCTGCAGTTCAATCTCAAGCAGATGACGGTGCCTGCCATCGTCGATCACCTCCAGGACATCCTGGCGCAGGAGTCGGTCCCGGCGGATCCCCAGGGGCTGCGCCTGATTGCCCAGGCCGCGGCGGGTTCGATGCGCGACGCCCTGTCCTTGACGGATCAGGCCATTTCCTTTTCGGCGGGCAATCTGACGGCCGCTGCGGTGGGCGAGATGCTCGGCACCCTGGACCAGCGCCACTTGCTGGATCTCCTGCGGGCGCTGGCGTCCGCCGACGCGCCCGGCATCCTGGCCATGGCCGATGATCTGGTGTCGCGCGGCCTGTCGTTCCGGGCCGCGCTTGGCGATCTGGCCGTGCTGCTGTCGCGGGTCGCCATTGCCCAGCGATTGGGCCATGCCCAGGCCGATGATCCTCTGGCGGAGGATGTCACGGCGCTGGCCGCCGCCCTGACGCCGGATGATGTGCAGCTGTTTTACGCGGTGGCGGTGCACAGCCGCCAGGAACTCGCGCTGGCGCCCGACGAGCAGGCCGGCTTCATCATGGCCTGTCTGCGCATGCTGGCCTTGTTGCCCGAGGGCCGTGTGCCGCCCGTGACGATGGGGTCGCCGCCGACGGCGGGCACGGACCAGGCGGGCACGGACCAGGCGCCGGTTGAGTCTCCGGTCCCCGCCGCAGCTGCGGATCATGCCGCTGCCGACCCTGCTGCAACCGCCAGTCATGCCCGAGTCGCTGATGAAGCCGTGGCTGCTGTCTGTGCCGGGGCTGTCGATCACAACGAGGCCGCCGACCACGCCGAGGCCGCCGACCATAACGAGACTGCCGCCCCTGTTCAAGGGACCGGCTCTGATGAACGCCCCGCCTGGGAATCCGCGCCGGATCAGCCGGTCTGCGCTCCGATAACGGCCGATGCGGCAGCGACCGCCCCGGCAGCGACCGCTCTGGTGGCGTCGGCCCCGGCCGCCGGGGAGCCTCGGGCTTCCAGGGCTGCGCCCCGGCCGCCCGTGCCGGCGCCGGATCCTGATCCCGCGCCGGACCCCGACCCGGCTCCGCCAGCGCCTCCGGACGAGGCGGCGTCCGCCTCGGATGACTGGACGGACGCGGTACCCGATGATCTGATCGGTGCCTTCGATGCCGCCGCCTCCCTGGATGATCTGGGAATGGATCCGGGTTCGTCCGGGGTCATCGCCGGGTTGCCTGCCGAGCCGGCTGCCGCGTTCGCGTCCGAAACCCCCGAACCCGGCCGGATGACGGCCCAGGACTGGCCCGCGGTGGCCGCCGAACTGCCGATCGGTGGCGCGGCCCGGGCGCTGGCGCTGAACAGCGAATGGCTGTCGGGCAACGATCACCAGATCCGTCTGCGGGTCGCCATCCGGACCTATGCGGACGGCGGGGGCCATGATCGGTTGCGGACGGTGCTGTCGGAATATTTCGGTCGCGTCCTGCGCCTGGAAGTCGAATACGGTGTGACGGGCGAGGACACCGCGCATGCCGTCGATCAGGCCGAGCGTGGCCGACGCCAGCGGGCGGCCGAGCAGGCGGTCGAGCAGGATGCGCTGGTCCGCGCGCTGGCGCAGCGTTTTGCCGCCCGTGTCGTGCCGGGCTCGATTCGTCCCGGCGATGCCCCGTCGAGGCATCACTAGGTTATAGTCCCTCCCTTTGCTTGAACCCACCGAACCAGGATCCTCCCATGATGAAAGGACAGATCGCCGGGCTGATGCGCCAGGCCCAGCAGATGCAGGAAAACATGAAAAAGGCCCAGGACGCCCTGGCCGAACTGACGGTCGAAGGCGCCGCGGGCGGCGGCCTGGTCAAGGTGACCATGAGCTGCAAATATGACGTCAAGCGCGTGGCCATCGATCCGTCGCTGTTCGACGATGATCGTGACATGATCGAAGACTTGGTCGCGGCGGCCTTCAACGACGCCCAGCGCAAGGCCGAAGCCACGGCCCAGGAAAAGATGTCCGCGGTGACGGCCGGCATGTCCCTGCCGCCGGGCATGAAACTGCCGTTCTGAAATGGCCACCGGCCTGCCTGAACCGGAGCCGCTGCGCGCCCTGATCGACGCGCTGCGAGGGTTGCCCGGGGTGGGGGTGCGCACGGCCAGGCGCATGGCCTATCACCTGTTGCAGCATGACCCGGACGGCGCTTTGCGCCTGGGCGATGCCCTGCGCGATGCCGTGGACGGGTTGTGCCATTGCGAACGCTGCAATTCCTTTTCCCAGACGCCGGTGTGTCCCACCTGCGAAGATCAGAATCGGGATCCTTCCGTGCTGTGCGTCGTCGAGACGCCCGCCGATCAGAACATGATCGAGGCCAGCCATGGCTACCAGGGCCTGTACTACGTGCTGATGGGCCGGCTGGCGCCCCTGGAAGGCATCGGCCCGGACCAGGTCCGGTTCGCTGCGCTGCGTGAGCGGGTCGGGGCTGGGGGCGTGCGTGAGGTCATCCTGGCCACCAACTTCACCGCCGAAGGCGAGACCACGGCTTATTATCTGTCCGAGATGCTGCGCGAATGCGGCGTCAAGGTCACCCGGCTGGCCCGCGGCGTGCCCAGCGGCAGCGAGCTGGAATATGTCGATGCCGGCACGATTGCCTGGGCGCTGATGGAGCGCCGGCCCGGCTGATCCCCCGGGATGCCGTGCCGCCGTGATTCTCGCGCCGTGCCGCCATGATCCCCGTGTCGGAGTCTGGCTCCGGTAGGCCTGTCTTTTCCACTGCGCTATCATCGAATCTTCAATGGAGCCTCTGCGCGCCAGAGGCTCTCTCATCTCGCATGATCACCAGGGAGACAAGCCATCATGTCGATTTCACGTCGTGAACTGCTCAAGACCGCCGGCGCCGCAGGGTTGCTGGGTGTGGTGCCCGGACTGTCCATTGCACAGGGCGCGGCCAGTGTGCTCGAGAAAAAATCCCTCACCATTGCCGTCGGCGGCCAGGCGCTGATCTACTATCTGCCGCTGTCCGTGGCGAACCAGAAGGGCTATTTCAAGGACGAGGGGCTGGACCTCACGATCGCTGATTTCGCGGGCGGCTCTAAGGCGTTGCAGGCCGTGGTGGGAGGCAGCGCCGACGTGGTGTCGGGCGCTTTCGAGCACACCATCAATCTGCAGGCCAAGGGGCAGTTCTACCGTTGCTTCGTCCTGCAGGGCAGGGCGCCCATGATCGTGCTGGCGGTTTCAAACAAGACCATGGCCGGCTACAAGTCGCCCGCCGACCTCAAGGGCAAGAAAATCGGTGTCACGGCGCCGGGGTCCTCGACCAACATGATGGTCAGCTTCTTTCTGGCGCAGCACGGGCTCAAGCCTGCCGATGTGTCCTTCATCGGCGTGGGGGCGGGCGCAGGGGCGATCACGGCCATGCGCTCCGGCCAGATCGATGCCATCGCCAATCTGGACCCAGTCATCAGCACCCTGGTCAAGGAAGACGCCATCCGCGTCATCGCCGACACTCGCACCCTGTCCGATGCGCAGACGATTTTTGGCGGCAACATGCCGGCGGGCTGCCTGTACGCCTCGCAGGCCTTCATCGACGCCAATCCCAACACGACCCAGGCGCTGGCCAATGCCATGGTGCGGGCCGACAAATGGATCCAGGCCGCTTCGGTCGACGACATCGCCAAGCTGGTGCCAGAGTCCTACCTGCTGGGCGACCCGGATCTGTACAAGCTGGCGCTCAAGGGCAACCACGAGGGCCTCTCGCCCGACGGGCTGGTGCCCGAGGACGGCCCGCAGACGGCGCTCAATGCGCTGGCCGAATTCGTGCCGAATTTCGATCGCACCAAGATCGACATCTCTCGCATCTGGACCAACCAGTTCGCTGCCAAGGCCAACCAGACATACCCCCATGCCTGAGCCCGATCGTCGAGCCGGAGACGGGGCGGGTTTCCCCGCCCTGTCGCTGGATCAGGTGACCTGCACGTTCAACGCGCCCGACGGCACGTCCTATACCGCCATGCGTGACGCCACCCTGGTGGTGGCGCCTGGCGAGTTCGTCTCGGTCGTGGGGCCCACGGGCTGCGGCAAGTCCACCCTGCTGAACATGGCCGCCGGGCTGTTGCGGCCTTCATCGGGCCAGGTCCGGGTGTTCGGTGAGGCGCTGCGCGGTGTCAATGCGCGGGCGGGGTACATGTTTCAGGGCGAGGCGCTGATGCCCTGGCGCGACGCGCAGGCCAATGTTGCCGCCGGCCTGGAGTTCGCCGGAGTGGCCGCCGCCGAGATCGCCGAGCGCAGCCGCGAATGGCTGCGCCGGGTCGGCCTGGGCGGTTTCGAGAACCGCTATCCGCACCAGATGTCGGGCGGCATGCGCAAGCGCGTCATGCTGGCGCAGACCCTGATCCGCGATCCCGACATCATCCTGATGGACGAGCCGTTCTCGGCCCTGGACATCCAGACCCGCCAGTTGATGGAAAACGAGGTTCTGGACCTGTGGATGGCCCGGCGCAAGGCCGTGCTGTTCATCACCCACGATCTGGACGAGGCCATCGCCATGAGCGATCGCGTCGTGGTGCTGTCGGCGGGTCCCGAAACCCGGCCGATCGGGGAATTCGCCATCGACATCCCGCGTCCGCGCGACGTGGCCGAAGTCCGCATGCAGCCCCGGTTCGTCGAATTGCATCAGGCCATCTGGGCGGTGCTGCGCGACGAAGTCCTGAAGGGCTACGAACGGCAGCGGCGCGCCTGATCCCATGACCATGACCGGCCCGCGATCCTGTCCGTCCCCGGACCCGAGCCCCCCACCGGAGCGCCCGCACCGATGAAATCCGAACTCTCCAAACCCGTGCTGCGCGTGCTGCAACTGGCTTTGCTGGCCGCCGTCCTGCTGGTCTGGTACTGGGCCTCTCTGAACCGCAACGTGGCATTCTTCTTCGGCCGGCCACTGGAAGTCGCCCAGGTCGTCTGGGCCTGGTTCGTCACCGACGCCGGGATCTACCGCCACCTGTGGATCACCCTGTCCGAAACCGTGCTGGCGTTCTTCATCGGGACCATCGGCGGGCTGGGCTTCGGCCTGTGGCTGGGCCTGTCGCGCAGCGCCAGCGCGCTGCTCGAACCCTACGTCACGGCGGCCAACTCCATGCCCCGCGTCATCCTGGCGCCGATCTTCGGCATGTGGTTCGGCCTGGGCATCTGGTCCAAGGTCGCCCTGGCCGTGACGCTGGTGTTCTTCATCGTTTTTTTCAACGTCTACCGGGGGGTGCGCGAGGTCAGTCCGACATTGCTGGACAATGCCCGCATGCTGGGCGCCAGCCGTCGACAGTTGCTGCGCCATGTCTACATCCCCTCGGCCACCAGCTGGGTGTTCTCCAGCCTGCACACGTCCGTGGGGCTGGCCTTCGTCGGGGCGGTGGTGGGCGAATACCTGGGTTCGGCGGCCGGGGTCGGCTACCTGATCCTGCAGGCCGAAGGCACGCTCGACGTCAATACCGTGTTCGCCGGCATTGTCGTACTGACGGTGTTCGCGCTGCTGCTGGATGGCATCGTGTCGCTGGCGGAACGCCGCCTGCTGGTCTGGCAGCCCGGCCCCGGGGCGACGGACAAGACCTGAAACTCGCGCCTTGCAAGGCGCCCGGATACATCACTCCGCCTGACTCACCAGCGCGTCCAGCTTGATGGCGTCGGCGGTGAAAATCCGGATGCCCTCGGCCAGCTTTTCCGTCGCCATGGCATCCTCGTTCAGATGGGTGCGGAAGACGACTTCGTTGCTGGCGATCCATTCGGGCGCGCCCGTCTTGGCTGCGGCCGCGGACAGTTGCGGCGCCAGGGGATCGTTCGATGCGGCCAGCTCGTTCAGCAGGGCCGGGCTGATCGTCAGCAGGTCGCAGCCCGCCAGGGCGCGGATCTGGCCGATATTGCGGAAACTGGCCCCCATGACCTGGGTGGGGATGTCGTAGGCCTTGAAATAGCGGTAGATGCGCGTCACCGACTGCACGCCCGGATCGTCGGGCCCGGTGTTCGCGGTCTCGTCCCAGTCGGCGCCGGCCGTTTTCTTGTACCAGTCGTAGATGCGGCCCACGAAGGGCGAGATCAGGGTCACTTTGGCCTGGGCGCAGGCGATCGCCTGGGTCAGGGAAAACAGCAGCGTCAGATTGCAGTGGATGCCTTCTGCCTGCAAGGTGCGGGCGGCCTGGATGCCCTCCCAGGTCGAAGCCAGCTTGATCAGCACGCGCTCGCGCGCGATGCCGCCCGCCTCGTACAGGGCGATGATCTGCCGGGCGCGCTCGATACTGGCCTGTGTGTCGAACGACAGTCGGGCGTCGACCTCGGTCGAAACGCGGCCGGGCACGATGGACAGGATCTCGCGGCCGAAGGCCACCAGCAGCCGGTCGACCTGTTCGGTCAGCGAGGCGTTCGGGTGATCGCGCCGCACTTGCTCCAGCAGGGGGCGATAGGTGGGCTGACCCACGGCCTTGAGGATCAGGGAGGGATTCGTGGTGGCGTCGGTCGGCCGGTAGGCCCGCATGGTCTCGAAATCCCCCGTGTCGGCCACGACGGTCGTCAGTGTGCGCAGGGCGTCCAGTTGGTTGCTCATGAGAACGGTGGTTCCAGTGAATGGCGGCGAGGTTGCAAAAACCTTACTGTAGACTATTTCCCGCAACAGGCTAGGACGGTGTCGGCCCCGGTTCGTTGCGGGGCCCGGGACCTGCGTTCGGGGCGGCCTGACGCTGGCCGGAGCGGGGTCTCAGGGGTAACCCGGGTTCAACGGTATAATAGGAAGGTTTGAATGTTGAATTTGGGATCCTCGGGTCAAGTCTGGCTCGGGGGGCCTTCATAACCGGGGTTTCATTTTGCTGCCGTCAATCTTTTCCGAGGGGTCCGCAGGACTCGCACCAGCAATTCTCGCCTTGGCTGACGGTACCGTATTCAGAGGCGTTTCGATCGGCGCCGACGGGACCAGCGTGGCCGAAATCGTCTTCAATACCGCCATGACCGGCTACCAGGAGATCCTCACTGATCCCAGCTACAGTGGCCAGATCGTCACCCTGACCTATCCCCATATCGGCAATACCGGCGTCAACCCCGAGGACGTCGAATCCAACCGGGTGCATGCCGCCGGTCTGGTGGTGCGCGACTGTCCGGCGCTGCTGTCCAATTTCCGGGCCAGGCAGTCGCTGCCCGAATACCTGAAGGCTCAGGGTGTCGTGGCGATTTCGGGCGTGGATACCCGCAAGCTGACCCGCATTCTGCGCGAGCGCGGCGCCCAGGGCGCCTGCATCCTGGTGGGTGAGGACACCGACCGCGCTGTCGAGCTGGCGCGCGGCTTTGGCGGCATGGAGGGCCAGGATCTGGCCCTGGAGGTCTCCACCAAGCAGCCCGGCGCCTGGCTGCAGGGCACCTGGCAACTGGGGCGCGGGTTTCGCCGCCAGGAACAGACCCAGTACCACGTCGTCGCCTATGACTACGGCATCAAGTCCAATATTCTGCGCCTGCTGGCCGATCGCGGGTGCCGCCTCACGCTGGTGCCGGCGCGTACGCCCGTGGCCGACATTCTGGCCCAGGCGCCCGATGGCGTCTTCCTGTCCAACGGACCGGGCGATCCGGCCGCCTGCGACTATGCCGCCGAGACCTGCCGCGCCGTGCTGGATCGCGGCATCCCCCTGTTCGGCATCTGTCTGGGCCAGCAGGTCCTGGGCCTGACCCTGGGCGGCCGCACGGTCAAGATGAAGACCGGCCATCACGGCGCCAATCATCCGGTGCAGGACCTGGACACCGGCCGGGTGTTCATCACCAGCCAGAATCACGGCTTCACCGTGGATGGCGACAGCCTGCCCGCCAATGCCCGCATCACGCACGTGTCGCTGTTCGACGGAACCCTGCAGGGTTTCGAACTGACCGACCGCCCGGTCTTCTGCTTCCAGGGACACCCGGAAGCCAGCCCCGGCCCGCACGACATCCTGGTGCTGTTCGACAAATTCATCGACCTGATGGCGCAACACAAAGCCCGGTCGTCCAAATAAAAAGATCCCGTTCTCTCATGCCCAAGCGTTCAGACATCCACAGCATCCTCATCATCGGGGCCGGCCCGATCATCATCGGCCAGGCCTGCGAATTCGATTATTCCGGCGCGCAGGCCTGCAAGGCCCTGAAGGCCGACGGATTCCGCACCATTCTGGTCAACAGCAATCCGGCCACCATCATGACGGACCCGGAAACGGCCGACGTCACCTATATCGAGCCCATCACCTGGCAGGCTCTGGAAAAGATCATCGAGGTTGAGAAGCCCGATGCCGTCCTGCCCACCATGGGCGGCCAGACGGCGCTGAACTGCGCGCTGGACCTGGAACACCACGGCGTGCTGAAAAAGCACGGCGTCGAGCTGATCGGCGCCAATGCCCATGCCATCGAAAAGGCCGAAGACCGCCTGAAATTCAAGGACGCGATGACCTCGATCGGCCTGGAGTCGGCCAAATCGGGTATCGCGCACAGCATGGACGAGGCCTGGGCCGTGCAAAAGCGCATCGCGTCCGAGCTGGGCTCGTCGGGTTTCCCGGCGGTCGTTCGTCCCAGCTTCACGCTGGGCGGCACGGGAGGCGGCATCGCCTACAACGCCGAGGAATTCGAGACCATCTGCCGCCGCGGTCTGGAGGCATCGCCGACCAATGAACTGCTGATCGAGGAATCCTTGCTGGGCTGGAAGGAATTCGAGATGGAAGTCGTGCGCGACAGCGCCGACAACTGCATCATCGTGTGCGCCATCGAGAACCTGGACCCCATGGGCGTGCACACGGGCGACTCGATCACCGTCGCGCCTGCGCAGACGCTGACCGACAAGGAATACCAGATCATGCGCAACGCATCGATCGCGGTGCTGCGCGAGATCGGTGTGGACACGGGGGGCTCGAACGTCCAGTTCGCGATCAATCCGGCCAATGGCCGCATGATCGTCATCGAGATGAATCCGCGCGTGTCGCGGTCCTCGGCGCTGGCCTCCAAGGCGACGGGTTTCCCCATCGCCAAGGTCGCGGCCCGGCTGGCCGTGGGCTACACGCTGGACGAACTGCGCAACGAGATCACCGGCGGGGCCACGCCCGCCTCGTTCGAGCCGACGCTGGACTATGTCGTCACCAAGGTGCCGCGTTTCGCTTTCGAGAAATTCCCCCAGGCTGACTCGCGGTTGACGACCCAGATGAAGGCGGTGGGCGAGGTCATGGCCATTGGCCGCACCTTCCAGGAATCCTTCCAGAAAGCGCTGCGCGGCCTGGAGGTCGGTATCGACGGGCTGAACCAGATGACCACCGATCGTGAGCGCCTGCAGGTCGAACTGGGTGAGCCCGGTCCGGAACGCATCTGGTATGTGGGCGATGCCTTTGCCCAGGGATTCTCTCTGGAAGAGGTCCATCAGCTGACCAGGATCGATCCCTGGTTTCTGGCTCAGATCAAGGAAATCGTCGATATCGAACTGGCGCTGGAACAGCGCACGCTGTCCGAGCTGGACGACGACACCATGCGCGAACTCAAGCGGCGCGGATTCTCCGACCGGCGTCTGGCGTTCCTGCTGGATGCCACCGAGTCCGAGGTGCGCAAGCTGCGTCATCAGATGGGCGTGCGACCGGTCTATAAACGCGTGGATACCTGCGCGGCCGAATTCGCCACCACCACGGCCTACATGTACTCGACCTACGAGGACGAGGACGAGGCCGCGCCGACCGATCGCAAGAAAATCGTCGTCCTGGGCGGCGGGCCCAACCGCATCGGCCAGGGCATCGAGTTCGACTATTGCTGCGTGCATGCGGCCCTGGCGCTGCGCGAGGATGGTTTCGAGACCATCATGGTCAATTGCAATCCGGAGACCGTGTCCACCGACTATGACACTTCCGACCGGCTGTATTTCGAGCCGCTGACGCTGGAAGACGTGCTGGAAATCATCCACAAGGAAAATCCGGCCGGCGTCATCGTGCAGTACGGCGGCCAGACGCCGCTGAAGCTGGCCCGCGCCCTGGAGGCCAATGGCGTGCCCATCATCGGCACCAGCCCGGATTCCATCGATGTGGCCGAGGACCGCGAGCGTTTTCAAAAGCTCCTGGCCAAGCTGGGCCTGCGCCAGCCGGCCAATCGCACGGCCCGCACCGAAAGCGAGGCCCTGGCCCTGGCCGGCGAGATCGGCTATCCCCTGGTGGTGCGCCCCAGCTATGTGCTGGGCGGGCGCGCCATGGAAATCGTGCACGAGCCTCAGGACCTGGAGCGCTACATGCGCGAGGCGGTCAAGGTCAGCAATGATTCCCCGGTGCTGCTGGATCATTTCCTGAACAATGCCACCGAGGTCGATGTGGACTGCCTGGCCGATGGCGAGCAGGTCATCATCGGCGGCGTGATGGAACACATCGAGCAGGCCGGCGTGCACTCGGGCGATTCCGCCTGCAGCCTGCCGCCGTACTCGCTGTCTCCCGAGATCGTGGACGAGATCGAGCGTCAGACGGCGCTGATGGCCCGCGCCCTGAACGTCAAGGGCCTGATGAATGTGCAGTTCGCCATTCAGGATGGCGACGTCTATGTGCTGGAGGTCAATCCGCGCGCCTCGCGCACCGTGCCCTACGTGTCCAAGGCCACTGGCCGTCAGCTGGCCAAGATCGCCGCGCGCGTCATGGCCGGACGCCCCCTGGCCGCGCAAGGGATCACCTCGATTCCGTCGCCGGTGCGCTATTGCGTCAAGGAGGCCGTCTTCCCCTTCGTCAAGTTCCCCGGCGTCGATACCATCCTGGGACCGGAAATGAAATCCACCGGCGAAGTCATGGGCGTGGGCGATTCCTTTGGCGAGGCTTTCGTCAAATCCCAGATTGCCGCGGGCGCGGTGCTGCCCGAGTCCGGCCATGTCTTCATCAGTGTGCGCGATCAGGACAAGACGCGCGCTGTGGAGGTGGCCCGCGGCCTGACCGCGCTGGGCTTCAGGCTCATCGCCACGCGCGGCACGGCGGCCGTGATCGAGGCGGCCGGGCTGGCGGTCCAGGTCATCAACAAGGTCACCGAAGGCCGTCCCAACATCGTCGACATGATCAAGAACGGCGAGATCGCGATGGTCATCAACACGGTCGAGGAACGCCGCAACGCCATTGCCGATTCGCGGGCCATCCGCACCCAGTCGCTGGCCAACCGGGTGACTTTCTTCACCACCATCGCGGGCGCGCGCGCGGCCGTCGAGGGTCTGCAGTACCTGCGTCAGGGCGGCGGCCTGAAAGTGTATTCGCTGCAATCGATGCACGGTGCCGTCGCGGCCTGAGGTCCCGATGGCGGGGGATCGTCCCGATGCGATGTCTCCGGCCGCGCCGGCGAGCGGATCGGGGACTCCTGCCGAACCGCCTGAACGCATTTTCTTGACGGGCGCCAGCAGCGGCATCGGTGCCGCCCTGGCGCGCCGCTATGCGGCGCGTGGCGCCGTGCTGGGGCTGGTCGGCCGCCGCCGCGAGGCATTGCAGGCCCTGTGCGACAGCCTGCCGGGGCAGGGGCATCGGATCTATGCGCTCGATGTGCGTGACCGCGCGGTGCTGCATGAGGCGGCGCGGGATTTTCTGGCGCGCGGCCCGGTCGACCGGGTCATTGCCAGTGCCGGCATCAGCGCCGGCACCCTGACCGACGCGCCGGAGGATCATGCGGTTTTCAAGGCCATCATCGACACCAACGTGCTGGCCATGGTCGCCACATTCGAGGCCTTTGTCGCGCCGATGCGCGCGCGGGGGCAGGGCACGCTGGCGGGCATCGGCAGCGTGGCCGGCGTGCGCGGCCTGCCGGGCGCCGGCGCCTACAGCGCCTCGAAGGCGGCCGTGCGCGCGTACTGCGAAAGCCTGCGGGTCGAACTGCATGGCACCGGTGTGCGCGTCGTGACGCTGGCGCCGGGGTTCATTGCCACGCCCATGACGGCGCGCAATCCCTATCGCATGCCATTCCTGATGCCGGTCGAACGCTTTGCCGAACAGGCCGTGCGGGCGATCGACGCCGGCGTGTCCTATCGCGTCATCCCATGGCCCATGGCCTGGGTCGCCCGGCTGCTGCGGCTGGTGCCCGATGCCCTGTATGACCGGGTCGCCGCGCGCCGCAAGCGCAAGCCGCGCACGGGCCTGCGCTGAATCGCTTCTCGCGCCCTGTGGTTCGCATGCCGCATCCGTCCATGCGCAGTGTTGGCGCGCTGGCTCGTGCAGCCGGTCGGATGTCCGGCCTGTTCGCGGCATCCCTGGACAAAGCCACGTAAAATCGGACCATGGCACAAAAACAGAATTCATCGCAGGCTCCTGTCGTGCGGCAGGCGCCTGCCTCGCGTGATACCGACCGCTCTCAGGCGGCGATCCTGAAAGCCGCCTGCGATGAGTTCACCGAGCATGGTTTCGCGGGGGGGCGGGTCGATCGTATCGCGGTGCGCGCGGGGGTCAACAAGCGCCTGATCTACTACTATTTTGGCAACAAGGATGAGCTGTTCCTCTCCGTGCTGGAGCATGCCTACGCCGACATCCGCCAGGCCGAGCAGGCGCTGCGTCTCGATATGCTCGAACCGGTCGAGGCGCTGCGCATGCTCGTGACCTTCACCTGGCGCTATTTTCTGACGCATCCCGAATTCCTGTCGCTGCTGTCGAGCGAGAACATCATGCGCGCCAGTCATCTGAAGCAGTCGGGCAAGATCCGCGAAATGCATTCCCCTCTGGTCTCGCTGCTGGACCGGCTGCTCGAGCGCGGCCAGGCGCAGGGGCTGTTTCGCGCGGGGATCGATCCCGTGCAGCTCTATATCTCTGTGGCCTCGCTCGGGTTTTTCTACCTGGCGAACAATCACACGCTGTCCGTGATCTTCGGCCGCGATCTGCGCGCCGACGATGCGCTCGACGAGCGGCTGGCGCACATGACCGATCTGATCGTCGGCTACGCGTCCAGCCAGCCGCAGGCTCTCGACGCAATTGCCAAACAATCTTAAGGGATATCCCTAGTTTCTGTTTCATTGACATATAAAACAGGCTGCGTCCATAATTCACTAATTGGTGAATTAGATAAAAAGCGCGCGTGGCTTGCCGGGATCCGGTCGGGAGGCGCCGCAGGAGACCTGGATGCTGCGCAAGCTGATACTGTCCCCGGCCCTCCGGCCATTTCTGCTGGTTCTGTTCCTGCTGGTGATCTGGGATCTCTCCATCCGGCTTTTCAGCATTCCTGCCTATCTCATTCCGCCGCCCGGCAAGGTCCTGGTCCAGCTCGTCGAGCAATGGCCCCTGTTGCTGTCCGAGAGTTATTTCACGACCGAGGCGACCGTCTGGGGCTTTCTGCTGTCCATTGTGGTCGGGGTGCCCATCGCCATGGTGATCGCCTATTCCCGCGTCGTGGAGTCCTATGTCTACCCGCTGCTGGTGTTTTCGCAGAGCGTGCCCAAGGTCGCGATCGCGCCGTTGTTCGTGGTGTGGTTCGGCTTTGGCATCCTGCCCAAGGTGATCACGGCCTTTCTGCTGGGTTTCTTCCCGGTCGTGGTCTCCACCGTCATGGGATTCAAGTCGGTCGAATCCGACATGCTTGATCTGGCGCGTTCCATGGGCGCGAGCCGGTTGCAGACCTTTTTCAAGATCAGTCTGCCGGCAGCGCTGCCCGCGATGTTCAGCGGCCTGAAGGTCTCGGTCACGCTGGCCGTGGTCGGCGCGGTGGTGGGTGAGTTCGTCGGTTCGAACTCCGGCATCGGATATGTCCTGCAAGTGGCCAACGGCAACTTCGATCTGCCGCTGATGTTTGCGGGCCTGGTATTGCTTTCGGTCATCGGCGTGCTGCTGTTCGCGGTCGTGGACCTGATCGAACGCATGATGATTCCCTGGCATGCCTCGCAGCGCTAGGGGTTTTCTCGGACCGCCGCGGGCGGATGGATACAGCGGGCCGACAGTGCCCGGAAGGAGACACGCATGATTCGAAACTGGCTCAAGACGGGATTGGGACTGGCCCTGGTCGCCGCGATGATCGGCGCCGCGCCGGCCCGGGCCGAGGACAAGCCCAAGGACGATGTGACGCTGATGCTGAACTGGTATCTGTACAGTGAGCACGCACCCTTCTTCCTGGGCAAGAAACTCGGCTATTACGCCGAAGAAGGCATCAACCTGGACATCCAGGAAGGCCGGGGTTCGGCCGTGACCGCCCAGGCGGTGGCGGCCGAGTCGGTGAATTTCGGCTACATCGACATCACCACCATGATCAAGGCGGCAGCCAAGGGAGCGCCGCTGATCTCCACCGGTGTCCTGTTCCAGATCAGCCCCATGTCAGTCATGAGTTTCGAGGAAAAGGGCATCCGGACGCCGCAGCAGATCGTCGGCAAGACGGTGGCGGTCACGCCGGGGGATTCCCTGTCGCAGATGTGGCCGATCTTTCTCAAGGCCAACAAGATCGACCCCAAGCAGATCAAGATCGTTTCGGGGGATGCCCAGACCAAGCTCAATGCGGTCATGACGGGCCGCGCCGACATGCTGCTGGGCTACGTCATGGACCAGGCCATCAAGCTGCAGGATGCGACCGGCAAGCCGGTCTATCCGATCCGTTTCGCCGATTCCGGCGTCAATCAGATCAGTTCCGGCCTCATCGTCAACAAGGACTGGCTTGCCGAGCATCCCGATCTGGCGCGACGGTTCATGCGCGCCTCGACGCGCGCCGTCGAAGCCGCCGAAAAAGATCCGCAGGCCGCCGTGGATGCCATGCTGGAAGCCAAGCCCAAGGCGGGGGTGCCCGAGACGCTGCTGGTCGGCCTCAAGCGCAGCATCGAGCTCTATCACACCGAGGAGACCAGGAACGAGCGGCCGTTCCGCGTCACCATGGACAATGTCGACAAATCCCTGGACATCCTGGTCGAGTACGGCGGTGTCGATCCGGCGCATCGCGGCAAGCCGTCCGACTACGTGACCCTGGATTATCTCCCCAAGAACTGAAGCAGCACGAGACCGACTCATGTCCGATGACATCTTGATCGAAGCCGAAGGCGTCACCAAGGTCTACCAGACCCGCGATGGCGACGTCGAATCCCTCAAGCCGCTGGATTTCAGCATCCGCACGGGCGAGTTCGTGTCCGTCGTCGGGCCTTCGGGGTGCGGCAAGAGCACCCTGCTGAAGATGGTGGCGGGCCTGCTGCCCATCACCGAGGGCCGGCTGTCTCTGGCGGGGCAGCCCATCTCGGGTCCCCGCAAGGACGTGGGCATCGTTTTCCAGAGCGCGGTCCTGCTGGCCTGGCGCAGCGTGCTGGACAACATCCTGCTGCAGGCGGAAATGCGCCGCATGCCGATGGGGCCGGCGCGCGAGCGCGCGCTCCAGCTGATCGAGATGGCCGGCCTGTCGGGCTTTGAACGCAAGTATCCCTGGCAGCTTTCGGGCGGCATGCAGCAGCGCGCCTCGATCTGCCGGGCCTTGCTGCACGACCCCGCGCTGTTGCTGATGGACGAGCCCTTCGGCGCGCTCGATGCCATGACGCGCGAGAAAATGAATCTCGAACTGCAACGGATCTGGGCCGAATCCCGCAAGACGGTCCTTCTGATCACGCACAGCATTCCCGAGGCGATCTTCTTGTCGGACCGGGTCATTGTCATGAGCGAGCGTCCAGGTTCCATCGCGGCGGTCTATGACATCGATCTGCCGCGCATGCGTTCGCTGGAAGTCATGGGCTCGCCCGAGTTCGCGAAGTACGCCAGGCGGATCCGCGCGCACTTCTACTCCGAGGGCATATTGGATCACTGAGACCCGCCCGAGGCGGGATACGAGCATGCATGCCATTCGTTTTGTGATCGAGGACATCGGCTTTGCCGAGCGTGATGTCAAGCTGCGGCTGCCCTTCAGATTTGGCGCCGCGACGGTGACCGGCTGCCCGCAGGTCTACGTCCGCGTGCGCATCCGGCTGGAAAATGGCCGCACCGAGACGGGCTGCGCGGCCGAGATGATGATCCCCAAGTGGTTCGACAAGTCCCCCGATCTGACGCAGGAACTGAATTTCATCCAGTTGCGCGAGGCCTTGTCGCTGGCGCGCGAAGCCTATGTGTCTGATCCCTGTTCCGATACCGCCTGGGGACATTTTGCCCGTCATTACCGGGCCATCCATGAAACCGCGCAGCGGTGTGGCCTGCCCGGGCTGGTGGCCTCGTACGGCCCCGCGCTGGTGGATCGCGCCGTGTTCGATGCGGCCTGCCATGCCCTGGGCGTGAGCTTTGGCGAGGCCATGTCGGCCAATGCTGCCGGCATGCGTGTGCAGGCGTCCGGCCTGGCCGGTGACCTGGCCGGTTTTGATCTGGACGCCTTCCTGGCCGCGCACCCCGCGTCGTATGCCGGGCGGCAGATCGCAGCCCGGCATACGGTCGGGCTGACCGATGCGCTCATCGCTCCGCCGCAGGACGCCCCGACAGATGGCCTGCCCTCCTGTCTCGCGCAGGCTGTCGCCCGGTACGGTCATCGCCATTTCAAGCTCAAGTTGTCGGGCGACGCGCAATCGGATGCGCATCGTCTCGCGCAGATCGTGCCGGTGATCCGCGACGTCATGGATGGGGTGACGCTCGATGGCAATGAACAGTACCGTGATGCGGCGCACCTGGCCGAATTCCTCGATCACCTGGAACGGATGCCCGCGCTGGCGCCGCTGGCGAACCGTCTGGCATTCATCGAGCAGCCGCTGGCGCGCGCGCAGACGCTGGACACGGATGTCTCGGCGCTGGCCGCGCGCGTCCCGCTGCTGATCGATGAGTCGGACGCCACCGTCGATGCGTTCCCCCGGGCGCGGGCCATGGGCTACACCGGCGTATCCAGCAAGAGTTGCAAGGGTTTCTACAAGTCCGTGCTCAATGCGGCGCGCTGCGCGGCCTGGTCGCGGGACACCGGCCGTGCCTTTTTCCTGTCGGGCGAGGATCTGACGATGCAGGCGGGGCTGGGCATTCAGCAGGATCTTGCCCTGGTGGGCTGGCTGGGCCTGGCCCATGTCGAACGCAACGGACATCACTACGTCAATGGCCTGTCCTGTGCGCCGCAGGCAGAGCAACACGGATTCCTGCGGGCGTTCCCGACGCTTTATGCGCATTCCGAAGGCGCCGTCCGTTTGCGCATCGACGGCGGCGGCATTGATCTGAGCGGCCTCGACTGCGCCGGTTTTGCGACCGGGGTGGCCGGCGGTCATGTTTCCTGGGACGCGATGCGTTCCGTTTATTGAGTGAAAGGACTTCCATGAGCACGCAACGTCTTGGAATCATCATGCATGGCGTCACCGGACGCATGGGCATGAATCAGCATCTGATCCGCTCTATCGCGGCGATCCGTCGCCAGGGCGGCGTGGCATTGGCCAATGGCGACCGGGTGATGCCGGATCCGATCCTGGTGGGCCGCAACCTGGACAAGGTCCGGGCCCTGACCCAGGCGCACGGCATCGAGCGTTGCACCGATGATCTGGAGGCCGCCCTTGCCAACCCGGAGGACACGGTGTTCTTCGATGCGGGCACGACGCAGATGCGTCCGGACCTCCTGGCCCGGGCGATCGGCGCAGGCAAGCATATCTACTGCGAAAAACCCATCGCCACCGGCCTGGACGAGGCGCTCCGGGTCTGCCGCCTGGCGCAGGAGGCCGGCATCAAGCACGGCGTCGTGCAGGACAAGCTGTTCCTGCCGGGCCTGCGCAAGCTGGACATGCTGCGCCGTTCGGGTTTTTTCGGTCGCATGCTTTCAGTGCGCATCGAATTCGGCTACTGGGTATTCGAAGGCGATCTGCAGCCCATCCAGCGCCCGTCCTGGAACTATCGCAAAGAGGACGGCGGCGGCATGATCCTCGACATGGTCTGCCATTGGCGTTATGTGCTGGACAACCTGTTCGGCGAGGTCCGGTCCGTTTCCTGCCTGGGGGCGACGCACATTCCCGAGCGCCTGGACGAGCAGGGCCGGCCCTACAAAGCCACCGCCGATGATGCGGCCTATGCCACTTTCCAGCTCGAAGGCCATGGCGGCGAGCCGGTCATCGCGCAGGTCAACAGTTCGTGGACCACGCGTGTGCGTCGCGACGATCTGGTGACCTTCCATGTGGATGGTACGCACGGTTCGGCGGTCGCCGGCCTGACCGAGTGCGTCGTCCAGCCCCGGGTCAGCACGCCGCGTCCGATCTGGAATCCCGACGAGAAGCAGAAGATGCCTTTCATGGAACAGTGGCAGATCGTGCCCGATACGGAGGTCTACGACAATGGCTTCAAGATCCAGTGGGAGCATTTCATCCGCCACATCGCGGCCGATGCGCCCTTCCGCTGGACCCTCGAGGAGGGCGCCAAGGGCGTGCAACTGGTCGAAACGGCGTTGCAGAGCTGGCAGGAACGCCGCTGGATCGATGTGCCCGCGCTGTTCCCGAAGAACTGAGGAGAGGGTCATGAGCGGACGTATCCTGTTGCCCACATCATCTGGCGGGCTTGAAACCTATACCCTGCGCGGCGTGCCTGTCCCCCAGGCGACCGGCGGCGCGACATTCAACCGGATCGCCTATTCGGCGGCGCATGTGGTTGCGGACCCGCTCGCAGCTGTCGATCCCTGGATCGATTGCGCCATCGACTGGGACGCCACCCTCGGTTATCGCCGTTACCTGTGGTCCCTGGACCTGGGGGTGGCCGAGGCCATGGACACGGCACAGCGCGGCATGGGCCTGGATTGGCCGACGTCGCTCGAACTGATCCGCCGTTCGCTCGACGCGGCGCGGGACGTGCCCGGCGCCCGGGTGGCCTCGGGCTGCGGCACGGATCATCTGGCGCCGGAAGCGGCGCGCACCCTGGACGATGTCATCGCAGCCTACGAGGCGCAGGTCGGCGCCATCGAGGCCCTGGGCGGCCGGCTGATCCTCATGGCCAGCCGCGCCCTGGTGCGTGTGGCGCGGGGTCCGGAGGACTATGCCCGGGTTTACGGCCGCATCCTGGAGCAAGTGCGCGAGCCGGTGATTCTGCACTGGCTGGGGGATATGTTCGATCCGCAGCTGCGAGGCTATTGGGGCAGCGAGGATGTCTCGCGCGCGATGGATACCGCGCTGGACGTCATCGCCGCCCATGCGGACAAGGTGGACGGGATCAAGATCTCGTTGCTGGACAAGGGCCGGGAGATCGAGATGCGGCGCCGTCTGCCGGCCGGCGTGCGCATGTACACCGGCGACGATTTCAACTATGCCGAGCTGATCGCCGGCGATGGCGCGGGGGCATTGCCCACCCACGGGCACAGTGATGCCCTGCTGGGGATCTTCGATGCCATCGCGCCGGCGGCCAGCGCGGCGCTGGCCGCCCTGGCCGCTGGAGAGACGGCGCGCTTTCATGAGATCCTCGCGCCGACGGTGCCGCTGTCGCGCCATATCTTCGCGGCGCCGACACGGTTCTACAAGACGGGGGTGGTCTTCGTCGCCTGGCTCAATGGCCACCAGGATCACTTCTCCATGGTGGGCGGACAGCAGAGCACGCGTTCGGTCCAGCACATGGCCGAGCTGTTCCGGCTGGCGGATCAGGCCGGGGTGCTCGAACGTCCCGACCTCGCCGTCGAGCGCATGGTGCAATGGCTCGCTGTGCATGGCATTCATCAATCCTGAGGGGCGCGGCATGCGGGACTTGTCCAAGGATCATGCGCTGCTGTCCCTGAATACCGCCACGGTGCGCAAGCAGTGGCGGCTGGACACGATCATCGATGAATGCGCCCGGCGCGAGATCCGGGCCATCTCGCCCTGGCGCGATCAGGTGGCGGCCGTGGGGCTGGAGGCCATTGCCCGCCAGTTGCGGGCCACAGGGATCGGTCTGTCGGGTTATTGCCGCGGCGGATTCTTTCCGGCCGCTGATGCCGCCGGGCGGGCTGCGGCATTGGAGGACAACCGGCGCGCGGTGGACGAAGCAAAGACGCTGGACGCGCCCTGCCTGGTCCTGGTGGTGGGCGCGCTGCCGGGCGCCTTGCAGGGTCGGCCGGCCTATACCGACATGGCGCGGGCGCGCGGCGAGGTGCGCGACGGAATCGCCGCCACACTGGAATATGCCCGCTCGGTCGGTATGCCGCTGGCGATCGAGCCGCTGCATCCCATGCAGGCCGCCGAGCGCGCCTGCATCAATACCCTGGAACAGGCGCTGGACCTGTGCGATGCGCTCGATCCCGACCGCAGCGGCATGCTGGGCGTGGCCGTTGACGTGTATCACGTGTGGTGGGACCCCAAACTGCATGCCCAGATCCGGCGTGCGGGCGCCGAGCGGCTGCTGGCCTACCATGTGTGCGACTGGCTGGCGCCCACTCGCGATCTGCTGAACGATCGCGGCATGATGGGGGATGGCGTCATCGAACTCAAGCGCATCCGCCGCGAGATGGAGGCGGCCGGCTATGCCGGCCTGTGCGAGGTCGAGATCTTTTCCGAGGACTGGTGGAGCCGTCCTGGGGAAACGGTCCTGGAGACCTGCATCCAGCGGCATCGGGCCGTGGTGTAGCGGTACCTCACCGTGGTGTGGCAGCATTGCGCCGTGGTGTGGTCGCAGCGTGTCGGGCCTCTTCGCGGCCGGGCCTCAAGCCTCGGCCGCGTCCACCAGGACCAGCTCAGCGTCGTCCAGGGCGGTGATGCGCAGGGACGTTTCGTCCCGGATCGGCAGCGCCTCGTCGTCGCCGTCCAGGCCGCTGGCCAGCGTCACGAAATTCCCGGAACGGTCGCCCTTGGAAAAAGGCCGCGCGCCCCATGTGGGCGGCGCCGCCCTTGTGCTCGGGGAAGATCCAGTTCTGGAAAATCCAGGTCAGGCCGGGTTCGAGGTTGTATTCAGGATAGCGAAGCGACAGTGTAGAGCACCCCGGGCAGGGCGGGTTTTCCCAGGTCGTGCCGGTCCCGATGAAGCTCCGCCATGCCGATGCGCTGGTACCGGCGCTGCGGGCGGGACGGGGCTGGCCCTTGCCCGTCGGGATGCCGCCATCTTGCGAGGGCGTGGATGGCCGCCTTACACTTGCGGCCAGCCTGATCTTCGAATTTCTCTCATCCACGTTTCTTTTCCGGAAGGCCTCCCGGCCATGACGCTTTCATGACAACTTCTTATTTCCCCACGTGGCGCCGCGTTTCCGGCACCGCCGACGGCGCCGTGGTCCAGCCCGACGAAACCATGCCCTGGCCCCAGACCGTGGCCATGGGTGCGCAGCATGTCGTGGCCATGTTCGGCTCGACGATTCTGGCGCCGCTCATCATGGGTTTCGATCCCAATACGGCCATCCTGATGTCGGGTGTGGGGACCCTGATCTTCTTCCTGTTCGTCGGTGGCCGGGTGCCCAGCTACCTGGGTTCCAGTTTCGCCTTCATCGGCGGCGTGATCGCCGTCAGCGGGTATGCGGGCAGCGGGCCGAACCTGAACATGGGCGTGGCACTGGGCGCCATCGTCATCTGCGGCCTGATCTATACCGGGATCGGCCTGTTGACCGCGCTGCTCAATGCGCGTCAGGGCGGGGCGGCGGACTGGATCGACCACTGGATGCCACCGGTGGTCACCGGTGCCGTTGTGGCCGTGATCGGCCTGAATCTGGCGCCGATCGCGGCCAAGGGGGCGATGGGCGGTTCGCTGTTCGAGTCCTCCATGGCGCTGCTGACCATCCTGTGTGTCGGCGGTGTGGCGGTCTATACCCGTGGCCTGGTGCAGCGTCTGCTGATTCTGGTGGGGTTGTTCGTCGCCTGCGTGCTCTATCTGATCCTGGCCAATGGCCTGGGCCTGGGCAAGCCGATCGATTTCTCCGCCATCGCCGCCGCCCCCTGGCTGGGATTGCCGACGCTGACGGCGCCGGTGTTCGAATCGCACGCCATCAGCGTGATCGCGCCGGTGGCCATCATCCTGGTGGCTGAGAACCTGGGGCACATCAAGGCGGTCAGCGCCATGACCGGCCAGAACCTGGATCGGTACCTGGGCCGCGCCTTCATGGGCGACGGCGTGGCGACGATGATTTCCGGCGCCCTGGGCGGCACCGGGGTGACGACCTATGCGGAAAACATCGGCGTGATGACGGCGACCCGCATCTATTCGACCCTGGTGTTCGTGGTGGCGGCCCTGGTGGCGCTGGTCCTGGGATTCTCGCCCAAGTTCGGCGCGGTGATCCAGGCCATCCCGGCCCCGGTGCTGGGCGGCATGTCCGTGGTGGTGTTCGGTCTGATCGCCATAGCGGGCGCGCGCATCTGGGTGGTCAATCAGGTCGATTTCAGCGACAACCGCAACCTGATCGTGGCGGCGGTCACGCTGGTGCTGGGCGCGGGCAATTTTTCGATGGCCATCGGCGGGTTCAAGCTCGACGGCATCGGCACCGCGACTTTCGGCGCCATCCTGCTGCACGCGCTGTTGCGGGGGCGCCGGGAAAAACGCTGAGTGGCCCGTCGCGCCTGCTGTGCGGCGGGCGTGGCGCTTGCCCATGCAACCCGCTGTAAATCCGGTGGATAGCGCTTGCTTTTTCCCTTCCGATTGCCCACAATATCCCTACAGCACCCCGGTTTCTGGCCGGGGTTTTTCACGGGCGAACCGGCAGGCCACCCGATCAGCAAGCGGATGACGTCATGTCGTGACCGTTTCGCATGACCCCTGAGTGCGGGCATGCGTGATCAGGCAGCCCTCAGCGGGCCGGAACCACCACACTTCGCCCATCTCTTTCGTTGTCAGGCGTCCCGCGCATGGGGCGTTTTTTACTTTTGAGTCGAAATTATGTCTGCGATTCCTTTGACAGTTCGCGGGGCAGAGCGCTTACAGGCCGAATTGCACCGTCTGAAGACGGTGGACCGCCCCGAAGTCATCAACGCCATCGCCGAAGCGCGCGCCCAGGGCGATCTGTCCGAAAATGCCGAATATGATGCCGCGCGTGAACGTCAGGGCTTCATCGAGGGCCGCATCCAGGAACTGGAAGGCACCCTGTCCAACGCCCAGATCATCAATCCGGCCGATCTGGATGTGGCCGGCCAGGCCGTGTTCGGCGCGACCGTCGAGATCGAGGATCTGGAATCGGGCGAGCGCCTGACCTATCAGATCGTCGGTGACCTGGAAGCCGACATCCGCGCCAACATGATCTCGGTGTCCAGCCCCGTTGCGCGGGCGCTGATCGGCAAGAGCGAAGGCGACGTGGTCGAAGTGCGCGCGCCAGCCGGCGTGCGCGAATATGAGGTCTGTTCGGTCAGTTATCGGTGAGGGTGGGTCCGGGCACTGAATCGTCTCTGCGGACGGTTCAGTGCCTGCCGAACCGGAGCCGCCTGCAAGCGGCGAGGCGGAGGGATGCCCCGATCCTCGCAATCCGGCGTCGGCCCAGGATGATCAGCGGCTGGTGCGGCCGCGCCGGGCGCCGGCCCGCAGCGACAGCGCGCTGCCACTGCGGCGCGGGATACCGTGACCGGCATCGGCGCGATTGCCCCGTGCCGGTCTGGTGGCCGGGCTGCCGTCGGCCGGGCGGGGTTTGGATTCCGCCCGGCGGGTTTTCGGCGCGGCATCCGGTGCGGGCTGCTTTTCCGGGTCTTGCCGGCGCACACCGGCGGCGGTGCGGGCCGCCCGGGGCTGCGCCGCCTGCTTTTTGGGCACGTAGGGCTCGGATTTGCGGCGCACGGCCCGGGTGGTGTTTTCGGCGGCCTGGGCGGCTTGTTGCGCAAGCGGATCGGGTCGATAGATAATCAGCGTTTTGCCGAGATGATGCACGGCGGCGCAAGAGAGCGTTTCGCAGATCTCGGCCAGCATCGTGTCGCGTTCGGCGCGTTCGGCGCCGGCGACGCGGACCTTGATCAGTTCATGGGCCGCCAGCGAGCGGTCGATTTCTTCCAGCACGGCGGCAGTCAGGCCGCGGTCGCCGATCATGACGACGGGGTGCAGGGGATGAGCGGCGGCGCGCAGGGCGCTGCGCTGCTGAGAGGTCAGTTCGAGTTTCGGCATAGTGAAATTGTACGAGAATGGCCAAGAAAAAATTCTCCAAAGCCTGGGTCCAGCGGCATATTCATGATCCTTACGTCAAAATGGCGCAACAGAAAGGCTATCGGGCCCGTGCCGCGTTCAAGCTGACCGAAATCCTGGATACGGAAAAACTGCTGCGGCGCGGCGACGTGGTCGTGGACCTGGGGTCGGCGCCGGGCAGCTGGTCGCAGATCGTGCGCGAACGCCTGCTGACGGCGGGGGGCGTGATCGATGGCCGCGTGCTGGCGCTGGACCTGCTGCCCATGGAGCCCATCGCGGGGGTGGAGTTCATCCAGGGTGATTTCCGCGAGGATGACATCCTGGCGCATCTGCATGAGCGCTTGCAAGGGCAGGCCGTGGACCTTGTGATTTCCGACATGGCCCCCAATCTGTCGGGGGTGGCCTCGGCGGATTCGGCCCGCATCGCCCATGTCTGCGAACTGGCGCTCGAGTTTGCCTGCGGTCACCTCAAGCCCGAGGGTGCCTTGATCGTCAAGGCCTTTCACGGCAGCGGATTTTCACAGATCGTGCAGTTGTTCAAGCAGCATTTTGTCCGGGTGGTCGAGCGCAAGCCCAAGGCATCGCGGGACGAATCCTCCGAGACCTTCCTGGTCGGTCGAGGCTTCAAGGATGTCCCGTCGGCGCAGCCATGAGGCGGTCCCCGTCCGTGGTTGCCCCGTTGTCTGGATTCCGTGCGGTTTGCCCTGCGCGGCGCTGCGTCCGCACGGCGGATTCAGGTAGAATGAAATATTGACGTATCTGTCAGCTTGTTGTAATTGAGCGGTGCCGGTCTCGGCGCCCGACATGGCGGGCGGACAGCAGTACACACCCAGGAGGTTGGCTTTGAACAACTCGTTTTCCAAGGTTGCGGTCTGGCTGGTGATCGCGCTCGTGCTCTTTACGGTGTTCAAGCAGTTCGATGGACGCCCGGTCGCGGGCGGGGATTCGGTCAGCTACACGCAATTCATGAACGACGCCCGTGCCGGCCGCATCAACAAGGTCGACATTCAGGGCGACACGATCTACGTGTCGCCGGAATCCGGCCGTTCCTACAGTCTGACCTCGCCGGGCGACCTGTGGATGGTGCCCGAGCTGGTCAAGAACGGTGTCCAGGTGTCCGGCAAGGCCCGCGAGGAGCCTTCCTTCCTGGCCAGCCTGTTCATTTCATGGTTCCCGATGCTGTTGCTGATCGGGGTGTGGATTTTCTTCATGCGCCAGATGCAGGGCGGCGGCAAGGGCGGGGCGTTCAGCTTCGGCAAGTCGCGCGCGCGCATGCTGGACGAGAACAACAACACCATCACCTTCGCGGACGTCGCCGGTTGCGACGAGGCCAAGGAAGACGTCCAGGAACTGGTCGATTTTCTGCGCGACCCCACCAAATTCCAGCGTCTGGGTGGCCGCATCCCGCGCGGCGTGCTGATGGTCGGCCCGCCGGGCACGGGCAAGACCCTGCTCGCCAAGGCCATTGCCGGCGAAGCCAAGGTGCCGTTTTTCAGCATCTCGGGCTCCGATTTCGTCGAGATGTTCGTCGGTGTCGGCGCGGCCCGTGTGCGCGACATGTTCGAGAACGCCAAAAAACAGTCGCCCTGCATCATCTTCATCGATGAAATCGACGCCGTGGGTCGCCAGCGCGGCGCTGGTCTGGGCGGGGGCAACGACGAGCGCGAGCAGACCCTGAACCAGTTGCTGGTCGAGATGGATGGCTTCGAAACCGGCCAGGGTGTGCTGGTGATCGCCGCCACCAACCGTCCTGACGTGCTGGATCCGGCGTTGCTGCGCCCGGGCCGCTTCGACCGTCAGGTGGTCGTGTCGCTGCCCGATATCCGTGGCCGCGAGCAGATCCTCAAAGTCCACATGCGCAAGGTTCCCATCGCCCAGAACGTCGATCCGAATGTGCTGGCGCGCGGCACGCCGGGCTTTTCCGGCGCCGACCTGGCCAACCTGATCAACGAGGCGGCGCTGTTCGCGGCGCGTCGCAATGGCCGCACGGTGGACATGAACGACCTGGAAAAGGCCAAGGACAAGATCATCATGGGCGCCGAGCGCCGCTCCATGATCATGCCCGAAGAAGAACGCCGCAACACGGCCTATCATGAATCCGGCCATGCGCTGGTGGCGCGTCTGCTGCCCAAGACCGATCCGGTCCACAAGGTCACCATCATCCCGCGCGGACGCGCCCTGGGGGTGACGATGCAGCTGCCGGAGAACGACCGTTACAGCATGGACAAGGAACGTCTGCTGAACACCATCGCGGTGCTGTTCGGCGGCCGGATCGCCGAAGAAGTCTTCATGGACCAGATGACCACCGGCGCCTCCAACGATTTCGAGCGCGCGACCGCCATCGCCCGCGACATCGTGACGCGCTATGGCATGACGGATTCCCTGGGCCCCGTGGTGTACGCCGAGAACGAGGGTGAGGTCTTCCTGGGACGCAGCGTGACCAAGACCACGCACGTGTCCGAGGCGACCATGCAAAAGGTCGATTCCGAGATCCGCAAGATCATCGACGAGCAGTACGGGGTGGCGCGCAACCTGATCGAGTCCAACCAGGACAAGATGCACGCCATGGCCAATGCGCTGCTCGAATGGGAAACCATCGACGCCGAGCAGATCGACGACATCATGTCGGGCCGTCCGCCGCGCGCGCCGCAGCCGCCGTCCTCGGGGGGCGATACGCCCAAGACCCCGTCGGCCGGCCAGCCGGCCGCCAGCAACGACAAAGGCCCCGCCACGACGCCCGTCTGACACGACCGTTGATTTTCCATGCCTGACCATCTTCAGTGCGGGCGTTTCCGCTTGTCCTTGGAGCGCCCCCTGGTGATGGGGATCGTCAACGTCACGCCGGATTCGTTTTCCGACGGCAACATCCATTTCCGAGCCGATGAGGCCATTGCGCATGCGCGCTCGCTGCTCGATGAGGGCGCCGACCTGCTCGATATCGGCGGCGAGTCCACGCGACCCGGCGCCGAGGCGGTTCCCGCCGACGAGGAACTGCGCCGGATCATGCCGGTGATCGAGGCCCTGGGCGATTGCGGCGTGCCCCTGTCGGTGGATACCTGCAAGCCCGCCGTGATGCGGACCGCCCTGGCGGCGGGCGCCGACATGATCAACGACATCCGTGGTTTCTCGGCGCCCGGGGCGGTCGAGGCCGTTGCGCGGGCCGATTGCGCGCTGTGCCTGATGCACATGCGCGGCGAGCCGCGCACCATGCAGGATGCCCCGGTCTATCGGGATGTCGTCACGGAAATCCACGACTTCCTGGCGCAAGGGGCGCAGCGCCTGCGCCAGGCCGGGATCGCGGCCGACCGCATCGTCCTGGATCCCGGATTTGGATTCGGCAAGACGGTGGCGCACAATTACACTTTGCTACAGCAGTTTTCGCAGGCCGTGGGCCAGGATTATCCCGGCCTGCTGGGTGTGTCGCGCAAGTCCATGATCGGCGCCGTCACGGGGCGGCCCGCGTCCCGGCGCCTGGGTGGCAGCGTGGCGGCGGCCTTGGCCGGCGTGATGCGAGGCGCGCATATTCTGCGCGTCCATGATGTGGCCGACACCGTGGATGCCTTGCGGGTATGGTCGGCTGTCGAACAAGGAGTCCGTGCATGAGCGCACGCAAATATTTTGGGACCGATGGGGTGCGCGGCATCGTCGGCGGCGACCGCATCAACGCCGAGTTCGCGCTGCGGCTGGGCTATGCGGCGGGCCGGGTGCTGACCCGTGGCGCATCGTCCGCCGGACGGCCCACCGTGGTCATCGGCAAGGACACCCGCATCTCCGGCTACATGCTCGAATCCGCGCTCGAGGCCGGGCTTTCGGCCGCCGGGGTGGACGTGATGCTGGCCGGCCCGATTCCGACGCCCGCCGTGGCCTACCTGACGCGGGCCTGGCGCCTGGCCGCCGGGATCGTCATCAGCGCATCCCACAATCCGCATTACGACAACGGCATCAAGTTCTTTTCCGGGGCCGGCGCCAAGCTGCCCGACGAGACCGAAGCCGCGATCGAGGCTTTGCTGGACGAGCCACTGGGCTGCGCCGATTCGGCCGGCCTGGGCCGAGCGCGGCGCATCAGCGATGCCGCCGGGCGCTACATCGAATTCTGCAAGAGCACCTTCCCCAGCGAGCTGGACCTGCAGGGCCTGAAGATCGTGGTGGATGCCGCCCATGGCGCCGCCTATCACATCGCGCCCCACGTGTTCCGCGAACTGGGGGCCGACGTCTCCGTGATCGGTTGCGAGCCTGATGGCTTCAACATCAACGAAAAAGTGGGCGCCACGCATCCCGAGACCCTGGTTGCGGCCGTGTCCGCCCAGGGGGCGGACCTGGGCATCGCCCTGGACGGCGACGCCGACCGCCTGCAAATGGTGGATGCTTCCGGCCGCCTGTTCAATGGGGATGAGCTGCTTTATGCCATCGTGCGCGATCGCGCGCGCACGCAGCCCATCGAGGGTGTCGTCGGCACGCTGATGACGAATTTCGGTTTCGAGCGCCGTCTGCGCGAGCTTGCCATTCCGTTCGAGCGCGCCAAGGTCGGCGACCGGTACGTGCTCGAGGTCCTGCACCGTCACGGCTGGCTGTACGGCGGCGAAAGCTCCGGTCACCTGCTGTGTCTCGATCGCCACACCACAGGCGATGGCATCGTGGCCGCGTTGCAGGTGCTCGCGGCGATGCGGCACGCCGATGCGTCCCTGGCGGATCTGGTGGCCGACCTGTCCATGTACACTCAGAAAATGGTCAATGTCCCGTTGGCGCCCGGGCTGGACTGGCAGACGCATGCCATTCTGAAGCAGGTCTCCGACGAGGTGCGCTCGATGCTGGGCGATCGGGGCCGGGTTCTGATCCGCGCATCGGGTACCGAACCCAAGCTGCGCCTCATGGTCGAGGCCGACGACGAGGCGCTGGCCGAGGATGGGGTGCGACGGCTCGTGGCGGTCAAACTGGCCTGAGCGCCGTTGTCACATGATTCACATAGAGGAGTGGCAGAATAATCCCGATGTCGTGATTTTCGGGGATCTGCCATGCTCACTCAGCCTTCCTCCCAGTACGCGGGAACGATGAAACGCATAGACTGGCCCGGGGTGCAAGCCGGTGGACTGGCGCTGACCGTCGCACATCACCAGGCGGATCTGGAGGCCTTGCAACGCCTGCGGTTCCGGGTGTTCACGGAGGACATGGGGGCGGTGTTCCCGCATGCCGTGGGCGATCGCGATGTGGATCCTTTCGATCCATGGTGCGTGCATTTCATGGTGCGCGATACCGGCTCCGGTCAGGTGGTGGGCACCTACCGGCTGCTCACGCCCGAGGCTTCGCGCCAGGCGGGTGGCTACTACTCGGAATCCGAGTTCGATCTGACGCCGCTGGCGGCGCTGCGCCCGCGCCTGGTCGAGGTCGGGCGCTCCTGCATTGACGCCGGGTTCCGGCACGGGTCGGCCATCATGCTGCTGTGGTCCGGGCTGGCTCAGGTCATGACGCAGGGGGGCTATCGCTACATGCTGGGCTGTGCCAGCGTCAGTCTGCGCGACGGCGGCGCCACGGCTTCGGAGGTCTGGCGCCGGGCGCTCGCCCTGATGGCGCGTCATCCCGATACGCCGCGCATCCGGCCGCTGCATCCTTATCCGGTGGATCGCCTGGACAGCACGCTGCCCGCGCGCGTGCCGCCGCTGATCAAGGGCTATCTGGCGCTGGGGGCGACGATCTGCGGGGCGCCGGCCTGGGACCCGGATTTTCATACGGCCGATTTTCCGATCCTGCTGGACCTGGAATGGCTGGATGCCCGCTATCGGCGGCATTTCGGGATCGCATAGAAGGCGCCTGCGGCACCCCCGCGCGTGGCATGGCGGATGCCTGTCCGCGGTGGGGCGTTCAGTCTGCGAGGGTTTCCATGGTAAAGCCGGCCTTGCGCCAGATGGCGGCTTCTTTTTCCAGTTGAAAGCCGCTCAGGGGATGGGCGGCCAGCCAGTCCGACGGGAGACGCAGTGTGATGTGCTGGGCCTGCGCCCGCAGGCTCAGGGGCAGGGCATCCAGGGATTCCCGTCGGCGCAGCAGCAGGACGGCCAGACGCAGGCAGCACAGGGCCAGCCAGCGGGCCCGGCTGGGCGTGTAGATGCGCACCTTGGCGAGTTTGCCCTGATGGCCCAGCGCCAGGAACGCCAGCAGCTGTTGGTCATGGCGTGAAAAACCCGGCATGTCGGCGTTTTCCAGGATGTAGGCGCTGTGCTTGTGATAGTCGTTGCGGGCGATCAGCAGACCGATCTCATGCAGTTCGGCCGTCCAGGCCAGCGCCCGGCGCAACTCGGGGGTGTCGGGGTCGGATGCCAGATCGAGCTGGTCGAAGAGTTGCAGCGCCAGGCGATGCACGAACCCGGCCTGGGTCGCGTCGAGCCGGTAGCGGCCGCGCATCTGGCGCACGGTCTCGTCACGCTGGTCGCGGTGCAGATCGCGGCCCAGCAGATCCTGCAGGACGCCCATGCGCAGGGCGCCGTCGCCCGCCTGCATCCGGTCGATGCCCAGTTCCTGGAAAAGGGCGATCATGATGGCCAGGCCGCCGGGCAGCACAGGGACCCGCTCGGGTTTCAGGCCGGCCCAGGCCTCCAGGCGGACCTCGCCCGCGTCCACCAGGGCGGCGCGCAGCCGCTCCATGCCTTTGAGCGTGATGTCGCGGGTACTGAGGCCGTTCTCGGTCAGAATGGCCAGCAGACCCTTGGCGGTCCCCGACGAGCCGTAGGCCTCTTTCCAGCCCAGGTTGCGGTAGCGGCCAGCGATGGTTTCGACCGTGCCGCGAGCCGCCAGAATGGCCTGTTGCATCCGGGCTTCGGTGATGCCGCCCTGGGGGAAGAAGCGTCGCGTCCAGGTCGTGCAGCCCAGTTCCAGGGAAGCCAGTTCCAGGGGCTGATCGCGTTCGCCGATGATGAATTCGGTCGAACCGCCACCGATGTCGACCACCAGCCGGCGGCGGCCCGACTGCGGCAGGTCCTGGATCACGCCCAGGTAGATCAGGCGGGCTTCTTCCTGGCCGGAAATGATCTCGATCGGAAAGCCCAGGGCGTGTTCGGCCTGGGGCAGGATGTCGGCGGCATTGCGCGCCACCCGGAAGGTGTTGGTGGCCACCGCGCGGACGTTGGTCGGAGAGAACCCGCGCAGGCGCTCGCCGAAGCGGCGCAACGCCGCCAGTGCCTGATCCACGGTGGCTGCGTCGATGCGCTTGTGCTCGTCCAGGCCGTTGGCCAGGGCGACCTGCTCGCGCAGCTTGTCCTCGGCCAAGAGATGAACCGCGCCCTCGTGTCGCACGATACGTCCGATGGACAGCCGGAATGTGTTGGATCCCAGGTCGATCGAGGCCAGCCGGTCGTTCATGGTGTTACCAGAAAATGTCACACTGTGAGATTATAGTGGCCGATTCATGACAGGATTGTGAGGCGCGCATGCGGGCCGTCGAGGAAATGCCGGTTCTTCTGAACCGTGAGTTGTCAGTGCTGAAATTCAACGAGCGGGTGCTCTCCATGGCCGAGCGCTCGGATGTGCCTGTGCTCGAACGCCTGCGCTACCTGTGCATTGTCGGCTCGAACATGGACGAGTTCTTCGAAATCCGGATGGCCAGCCTCAAGGAGCAGCAGCGCCAGACGCCGGACATGAAGGGCGTGGACGGCATGACGCCCGACGAGGCGTTCGACCGGGTGCAGCGCGTGGCGCATGCGCTGGTGGACCGGCAGAACCGCCTGCTGACCGGCGAGGTCATGCCCAAGCTGATGGAACACGGGGTGGGCCTGATCTATTCCACGGGCTGGACCGATCTGCAGCGGGAATGGGCCTATGGGCTTTTCCGGCGTGATGTGATGCCGCTGTTGACACCCATCGGCCTGGACCCGGCGCATCCCTTTCCGCGCGTCTACAACAAGAGTCTGAATTTCATCGTCGCGCTCAGTGGCGAGGACGCTTTCGGTCGTGAGGGGCATATCGCCATCGTCCAGGCCCCGCGCGCGTTGCCGCGCATGGTCAAGGTGTCCGCCGAGATTGCGGGCATTCCCGATGGTTTCATGCTGCTCACCACCCTGATCAGTGCTTTTGTCGGCGATCTTTTCCCAGGGATGAATGTCCAGGGCTGCTATCAATGGCGGGTCACGCGCAACAGCGACCTGTTCGTCGACGAAGAAGAAATCACCAACCTGCGTCAGGCGCTCCAGGGCGAGCTGTCGCAGCGCAATTTCGGGGCTTCGGTGCGTCTGGAGATCGCGCACGCCATGCCACCCGATCTCGAATTGTTCCTGCAGCGTGAATTCAGTCTGGGGGCGGCCGACACCTATCGCGTCAATGGCCCGGTCAATCTGGCCCGGCTGATGCAACTGTGCAACCGGGTCAACCGTCCCGACCTGGAGTACCCGCCTTACCGGCCCCATGTGCCTGCGCCGTTCGATCGCGACCTGGAGCAGCCCGACGACCTGTTCGCGGCCATCGCGGCGCGCGATCACCTGCTGCATCATCCCTACCAGTCCTTCCAGCCGGTGCTGATGTTTCTGCGCAGCGCGGCGATGGATCCCAAGGTCGTGGCGATCAAGCAGACCATCTACCGCACCGGCGAGGACTCCGAGCTGATGAGTCTGCTGCTGTCGGCCGCGCGCGCCGGCAAGGAAGTCACGGTCGTGGTGGAACTGATGGCGCGCTTCGATGAGCAGACCAACATCAACTGGGCTGCGCGGCTGGAAGAAGTCGGCGCCCACGTCAGCTATGGCGTGGTGGGGCACAAGACTCACGCGAAAATGGCCCTGGTCCTGCGCCGCGAGGACGGCCGTATCCGCCGCTACGGCCACCTGGGGACCGGCAACTACCATCCGCGCACGGTGCGGCTGTACACCGACTTCGGTCTGCTGACGGCCAATCAGCAGATGTGCGAGGACATGGATCAGGTGTTTTCCCTGCTCACCGGCCTGGGCGCGCGTCGTGAGTTGAAGCTGCTGTTGCAGTCGCCCTTCACCCTGCATTCGACCGTGCTCGATCTGATCCGTTCCGAAACCGAATTCGCCCGTGCGGGCAAACGGGCCCGGATTCGCGCCAAGATGAATTCCCTGCTGGAGCCTGCGGTGATCCGCGCTCTGTACGAGGCCAGTCAGGCCGGGGTGCGCATCGATCTGATCGTGCGCGGGGCCTGCGCGCTGCAGGCCGGCGTCCCGGGTCTGTCCGACCGTATCCGGGTGCGGTCGGTCATTGGTCGTTTCCTGGAACATTCGCGGGTGTTCTATTTCTACCAGGATGGCGCCGAGCCCCTGTATCTGTCTTCCGCCGATTGGATGGATCGCAATTTCCTGCGGCGTGTCGAGATCGCCTTCCCGGTGCTGGACAAGACCCTGCGCCGCCGGGTCATCGACGAGGCCTTCACCTTCGCCTGGCGGGACAACCAGCTGGCCTGGGCCGCCCAGCCCGACGGCCGCTACTTGCGTGTGCGCAATCGCCGCGTCCCGTTCAACCTCCATCAACACCTCATGGCAAGATTGGGATGAGGCAGGCACGAAATAGTCCGCAGAGACTATTTCGTGCCTGTCTCATCCGAGCGGCGTGCAAGCCGCGAGCGCACTGTCATGAAACTGTCACTTCAACCCTCTACCATGTCGTCCTGACGGTCCGGGAACCTCCGCGACCGCCGATCATTACAGACCATATAGGGTTCAAGACATGTTCAAAAGATTTCTGACGCAATGCGCCGCCGGCCTGACGATGATGGCCGCCGCGGGCGTCGCGGCGCATGCCGCCGACCTGACGGGAGCGGGCGCTTCCTTTCCCTATCCGATCTATGCCAAGTGGGCCGCCAAATACCATGAGACCACCGGCAATCGCATCAACTACCAGTCCATCGGTTCCGGTGGCGGTCAGCAGCAGATCATCGCCAAGACGGTCGATTTCGGCGCCACGGACGATCCGATGAAACCCGATGCCCTGGAAAAGAACGGCCTGGTCCAGTTCCCCGCCGTCATCGGCGGCACCGTGCCGGTCGTCAACGTCAAGGGCATCAAGGAAGGCCAGCTCAAGCTCACCGGTCCCGTGCTGGCGGACATCTTCCTGGGCAAGATCAAGAAATGGAACGATCCCGCCATCGCCGAGCTGAACAAGGACCTGACGCTGCCCGCCAAGGGTATCGTCGTGGTGCACCGCTCGGACGGTTCCGGCACGACGTTCGGCTGGACCAACTACCTGTCCCAGGTGTCCCCCACCTGGAAGGAACAGGTCGGTCAGGGCAAGGCGGTCAAGTGGCCCACCGGCCAGGGCGGCAAGGGGAACGAAGGCGTCGCGGCCTACGTGCGCCAGCTGGCCAACTCCATCGGCTACGTGGAATACGCCTATGCGCACCAGAACGGTCTGGCCTGGGCGCAACTGCAGAACCGCGAAGGCCAGTTCGTGCAGCCCTCGCAGAAAGCGTTTGCCGCGGCGGCCTCGCATGCCGACTGGAGCTCCGCACCGGGCATGGGTCTGGTTCTGAACAACGAGCCGGGCGCGGAATCGTGGCCGGTCACGGCGGCGACCTTCATTCTGGTGCATGGCAAGCAGACCGATCCCGCGCGCGCCCGTGAAGTCCTGGCCTTCTTCGACTGGGCCTGGCGCGAAGGCGGTGACATGGCCCGCGAACTGGACTATGTGCCGCTGCCTGATGACGTGACCGCCAAGATCCGCGGACTCTGGGCCGAGCAGGTGCGCGGCGAGGACGGTTCGGCGGTCTGGAAATAAGCCGGACCGTCACGCTCCGGCGAAGTGGCGCGCGGTCGTGCGCCGCTTCGTTTGTGGGAAAATAACAACCTTTGAATTCCGATGCGGGTCCCCGGTGATTCGGGGGCCCTGTCGCCACGGATGAATCCTTCATGGCCAATACGCAGCGCAGCCTCCTGGTGGATGCCGGTTTTCGGCACCTGACCCGCCTGTTTGCGTTTTTCGTCTTTATCCTGCTGGCCGGGATCCTGGCGTCGTTAGTCTATGGCAGCCGGGACTCCCTGACCGAATATGGTCTGCCGTTCCTGTGGACCAATGACTGGGACCCCGTGCGGCACAGTTACGGTGCGCTGGTGCCGGTGCTGGGCACGGTGATCAGCGCCTTTCTTGCGCTGTTGATCGCGGTGCCGGTGTCCTTTGGGATCGCCATGTTCCTGACCGAGCTCGCGCCGGTCTGGCTGCGCCGTCCGCTGGGCGTGGCGATCGAGATGCTGGCCGCGATTCCGTCCATCATCTACGGCATGTGGGGCCTGTTCGTGTTCGTGCCGCTGTTCCAGGAATACGTCCAGCCGTACATGGTCGATTTTTTCGAAGGGATCCCGGTGCTGGAACAGCTGTTCGGCGGACCGCCGATGGGCATCGGCCTGTTCACGGCGGGCCTGATCCTGTCCATCATGATCATTCCCTTCATCGCGGCGGTGATGCGCGATGTGTTCGAACAGGTGCCCTCGTTGCTGAAAGAATCCGCCTATGGCCTGGGCAGCACCACCTGGGAAGTCGTCTGGAAGATCATGCTGCCCTACACCAAACACGGCGTCATCGGCGGGATCATGCTGGGCCTGGGCCGCGCGCTGGGCGAGACCATGGCGGTCACTTTTGTGATCGGCAATGCCTTCAACCTGCCGGCTTCGATCTTCTCGCCGTCCAATTCCATCGCTTCGGCGCTGGCCAATGAATTCAACGAGGCCGGGGGCCTGCAGAAATCGGCCCTGCTCGAACTGGGCCTGATCCTGTTCCTGATCACGACCGTGGTGCTGGCCCTGTCGAAATTCATGCTGCTGAAATTATCGCGCAAGGAAGGCGCCAAGCACTGATGCCTGTATCCGACTCTCTTATCGTCATCGACAATCCGATCTACCGGCGCCGGCGTCTGTTCAATCGCCTGATGCTCGGGCTTTCGGGCCTGACGCTGGCCTCGGGCCTGTTCTGGCTTGCCTGGATCATCCTGACGCTGCTGATCAAGGGCGGCGCCGCCCTGTCGCCATCGCTGCTGTGGGAGAGCACGCCGCCCCCCGGCGCGGACGGCGGTCTGCTGAACGCCATCATCGGCAGCGTGCTGATGTCGGCCGTGGGGACCCTGATCGGCACGCCCATCGGGGTGCTGGCCGGCACCTATCTGGCCGAATACGGCCGCCGGGGCTGGCTCGCGCCGGCCACACGGTTCCTGAACGATGTGCTGCTGTCGGCGCCCTCCATCATCATCGGCCTGTTCATCTACGCCATCTACGTGGCGCAGGTCGGCCATTATTCCGGCTGGGCGGGCGCCTTCGCGCTGGCGATCCTGGTCATCCCGGTGGTGGTCCGGGCCACGGACAACATGCTGAGCCTGGTGCCCAACAGCCTGCGCGAGGCCGCCGCGGCCCTGGGCTGCCCGCAGTGGCGCGTCATCGTCTTCATCTGCTACAAGGCCGCGCGCTCGGGCATCATCACCGGCATTCTGCTGGCTGTGGCCCGTATCGCCGGCGAAACCGCGCCCCTGCTCTTTACCGCATTGAACAACCAGTTCATGTCGCTGAACATGAATGCGCCCATCGCCAACCTGCCGGTGGTGATCTTCCAGTACGCCGCCAGCCCGTTCGAGGACTGGAACCGGCTCGCCTGGGCGGGCGCCACGCTGATCACCCTGCTGGTGCTGGGGATCAACATTGCTGCCCGCAGCCTGTTCCACAAATAATCCGATGCCGACCATGATTTCGACCTCGCCTGACGTCCAAGAGCGCACCAAGCTCGCTGTGCGCAACCTGAACTTTCACTATGGCAGTTTCCACGCCTTGCGCGATATCAACATGGATATCGCCGAAAACAAGGTCACGGCCTTCATCGGTCCGTCGGGCTGCGGCAAGTCTACGTTGCTGCGCACGTTCAACCGCATGTTCGAGCTCTATCCGGGCCAGCGCGCCGAAGGCTCCATCGAACTGGACGGCGAGGATCTGCTCAATTCCCGGCTGGATATTTCCCTGATCCGCGCCAAGGTCGGCATGGTGTTCCAGAAACCCACGCCGTTTCCCATGAGTATCTACGACAACATCGCCTTTGGCGTGCGGTTGTTCGAACGCCTGAGCAAGGGCGAGATGGATGAGCGCGTGGAATGGGCCCTGACCAAGGCCGCCCTGTGGAATGAGGTCAAGGACAAGCTTGGGCAAAGCGGCAACGGCCTGTCCGGCGGCCAGCAGCAGCGCCTGTGCATCGCGCGCGGCGTGGCGATCAAGCCCGAAGTCCTGCTGCTCGACGAGCCGTGCTCCGCGCTGGACCCGATCTCCACGGCCAGAATCGAGGAACTCATCGCCGAACTGAAATCCGACTACACCGTGGTCATCGTCACCCACAACATGCAACAGGCCGCGCGCTGCTCCGACTACACCGCCTACATGTACCTGGGCGAGTTGATGGAATTCGGCCACACCGACCAGATCTTCATCAAGCCCTCCCGCAAAGAAACCGAAGACTACATTACAGGGAGATTTGGATGAAACAGGACATGAAATAGTCCCTGCGGACTGTTTCGTGCCTGTTTCATCCGAGCGGCGTACAAGTTGCGAGGTGGAGGGCCGCCCCGGCTTGAGAAGCCCCCTATGAGCTACCCCCCCAGATGCCGCTCCCGCAGCAGGCCGCGCTGCACCTTGCCCGTGGTCGTCATCGGCAGACTGTCCATGAACTCGATCAGCCGGGGATACTCATGCGCGGCGACCTTGCGACGCACATGATCCTGGATTTCCGCGATCAGCGCGGCATCGCCTGCATAGCCCTCGTTCAGGACGATACAGGCCTTGACGATCTCCGTGCGCTCCGGGTCGGGCACCCCGATCACCGCCGCCATGCGCACGGCCGGATGGCCCAGCAGACAGTCCTCGATCGGCCCCGGACCGATGCGGTAGCCGGCGCTGGTGATCACATCGTCGCCCCGGCCCTTGAACCAGAGGAAACCCTCCTCGTCGCGCAGGCCCCGGTCGCCCGTTACCAGCCAGTCTCCGATGAAGGCACCGGCGGTGGCCTCCGGGTTCCGCCAGTATTGCAGGAACATCACCGGATCGGGCCGATGCACGGCAATGTGTCCCTCGACCCCCGGCGGCTGAATCCGGCCGTCCTCGTCGATGATGCGCACATCGTGGCCTGGTACCGGCCGGCCCATGGCGCCCACGCGAGGCTCGAACAGCGTCGCGCAGGACGAGACGATCATGTTGCACTCGGTCTGCCCGTAGAACTCATTGATCGTCACCCCCAGCGTCCGGCGGCCCCAATCGATCAGTTGCGGTCCCAGGGACTCGCCGCCGCTGGCCACCGAGACCAGACTCAGGCGGCCAAGGCGTTCGGGATCCGGCAGCGTGCGCAGCATCTTCAGGGCCGTGGGCGGCAAAAAAGTATGACTGACCCGATGCTTGGCCATCAGTTGCCAGGCCGTGGCGGCGTCGAATTTCGAGAAGCGGCAGGCCAGGACGGCCACGCCGTGGTGCCAGGACGGCATCAGGACATCCAGCAATCCGCCGATCCAGGCCCAGTCTGCGGGCGTCCACATCAGCGTGGCGCGATCGGGAAAGAAATTATGGGACATCTCCACCCCCGGCAGATGGCCGGGTAGCACCCGGTGCGCGTGCAAGGCGCCCTTGGGTTTGCCCGTGGTGCCGGAGGTATAGATGATGACGGCCGGATCGTCGGCGGCCGTCTCCACAGGAACGAATCCCAGCCCGTCCTGCGACTCGACCGCCTCCCAGAATGAGGTGTCGCCGGACTCCGCATCGATGTCCAGCACACAGCCCAGATCCGGCAGGTCCTGACGGATCGCGGCGATCTTGGCCAGACTCTCGGTGTGGGTGATCAGCGCGCGGGCGCCCGAATGGCTCAGGCGGTAGTGCAGGGCGTCGGTGCCGAACAAGGTGAACAGCGGCACGGCGATGGCGCCGAGCTTGTAGGCCGCCAGATGGGCCAGCGCCGTCTCCAGTGATTGCGGTACCAGAATGCCCACCCGGTCGCCCCGGGACACGCCCCGGGCGCGCAGCGCCAGTGCCAGCCGGTCGGACCAGTGCTTGAGCTGATCGAAGGTATAGTGCCGCGCCGGCGCGTCACCGCGATCCACGATCAAGGCCAGACGACCGCTGCCGTCGGCCCAGCGGTCGCAGACATCCACTCCGATGTTGTAGCGTTCAGGCACCACCCAGGCGAATGCATCCCGGGTCTGCCGATAGTCGCCTTGCGCGTGCAGCATGATGTCTCCTTGTCGTGTCCCCTGCGATGCGGGCGGGGACGAGGAGGACATGGTACTGCGGGGTCATCGAGCCCGCCAGCGCGGGCCCTGTTTCGTGCGGGAGGGGGCCGGCCGGGATCAGTTCCAGCGGCCGTTGCGTCCGCCCAGGCTGTAGCCTCCCGCGCCCAGCAGCGCAACCGCGAGGCTGGCGACCAGGAACATGCCCTGGAGCTCCAGGGCCCAGCCGCCGGTCCGACCGAGGCTAAGCAGTTCGGGCATGTGGACCAGGCCGATGGCGAACAGCATGTTGACGACGGAAAGCAGGCCCGCGAGGCGGGTGAACAGGCCCAGAATGATCAGGATCGGCGCGATGATCTCGCCGATATAGACGCCGTAGGCCACGAAACCCGGCAGACCACGCTGGCCCATCATGTCCACGATCCAGCCGACGCCGCCATCCAGTTTGGCCAGGCCGTGCAGCAACAGCATGATGCCCAGGCCCAGGCGCAGAATCAGTTTGCCCAGATCGTCACATGAGGAAGAAGACATTGCGGTTTCCTTGAACATGGTTGGTCGGGGCGACATGATTCGAACATGCGACCCTCTGCTCCCAAAGCAGATGCGCTACCAGGCTGCGCTACGCCCCGACTGGACCGCAAATTCTATCATGAGGGCTGACCGGGCAGCCGCAGTTCCGGCAGCGTATGGGCCTGGTGGCGGTAGGCCCAGGTGGGCCACAAGGCATGGGCCAGCGCGATGCGGCCAAGTTCGGGATCCGGGGCCAGTGGCGCGTAGCCGTCAGGCACTTCGTAACGATAGAAATGCGCGGGCTGGTGTGGCTCCAGCACTGTCAGCGTGTCACCGCGCAGGTAGCCGTAGTGCTCCTCATATTGCATCATGGCGCGCCCGCCCGTGTGGGTGCGCGTCAGATCGTGACCGATCATGGGATGGGCATCGTCGATGCCGATCAATGACAGCAGGGTCGGCGGCAGATCGATCTGGCTGATGATGCGCTCGTCGCGACATGCTTCGACCCCCGCGCCCAGGATCAGGGCCGGAATGTGGAAATGGCGCAGCGGGATGCGCTGGGCACCGCCGACGCGGGCATCGTGGTCGGCCACGATCAGAAAGACCGTGTCGTTCCAGTAGGCGCTGGCGCGGGCCTGCTCGAAAAAGCGGCCAATGGCCCAGTCGGCATAACGCACTGTGTTCTCGACGGTGGCCGGATCGCCGTCGGTCGGGATGCGGCCGGCCGGGTATTCCCAGGGCGTGTGGTTGCTGACCGAAAAAGCCAGGTGCAGGGTGGGCTGTGGGCCGCCCTGCGACAGCAACGCATGCAGCTTGTCGAACATGTCCTCGTCGCTGGCTCCCCAGGTGCCCACAAAGGCCGGCGCATCGAAGGTCGGCAGGTCGTGCAACTCGTCGAAGCCGTTGCCCAGGAAGAAGCTTTTCATGTTGTCGAAATGGGCCTCTCCGCCGTAGATGAAGCGCGAACGGTAGCCGTGTCGTTTGAGCAGTTGAGCCAGGGTGAAGAACCGGCTCTGGGCGCCGCTCAGGCGCAGCGCGGCGTCCGACAGGGTTGGCGGAAAGCCCGCCGTGACCGCCTCCAGGCCGCGCACCGAGCGGGTGCCGGTGGCGTAGGCGCGAGTGAAATTCCAGCCCCCGGCCGCCAGGGCATCCAGGCAGGGCGTCAGACCCGCGCCGCCCAGGTTGCCGACATACTGGGCCCCGAGGCTCTCTTCGACGATCAGGACCAGGTTGCGGGGGCGCGCCGATGGCTGGCTGGGAGATTGCGTGTGCAAGGTAGGCAGCCCGGCCGGACCGGGCGGCAGGCCTGCCTGTGTCTGGATGATCGTGTGCAGTTCGGGGTCGGGCAGGTCGCCGTAGACATCGGCCGCCGACCGCTCGTTCTTGATGGCGTACAGGGCGAACAGCACGTTGTACAGGGATGTCAGCGGCAGCGTGTTGAGCAGGCTGTCGCCGCACCAGGCCACCGAAGCCGGGTTGATCGGGCGATGGCCCAGCGTGCCCCGGATGGCCAGCGCGATGAGGGCCGCGAAAACCAGCGTCAGCAGGATGCGCCAGGGCCAGGCGGGCAGGGCGTCGGGCTGCGCCCGGGCGAACAGCGTGTGACCCAGCCAGGCGGCCAGGCCCAGGCCCACGGCGGCGCCCAGCAGGACCGGCTTGTAGCCTTTCCAGAGCATGCCGAAGACCTCTTTCGGGTATTTCAGATAGTCGATGTACAGCCGGTTGGGGCGGCTGTCGTATTCCTGGATGAATTGGGGCGTGGAGACCTCCAGCAGCACGAACAGCAGCCAGACGACCTGCAGCCAGATCCCCGTCAGGAAAATGGCGACCGGCCGGTCGCCCAGCCAGGGCGCCAGCAGCAGCGGGATCCCGGCCCACATGGCGATCTGGTTCAGGTCGATGCGCAGGCCCCAGCGGAAGATCGGCCAGGGGCCGCCCGCCGCCTGGACGCGGGGCCAGAGCCAGGCCGTCAGCAGCAGGCGGCTGAGCATCAGCAGCGCCAGGGAGGCCAGGGCGAAAATCCCGATCTGGGTGAACATGGCGTGGTTTCCTCAGGGCACCAGCGCGATGCCGATGCGCAGTTGCGAGCCGGATTTCTGATCGTAGCCCAGCAGCGTCTCGCCATAACCCCGGAAATACTGCATGTACAGATGGCCGTTCATGTGCAGGAACGTGCGTTTCAGGGGCCAGGCGGCGGTCAGTTCCGTCGCGTTGCGGCCTTCCGTGCCCTGACGGTACAGGCCCGACAGGATCAGGCCGTCGTCCTGGGCCCAGCGCAGCTTCCAGTCCACGTAGCCCAGGGAACCGGGGTAATCCATGTCGCGGTCGGTCCAGACATAGTATTTGAAGCGCGGCTGGAAGCTCAGCGTGCTGCCACCATCGAATCGATAGTTGAACTCCGGCTGGATGTAGAGATCGTTCAGCGAACGGGAGTCCTCGTCGTCCTTGCCATTGGATTTATGCTCGAGACCGGTATTCAGCCCCAGGGACCAGCGCTTGCCGGTGCTCTCCCACAGCGTGTCGCGGGCCCAGAAAAAGCTGGGGTTGTAGGTAGTGTCCACGAAAGGGATGGAGTCCGAATGCAGGTCCCACAACGCGGTCTGCGTGTAGCCCAGATACCAGTTGTCCATGAAACCGGGGTGGGCCGGATCGTCCGGGCTGAACAGGCGGTATTTGAAACTGACCTGGAAGCGGGCGTTGGCGCCATCGCGGTTGCCGACCATGAAATAGATCGGTTCGTAAGGCGAAATCGCGTTGCGGAACGTGTCGAAAGGGGACAGGGGCGGTTCGGAAGCCTCGGAGGCGTTTGTCGCCGTCGCCGGCAGGGGCGCGAGCGCCGGGGCCGGCGTCACGGCAGTCGGCGCGGGTGTCGTCGCCATGCCTGATTCCGTCTGCGCCGTCACCGTCGTGCCCGGCGATCCGGTTCCGCCGACCTGCAATGCCAGCAAGGTATTGACCACGCCGTCCAGACGCAGGGTCAGCAGGCCGTGTGCGCCGGGCGGGACCTGGCCGCTCCAGGCCATGCGGGTAAAGGTATTGGCAGGCAGGTCGATGGCGTCCGGCGAAGTCCGCAGCTGGAAATGCGCGGGCATGGCCCGGCCCTGGGCATCCACCCACTGTCCGGTCAGTTCCTGCGTGACCGGGCTCGAGAGCGCCGCGCCGGTGTCGTTGGTCAGCAGGCCTTCGAGTTCGATCGTGCTGCCGGGGCTGGCCTGCGGACTGGTCAGGCGGTATGACAGGCCCGCATGGGCGGAGCCGGCCATCAGGCACAGGCAGCCGATGGCGAAAGAAAAAGCGGGGTGCGAGCCGGTAGGCCAAGGGTGACGCATGGTGTTGAAATCAAAGGCGGGATGGTGCCTGGAACTGTAGCATTTGCGGGCGGGGAGCGCGTTTCGCGGTGTGTCTTCGGGGGTTTGTTTCCGCCTGGCCATGTCTGCTCGTGTTGAACGAACCTTTGCATGGGATTTCCGGTTTGTGGTCCAGTTGATCGCAATCGTCCGGATGTTCATCGATGGCCGATTGGAAGGCGCGCGCCAGTTCAGCGACCGTGACGCCCTCGTGGCTGATCAGGGGGCGGAGGGGTTTTGCAGTTTGGTGATCAGTTTTTCATGCCTGGTCATAACAGACTGGCAGCAACCAATTTTAGTTGCGGTGCCTTATTTGAAATCATATGAGCAGACTGTTCTATACGGTGATGGACTGTGTCATGGCATTGATGCGCGTGCCAGTCGCAAGTCTAGCGAGTGGGTGGGGCGTCACCAGACGGGAGAAGGACAGTTTTGTCAGGGCAGGCTGATCCCTTCAGGGAGGGCAAGCTGCCTGATCGAGGGTGCCAGAAGATTGAAGCCTGAGTCCGGTCAGCCCTGACGTGTGGCGACCAGGAAGAGCCGCGGCATCGGCAGCAGCACCGAGCCGTCCGCCTGCACCGGATAGGCCCGGACCAGCGCATCGCGGTACTGTGCCAGAAAGAGCGCCTGCTCGGCTTCGTCCAGCGCCGCCAGAAAGGGCCGCAGGGCGCTGCCCTTGAACCAGGCCACGATCCCGTCCACGCCATCGGGCAGCACATGCCAGTAGCGTGTGCGCCAGATGTTCACGGTGCCGCAAGAGGCGCTGAGCAGGTCGTAGTACCAGGGAACGGGGTGATCGGCAAAGCGGGTGCTGCGCTCGTGGCCGATGCGGTCCGACCAGCGGGGATCGGTGGCCGTCTCGCGCATCAGGGTCTTGAACGGATCGTCCTGATTGTCGGGCATCTGGATGGCCAGGCTGCCGCCGGGCGCCAGAAAGCCCGCCAGCCTCGGGAACAGCGCGGCATGGTCAGGAACCCATTGCAGCGAGGCATTGGCCAGGATGAGATCGAGCGGGGCCTCGGGCTGCCAGACGGCGATGTCGGTCTGCTGGAAATCGACCTCCGGCAGCCGCGCCCGGGCGGCGGTCAGCATCTCGCCGGAGCTGTCGATCGCGGTGATGCAGGCATCCGGATAGCGGGTCCGCAGGACTTCGGTGGAATTGCCTGGGCCGCAGCCCAGGTCGGCCAGCCGCGCGGGGTGGCGCGTCGGCACTGCCGCCAGCAGGTCGCGGACCGGGCGGGTGCGTTCGTTCTCGAAGATCGTGTACCGGGATGCCGACCAGGCCATGATGTGTTCCTCTGCCAAGAATGGAGGGTGTTGCACTGCGGGATGCCGCCAGTGAGCTGGTGGCCCGCCCTACTGGATTCGAACCAGTGACCTACGGCTTAGAAGGCCGTTGCTCTATCCAGCTGAGCTAAGGGCGGTCGGATCGCGTGTCTGTCGATCCGCTGCGATCGCGGACGGTCGCGTGTGGCGCGGCGGCATCGGATGGACCGGATCCTGGATTCTAACGCGCATTCCTGGGTAGGTGTTTTCCCTGATCAATCAAGCGGTTGGGGCGTATGTAAGGCCCTTGTAAGGTCAGATTTCTATCTTGCACCGCACCATACGAATTATCCCGCTCATCCACTCAGGAGAACAATATGGGAGACAAGCGGACACAATCGATTGTGTCGAATCCAAAATACCAGTATCTGCGCCGCACGCGGCTGCGTTTCGGCTGGACACTGGCTGTGATCATGCTGGTGGTGTATTACAGCTTCATTGGCGTGATCGCGTTCGACAAGGAGCTCTTCGCGCTCAAACTGGGTGAAGGCGTCATGACCTGGGGCCTCCCGGTCGGCTTCGGCGTCATCGTGTTCAGCGTGCTGATCACGGGCCTGTACGTCCGTCGCGCCAATCACGAATTCGACCGCCTGACCCGCGAGATCGTACAGGAGACAGAACAATGAACCGCATGACTGTGCGCGCCCTGAGCGCGCTGAGCCTGGCGACCCTGGCCTCGACCGCGCTGGCCGCGGGCGGCGACCTGGGCGAATTGCAGAAGCAGCCCACCAACTGGACCGCCATCGCGATGTTCAGTCTGTTCGTGCTCCTGACGTTGTGGATCACGAAATGGGCGGCGTCCCGGACCCGCTCCACCGCCGATTTCTACACCGCCGGCGGGGGCATCACCGGTTTCCAGAACGGTCTGGCGATTGCCGGGGACTACATGTCCGCCGCCTCGTTCCTGGGGATTTCCGCCGCCGTGATGATCAATGGCTATGATGGCCTGATCTATTCCATCGGCTTCCTGGTGGGCTGGCCGATCCTGACCTTCCTGATGGCCGAGCGGCTGCGCAACCTGGGCAAGTTCACTTTTGCCGATGTGGCGGCTTACCGCTTCAAGCAGGGGCCGATCCGCGCCTTCGCGGCGTCGGGCACCCTGGTGGTGGTGGCGTTCTACCTGATCGCCCAGATGGTCGGCGCCGGCCAGTTGATCAAGCTGCTGTTCGGCCTGGAATACTGGATCGCGGTGGTCGTGGTCGGCGTGCTGATGATGGTCTACGTGCTGTTCGGCGGCATGACGGCCACCACCTGGGTGCAGATCATCAAGGCGACCCTGCTGCTGGGCGGCGCGACCTTCATGGCGCTGATGGTGCTGGGGCATTACGGCTTTTCGCCGGAGCGCCTGTTCGCCGCTGCGGTAGAGGTCAAGACGCAGGCTGCCCTGACGGCCGGCAAGGATGCCGCGCAGGCGGGCATTCTGGGACAGTCCATCATGGGTCCGGGCAATTTCATCAAGGATCCGATCAGCGCCATTTCCTTCGGCATGGCGCTGATGTTCGGCACTGCCGGTCTGCCGCACATCCTGATGCGCTTCTTCACCGTGCCTGATGCGCGCGAGGCCCGCAAGTCCGTGTTCTGGGCCACGTCCTGGATCGGCTATTTCTACATCCTGACCTTCATCATCGGCTTCGGCGCCATCGTGATGGTGTCCACCAATCCTCAGTTCCTGGATGCGGCCGGCGCGCTGATCGGCGGCGGCAACATGGCTGCGGTGCACCTGGCCGACGCCGTGGGCGGCAATGTGTTCCTGGGCTTCATGTCGGCTGTGGCCTTCGCCACGATCCTGGCGGTGGTGGCCGGTCTGACGCTGTCGGGCACCTCCGCCGTGTCGCACGATATCTATGCCACCCTGGTCAAGGACGGTCATGCCACCCGCGAACAGGAGATGAAGGTCGCCAAGATCACCACGGTCATCCTCGGGATCATCGCCGTGGCGCTGGGGATCGCGTTCGAGAAACAGAACATCGCCTTCATGGTGTCGCTGGCCTTCGCCGTGGCGGCTTCGGCGAATTTCCCGGTGCTGTTCATGTCGGTGCTGTGGAAGGGCTGCACCACGCGTGGCGCGATGATCGGCGGCTTTGCCGGCCTGATCAGCGCCGTGGGCCTGACGGTGGTGTCGCCGTCCGTCTGGGAGGCCACGCTGGGCAATCCGGCGGGTTCGGCCTGGTTCCCCTATGCGTCTCCGGCGCTGTTCTCCATGACGATCGGTTTTGTGTCGATCTGGCTGTTCTCCGTGACGGACAACAGCGAGCGCGGCCGCATCGACCGGGCCGGTTTCGAGGCGCAGACCGTGCGCAGCGAAACCGGGATCGGCGCCGCTGCCGCCAGCGCGCACTGATCGTCCGGATGGCGGCCGGGCTCCGCCGCCATCCCGCTGTTTTCCCCGGGCGGGCGCTGCCTGTTGCTATCCCGGGGCTCTCGCACCCCGACGGTCCTGATCGGCCGCCGGGGTGTTTCTTTTGCCGTGGGGCGGGCCTCAAGTGGGGCGGCCGCCTCGTGAAGGGCGCGCATGAGGGGCAGCCCGGCTGAATCCCGCAGGACGCGTTCCGCGTCAAAACGGCGCAAAATGACGGGACATTCTTCTCTTGTCTTTCCAGGAAGCGCCTGACCATGACCCAACGTCTGAATTATTTTCAGGCTTCACCCGAAGCCGCACGTCATTACAGCGAATTCAGCCAGCTGCTGCATGCCAATCCCTTTCTGGCTGAAATCGGTCATCTGGTGACGCTGCGGGCATCGCAGATCAACGGCTGCGCCTTTTGCGTCGACATGCACGTCAAGGAGGCCAGGATTCAGGGCGAGCGCGAACTGCGCCTGCATCATGTCGCGGTATGGCGCGAGTCGCCCCTGTTCACGGCCCGGGAAAAGGCCATTCTGGAATGGACCGAGGCCCTGACGCGGCTGTCGCCCGAGGGCGTGTCCGATGCGTTGTTCGAACGTGCGCGCGCACACCTGTCGGAAAAGGAACTGGCCGACCTGAGCTTTCTGGTCGTGGCCATCAACGGCTGGAATCGCCTGGGGGTGGCGTTCCAGCCGGTGCCGGGTTCGGCTGATGCCCTGTACGGGCTGGACAGGGCCGGATTGAACTAGCTGTGGACCAGTGGGCGATAAACGGTCCGCAGGGACCGTTTATCGTCCTGCCTCATTCAGCGCCTGGGCCAGGTCGGCTTTGAGGTCATCGACGTGTTCCACGCCGATCGACATGCGGACGAAGTTCGGTTCTATGCCGGCGGCCTGCATGTCGGCTTCGGTCATGGAACTGGCCCACATGGAGGCGGTGTGCACGGCCAGGGTCTCGACGCCGCCCAGGCTGACGGCCTGGGTCGCCAGTCGCAGCGCGGTGACGAAGCGCTGGGTGGCGGCATAGCCGCCCCGGATCGAATAGGCCACCACGGCCCCGAAGCCGCGCATCTGACGCGCCGCCAGGGCGTGCTGCGGATGGCTCTCCAGGCCGGGATAGAAGACCTGTTCGACTTCCGGCCGGGTCTCCAGCCAGCGCGCCAGCGCCAGGGCGTTGGCGTTGATGCGTTCCATGCGCAGCGACAACGTGCGCAGGCCGCGCAGCAGTAGCCAGGCATCCATGGGCGAGAGCACCGCGCCCAGGGTGACGTGCATTTTCCAGATGGTTTCGGCCAAGGCGTCGCTGCAGCAGATGGCGCCTGCCATCAGGTCGTGGTGGCCGCCCAGATATTTGGTGGCGCTGTGCACCACGATGTCGATGCCCAGGTCGTGCGGACGCTGGTTCAGCGGCGAGGCGAAGGTGTTGTCGGCCACGGTCAGGATGCCGCGCGGCCGGGCGATGTCGGCCACCGCGGCCAGATCCGTGATGGACAGGCTGGGGTTGACCGGCGTCTCCACCATGATCAGTCGGGTGTTTGGCCGCAGCGCGGCGCGCAGGCTGTCCAGGTCCGTCTGGTCAAAAAAGCTGACCTGCACGCCGTAGCGGGTCAGCACCTCCGAGAACAGCTTGGCCGTGCTCATGTAGAGGCGTTCCTGGGCGACCACGTGGTCGCCGGCCTTGAGCAGCGCCAGGATGGTGGTGCAGATGGCGCCCATGCCCGAACCCGTGAGCAAGGCGCTTTCGGTGCCTTCCAGACTGGCGAGGATGGCCTCGACGCGCTTGTTGACCGGGTTGCCGTGGCGCGTGTAGAAGGTCGCGGGCCGCACGGTGGTGGCCATTTCCGAGAACTGTTCGGCGGTTTCGGCGCGGAAGGTGGCGCTGTAGTGGATCGGCGAGACCACGTCGGCCCCCTGGCCGCAGACGGCATCGCCATGCAGCACCAGGGTCTGTTCGTGCCAGGGCATGTCGTGGGAATCGGGCCGGGACGGGTTCATGAAATCGGACTCCTGCGCAAAGGTGGGACAGGTGTCATCATACGCCGGTGCGTCGTCGGCTCCGGCGCGGTGCCGGCGCAGCGCGGAGGCCGGGCGGGCGGGGCCTCAGAGATAGGGGCTTGCCAGCCAGATGATCCGGTTGCGCAGTTGCTTCAGGTAGGGCAGGGCCTTCAGGGATTCGAGGGTCACGGGTTTGGATCGTTCGATATCCGCGTCGATGCGTTGCGCGATCTGTTCGGCCAGGGGGCGGTCGTAGATCTCCATGTCGAGTTCGAAATTCAGCCGCAGGCTGCGGGGATCCATGTTGGAGGAGCCTACATAGGACCAGGCGTCGTCGATGGTGAGCAGCTTGGAGTGGTCGAAGTTCTTGTGGCAGCGCCAGACGCGGCAGCCGGCCTCGATGACCTGGGCCAGCTGGGCGGTCATGGCGTAGTTCACCAGGCGCAGGTTGTTGCGTCCGGGGATCACGATGTCCACCTGGATGCCGCGGCGGGCAGCCGTGTTCAGCGCGCCGATCAGGATCTGGTCGGGCAGGAAGTAGGGAGACTGGATGCGCACATGGTGCTGCGCCACGGCCAGGGCGCCCAGCAGCACGCGGTGCGTGGCTGCGATGAACCGGTCGGGACCGCTGCGGATGCAGCGCGCCGGAACCTGCGGCGCGGGCGCCCGCGGGGTGACCCGGACCCAGTCCTCGATCTGCAGGCGTTCTTTGGTGGCGAATTCCCAGTCATTGGCAAAGACGGCGAACAATTGGGTGGCCAGCGGGCCCTCGATACGGAAATGCGTGTCGATGTCGGCGCGTCGTCCGGTCAGGGACGCCATGAAGCTTTCGCGGATGTTCATGCCGCCCGTGAAGCCCAGGTGGCCGTCGATGAACAGGATCTTGCGGTGGCTGCGCAGGTTGGCGTAGACCGTGCGCAGGCCCAGGGGATTGGTCATGAACCGGTCGGTGCGGATGCTGTTGCGTTCCAGCAGGCGCAGGATGGGCGGGCGCGAATAGCGCGCGCCGATGGCGTCGATCAGCACCCGGATCTCGACGCCGCGCGCCTGGGCGCGCTTGAGGGCATCGACAAAGCGCAGGCCGATGCGGTCATGGTCGAAGATGTAGCTCTGGAGCGCGATGCAGTGGTCGGCCTCGTCGATGGCGTGCAGCATGGCGGGATAGGCCTGGTCGCCGCTGTCGAGCAGGGTGATGTGGTTGCCGTCCTGCAGCGGAAACCGGCCGACCTGATCGCACAGCACCCGCAGCGAGGCGAACTGCGGGGCGGAGATCGGTCCGACGTCACCGAAGGTCGGGTGCGCGCTGTCGACGTAGTCCTTGATCAGAAGGCTGCGCTGGGTGGACATCTGGTCGCGGCGGATGCGGTTGATCCCCGCGACCAGATACAGGAGGGCGCCCACGAAAGGCGACATCAGGATGACGCCGACCCAGGCGATGGCCGCGCGGACATCGTTCTTGTGCATGGCCGCCTGGGCCGCGACGGCCAGACTGAAGGCCAGCGAGAGCAGGGCCGTCAGATGTGGCCAGTAGGCCTGGAGGAAATCGGCCAGCGCGTTCATGGCCGGTGCCGCAGGGAATCGAACCAGTCCGGATTGGGCTGGCCGGTGGCGGCGTATTGCTGGTTGCGGGAATTCGAGCGCCAGACGCCGCCGCCGATGCCGGGCACGGGTTCGGTGCGATACCAGTACCAGCGCCCGTCCGCGTCTTGCGCGGACCAGTCCCAGCCCTCGGGGGCCAGGGACCAGTCGGGGGCCTGGGGAGCCGGCATTGCGTCCAGAGGCGTGTTCATGGGGCGTTTCCGTAGTGTCCGGACGCGCTGCCGGACCGTCAGTCAGTGGTGATCAGATTCTGCCGAATCTTGTCATACCCCAGGTTGAAAAGAAAGCCATAGGGCAGATAGAACAGCACGAAGCCGATGTCCAGCAGCAGGGCCTGCCAGAACGAGATGCCCAGCCACCAGGCGATGAAGGGGATGGCGATCAGGATCAGGCCGCCCTCGAAACCGCAGGCATGCGCCACCCGGACACTGTAAGTGCGGTCGAAGCCGACGCGCGCCTGCAGGCGGTCGAACAGCCAGTTGTAGAGCATGTTCCAGAGCACTGCGATCGTGGCGATGACGGCGGTCAGTACGCCCATGTCGAAGACGCCGTGTCCGGTGAGCCAGGCGGCCAGCGGGGCGGAAATGAAGATGGCGAGAATTTCGAACGTCAGCGCGTGAAAGACGCGTTCGGATAACGGGCGGTCGTGGATGTGCATGGTGAAAGCGGTCCGCTGCGGCGGTGCCGTCACCGCGTGGATGCAATCGGGCGGGGTCGTCCCCGCCAGCCCGGTCGATCCGGGAGCCTCACTGTCGTACCGCGTTCTTGGCGGCTGTTGGCCGGGGTGGCCGTTCTTGTCCCGGGGCAGGCCCGGCGATAAAAAATCTGGGGTGACCGATGGGGCTCGAACCCACGACAACCGGAATCACAATCCGGTATAAACGTCAGCGTTTAAGCGCTTCTCGGGGCAAATTTGGTGACATGGATCGAAAACACCACATAGAGTTCATGCGGGTTTCCGAAGGTCTGTCACCACGATTTTAGGCGCTGGATTTGATCTTTACAACCCGCCTGCGGTCATAGACCTTGCGCGTTGTCGCGGGGTTCGCATGAGTCTCCGGATTTTGCTGTCGCTCGACCATCACGCTCACGTAGTAGGCCCGTAGGTCATGGAAAGTGAATCGCTCACCGCCCCAGGTGCCCATGATCTTTGCCCACATGGCTTTGAAACCCTGCTCGGTATACGGCTGCCCGGCCCGATTCGTCCACAAGTAAACTGACCCTACCGGCCGATCCACGGTCTTGAGTTCATCGATGACCGCGCGAAGCGCTGGCGACCATTCGATCAGGCCGCGTTTTACCGGGTCATCAACTCGGCCCTTGGCATAGACCACGCGGATACCATCGTCTGTCAGATCGCCTTTTGTCATGCGAATGAACTCGGCTCGACGCCGCCCGGTCAGGGCGATGAATTTCGCCATCAGGCCGATGATGTGGGACGATGGGCCCCGGGCCTTGGCCGTCATGCAGAACGATTCGATTTCCGCCCAGGATGGGCACCTGGTGCGCGGGCGCTCCTTGTTCTTTCTGACCTGCCGGCAGGGATTGGACGCCACCATGCCCGCTTCGATGCCGAATTGATACGCGCTCGACAGCATCGCCATTTCCTTGTTCGCCTGTGATGGCGCGCTGGCCCGCTCGATGCGCAAGTAGCGGGCGATGTGCGGCGGCATGACATCAGACGCTTGCATGGCCCCGAAAATGCGTAGTACCTGCTTGCTGTAGCCGATGTAGTCCGTCTGCGTGCGTGCGCCGATGTCGTTTTTGAAGTTCGCGCTCTGCAGGTATTCCGCGACCAGTTCCTGCACGGTGCCGGTGGTCGGCGCGCGACGCTCGAATTCCAGCACCTGCCGGATGGCGTCGGCTCGGTCGCGCCCCAGGTTGATGTACTGGCGGTCGTAAGTCAGGTATCGGTACGTGTAGCCGCCGTCCTTGCGCCGCCGTGCGTCCATGCGCGGCAACAGGCCCAGCTTGGTATTTTTCGTGCGTTTGGCGGTCATGTCACGCTCCACGCGGGCTCGGGCGCCGCTTTCTTTCGAGCAGGCGCTAATCCCATCATCCGGTCATCATGATACTGCCGCAGCACTCGCGGCCAGCCGTCTTTTCCGCATCCGGCGTGAGGCCAGCTATTGCGCTCCAGCCATTTTGATACGCCGGGACGGGTCTTGTAGCCCGTCAGGCCGCACAACTCGGCAGGCGTCAGGTACAAATCTCCTGGCATAGTCGCTCCCAACAAAAACCCCGCATCAGCGGGGTATGTTCCATGCTTGCCGGGTCGTCTCGATGACCCGGATTATTTGATCTGTTCAGGCCACTTCGCTGCGCGGGCGTATTCCTCGAATACCAGCTTCAGAGCGCCGCTACTCATGTCTGGCAGCGGCGGCAGGGCGATGTGAGTTTTGGTTATCATGAGGTTCTCCAACAATTTCTTTGGTCTCTACAAGGGCGCCAGGAATCCCGCTGTTCCGCAGTGCCGCTCGGTTGATGTCGCCGTAGGCAATCAGGCAGATGGGGCCGCCAGAATTTCCTGGCGCCCGACCGCCGTTGTGTCGATAAAAGTGAGGACGACCAGCTAGAAACAGCACTGCATGGGCGCGGGGCCACACGAATCTCTGGAACATGCGAGTCTCGGTGCGGGCAAACGCGAGCGCGATGCCGTCGCCGTGCGCGGCCATGCGCTCCAGCCATGCAGCAGTGTGGGCGCCGAAGGGCGGATTAAGCCAGACTCGACCGCGCCAATCGGCGGTCAAGCCATCCTCCGGCAGTTCGATATGGCGCAACGCGGTATCCCACGGACGGGGGCTTGGTGCGGCGCACGGGTCAAGATCGAAGTCGCCCAGGCGACCAATGATATCTGGCGGTGTCAGCCAGACGTGCATATCAGCGATGGGGCGAGATTTATAGGGATGCATCGCTGCCTCCCTGTTCCTGTACGAGTGCCTTGACCTCACGCCACAGCGCACACCACGCGCATGGCTTCCCGGCCAAATCACCGTTGTCGGAATCCCAAATGCCGGAAACCTGATGCGAGTGCCCCGGCGCATCGTCGTCGGACCTTGACGCACGCCGGCCATCAAGCTGGTGGACGACTGCCACGAGCGCAT
>NZ_JBKEAA010000016.1:0-60618 GCF_047971665.1 Castellaniella sp. | reverse complement strand
CCTGTTTCCCGAGCAGACGATCGATGCCAAAGGCAAGATCCGCACCACCTACCCTCAAGCGCTCGTGCGAACTCCGCTGGAGAAGCTGCACAGCCTGCCGGCGCGCGCCCGGGGGCTCAAGCCCGGTATCACCCTACAGAGCCTGCTCATCGAGGCGCGGGCCATGAGTGATAATGAAGCCGCCGAGCAGCTGCAAAAGGCCCGCTCGGCGCTGTTTGCAACCATCCATCGACGATCCGCCGACAAGGCCGTCTGAACCGCCAGTTCTCCGCAAGTTCAGACTCATCTGTGTTTTGGAAAAGACTCTCTCTGCGCTCGTCAGTGCGAGCCCTTGGGCAGCCGCCCCATCAGGTAGAACTCATCATTGGGGCGCATGGACATGAAGTTCACCATCCGGTTGCTCAGCCCGAAGAAAGCGGCAATCGCGGCGATATCCCAGATGTCCTCGTCGTCGAAGCCGTGGGGGTGCAGGGCCTGGAAGTCGGATTCGTCGATGTCCTGCGCGTCCAGCGAGACCTTGAGGGCGAAATCCAGCATGGCCATTTCACGGGGCGTCAGGTCCGCCTTGCGATGATTGATGGCGATCTGGTCGGCGATCAGCGGATTGCGGGCGCGGATGCGCAGGACGGCGCCGTGGGCGATCACGCAGTACTGGCAATGGTTGGCCCCTGACGTTGCGACCACGATCATTTCGCGCTCGGCGGGCGTCAGGCTGCCGTCCTTTTCCATCAGGGCGTCGTGATAGGCGAAGAACGCGCGGAACTCGGCCGGGCGGTGGGCCAGCGCCAGAAACACATTGGGGATGAATCCGGCCTTTTCCTGGACAGCCAGGATGCGGTCGCGGATGTCCTGGGGCAGGGTGTTCAGGTCGGGGACGGGATAGCGGCTGATGGGAGGCTTCGTCATGGGAGTCCTGTGAGTGGCTTGAAGGTGGATCCGGTTCCGGTGCTGTTCACCGTAGCACAGGCGGGCTGGTCGTGCGCCGGCCTGGCCGAGCCGCCTGATCACAAGGTCGGCCGGCATGCCGGACCGTAGGGCGACGATATAATGCGGGATTGATTTCAACCCCAGGCTTATCCGGAACCTCATGAGCACAACCATTCTTGAAAATCTGCCGACCGGCCAGAAGGTCGGCATCGCCTTTTCGGGCGGGCTGGACACCAGCGCCGCGCTGCTGTGGATGAAGAACAAGGGTGCGTTGCCCTTTGCCTACACGGCGAATCTGGGGCAGCCCGACGAACCGGATTACGACGAGATTCCCCGCAAGGCCCTGCGCTATGGCGCCCAGGGCGCGCGGCTGGTGGACTGCCGCGCGCAACTGGTGGCCGAGGGCATTGCCGCCCTGCAGTGCAACGCGTTCCACATTTCCACCGGCGGCATCACGTATTTCAATACCACTCCCATCGGCCGCGCGGTGACGGGCACGATGCTGGTGTCGGCCATGCGCGAGGACGATGTCCACATCTGGGGTGACGGCAGCACGTTCAAGGGCAACGACATCGAGCGTTTCTACCGCTATGGCCTGCTGACCAATCCCGATCTGAAGATCTACAAGCCCTGGCTGGACCAGCAGTTCATCGACGAGCTGGGCGGCCGGGCCGAGATGTCCCAGTACATGCAGGAAAACGGCTTCGACTACAAGATGTCGGCGGAAAAAGCCTATTCCACGGACTCCAACATGCTGGGCGCCACGCATGAGGCCAAGGACCTGGAGCAGCTGGATTCGGGCATCCGCATCGTGCAGCCCATCATGGGCGTGGCGTTCTGGAAACCCGAGACCGAGGTCAAGGCCGAGGAGGTCACGGTGCGCTTCGAAGAGGGTCAGCCTGTGGCCCTGAACGGGGTCGAGTATGCCGACCCGGTCGAACTGATGCTGGAGGCCAACCGCATCGGCGGCCGTCACGGCCTGGGCATGAGCGACCAGATCGAGAACCGCATCATCGAGGCCAAGAGCCGCGGGATCTACGAGGCGCCGGGCATGGCGCTGCTGCACACGGCCTATGAGCGCCTGGTGACCGGGATCCACAACGAGGACACGATCGAGCAATACCGCATCAATGGCCTGCGGCTGGGCCGGTTGCTGTACCAGGGCCGCTGGTTTGATCCCCAGGCCATCATGCTGCGCGAAACCGCCCAGCGCTGGGTGGCGCGCGCGATCACGGGCGAGGTCGCCCTGGAACTGCGCCGGGGCAACGACTATTCGATCCTCGACACGCGCTCGCCCAACCTGACCTACCATCCCGACCGTCTGACGATGGAAAAGGGCGAGTCCATGTTCTCGCCGCTGGATCGTATCGGTCAGCTGACGATGCGCAATCTGGATATCGTGGACACACGCGCCAAGCTGTTCACCTATACACAGACGGGTCTGCTGACCAAGACCGGCCAGTCGGACATTCCTCAGCTGAAGCAGGATCCGCCGGCCAAGTGATCCTTCGGGGACGCAAAGGCGTCCCGGTCCGCACGGTGCCGGCGCATCGTTCGCCCATCGTGCCGACCCTGGCGCCCCGCACGTTCAACCCGCCTTGCGAAAGGTGAGGTTGATGCGTCGGCGGCCCAGCCGCGGGTGTGGCGTCTCTCCCAGCGGCAGGACTCCGTGGTAGCGCAGCCGGTCCACACCGCCCCAGACCGCAATGTCGCCGTGATGGAGCGGGACTCTGGCGGCCTTGTCGGATCGCGCATGGCCGCCGAACAGGAACGTGGCGCTCATTCCCAGAGAAACCGACACGATGGGCGCGTGGAAATCCCGCTCGTTCTTGTCCTGGTGCAGGGACATCCGGGCGCCGGGAAGATAGCGGTTGATCAGGCAGGCGTCGGGGATGAAATCCTCGAATCCGGCCGCCGCCGCCGCCTCGAGGGCGAGGCGCAGGAATGAGGCTGGCATCGCAGGCCAGACCAGGCCGCTTTCTGGATCGATGGGGCTGTAGCGGTAGCCGCGTCGGTCGCTCGTCCAGCCCAGTGGGCCGCAGCTGCTCAGCGCGGCGGACATCATGAACCCGCCCGGTGTGCGCATGTGGCGAAAGGGAGCGGCGGCTTCGATGCGGTTCAGCGCCGGCAGCAGTTCATCTATCCAGGGCAGCGCGAAGCCGCGCAGCACCCAGGCTTGGGGGCCCAGGCGTGTACGCTGGCCGGGGTCGTGGTCGCCGAATAGATCCCAGGAGGTCATGAGATGATCTTGGCACAGATGAGGCCGCGGCGATACGGATGGTGAGCATCACGCGACCGTCGGCGTGTCGCGTGCGATGGCGGTCATGCGCCGATGATGCCGATGACGCGCGCGGGGGAAAGCGGGCTCAGGCAGGAGGGCGCGCACTCCCGTCCTGCGCGCTCTTGGTGTCGTCATCGGCTGTGTTCGAAGTCTGCAGATGATTGCTTTCGGCAAAGTCGCAGGCGAACTTCCAGGCCAGCGGTTCCAGCTGACGCAGGCGATGATCGATCATGATGCAGGGCAGGCCGTCGAGGGTGCGCGGCATGGCGTAGGGAGAGTAGGAGAGGGGGTTGGCGGCGAGACCGGCCGGCCGGAACTGTGACAGGACCCCCGCCAGGCGTTCGGCCCAGTCACTGGGGCGAAACCGCTGGCCCTCCAGGGTCTTGCCGTGGATGATCAGATGCTGAACAGGGTGGCTCATGTGGTGGTTCCAAAGAAGGGACGCGTCCTGGATAAAGGCGGTGCGTTGCTTCCCTTCGCCGCGCATTGTATCCGATCAAGGAATCACAATGTTTTGCACACGGTCAATGCACACGGTAACATGATCGTTTTACCCAGGGTTTGACATGTCTGCCGCCAATCTGACCGGGCCTTTGCGTCATTTCTTGCAGTTGCGTGATTTTTCCGAGAACGAGATCCTCTACGTCATTGACCGGGCTCGGCGCATCAAGGACAAGTTCAAACGCTATCTGCCGCATCACACGCTGCATGATCGCAATCTGGCGATGGTGTTCGAAAAGGCCAGCACCCGGACCCGGGTGTCGTTCGAGGCCGGGATGTATCAGCTGGGCGGCTCGGTCATCTATCTGACCACCGAGGGTTCTCAACTGGGGCGCGCCGAACCCATCGAAGACACCGCGCGGGTGGTGTCGCGCATGGTCGATCTGGTGATGATCCGGACGTTCGAGCAGACGCGCATCGAGCGTTTCGCGGCGCATTCCAGGGTGCCGGTCATCAACGGTCTGACCAATGAATTCCATCCCTGCCAGATCCTGGCCGACATCCTGACGTTCGTCGAACATCGCGGTCCGATCCGTGGCAAGACGGTCGCCTGGATCGGGGATGCCAACAACATGTCCTACACCTGGCTGCACGCCGCCGAACTGCTGGGCTTCACGCTGCATGTGTCGGCGCCGGCGGGTTACCGTCTGGACCCGCTGCGCGTGGGCAGCCAGCCGGCATCGATCCTGCGCGAATTCGATGACCCCCTGGATGCCTGCGAGGGCGCCGATCTGGTCACGACCGATGTCTGGACCAGCATGGGTTACGAATCCGAGAACGAGGCCCGGCGTCTGGCGTTTGCCGACTGGTGTGTCGATGACCGGATGATGGCGGTGGCCCATTCTGATGCGGTGTTCATGCATTGCCTGCCGGCGCATCGGGGCGAAGAGGTCACGGGCGAGGTCATCGACGGACCGCAGAGCGTGGTCTGGGACGAGGCGGAAAACCGCCTGCATGTGCAAAAAGCCCTGATGGAGTTCCTGCTGCTGGGACGCCAGGAATGAGTCTGAGCACGGGCCAGCCGCTGCGGACTGGCCTGTGCCTGATGGTGCATGTCCGCATGTCCGGGCATGCGCAAAAACGAAAAAGGACGCCGAAGCGTCCTTTTTGATGGCGCAAGCCCCCGGGATTGGATCAGGCCAGAGCCTTGATCGCGGCCGACAGGCGGCTCTTGTGGCGAGCGGCCTTGTTCTTGTGGATGATCTGCTTGTCGGCAACGCGGTCGATGACGGCGCTGGCCTTGCGGAAGACTTCGTTGGCGGCGGTCTTGTCGCCCGCTTCGATGGCCTGACGCACACGCTTGATGGCGGTGCGCAGCATCGAGCGCATGCTGGCATTGTGTTTGTTGTGAGCGACAGCCTGGCGGGCGCGCTTGCGGGCTTGGGCGGAATTGGCCATAAAAGTATAGGTATACGGGGTTGCGTCAAAGACAGCGATTCTATCCTATGCGCGACGACGTGTAAAGTCTCTGGGGCGAAAGCCGAATAAAAACAAGGCGCTGAAATAGGCCAGGCCGGACGCGGCCAGCACCCCGGCCAGCCAGGCGGCCCGCATGCCCGGTCGGGTGCCCAGCGCGATCCAGTCCAGGAAATGATCGGCCGCCAGCAGGACGGCGGCCAGGGCGGCCAGCGCCGGCAGCTGGCGCAGGCAGAACAGCGGCCAACCGGACAGCGGGGTGTACAGTCCCCGGCGGCGCAACAGGACCACCAGGGTCAGGGCATTGGCGCTGGCGCCCAGGCCGATGGACAGAGCCAACCCCGCATGGGCCAGCCAGGGCACCAGCACCAGATTCATCAGCTGAGTGAAGACCAGGACAGCGATCGCGATGTGCACCGGCGTGCGGATGTCCTGTTTGGCATAGAACCCGGGTGCCAGGATCTTGATCGCCAGCAGGCCCAGCAGGCCCACGGCGTAGGCCATGACGGCCAGCCGGGTCTGGGCGACGTCGTCGGGCGAAAAGGCGCCATAGTTGAACAGAACGGCTACCAGCCCGTCAGAGAGCAGCGCCATCCCCAGCGCGGCAGGCAGGCCCAGGAGCAGCACCAGGCGCAATCCCCAGTCCAGCAGGGCATTGTAGGCGGCGTGATCCTGGCGGGCGTGCGCGGCCGACAGGCTGGGCAGCAGCACGGTGCCCAGGGCGACGCCCAGCAGCGCGGTGGGAAATTCCATCAGCCGGTCGGCAAAGGACAGCCAGGTGACGCTGCCGGGTGCGAGCCAGGTGGCGATGTTGGTGTTGATCAGCAGCGACAACTGGGCGACCGAGACGCCCAGGGTAGCGGGCAGCATCTGCCGCAGGATGCGGCGTACCGTCGGATCCTGCCAGGCCGCCCGCAGGCCTTGGCCCCAGCGCGGCAGCAGGCCCAGCCTTCCCAGGGCGATCCACTGCACCAGCAGTTGCAGCATCCCGCCGATCATGACTCCCACCGCCAGGGCATGGATCGGTTGCGCCATGTGGCCCGCCAGCAGCAGGCTGGCACCGATCATCGACAGGTTCAGCAGGACGGGGGTGAAGGCGGGGATGGCGAAGCGGCTGAAGGTATTGAGCACCCCCGAGGCGAAGGCCACCAGGGACATACAGACGATGTAGGGGAACATCAGCCGGGTCATCCACACGGCCTCGCCGAATTCGTGGGCGCGGGAGGCATGGCGCATGCCACTGGCCATGGCAGTGACAACCCAGGTGGCTCCGAGCATGCCAACCAGGGTCACGCCGCACAGAGTGAAGAACAGCAGCAGGGCCACCCGGTCCAGCAGGCGACGCAGCGTCTCGTGGTCACCGCGTTCGCGAACCTCGCCCAGGATGGGAACGAAGGCCTGGGAAAAAGCGCCTTCGGCGAACAGCCGGCGCAGCAGGTTCGGAATGCGGAACGCGACCCAGAACGCATCCGTGAGCGGCCCGGCGCCATAGACCGACGCGATGAGCACATCGCGCAGCATGCCCGTGACGCGGGAAAACAGCGTCAGACCGCTGATCGTTGCGGCCGAACGCAGCAGACTCATGTGATCGACAGGCTGCGTGGGGGCATGATGATTTTGCCGCCGGGCCGCCCCAAGGCAAAAAGCGCCCCCTCGGGGGGCAGCAAGCGGCCGTAGGCAGCGCAGCGTGGGGGCATGATCTCGCCGTTACTTGGGCGCCATGCGGATGGCGCCGTCCAGCCGGATGGTTTCGCCATTGAGCATGTCGTTGTCGAAGATCGAGAGCACCAGTTTGGCGTAGTCCTCGGGACGGCCAAGACGCGCGGGGAAGGGGACGCTGGCGGCCAGGGAATCCTGGACTTCCTGGGGCATGCCGAAAATCATGGGCGTGCCGAAGATGCCCGGGGCGATGGTCATGCAGCGGATGCCCAGCCGCGACAGGTCGCGCGCGATGGCCAGCGTCATGCCGACGACACCGGCCTTGGAGGCCGCGTAGGCGGCCTGGCCGATCTGGCCGTCATACGCTGCGACAGAGGCCGTGTTGATGAGCACGCCGCGTTCGCCGGTCGATTGGGGGGCGTTGGCGGACATGGCCTGCGCGGCCAGCCGGTCCATGTTGAACGAGCCGATCAGGTTGATGTCGATCACGCGCCGGAACAGGGACAGTTCGTGCGGGCCGTTCTTGCTCACGATACGCGAGGCCGGGGCGATGCCGGCGCAATTGACCAGGCCGCGCAGTGTGCCCTGGGCCAGAGCCGCGTCGACGGCGGCCTGAGCGTCGGCCTCGGCGGTGACGTCGCAATGCACGTAGGTCTGGCCGAGCTCGGCGGCCAGCGCCTGGCCGGCTTCGTCCTGGACATCGGCCAGGACCACACGGGCGCCCTGGGCAGTCAGGGCGCGGGCCGTGCCCGCTCCCAGGCCCGAGGCCCCGCCGGTGATGAGGATGACTTGGTTGCGAATGTCCATGACAAGGTCCGGTAAGGGTCAGGAGGCGTGATGCGCGCGCAGGATGCCGAGAATGCGCTCACGGATTTCGTCGACCGAGCCGACGCCCGAAATCTGTGCGTAGCGGGGGGCTTCGGCAGCCCCCTCGGCGGCCCAGCTGGAATAGTAGTCCACCAGCGGACGGGTCTGGTCACGGTAGACCGACAGGCGGTGCCGCACGGTTTCTTCGCGGTCGTCGTCACGCTGGATCAGGGGCTCGCCGGTTTCGTCGTCCAGACCTTCGCGCTTGGGCGGATTGAACTTGAGATGGTAGGTCCGGCCACTGGCCACGTGCACGCGCCGGCCGCTCATGCGCTCGATGATGCTTTCTTCGGGAACAGCGATTTCGATCACATAGTCGAGCGCCACGTGGGCGTTCTTGAGGGCGTCGGCCTGGGGAATGGTGCGCGGGAAGCCGTCGAACAGGTAACCTGTCTTGCAATCGGGAAGCTGCAGACGGTCGCGGACCAGGCCGATGATGATGTCGTCGGAGACGAGGCCGCCGCTATCCATGATTTTCTTGGCTTCCAGCCCCAGCGGGGTCTGCGCCTTGACCGCTGCGCGCAGCATGTCGCCGGTTGAAATCTGCGGGATGTTGAATGCTTCGGTGATGTAGGCCGCCTGAGTGCCTTTTCCCGCCCCGGGGGGGCCGAGCAGAATCAAACGCATGATTTCCTCCGATCAATCGCGATAACTATTTTTTGAAATTTTTCCGATTATGCCGCAACGCAGCAATTCCTGCAGGCATCAGACCGGCGGGGAAGGCGGGCCGTCGTCGAACAGGGCGCGCACCCGGGCCAGGTCCTCAGGCGTATCCACGCCCCGCGCCGGCACCGCGCCGGCGGCATGGACCAGAATGGGAAAACCTTGCTCCAGGGCGCGCAGTTGTTCCAGGGACTCGACGCGCTCGAGCCGACCCGGCGGCAGTTCGGGGAATTGCCGCAGGAACCCGGCGCGGTAGGCATACAGGCCGATATGGAGCCAGGCGGGCAGGCCGGGCGCCAGGCGCTGCCGGCCGTCGGCCAGTGCATCGCGGGCCCAGGGAATCGGGGCACGGGAAAAATACAGGGCGCGATCCTGAGCGCCGCAGACGACTTTGACCGCGTTCGGGTCAAACAGAGTCTCGGCATCGAGGATCGGCGCCGCGCAGGTGGCGATGGCTGCGTCGGGATGTTGCGCCAGCAGGGTCGCCACGGCGTCGATCAGGGCGGGATCGATCAACGGTTCGTCGCCCTGGACGTTGACCACGATGGCCTCGTCGTCCAGCGCCAGCGTCGTGGCGACTTCGGCCAGACGGTCGGTGCCGGTCGGGTGGTCCGGGCGGGTCATCAGGACTTCGATGCCGTGATGGGCCGCCGCCCGGGCGATATCGGCGTGGTCGGTGGCGATCAGAACCCGGCTCGCGGCCGAGCGGGCGGCCTGCTGCGCGGTCCGCACCACCATCGGCAGGCCGCCCAGGTCGAGCAGCGGCTTGCCGGGCAGGCGGGTCGAGGCGGCGCGCGCAGGGATGACGACGATGAAAGTCATGCGGCGGGCGCCGGGGCCGTGTCCAGTGAGCGGGCCTCCGAGGGCAGCATGATGGGCACGCCGTCACGGATGGGGTAGGCCAGGCGGTCGGCGGCGCAGATCAGTTCCTGGCGGTCGCGGTCGTGGCGCAGTGCGCTCTTGCAGAGGGGGCAGGCGAGGATCTGCAGCAGGCGGGTTTCCATGGGCGGGCAGGGTCCGGAAAAGAAAACGGAGCATCAAGTGTAATGCCTGACGCTGTCCTTGTGCGGCTGGTTGCCATGCCGCGCGCGGAGTTGGCTCTAGGCGTGACGGGGTGGACGGCGGGCGGCGACGGCTCGCAGGCGCTGATCGAGCGCGTCCAGCCATCCCGGATCGGAAAAGACCGGCGCCGCGCTCACGGCCCACAGCCGCGGATCGTACGGAACCGTGCATTTCACGGCATCCTTGGGGGTGATCAGGACCGGGCCGCCGGGCAGGTCCCGCAGCGCTTCCGCCGGAATTGCCTGGTGATCGGGGATACGCAGGGTACGGACCAGGGTCACGCCAGCGGCACGCAGCATGGCGAAGAAACGCTCGGGACGGCCGATGCCCGCCGCCGCGCTGCAGGGGGCGGCGGCCTGTTCGCTGCGCCAGGTCGTCCAGGGCAGGTCGCGGCGACTGGCCAGATGTGTGATGCGCTCGGGTTGCAGGCGCATGACGATCTCGCGTGGCCCGCCGGTGGTGGCGCTGGCAGGCGTTGATGGCGGGGGCTCATCGGTCGCCAGGTGGGTGACGAGCCAGTCGGCACGATCCAGGCGGACAGGGGGTTCGCGCAGGGGCCCCGCCGGCAGCAGGCGGCCATTGCCGATGCCGCGGCCGTCCTGGACGATGATTTCCAGGTCTCTGGCCAGCGCGGTGTGTTGCAGGCCATCGTCGGCGATGAGGACGTTCACGTCCGGGTGGGCGGACAGCAAGGTGCAGGCCGCCAGGGCGCGCCGGGGGTGGACCGCGACAGGCGCGCCGGTCACGGCGTGGATCAGGGCGGGCTCGTCGCCCAGGTGGCTGGCCTCGCCGCCCTGGTCGCTCAGCCGGGGCTGGGGCCCGATGTCGGCGCCATAGCCCCGGCTGATGATGCCGGGATGCCAGCCGCGGGCCTTCAGCGCCTGGCAGACGGCCACGGTGACCGGGGTCTTGCCGGTGCCGCCGATCAGGATGTTGCCGACGACCACGACCGGCACCGGCGCTTGCCAGGCCCGGCGGGCCCGGGATCGCAGCCGCCGGGCCGACAGTCCGCCATAGAGCCAGGACAGGGGCAGCAGCAGGGTGCTCAGGCCGCCACGGTGGCGCCAGGCCGCCAGCAGGCAGTCTTCGATCCGGCGGCGGACGGGATGCGCGTCGGGCGGCGTCTTTCGGTGTTCGCGGTCGGGATGATCCGTGGCGCTCACGGACGGGCCTGGGTCAGGAAATGCACCCGGCCGATGTGGGCCAGGCGGGCGGCTTCCAGCGCGCGGACCACGGCGGCATGCGAGGCCTGTCCGTCAGCGTCGATGCGCAGGGCGATGTCGGGACGGTCCGAGGCTGCTTGACGCAGACTGTCGGCCAGGGTCGCATCGTCTGCGGCGTCGACATAGTGGCCGTCCAGTGCGTAGAGGCCATCGCGGCTGATCGACAGTTCGACGAAAGGCGAGGAATCGGGCGCTTCGGCCTGGGCCTGGGGCAGGGCGATCTGCAACTGACGGTGACGGGTGAACGAGGTCGAGGCCGCCAGGAAAATCAGGATCACCAGCAAGACGTCGATCAGCGGGATCAGGTTGATCTCGGGCTCGTCGTGGGCGCGATGGTGGTGGAAATTCATGGAGCGGCGCGCCGGCTGATCAGGCGGTTCAGGGTCTCGGCCTCGCGTTCCATGGTATGCAGGAAGTACTCGACGCGGGAGCGGAAATAGCGATGAAAGGCCAGCGCGGGGATGGCGATCAGGATGCCGAACCCCGTGTTGTACAGGGCGATCGAAATCCCCCGGGCCAGTTGCGCCGGATCACCGCCGGACGGATCGTAGGCGCCGAAGATTTCGATCATGCCCACGATGGTGCCGAACAGGCCCAGCAGCGGCGCGATCACGGAAATGGTCGCCAGGGCGGGCAGGTAGCGGTTCAGCCGCCAGGAGACATCGCGGCCGACGGCTTCGACGGCAGCCAGTCTCCAGGCATCATCCTGGTGACGGTGAGCGGCGATTTCGGCCAGGATGCGGCCCAGGGGGCTGCCGCGCGCCAGGCGCAGGACCGTGTCGGGCTCGTCCTGCTGCCGGCGCACCAGTTCGAGGACTTGTTCGGGCAGGCCGGGCGGCATGATCAGGCGGGCGCGCAGGGCCAGGAATCGTTCTATGATGATGGCCAGGGTGATGACCGAGGTGGCGATGAGCAGCCAGATCGGCCAGCCTGCCGTTTGAATGATGTCCAACAAAGTCCTGATCCTTGCAGTTTGGGTGCCGGAAATCGGCGTCAATGCGTATTCTAAGGCCTGAGCGTGAATCAGGGCGCGGCTTTCCCGCCGGTATCCACAGATTCTGTGGATAATTCTGTGCACAAGAAGGCGAACGCGCATGATTCATGGCCCTTCGTACTGGATTGGTTATTTTTTGCACACCCGGGACTGGATTTCTAATGAATTAAAAATCAATGACTTATATTGGCTTTTTGAAGTGGATTTTGATGACGTCCCCTGATGAGCCCGTAAACAGGGCTGTTTGACAAATCAGGGCTTTCTGTGGATAGGTTTCAATGCGTTTTTCTGCTTCAAGGCTTGAGGAGAGCGGTTCTCCGGGGGACGATGCTGTCCTGAGCGTGTCGCAACTCAACCGCCGGGTGGCGCGCCTGCTGGAAGCGGAGGTGCCGCGCCTCTGGGTGGCGGGTGAGATTTCGAATTTCACGAGGGCCGCGTCCGGTCACTGGTATTTTTCCATCAAGGACGAGACTGCGGCGGTGCGCGCCGTGATGTTCAGGGCGCGCGCCCAGGCGGTAGGATTCGTGCCCGAAGCGGGGGGGCGCTACGAGTTCAGGGTCCAGGTTTCGCTCTATGAGCCCCGGGGTGATTACCAGGTGCAGGTCGAATCGCTGCGTCAGGCGGGCCGGGGAGACCTGCATGAGGCGTTCCTGCGCCTGCGCGACCGGCTCACCGACGAGGGGCTGATCGACCCGGACCGGCGGCGCGCGCTGGCGGCGTTTCCCGGGGCGGTGGGGGTCGTGACTTCATTGTCGGCGGCTGCGTTGCGCGATGTGTTGTCGGTCATGGCGCGACGGGCGCCCCATGTGCGGATCATCGTCTATCCGGCGCAGGTCCAGGGGCGCGATGCCGCCCTGCAGCTGTGCGCCGCGCTGGCGCGGGCCGTCGAGCGCGCCGAGGTCGATACGCTGCTGTTGGTGCGGGGCGGCGGCAGTCTGGAGGACCTGTGGTGTTTCAATGACGAGATGCTGGCGCGCCGCATCGCCGCCAGCCCGATTCCCGTCATCAGCGGCGTCGGTCACGAGACCGATTTCTCCATTGCTGATTTTGTTGCCGATCTGCGCGCGCCGACGCCGACAGCGGCGGCGGAATTGTGCTGCGAGGACCGGAGCCAGACCCTCGGGCGGCTGCAGGCCGCGCGTGTCCTGCTGGCACGGGGACAGCAGCGGCGCCTGGAACATGCCGCGATCCGGCTGGACCGGGCTTGCGCTCAATGTGTGTCGCCCGCGCAGCGGCTGCAACTGCGGCGTCAGCGCCTGGCGTTTGCCGTCCGCCGCTTGCAGGCCGGCCTGACGGGGGTGTTGCAGGAACGTGGCCAGCGCCCGCAGGCGGCGCTCGAACGGGTGGCCGCGCGCCTGAATGGCCTGTTGCAACGGCGGCATGGGCGGCTGGATGCGGTGCTGGCCGCCCTGGACGCGCTGGATCCGCACCGGGTCCTGGGGCGCGGTTACGCCCTGGTGCGCCGGGCCGACGGGAGCCTCGTCAAAAATGCGTTAGACTTAAACTTGAATGAGACCGTCGAGATCGAGTTCGGTCAGGGGCGTGCCCAGGCCGAGGTGACTCGAACCGATTTTTTATGAAGGAACTGTCATGGCTTTTACCCTGCCGCCGCTGCCCTATGCGATGGACGCACTGGCTCCCCACATCTCTCAGGAAACACTGGAATATCACTACGGCAAGCACCATCAGGCCTATGTGACGAACCTGAACAAGGCGCTCGAAGGCACCGAGATGGCCTCCCTGAGTCTGGAAGACGTGATCCGCAAATCCAGCGGCGGCGTGTTCAACAACGCGGCCCAGGTCTGGAACCACACGTTCTACTGGAACAGCCTGTCTCCCAAGGGGGGCGGCGAACCCGCCGGCGCGTTGCGCCAGGCCATCGAGGCCAAATGGGGCAGCGTCGACGCCTTCAAGGCCGCCTTTACCCAATCCGCGGCGGGCAATTTCGGTTCCGGCTGGACCTGGCTGGTCAAGAAAAGCGACGGCAGCCTGGATATCGTCAACACCAGCAATGCCGGGACGGTCGTCAATACGGACGACAAGGCGCTGCTGACCTGTGATGTGTGGGAACATGCCTACTATATCGATTATCGCAATGCCCGTCCCAAGTACCTGGAAAATTTCTGGAATCTGGTGAACTGGGATTTTGCGGCGGCCAATCTGGCCTGATCCGGCCCGGGATGCGGCCCTGTGCCGCGCCCCGGACAACGGTTCGTGCGAGGTTCCGACTCGCGAGCGCGGCGGATGCAGTGATGCATTCGCCGTTTTTTCAAGGGCAAGGAAAACATGACGCAAGACAGTGCCGCAGCAGCCGTGATCGATTCTTCCGATCTGCTGCCCGAAAAGGTCCAGAGCGAAAACATCTGGCGGCTTTCCATTGCGCAGGCGCTGGCCGGGGCCAATGCGGTGGTGGTCTATGCCACCGGGGCCATCGTAGGCGATCAGCTGGCGCCTTCTCCTGTATTGGCGACGCTGCCGATTTCGATCTTCGTCGTGGGCATGGCGGCCTGCATTCTTCCCGCGGGCGCCATCGCCCGCCGGCATGGCCGACGCGCGGCCTTTCTGGCCGGCACGGGCGCCGGCGCGCTGACCGGTGTGCTGGCCATGGGCGCCGTCCTGCTGGGCTGGTTCTGGTTGTTCTGCCTGGCGACGTTTTTCGGTGGCGGCTATGCGGCTGTCGTGCTGTCGTTCCGGTTCGCGGCCGCCGACGGGGTCGCGCCCGGCCGTCGCGCCCGCGCGCTGTCGCTGGTCATGGCCGGCGGCGTGGCTGCTGGCATCGTGGGGCCGCAACTGGTCACGTACACGATGGATCTGTGGTCCCCCCATCGGTTCGCGGCGACCTATCTCTTCCAGGCGATCGTGGCGGTGCTGTGCGCGTTCATCCTGCTGAGGGTGAAGCTGCCTCTGCCCACTGCGCGGGATATCGAGGGCGGCAGGCCTCTGGGGCAGATTGCGCGCCAGCCGCGTTTCATCGCCGCAGCGACCTGCGGCGCAGTGTCCTATCTGCTGATGAATTTCCTGATGACGGCCGCGCCGCTGGCGATGCATCTGTCGGGACATTCCCAGGTATCGGCCAACTGGGGGCTGCAATGGCATGTGATCGCCATGTACGGCCCCAGTTTCTTCACCGGTAGCCTGATCACGCGCTGGGGCGCCGGGCGCGTGGTGACGGCGGGCCTGCTGCTGATCGGCCTGTCGGCCGCGATCGGGCTGGGCGGGGTCGATGTGTCGCATTTCTGGGCGACGCTGATCCTGCTGGGCCTGGGGTGGAATTTCGGGTTTCTGGGGGCGTCCGCGCTAGTGCTCGAATGCCATCGACCCGAAGAAAAGACGCGGGTGCAGTCGCTCAACGACTTCATCGTGTTCGGCCTGATGGCGATCGGCTCATTCTCGTCCGGCGGGCTGCTTTCCGCCTATGGCTGGGACATGGTCTTGTGGGTGTCCTTTGCGCCGCTGGTCCTGGCTTTTGTCGCGCTGGCCCTGATGGCCGGACGCAAGCAGCCCGATCTCGCGAAGCAGGAGAACGCGGCATCTTGAGCGCCCGGCCGGAAGGCCGTCTCGGCCTCAGCGGGTCACCCGGTCACCCGGCCGCACGCCGGCGCGCAGAAACCAGCCCTGGTTCATTTCCAGGGCGCGGGTGATGGGGGCCGTTGGACAGTGGGGGGTCAGATTTTGCGGCGCCATGTCCTGGATGTCGACGATGCGCCCGTCGCTGTCGATGAAGGCGATGGACAGCGGGATGAGGGTGTTCTTCATCCAGAAACAATGAATGTCCGGTTCGCCCAGTTCGAACAGCATGCCGGAGTCGGTCGCCAGCGCAGTTCGGTGCATCAGTCCTTCGCGCAGGGCTTCGGGCGTGGCGGCGTGCTCGGCCTGGACGGGGTGGCCGCCGACCTCCAGCGTCACGGTCGGCAGCGGCGGCTGCGCGGCGGCCGGAGATCCGCACAGCAGTCCCGACAGCAAAGAAATGGCAAAAAAACGGGGCCCGCCCGGGGCCCCGCATCGCGTTAAAATGGTGTTGAACATCAAGGCTTGGTTCAAGCGGCGGTGATGTTCAGGGCTTGTTTGCCTTTCGGACCCTGCGCGATATCGAAAACGACCTTTTGCCCTTCTTTCAGGGTCTTGAAGCCGTTCATCTGGATGGATGAAAAATGTGCAAAAAGGTCTTCGCCCCCGTTGTCGGGGGTAATGAAGCCAAAGCCTTTGGCGTCATTGAACCACTTGACCGTGCCCGTCAGTTTTGGTGACTCTCCGGAGTTTTCGATGGATTCCGACATGCAAACTGCCTCTCGACTATAGTGTGGGGTTTGAATGGACCCCGGCCATCCGGGATGGGCGGCCTGAGGGACACGACGATCATGCTGAATTCCGTGTCATTCAGTCAACTATGGAAACCACTAGGTTTTGATGCACATGACGAGCGATATTCAAAATCAGCAGCAATTGGTGCGCGAAGCGGTGCCGGTGCGTCTGGCGCCGCCGCCGATGTATCAGGTCGTGCTGCTGAACGATGATTACACGCCGATGGATTTCGTGGTGCTCGTGCTGCAGCGGGTCTTTCACAAGGGTGGCGAAGAGGCCGAGCGCATCATGTTGCAGGTCCATCACGAGGGGCGCGGCGTCTGTGGCGTCTATACGCGCGATGTGGCGGCCACCCGGGTCGATGCCGTGCTGCATCTGGCGCATGCCGATCAGCATCCCCTGCAATGCCTGATGGAACCCGTGCCGTTTTCCTGAGGCGCGGGCTCCCTGATTCGTGCGAATGGCCCGGTCATCCCGCGCTCGAGCGGCGCTTGGGGACGCCTCCGGGTTCCGGCGCCTCAAACGGCAAGCCGTTTTAGTCATAGAATAGGCATAACGGATTGCTTGATCCGCTCCGATAAGCAATGGAGGAAGCGTGATTTCCGAAGAGCTCGAAGTCAGCCTGCACATGGCGTTTGTCGAGGCCCGCGCCGCTCGACATGAATTCATCACCGTGGAGCATCTGCTGCTGTCCTTGCTGGACAATGCGTCGGCCGTTGAAGTCCTGCGCGCCTGCGCAGCGGACATCGAGCTGCTGCGCCAGGACCTGCGCAAATTCATCGTCGAGAATACGCCGGTCTTTCCGGGCGAGGGCGATGTGGACACCCAGCCGACCCTGGGATTCCAGCGTGTGATCCAGCGCGCCATCATGCATGTCTCATCCAACGGCTCCAGCAAGAACGCCGTGACCGGCGCCAACGTGCTGGTCGCCATGTATGGCGAAAAGGACTCGCATGCGGTGTATTTCCTCGTGCAGCAGGGCGTATCCCGGCTGGACGTGGTCAATTATCTGTCTCACGGCATCGCCAAGGCCTCCGAGGAACAACCCCCGGCGACGGACCATCCGCGCCTGGAGCCTCCCGCCGCCGATCTCAAGTCCGATCAGCAGAAATCCCCCCTCGAAACCTACGCCACCGATCTCAACGCCGAAGCCCTCAAGGGCCGCATCGATCCGCTGATCGGCCGCGAGGATGAGGTCGAGCGCGTCATTCAGGTGTTGTGCCGCCGGCGCAAGAACAATCCCTTGCTGGTGGGCGAGGCCGGGGTTGGCAAGACGGCCATCGCCGAGGGCCTGGCCTGGCGCATCACGCAGGGCGACGTGCCCGAGATCCTGCACGAGACCCAGGTCTACGCGCTGGACATGGGAGCGCTGCTGGCGGGCACCAAATACCGGGGCGATTTCGAGCAGCGCCTGAAGCTGGTGCTCAAGGCCCTCAAGGACAACCGCCATGCGGTGCTGTTCATTGACGAAATCCATACGCTGATCGGCGCCGGCTCGGCATCGGGCGGCACCCTGGATGCCTCCAACCTGCTCAAGCCGGCGTTGTCCTCCGGCTATCTGAAGTGCATCGGGGCGACCACCTACACCGAATATCGCGGGGTTTTCGAAAAGGATCACGCGCTGGCGCGGCGTTTCCAGAAAATCGATATCGCCGAGCCCACCGTGGCACAGACCGTGCAGATCCTGCGCGGCCTGAAGGCGCGTTTCGAGGCTCATCATCAGGTGCGCTACTCGGGAGCGGCGATCACGGCGGCGGCCGAACTGTCGGCGCGCCATATCAGCGACCGTTTTCTGCCCGACAAAGCCATCGATGTGATCGACGAGGCCGGCGCCGCCCAGCGGCTGCTGCCCAAATCGCGCCAGAAAAAACTGATCGGCCGCGCCGAGATTCAAACCACGGTTGCGCGGATCGCCCGGATTCCGCCGCAGAACGTGTCCACGGATGACCGCAACAAGCTCGCGACGCTGGAACGCGACCTGACGGCCGTGGTATTCGGCCAGGACCAGGCCATTTCCGCGCTGGCCGCCTCGATCAAGATGGCGCGCTCCGGTCTGGGGCGGCCTGACAAGCCGATTGGCTGCTTCCTGTTTTCCGGCCCGACGGGCGTGGGCAAGACCGAGGTCGCGCGCCAGCTGGCCTTCGTGCTGGGCATCGAATTGCTGCGCTTCGACATGTCCGAATACATGGAACGCCATACCGTGTCGCGGCTGATCGGCGCGCCTCCGGGCTATGTCGGCTTCGACCAGGGTGGTCTGCTGACCGAGGCGGTGACCAAGCAGCCGCATTGCGTGCTGCTGCTCGACGAAATCGAAAAAGCCCACCCGGACGTCTATAACATCCTGCTGCAGGTCATGGACCATGGCACGCTGACCGACAACAACGGGCGCAAGGCCGATTTCCGCAACGTGATCCTGGTGATGACCACCAACGCAGGCGCCGACACGCTGAATCGCAACACCATCGGCTTTGCCGCGCCACAGCGTTCGGGCGACGAGATGGCCGAAATCAAGCGCCAGTTCACGCCCGAATTCCGCAACCGGCTCGATGCCATCATTGGTTTTGCCGCTTTGCCACGCGAGGTCATCCTGCAGGTCGTGGACAAGTTCCTCATGCAGCTCGAGGACCAGCTCCACGACAAGCGCGTCGAGGTGCTGTTCACCCAGGCGTTGCGCGACCATCTGGCGCAGGCCGGTTTCGACCCGACCATGGGGGCGCGGCCCATGCAGCGACTGATCCAGGACACCATCCGCCGGGCGCTGGCCGACGAACTGCTGTTCGGTCGCCTGGTGCATGGAGGACGGGTCGAGGTCGATCTGGATGCCGGGGGGCAGGTCGTGCTGAATTTCCCCGCGGATGACGATCACGTGGGGACCGCTGCGCTATCTTCCCGACCGGAACCTGAGCTCGTCGATTGATGCAGCGGCCCCTGATTGCCTGCCCGCATTGCGATACGCTGCATGTCCGGCTGGATCCAGGGGGACGAGGCCGGGCCGAATGCCGTTGCTGCGGCATGGTGCTGTACAAGGCGGGCGGGCTGTCCCTGGAACAGTCCCTGGCGCTGGGCTGGGCCTGCCTGATCGTATTTGCCATCGCCCAGTGGTTTCCTCTGGCACGGCTGTCTCTTCAGGGACTGGATCTGAGCCTGACCTACTGGCAGGCGTTGTACCTGTGCTGGGAGCGCGACTATTACGGGATCTCGGTGATGACCGGGCTGGTCGGCTTCTGGATTCCGCTGTTGCAGATCGCCTTGACGCTCTGGGCGATGCAGACCATCGTATCGCGGCGCCCGGCAGCCGATCTGGCCCGCGTGCTGCGTCTGCTGGAGCGGCTGGCGCCCTGGTCCATGGCGACCGTGCTGATCCTGGCGCTGCTCGTCTCCGTCGTCAAGGTGGCCGGCCTGCTGCGCCTGCAGATCGAGCCCGGTATGGTGGGCTTTTTCGTTCTGTGCTTTTTATTGACCGGATTGGGAAGCTGGAACGCGCGCGCCTTGTGGCGCCACGCGGAAGACGCGGGCATCGTGCCGGTTTCCGGCGCGCACGGGCAGGGCAGGGTCTGCGATGACTGTGGCTGCATCCAGACGCCTCAGGCATCCGGACGCTGCTTGCGCTGCGGGGCCGCGATGAGGCATGCCCGTCATGGAGATGCGGCCCAGGTCTGGGCCTTGCTGATCGCCGCCGCCGTGTTCTATGTGCCGGCCAATGTCCTGCCGGTCATGGAGATCCGGACGGTGATGGGCGAGAGCGGCCACACCATTCTGGGCGGCGTGATCGAGCTCTGGCAATACGGCTCCTGGGATCTGGCCATCATTGTTTTCGTCGCCAGCGTCATGGTGCCGGTGACCAAGCTGCTGGCGCTGGCTTTTCTGCTGCTGCGCAACCAGCCCATGGGGGTGCGGGTCCAGCGGCAGCGTACCCGGCTGTATGCCGCCGTCGAGTTTGTCGGACAATGGTCCATGCTGGATGTCTTCGTGGTCGTCCTGATGGCGGCCATGGCCAATTTTCCGGGGCTGTCGCAGATCGACGTCGGGCCGGCCGCCCTGAATTTCGGCGCGGTGGTCGTGCTCACCATGGCGGCGGCCATGCGTTATGATCCGCGTCGAGGCTGGGACGCGCTGAGGGAGGCTCGGTTGGTAAAGGAACCTCATGGATACTGAAGACACGCCCATCCAGACATCACACGCCGCGGCCGACGGCTCGCGGTCCGCGCGGGATGTTGCCGCGCCGGCCATGCGCCCTGGCCGCTCCCTGCGCTGGTCCTGGGTCTGGCTGGTTCCTCTGCTGGCTCTGGTGGTGGGGCTGTCCCTGCTGGCTTCGGTCTGGGTGCGCACCGGGCCGATGATCACCATCAGCTTTCTGTCGGCGGCCGGCGTCGAGGCCGGCCAGACCAAGCTGCGCTACCGCGATGTGGTGGTGGGCAATGTGTCCGGCGTGCGCGTCGCGGAGGATCGCCAGCACGTGCTGGTGGACGTCCAGCTCAACCGCGAGGGCGCGGAATACATCACGCAAAGGGACTCCAAGTTCTGGATCGTCCGCCCCCGTTTCTCCCTTGCCGGAATCTCGGGGCTGGATACGCTGCTGTCGGGTGTCTATATCAATGTGGATGCCCCCTCGGCGCAGCCCAAGGGCGATCCTGTCTATGCCTTCGATGGCCTGGGCAATCCCCCCGAGATATTCAGCGGTCAGGTCGGTTCCCGGTTCGTGCTCAGGGCCGATTCCCTGGGGTCCCTGCAAGTGGGCTCCCGCATCCATTACCGCCGCATCGAGGTCGGTCGTATCGTCAGCTACGACATGGCGTCCGATGGCCGCTCGGTCCAGATCCATGTCTTTGTCCAGGCTCCCTATGACCGATACGTGACGCGGGATACGCGTTTCTGGAACGACAGCGGGGTCAATCTGAAGGTGGCGCCAGACGGCATTCAGGTGCGTACGGGCGGCCTGGCGTCCATCCTCAATGGCGGCATTGCCTTCACGCAGGCCGACGAGTCCAGTTCCTATGACGGCGAGGTGGACGATACGCCGGCCGCCGCCGGCAGCGAGTACTCGCTGTTCAAGTCGCGCGAAGAGGCGCTGGCCGATCCGGATGGCACGCCCGTCCCGGTCGAGCTGCGCTTTGACCAGTCGATCCGGGGCCTGAGCATCGGGGCCGACGTCGATTTCCGCGGCATTTCGATCGGCAAGGTGGTCGACATCGACCTCAATTTCGATAACGAGACCCGGCGCTTCTATTCCCGGGTGCGGACCCTGCTCTATCCGATGCGGTTCAACAATGCCTATCACGAGTGGGTCAACGCATCGGGCGGCATCGAGGGAGATGCCTTGCTCAAGCCGCTCATCGAGCGCGGCTTGCGGGCCCAGCTGCGCACGGCCAGCCTGCTGACCGGCCAGCAATATGTGGCGCTGGACTTTTTCACGGACGAAGCCAACAAGACGCCGAGGATCCCGGGCGATCCTGCCACGCGCAAGGGGCTGCTGGTGCCCACCGTGCAGGGGGATTTCGACCGGCTGCAGGGACAATTGGGCAATATCGTCACCAAGCTCGACAAGCTGCCGCTCGAGGAGATCGGCCAGAACCTGCGCAACAGTCTGGAGTCCCTGAACAGCCTGTTGCGCCGTCTGGACACCAAGGTGACGCCTCAGGCGACGAAGGCGCTGTCCTCCGCCAGCACCGCACTGGACCGCCTGGGAGAGGTGCTGGCGCCCGATTCGACCATGCTGGGCGGTGTGCTGGATACCCTGAACCAACTGAATCGCACGGCGCACGCGCTGCGCCTGCTGTCGGATACCTTGCAGGCCCATCCCGATCTCCTGATCAAGGGGCGTGACGCTGATGCGCTGCGTTGACCACAGGCCGGGGGCTTTTCACGAGGACTTGATCATGAGACGGACGATACCGACCTGGATATGCCGGTTGGGATTGGCGGCCCTGCTGGCGGGGTGCGCCGTGGCGCCCGCGCGCTATTACAGCCTGGCGGCGCCCGCCACGGACCAGCCGGCCCATGACGAGGCCGGAACGACCAAGGGGCGCGTACTGCGCCTCTCGGTGGCGAGGATTCCGCCCGAAGTCGAGCGTCCGCAATTGATCGTGCGGGATCCTGCGCGGGAACCGGCGGTTCAGGTGCTGAACGATTCTCTCTGGGCCGCGCCACTGACCGACCAGATTCGCGATGTGCTGGCCGGGGCCGTCAGCCGCCGGTTGGGGGCGACCGATGCCCAGCGTCTTTCGGAGGTGAAGTCCGCGGCAGCCCGGCGCATCGATGTCCGGGTGGATCGTTTCGACATGATCTGGGGCCGGTTCGTGGCACTGGACGCCAGCTGGTCGGATCAGGCGCCCGGTGCAGGCAAACCCCGCCTTTGCCAGGCTTCGGTGCGCCTGCCTGCCGCCGATGGGGTGGCCGGCCTGGTGCGGGCCCAGCGCCAGGCGCTGGATCGGCTGGCCGAATTGATCGCGGCCGTTGCATCGGGACATCCCACGGATTTACAAGGCAAATCAGTCGTGTCAGAATTCGGTTGTACCTGAGCGCTTTGGGGTTAACCATAATGGTCTATCCAGGTGCAACCTTTTAGTATGGCGCCTGATCCAGGCTGGGTTTTCCCAGTCGATGCTACCAACGTGGAATACCTCGAACATGGCAACTGTAACCTTGGGTGTAAAGGTCGATGAGGCGCTGCGCGAGCGCCTGCGGGTTCTGGCGGAATCATTGGGTTGCACGCCGCATTGGCTGCACAAGCAGGCCCTGCTGAACTATATAGAGGCCATCGAGCGTGGCCAGGTGCCCGCCGAGATCGACCGTCGCGCGGATGCCGAAACCGCCGTGCTCCAGGCCGAATCCGAGCCGTTGGCGCCGTTCCATGAATTTGCCCAGGAGGTTCTGCCACAGTCCGTGCTGCGCGCTGCCATCACGGCGGCGTATCGCCGCCCGGAACCGGAATGCGTGGCCATGCTGGTCGACCAGGCCGAATCGCGGCAGCCCGATCAGGTCGATGCGCTGGCCCGCCGCCTGGTCCAGACTCTGCGCGACAAGCGCAAGGGCGGTGGGGTGGAAGGCCTGATCCAGGAGTTTTCCCTCTCCAGCCAGGAAGGGGTCGCCCTGATGTGTCTGGCCGAGGCGCTGCTGCGCATTCCCGATCAGGCCACGCGCGATGCGCTGATTCGCGACAAGATCAGCCACGGCGACTGGCGCGCGCATGTGGGCGAATCCCGCTCGCTGTTCGTCAATGCAGCGACCTGGGGGCTGCTGGTGACCGGCCGGCTGGTCAGCGTCAACAGCGAACAGAATCTGTCCCAGGCGCTGACCCGCCTCATCGCCAAGGGCGGCGAGCCGCTGATCCGACGCGGCGTCAACATGGCCATGCGTCTGATGGGCGAGCAGTTCGTCACCGGCCAGACGATTTCCTCTGCGCTGGCCAACAGCCGCAAATTCGAGGATGTCGGCTTCCGCTATTCCTACGACATGCTGGGCGAGGCGGCCACCACGGCCCAGGACGCCGAGCGCTACTTCAGATCCTACGAGCAGGCCATCCATGCCATCGGCAAGGCCTCCCAGGGCCGCGGCATCTACGAAGGCCCCGGCATTTCCATCAAGCTGTCCGCCCTGCATCCGCGCTATGCCCGCGCTCAGCGCGATCGCGTCATGGATGAGTTGCTGCCGCGCATGGTCGAACTGGCCGCACTGGCGCGTCGCTATGACATCGGTCTGAACATCGACGCGGAAGAGGCCGACAGGCTGGAGCTGTCCCTGGACCTGCTGGAAGCCTTGTGCTTCGACGAACGCCTGCAGGGCTGGAACGGGATCGGTTTCGTCATCCAGGCCTACCAGAAACGCGCGCCGTTCGTGATCGATTTCGTGATCGACCTGGCGCGTCGCAGCAAGCATCGCCTGATGGTCCGCCTGGTCAAGGGCGCCTACTGGGATTCCGAGATCAAGCGCGCCCAGGTCGATGGCCTGGAGGGCTATCCAGTCTATACGCGCAAGATTCATACCGATGTGTCCTATCTGGCCTGCGCGCGCAAACTGCTGTCGGCGCCCGAGGCGATCTTTCCCCAGTTCGCCACGCACAACGCCCAGACGCTGGCCTCCATCTACTACATGGCGGGAGAGAACTACTATCCCGGGCAGTACGAATTCCAGTGCCTGCACGGCATGGGTGAGCCGCTGTACGAAGACGTCGTCGGCCCGGTCAGCAAAGGCCGTCTGAACCGGCCCTGCCGCATCTATGCGCCGGTGGGGACGCACGAGACCTTGCTGGCCTATCTGGTGCGCCGGCTGCTGGAAAACGGCGCGAACACGTCCTTCGTCAATCAGATCGGCGATCACGACCTGCCCATCGAGGCGCTGGTGGCCGATCCCGTGCGCAAGGCGCGCGCCGTGCAGCCACTGGGCGCGCCGCACGATCGCATTCCCTTGCCGCGCGACCTGTATCGCGCCTGCGAGGATCGCGCCAACTCGGCAGGGCTGGATCTCAGCAATGAACATCGTCTGGGTTCGCTGGCGGCGGCGCTGCTGAGCAGCGCGCCCCAGTCGTGGCGCGCCGCCCCGGCCGGCGAGTGGGATGAGGCGCGGGCCCGGGCCGTGCTCAATCCGGCGGACCACCGCGACGTGGTCGGTCAGGTGATCGAGGCGGACGAGGCCGATGTCCAGGCTGCCCTCAAACGGGCTGAATATGCCGCGCCGATCTGGCAGGCGACGCCGCCCGCCGAGCGGGCGCAGTGCCTGCGCCATGCCGCGCAGCTCCTCGAAGACGAAATGCAGATGGCCATCGGCCTGATCGTGCGCGAGGCGGGCAAGTCCTTTCCCAACGCCATCGCCGAGGTGCGCGAAGCCGTCGATTTCCTGCGGTACTATGCAGTCCGCATCGAGGCGTCATTCTCCAACGACAGCCACCGTCCCCTGGGCCCGGTCTTGTGCATCAGCCCCTGGAACTTCCCGTTGGCCATCTTCACAGGCCAGGTTTCGGCGGCATTGGCGGCCGGCAATGTGGTGCTGGCCAAGCCGGCCGAGCAGACGGCCCTGATCGCGGCCTATGGCGTGTCGGTGCTGCACCGCGCCGGGATTCCGGCCGATGCCGTGCAGCTGCTGCCGGGTCGCGGCGAGACCGTCGGCGCGGCCCTGGTCGCCAGTCCGGCCGTGCGCGGCGTCATGTTCACCGGCTCGACCGAGGTCGCGCGGCTGATCTCGGCCACGCTGGCGGACCGCCTGGACGGCGCGGGTCATCCCATTCCATTGATTGCCGAGACGGGCGGGCAGAACGCCCTGATCGTGGATTCCTCGGCTCTGACCGAGCAGGTCGTCTATGACGTGCTCAGTTCGGCCTTCGATTCTGCGGGCCAGCGCTGTTCCGCCTTGCGGATCCTGTGCGTTCAGGAGGACTGCGCCGACCGCACCCTGGCGATGCTGCGTGGCGCACTGAACGAATTGCGCGTGGGGCGCCCCGAACTGCTGTGCACCGACATCGGCCCGGTGATCGATGCCGAGGCCCGCTCGGTGATCGAGCGTCACGTCCAGGCCATGCGGACGGCCGGTCATGCCGTCGACCGCAATCCGCTCGATGAGACCCAGACACGTCACGGCACTTTCGTGGCGCCGACCCTGATCGAGATTTCCGATATCGCCGAACTCGAACGCGAGGTGTTCGGCCCGGTGCTGCACGTGCTGCGCTACCGTCGCAAGGATCTCGACGCGGTGATCGATGCCATCAATGCCCGGGGCTATGGCCTGACTTTCGGCGTCCACACCCGGCTGGACGAGACCGTGCGCCATGTCACGGACCGGATCCATGCGGGCAATATCTATGTCAACCGCAATATCGTCGGCGCAACCGTCGGAGTGCAGCCTTTTGGCGGCGAGGGCCTGTCGGGCACCGGACCGAAGGCCGGCGGTCCCCTGTATCTGCATCGCCTGCTGGTCGATACGCCCAGCGCGCTGCCGATCGACAATGTCGGCGGCGAGGGCGCCAAGCCATTGACGTTGCCCGGCCCCACCGGGGAGACCAATCAATACCACCTGAAGCCGCGCGGCACGGTGCTGTGCCATGCCGCCAGCGCGGCCGGAGCGCAGGCGCAGATGGCGGCCTGCGGCCAGACGGGCAACGACATGGTGTGGGTGGATCACCCGGAAGTGCGCGCCTTCCATGCGGCCCGGCCCAAGGGCGCCGCCGTGCGCTGGATCGCGCCGGAAGCGATCGCCACGGCGGATTTCCAGGCCGTGCTCTACGAAGGCGACAGCGACGGACTGCAGGCTCTGTCGCACGCGGTGGCGGACCGTTCCGGCCCGATCATCCCGATCCTGGCTCGCCGCGCCGACGAGCTTTCGGCCGGTGAGCGGTATCCCCTGGAAATGCTGGTCCGCGAGGTGTCGGTGTGCATCAATACCGCCGCCGCCGGCGGCAACGCCACCCTGATGATGGTGGGATGATTCCGGACAGAGGACAGTCCCCTGCGGACTGTCCTCAGCCGGAATCATCGGAGTGGCCTGCAGGCCACGAGGTGGGGCATGGCGGCCAGCGGCCGCAACAGAGGACAGTCCCCTGCGGACTGAATCGGCCTGGGTTTTCTAGTCAGTCCCGGTTTCCTGGTCATCGTCTGGGAGCATGGCGGGATTCCAGACCACCTCCCATACATGCCCGTTCGGGTCACGAAAATACCCCGCATAACCGCCGTAGAAAGTGTCTTGAGCGGGTTTGATGATTTCGGCGCCGGCTTCGGCAGCCGTTCTCATCACTTCGTCGACTTCTTCTTTCGTCGATACGTTCTGGCCGACTGTGAGCGCAGTCGAACTGATGGGCGTCTTCGCCAAACCCGTGTCGTGCGCGATGTCGTCCTGCGCCCAGATGGCGAGCTTCATGTCTCCCGACAGCTGGAAAAACGCAACGGCGCCGTGCGCGAACTCACGGCCAACGATCCCTTCCGTCGGCAAACCGAGACCATCCCGGTAAAAAACGAGGGACGCCTCCAGGTCGGCGACGGCGAGTGTCAGAACTGAAATTCGGGCCTTCATGTCTGTCTCCTGGGCGTGTTCGGGAGATGAGGCGCGCAGGGCGATGCGAAAGGCCGCAGGCCGCGACGAAGGACGGTCCCCTGTGGACCGTCCTCAGCCGCAATCAATCCTGCCGCTGGGTGACTTCCACCAGGTGGTAGCCGAACTGGGTGCGAACGGGCCCCTGGACGACGCCCACTGGCGCGCTGAAGACGACCTCGTCGAACTCACGCACCATCTGGCCGCGGCCGAATGTCCCCAGGTTGCCGCCGTCGCGGCTGGACGGGCAGCTGGAATGTTCCCGCGCGACCTGGGCGAAGTCGGCGCCGTTTTCGATGTCGGTCTTCAGTTTCAGGCACTGTTCTTCACTGTCGACCAGGATGTGGCGGGCGGAGGCTTGGGTCATGGGATTTTCCTATCGTGTTGAAAATGAAAAAGCCCCATAAGGTTAACCCGAACAGGACGGTCTTTCAGAAGACGCGTCCCTTCCGGGGCGGTGGGGCTTGCAGGGACGGCGGCCCGCAGGCCGCCAGAGAGCGGGCATTGCACCCTATGGAGGGCGGGGCTCAATGCCCCAGGTAGGCGGCCTGGATTTCAGGCGAGGACAGCAGTTCGCGCGAAGAACCCTCGTGCGACAGCTTGCCGACTTCCAGCACATAGCCGCGGTCGGCCAGTTTCAGTGCCATGCGGGCGTTCTGCTCCACGATCAGGACGGTGACGCCCGTGTCGCGCACGTCGGCCAGCACCTGGAAGATATTGCGCACGATGATCGGCGCCAGCCCCAGGCTGGGTTCATCCAGCAGCAGCAGGCGCGGCTTGGTCACCAGCGCGCGGCCGATGGCCAGCATCTGCTGCTCGCCGCCCGACAGCGTGCCGGCCAGCTGGGCGCGGCGCTCGTACAGGCGCGGAAAGATCTTGTAGACGTGTTCGCAGCTTTCGTCGATTTCTGCCGTGGGGCGCGTAAAGCCGCCCATGCGCAGGTTTTCCGCCACCGACAGCGTGCCGAACACGCGGCGGCCTTCGGGCGACTGGCCGATGCCCAGCCGCACGATGCGGTCGGCGCCCATGTGGGTGGTCTCGTGTCCGGCAAAGGTGATCTTGCCCGATTTGGGGGCAATCAGGCCGCTGAGGGTGCGCATCAGCGTGGTCTTGCCGGCGCCGTTGGCGCCCAGGATGGCCACGACCTCCTTTTCCCGGACGCTCAGGGAAATGCCCTTGAGGGCCTGGATGTGGCCATAGCTGACGCACAGGTCTTCAATCTGGAGCAGAGGGGCAGTCATTCGGTCACCTGGTCTTGTACGGCGTTCAACAGCGCATCGTCCTCATCGTCATCCTGGCCCAGATAGGCCTCGATGACGAGCGGATTGCTGCGGATCTCGGCGGGTTTGCCTTCGGCGATCCTCTTGCCGAAGTTGATCACGACGATGTTGTCGGTGACGTTCATCACCACGCTCATGTCGTGTTCCACCAGGATCACGGTAATGCCGGCGTCGCGGATGGCGCGGATGGTTTCGTTCAGGCCGGCCGATTCCTGTTCGTTCAGGCCGGCGGCCGGTTCGTCCAGGATGATGAGTTCGGGTTTGGCCACCAGCGTGCGGGCCATCTCGACGCGGCGCTGGGCGCCATAGGGCAGGGACGTGGCAATTTCGTGGGCCACGTCCGCCAGATCGAGCTGTTGCAGCACCGTCATGGCGCGCTCGATGAGCTCACGCTCTTCGCGGCGCTGGGCGGGCGTGTTCAGCAGACCCTGCCACCAGGACTGGCGCATTTGCAGGTGCTGGCCGGCGATCACGTTCTCCAGCACCGTCATGTCCTGGAACAGGCGGATGGTCTGGAACGTCCGGCGGATGCCGGCCTCGGCCACGTGATGCGGCGCCAGACCGGTGATGTCCCGGCCATGCCAGCGGATGTGACCGTCGGTGGGGCGGTAGACGCCGGTGATCATGTTGAACACCGTGGTCTTGCCGGCGCCGTTGGGGCCGATCAGGCCGACGATCTCGCCGCGGCGGATCTTGAAGCTGAGATCGTCGACCGCGCGCAGGCCGCCGAAACTGATGCCGATGCCGTCGAGCTCCAGCAGGGTCTCGGCCGTGGCGGCGCTGGAGGGACTGGACGTGGATGTGTTCATATAACCCCCTTTCGAGCCGGCCAGATGCCTTGCGGACGCAGGATCATGACGAGAATCATCGCCACGCCAAAGGCCAGATAACGGTATTGGGCAAATTCGGTGAAGATCTGAGGCACCACGAACATCATGGCGGTGCCCAGCAGCACGCCGGGCACCGAGGCCTGGCCGCCGACCAGCACGATGGCGAAGAGCACCACTGAATCGGTGAAGCGGAACGAGCCCGGGCTGACGGCCGACAGCTGCATAGCGAACAGCGTGCCCGCGAGCCCCGCGATCCCGGCCCCCAGCGCGAAGGCGGCGACCTTGTAGTTGCGGGCGTTAACCCCCAGGGTCGTGGCCGCCAGTTCGTCGTGCTTGATGTAGCGGAAAGTGCGCCCCAGCGAGGAGCGGTCCAGGTTGCCCATCACCCACAGGACTGCGGCCAGCACGACCCAGTTCAGGTAGAACAGGTCGCTTTGCGAACCGAACATGTGGCCGAAGAACGTCGGACCGCTGACGCCGAACAGGCCGTCGGCGCCGCCCGTCAGGCCGAACAGGTTGTTCTGCATCGCCAGCACGAAGATCGCGTTGAAGCCGATGGTGACCACCAGCAGATAGTCGCCGCGCAGTTTGACGATGGGGGCCGCCAGGATGGCGCCCAGGGCGGCGGCCAGCAGGATGGCCACGGGAATGGTCCAGAGGACGGGCCAGCCGAAGGTCAGCGACAGGATCGCGCTGGTGTAGGCGCCGATGCCGAAAAAGACCGCGTGGCCCATGTCGTACATTCCGGCGCGGCCCAGCACGATGTCCTGGGACAGGGCGACGATCGAATAGATGGCGAAGATGCCGCCGATGGTGATCCAGGCCGGTGACAGCACTTGCGGGATCAGCAGGCCCAGAATCCACAGGGCGGGGCCGGCCAGACGCAGTGCGCGGGCCGAACCGCTGGAAGCGGCCGGAGAGGATTGGTTCATGCGATTGTCCATGATTACACCTTTTCCGCGACACGTTCGCCCAGCAGGCCCGTGGGGCGGACCAGCAGGATGGCGATCAGCAGGGCGAAGGTGATGGCGTCCTGCCAGGAACTGGAGACGTAGCCGGCGGCGAAGGCGTTGAACAGGCCCAGTAGCAGACCGCCCAGCATGGCGCCGGGGATGTTGCCGATACCGCCGATGATGGCAGCAATGAAGGCGCTCAGGCCGTAGGACCAGCCCATCGTGAAATAGGTCTGGCGGTAATACAGGCCGATGAACAGACCGCCCACCGCGCCCAGTACCGGGCCGATGATGAACACCATGGCGATCACGCGGTTGACGTTGATCCCCATCAGGCGCGCGGCGTCCTGGTCAATGGCGGTGGCGCGGATGGCAGTGCCCACGCGCGTGTGGTGCACGAAGAAATACAACGCCGCCATGAGCACGAATGCGCCGACGATGATCAGCAGCTGGACGAAGCTGAGATAGGCGCCGCCGATCTGCCAGGTGATGTTGGGCAGCAGATTGTTGGGAAAGACCTGGACGTTCGGGCTCCAGATCAGCATGATGCCGTTCTCGATCAGCATCGAGGCGCCCAGGGCCGACACCACGGCCGACAGGCGCGGGGCCTTGCGCAGGGGCTTATAGGCAAACTGATCGAGCAGCGTGCCGACCACGGCCACCGCCAGCATGGCGATCAGGAAGGCCAGGATCAGAAGAACCGGTGTGGAAAGACCGCCGAAGGCGCCGGAGGTCAGGGTGGTGAGCCCGATGAAGGCGCCCAGAATGCACAGGTCGCCATGGGCAAAGTTGATCAGCTTGAGCACACCATAGACCATGGTGTAGCCCAGCGCGATCAGCGCATATATGCCGCCGACCGTCACCCCATTGATGAATTGCTGGAGGATAAAGTCCATCGAACGGTTTCCAGAGAGAGCCGCATCGCGGCAAGCGCGTCGCCCAAAGCCTGACGCATGGATGAAAGCGGCGCCCGAACCGCGGGGTTCGGGCGCTGCTGGATGGCGGGCTTAGTTCGTCGGGTAGACGGTCTTGTAGCTGCCGTCGGCCTGGATTTCGAAGGCCGACATCGGACTGCCGATCCGTTCGCCCTTTTCATCCCAGGTAAAGGGGCCGGTCAGGCCGGGGAAGGGCTGCTTCATGTCGTGCAGCCAGGGGATGAGCTTGGCGGTGTCCGCGCTCTTGGTGGCTTCGATCGCGGCAAAGACCGCGCGCAGGCCATCGGCATTGGTGAACGTGTAGATGCTGGGAGGCGCCGAGCCGAAGGCCTGGGTATAGTCGGCCAGGAACTTCTTGGCTTCCGGATAGGGCAGGTTTTCCGGGGCGGGGACGTTGATGATCATGGCGCCCGCAGCCGCGTTGCCGGCGATCTTGGCGAAAGCCGCGTTCTGATTGGCGTCGCCGCCGATGAACACGGTTTCCATGCCGAGTTGTTTCATCTGGGCGCGGATCAGGCCGCCGTCGGTGTAATAGCCCGAGAAGAACAGGACGTCCGGGTTCTTGGACTTGAGCTTGGTCAGCACCGCGCTGTAGTCCTGGGTGCCGGCATTGATGAAGTCGTCGGCCACGAGGTTGCCCTTTTGGTCCTGGACGGCTTTCTTGACGCTGTCGGCCAGGCCGGTGGCGTAGCTGGAGTGGTCGCTCAGCACCGCGATGCGCTGATACTTCTTGACGTTGACCATGTAGTTGGCGGCGAAGGTCGCCTCGTCGCTGTTGGGCGGCGCGTTGCGGAAGAAGGTTTTCCAGCCGCGCTGCGTCAGTTCGTCGCTGGTGCCGTCCGAGGTCTGGATGACGTTGGCGGCGGAATAGATCGGGGCGGCGGCCAGGGCGGCGCCGCTGGTGTATGTACCGATCACCGCGATCACGCCGTCATTGACCAGCTTGCGGCCGCAGATCGCGGCTTGCGAGGCCTTGCCTTCGTCGTCGCATACGATCACCTCGATCTGACGGCCCAGCAGGCCGCCCGCCGCGTTCTGCTGCTTGACCAGCAGCTGCACGCCGTTTTCGATGCCCTGGCCCTCGGCCGCGTATTCGCCTGTGATGGGGGCCTGTACACCGATCTTGATCGGGCCGTCGGCGGCCATCGCCGTTCCGGCGCCGGTCGCCAGCAGGATCGCGGCGGTGAGGGTGGAAAGTTTGGTCAGCCTGCTCATGTGTGGATTCTCCTTTGTGACGGATCCAGTCGCGTGATGGGTCGAGTAGCGCGTATGCGAAGCAATCGGCCTCTTTCCGGGGAATATCCCTTGTCTCGATGGAAAGAGAACCTGGGCCTCTCGGGTCATGCTGTTGGCAAGACCGGTCGAGGAATTCGGTTAACCCTGTCGAACAGGTAGAACCTTGATGGGAACGAAAAGGAACAACCTGAAAGACCGGTGAAGTATAACCATGCGAAATCTGCGAGTGCAACCAGGGATATCGCCTAGATGAATAACCGCTTAATCCCCGGCCTGTCTGGCTATTTTCAACGGAATTTATAATATATTAATAATATTTTTGCAAAAACCAGGATAAACCCTGAGATTATTTATGTCATAAACGACATTAAATATATTCAATAATATATTGATTAATATGATTTAAAACTTAATGATTGACGAATTGATGCATCGACGCCATCTCCGCAAGACCGTATTGATGTTCTGGGTCGGTTTGGAAGAGGGAACGGCGGAACGCGAGGATTCCTCAGGCGGTTTATCGGTATAAACCCTGATTCTTGAAAACCGCATGGAAAGCGGCCTGCGGAGAGGGAGATTCCGCCGCCCCTCTCTCTGGCCGGAATCAGTGCCGGCCCGTGCTGCCGAAACCGCCTTCGCCGCGTTCGGTCACCGTGTCGAATGCCTCGACCATGTGCAGCCCGACCTGCACGACCGGCTGGAACAACAACTGGGCGATACGTTCGCCAGGCAGGATGTCGTAGGGTGTATCGCTGTCGTTGGTCAGCAGGACCTTGATTTCCCCGTGATAGTCGGCGTCGATGACGCCGATCCCCTGGGCGACGCGGATGCCGTGCTTGAGCGACAGGCCCGAGCGCGAGGCCACGATGGCCACCAGGCCGGGATCCATCATGTTCAATGCCAGGCCCGTGGGCACAGGCAGCCGCGCGCCCGGTGCCAGCGTCTGCGGGGCGTCCAGGCAGGCGCGCAGGTCGAGCGCGGCGGAGCCGCCTGTGGCGTAGTCGGGCAAGGGGATGGCGTCCGTGCCGAGCAAGGGATTGACGATGCGGGCCTGGATGAGTCGTTGCATGAGAAGTCCGGGTCGGAAAAGAGAAAGGAAAAGCGGGAAAGGAACAGTGCCCGGCCGTGCGAAGATCAGTCGGGCATCTGGCTGGCGATCCAGGCGATCAGCTCGCGGGCGGCCCGCAGCTTGGGCTGGCGTGCCAGGGGGTGGGCGCCTGCATGATCGAAAATGACCAGCTCAGTATCCTCGGCATCCATGGCGTGCTGAGCCAGGTTGCCCACGATGGCGGGGATGCCCTTGCGTTCGCGCTTGGCCTGGGCGTGTTCGGTCAGGTGATCTGTTTCGGCGGCAAAGCCCACGCACCAGGGACCGTGGGGAATGGCGGCGACCTCGGCCAGGATGTCGGGATTCTGAATGAATTCTAGGTGCGGCGGCTGGCCGTCGGCCTGCTTTTTGAGCTTGATGGCCGAGGGGTTGGCGATGCCCCAGTCGGCCACGGCGGCCACGGCGATGAACAGGTCGGCCTGGCGGGCCCGCATCATCACCGCCGCATGCATGTCGGCGGCGCTGCGCACGCTGATGCGTTCGACCCCGTCCGGGCAGGGCAGCGCGGTGGGGCCCGAGACCAGGGTGACCTCGGCGCCGGCCTCTGCGGCCGCCCGGGCCAGGGCATAGCCCATGCGTCCGGACGAGCGGTTCGTCAGGACGCGAACGGGATCGATGGTCTCGCTGGTGGGGCCCGCCGTCAGCAGGACACGTCGGCCGGTGAGCCGTCTGGGTTGAAAAAAGGCGATCAGGGCGCGCAGGATCTGGTCGGGCTCCATCATGCGGCCCGAACCGGTCTCGCCGCAGGCTTGCGGACCCGCCTCCGGGCCGATCAGCGTCACGCCGTCATCGCGCAATTGCGCCGCATTGCGTTGCGTGGCCGGATGTGTCCACATTTCGTGGTTCATGGCCGGCGCGGCCAGCAGCGGCACGGCGCCGCGCGCCACGCACAGGGTCGTCAGCAGGTCATCGGCCAGGCCGTGGGCGGCCCGGGCCAGGAAATCCGTGCTGGCCGGCGCGACCAGGACGGCGTCGGCTCCGCGCGTCAGGTTGATGTGCGCCATGCGGTTGTCCATGCGCGCGTCCCAGGCGTCCGTCCAGACGGGGCGGCCTGACAGGGCCTGCATCGTGGCCGGGGTGATGAAGCGGGTGGCCGCCTCGGTCATGACCACGTCCACGGTGGCACCCTCGTCCTGCATGCGGCGCAGCAGTTCAGCGGACTTGTAGCAGGCGATGCCGCCCGTCAGCCCCAGGATGATGCGTTTGCCCGGCAGGTCCATGAGAACCTCCTTCAGGAAGAGCGCGCGCGGCGGGCGCGCAGGATTTCGTCCAGGATCAGCAGTGCGGCCCCGCAGGTGATGGCCACGTCGGCCAGATTGAAGGCCGGAAAATACCAGTCGTTCCAGTAGAACAGCAGGAAATCCACGACATGCCCATGCAGCAGCCGATCGATGGCATTGCCCAGTGCGCCGCCCAGGATGCAGGCCAGCGCCGCGCAGAACAGGCGTTCGGTCGTGTGGGTGTACAGCCAGCGCAGGATCAGAACGGCGGCCACGGCGGCGATGCCGGTGAACAGCCAGCGCTGGCCGCCGCCGGAATCGGCCAGAAAGCTGAAGGCCGCGCCGGGGTTGTACAGCAGCGTCAGGTCAAAGAAAGAGGGCAGCACGGGAATGCGCTGCGCGTAGGCCAGCGCGCCTGAAACCCAGGTCTTGACGGCCTGATCCAGCAGCACCAGCGCCAGGGCCAGGAGCAGCCAGCCGGCCAGCGGCCGCAAGCGCGCCGGGCGGTGCGCCCCGGTGCCGGTGTCGAGGCTGGAGTCAGGCATGGCCGCGGGCTTCGCCATCGCCGTGCAGGTTGTCTACGCAGCGGCCGCACAGCTCGGGGTGTGCCGGGTCACGGCCGACGTCGGCGCGGTGGTGCCAGCAGCGGCCGCATTTCTCGTGCGTCGTGGCCTGCACGGTGATCCGCAAGGCCCCGTCGCCCGGATGCGTGTCGGCCCGCGAGACCAGCATCACGAATCGCAGGTCGTCGCCCAGGTTGCGCAGCAGGTCCAGGTCCTCGCCCGAGGCGTGATAGTCGATTTCCGCCGCCAGCGACGAGCCGATTTCACCGCGTGTGCGCACGGTCTCGATTTCGCGCATGGTCTCGGCGCGGATCTCGCGCAGCCGTGTCCAGCGGGTCTCCAGGGCAGCGGCATCGGCCGGTGCCGGAATGGCGTGAAACAGCTCGGTGAAGATCGTGGGCGTGTCGGCGCCGCGCAGGTCGGCCCAGGCCTCTTCGGCTGTGAACGACAGGATCGGGGCCAGCAGCTTGAGCAGCGCCTGCGTGACATGATGCAGGCCGGTCTGCGCCGAGCGGCGCGCCGCGCTGTCGGGCGCGGTCGTGTAGAGGCGGTCCTTGAGGATGTCCAGATAGAAGGCGCCCAGGTCCTCGGAGCAGAAGATCTGCAGGCGCGCGACGGCAGTGTGGAATTCGTAGCGCTCGTAGGCGGCGAGAATCTCGGCCTGCATGGCGGCGGTCATCTGCAGCGCATAGCGGTCGAGGTCGAACAGCGCGTCGGCGGGCATCAGCTGGGTGGCGGGATCGAAATCGGCCAGATTGCCCAGCAGGAATTTCAGCGTGTTGCGGATGCGCCGGTAGGATTCGACTACCCGATCCAGGATCTGCTTGGAGATCGACAGTTCGCCCGAGTAGTCGGTCGAGGCGGCCCACAGGCGCAGGATCTCGGCGCCCAGGGTATTGGCGATCTCCTGGGGATAGACGACGTTGCCGACGGACTTGCTCATTTTCTTGCCCTTGCCGTCGACCACGAAGCCGTGCGTGAGCAGGGCCTTGTAGGGCGGGCGGCCATAGAGCATGCAGCCGGTCAGCAGGGACGAGTGGAACCAGCCGCGATGCTGGTCCGAGCCTTCGAGGTACAGGTCCGCAGGCCAGGCCAGCCGGTCGGCGTGCGAGCCTTTCAGGCTGTGATCGCGTCCGCCCAGCACGGTGGCGTGGGTGCTGCCGGAGTCGAACCAGACATCCAGCGTGTCGCGGTTCTTTTCGTAGTGCTCGGCCTCATCGCCGAGCAACTCGCGTGGATCGAGCGTCTGCCATGCCTCGATGCCGTCACGCTCGACGCGCAGGGCGACTTGTTCCAGCAGCTCGACCGTGCGGGGATGCAGGGCGCCGGTTTCCTTGTGGACGAAAAACGCCATGGGCACGCCCCATTGACGCTGGCGCGACAGGGTCCAGTCGGGGCGGTTGGCGATCATGGCATGCAGGCGCGCGCGGCCCCAGGCCGGATAGAAGGCGGTATCGTCCACGCCTTTCAGCGCCATCTCGCGCAGGGTCGGGCCGGTGGTCGGCTGGACGTCCATGCCGGCGAACCACTGGCTGGTCGCGCGATAGATGATGGGGGTCTTGTGACGCCAGCAATGCATGTAGCTGTGCGCGTGGGATTCAGTGTGCAGCAGGCTGCCCGCCTCGCGCAGGGCTTCGACGATGAGCGGGTTGGCTTTCCAGATCATCTCGCCGCCGAACAGCGGCAGGCTGTCGGCGAAATGGCCATTGCCCATGACGGGGTTGAGCATCTGCGCGTCGGTCATGCCGTGCGCCTTGCAGGAGATGAAGTCCTCGACGCCGTAGGCGGGGGCCGAGTGGACGACGCCTGTGCCCGAATCCAGGGTGACGTAGTCGCCCAGGTAGACCGGCGAGAGGCGGCGGTAGCCCGGATCGACCTCGTAGAGGGGGTGGCGGAACGCCAGGCCCTCCAGGGCGGCGCCGGGCGCGCGGGCGATGATCTCGCCCCGCAGTCCCCAGCGTGTCAGGCAGGATGCGGCCAGCTCGGCGGCCACCAGCAGCAGCGGACCGGTGGCGCGGGGTTCGGCCAGGCGCACCAGAGCGTATTCGTGTTCTGGATGCAGGTTCAGGGCCTGGTTGGAGGGCAGGGTCCAGGGCGTGGTTGTCCAGATGACGATGGCGCCGGGCTCGACTTCGCCCGGCAGTCCGAAGGCGCGCGCCACGGCCGCCCGGTCGTCGAAGGCGAAGGTGACGTCCACGGAGGGATCCTTGCGGTCGGCGTATTCGACTTCGGCCTCGGCCAGAGCCGAACCGCAGTCGAAGCACCAGTTCACCGGCTTGAGGCCACGGAAGACAAAGCCCTTGTCCAGGATGCTGGCCAGCACACGCAGTTCGTCGGCCTCGTTGCCCGGGTTCATGGTCAGATAGGGCGCGTCCCAGTCGGCGAGCACGCCCAGGCGCCTGAAGTCCTGGCGCTGACGGTCGATCTGCTCGGCCGCGTAGGCGCGGGCGCGCGACTGGACCTCGGCCACGGGCAGGTGTTTGCCGTATTTTTTCTCGATCTGGATCTCGATCGGCATGCCGTGGCAGTCCCATCCGGGCACATACTGGGCATCGAAGCCGGCCATGTCGCGGCTCTTGACGATGATGTCCTTGAGGATCTTGTTGACCGCGTGGCCGATATGGATGTCGCCGTTGGCGTACGGCGGGCCGTCGTGCAGGATGAACTTGGGCCGTCCCTGCGCGGCGGCGCGAATGGCCGCATAGACCTTTTTTTCTTCCCAGGCCGCGATCCAGCCCGGCTCGCGCTTGGCGAGGTTGCCCCGCATGGGGAAGGGGGATTCGGGCAGGTTCAGGGTGTTTCTATAATCCATGGGAGGCAAAATAATCGCAAGCGCCTTGCGCATCCTGGCGGATGGCGGCGGTCAGGGTGGTCAGGTCGGGAAAGGTTTCCTCGTCGCGCAGGAACGCGAGGAATTCGACGCACACAAGTTTACCGTAGGCGTCGACCTGCCGATCGAGGATGTGCGTCTCCAGCAACAGCGTGCCGTCGCGGGTCACGGTGGGGCGCACGCCCAGGCTGGCCACGCCCGGCAGGGGCTGTTCGCTCAGGCCGTGGACGAGCACCACGTAGATGCCCGAGCGTGCCGCACAGGGCTCGGGCACACGCAGATTCAGCGTCGGAAAACCAAGGTCATGGCCCAGTTTGCGGCCGTGGATGACATGCCCGCCGATGCGGTAGGGGGCGCCCAGCAGCTCGCTGCTGCGCTCCAGGTTACCCACCGCCAGGGCCGTGCGCAGTGCGGAACTGGAAATCCGCTGGCCCTGGTCGTCACCCACATCGGCCAGGGTCTGGACCTCGAAGCCGTGTTCACGTCCCATCCGGCGCAGCAGGTCGATGTCGCCGCTGCGCTTGTGGCCGTAGCGGAAATCCTCGCCCACCAGCAGCCAGCGGGTGTTCAGGCCCCGGACCAGCAGGCGCAGGATGAAGTCCTCGGCGCTCATGTCGGCCAGATGCTGATCGAACCGTTCGACCACGATCTGCCGCATGCCCTGCGCGGCCAGGCGCGAGACGCGGTCGCGCAGGCTATTGATCTGCGTGGGGATCAATTCGGGCCGCTGACCCCGACGGGCAAAGAACGCCCGCGGATGAGGGGTGAAGGTCATCACGGTGGGCACGAGCCCGCGCGTGTCGGCCTGTTGGCGGACTTGGGCGAGGATGGCCTGATGGCCCCGGTGCACGCCATCGAAATTGCCGATGGTCACGGCGCTGGGGGCCGTCGAATCGTGCCGGGGCAGGCGGTGGTAGAGGTGGAGATCGGTATTCACAGGCGAGAGTTTACAATTTTGCGTTTATGCTCAGGAATATCGTCGGGCATTCCCCTTTTTTACCTGCTGGAGACTCTGCGCATGCCGCATTCCCCCGACCGGCCGATCCGGGTGGTCATTCTCATTTCGGGCCGGGGCTCGAACATGCAGGCGTTGGCGCAGGCCATCGAGGCCGAAGGCCTGCCTGTCGACCTCTGCGCCGTCCTTGCCAATCGCGCCGATGCGGCCGGCCTGGACTGGGCGCGCGCGCGCGGTCTGCCGACCGAGGTCCTGGCGCATCGCGATTTCGACAGCCGTGAAGCCTTTGACGCCGCCCTGACGGCGCGGCTGGACGCGCTGGCGCCCGACTATATCCTGCTGGCCGGGTTCATGCGGGTGCTGGGCCCCGATCTGGTGGGGCATTTCAATGGCCGCATCATCAATATCCACCCTTCGCTGTTGCCGGCCTTTCCCGGTCTGCATACGCATGCCCAGGCACTGGCCCAGGGGGTGCAGTGGCATGGCTGCACTGTGCATTTCGTGACGCCGGTGCTGGATCACGGGCCGATCGTCGCCCAGGGCGCCATTCCGGTCCGGGACGATGACACGCCGGAGCGGCTGGCCGCCCGGTTGCTGCCGGTCGAGCACCGGATCTATGTTCAGGTGCTGCGCTGGCTGGCGCAGGGCCGTGTGCGGTTGCTGGCCAATGGCCGGGTTTCGGTCGCCGATGCTCCGCATCGCGCCTGGGCCGGTCCGGCGCTTTTCAAAGAGGATCATCATGAGCAGGCATGACTCGCGGGACGGCTCCCGCGCCCGGCCGCGCGCGCGCCGCGCGGAATCGGTGCAACGCCCCGATCAGCCTGCGCGGCCCTATGTCATGGCGGCGGCGCGTATCGAACAGGTGCGTCAAGTGCTGGGCGAGGTGCTGCAATGGAAATACCCGGCCGATGCCGTGCTGTCGCACTGGTTCCGCGCGCATACCAACGCCGGACTGCGCGACCGTGGCGAAATTGCCGAGGCGGTATTCGATGTGCTGCGCCATCTGCGGCGCTATCGCCAGTTCGCCGAAAGCGGCACGGGCGCCGGGACGCGCCGTCTGGCCGTGCTGGGTCTGGCATCGGTCTGGCCGCGCGAGACGCTGGACACGGGATTGGATGAGCACGAGCGCCCCTGGCTGGACCATGTCCAGTCGTTGTCCGTCGATGCGCTGCCCCGGGCGGTCCGCCACAGCGTGCCGGATTGGCTGGATGAGCGTCTGGCCGCGTTGCCGGACGCCGAATCCCTGCTGCAGGCCCTCAATGCGCCCGCGCCCCTGGATCTGCGCATCAACCCGTTCAAGACCGATCGCAAGACCGTATTGAATGCCTGGGCCGAGGGAGCCGAGGCCCGCTGGGGGGCGCGGGCGACCCCGTATTCCCCCTGGGGCATCCGTATCCAGGGACGCCCGCCGGTCAATCGCTGGCGCACCTTCGAGCGCGGTGAGATCGAGGTCCAGGACGAGGGCAGCCAGTTGCTGGCGGCGCTGGTGGCGCCCCGGCGCGGCGAGATGATCATCGATTATTGCGCGGGCGCGGGGGGCAAGACACTGCTGGTGGGCGCGTTGATGCGATCCACGGGCCGGCTGTACGCCTTTGACGTGTCGGCCGCCCGGCTGGCCCGGGCCAAGCCGCGCTTTGCCCGCAGCGGCCTGTCCAACATCGTGCCGGTGGCGATTGCCGAGCGCAATGACCAGCGGGTGCGCCGTCTGCGCGGCAAGGCGCACCGCGTGCTGGTCGATGCGCCTTGCAGCGGCCTGGGCACGCTGCGCCGCAATCCCGACCTGAAATGGCGCCAGCACCCCGAATCGCTGGTCCAGCTGTGCGAGACGCAGGCGGCGATTCTGCGGGATGCCGCCGCCTGCGTGATGCCGGGCGGCCGGCTGGTGTATGCCAGTTGCAGCATCCTGCCGGAGGAAAACGAGTTGCAGGTTCAGGCCTTTCTGGAGGCGCACCCGGAGTTCTCCCTGCTGGATGCCGGCGCGATTCTCGCCGAGCGGGACATCCGCCTGGAGACGCAGGGCCCCTACCTGCGTCTGCGCCCCGACGTCCACGGGACGGACGGGTTTTTTGCGGCCGTGATGCAGCGCGCCAAGGCCGAGCGCCCGGCCACCAGGGACGACGCCTCGGGGTTGTCCCCCTGACGCGGACAAACCGCGTGGGCTACACTGAAAATCCTTTCCTGCACGACGCGGGTATCGTTCGAACGAGATGAACACCTGGCTTTCCTTTCTTCAGGGCGGCATGCTGGATCCGGGGCCCTGGGCGCTGGTCGGCGTGACGCTGGCGCTGACGCACATCACGATCGCGGCGGTGACGCTGTACCTGCATCGCAGCCAGGCGCATCGGGGGCTGGATCTGCATCCTGTCGTGGCGCATTTTTTCCGGTTCTGGCTGTGGTTGACCACCGGGATGATCACGCGCGAGTGGGTTGCCATCCATCGCAAGCACCATGCCAAGTGCGAACGCGAGGGCGATCCGCATTCGCCCGCCGTGTTCGGTCTGGCCCAGGTCTTTTTCCGTGGGGCGGAGCTCTACCGCGACGAGGCCCGCAACGCGCAAACCCTGGCGCGCTATGGCCATGGCGTGCCCGATGACTGGATCGAGCGCCATCTGTACAGCCGCCACAATCTGCTGGGCGTCAGCCTGATGCTGATGATGGATCTGGCGTTGTTCGGCGTCGTGGGGCTGACGGTCTGGGCGGTGCAGATGGCCTGGATCCCGTTCTGGGCGGCGGGGGTGGTCAATGGCCTGTGCCATGCCTGGGGCTACCGCAATTTCGCCTGTCCGGACGACAGCACCAATGTCGTGCCCTGGGGGCTGCTGATTGGCGGAGAGGAGCTCCACAACAACCATCATGCCTACGGAACCTCGGCCAAATTCTCCTCGCGTTGGTATGAATTCGATCTGGGCTGGGCCTACATCCGCCTGCTGCAGGCCCTGAGCCTGGCCCGGGTGCGCCGGGTCGCGCCCACGCTGCGGCTGCGGGTGCCGCAGACCGTCGAGGCATTGGGCCAGGATCAGCTGCAGGGCATCATCGCCCACCGCTACGAGGTTCTGGCCCGCTACTCGGGGGTGATCAAGGCGGTCGTGGCGCACGAACTCAAGGCGCTCAAATTGTGTCATCGGCGCGGCGAGCGCCGGCTGCTGCGGCGTTGTCGCAAATGGCTGGTGCGCGACGCCGCCATGCTGGCGCCCCAGGAACAGGCGCAGGTGGATCGCGCCCTGTCGCTGGCGCCCGCGCTCTCGACCCTGCTCCAGATGCGCCGTGAACTGACGGCATTGTGGGAATCCTCCAGCGCCAGCAGCGAGCAACTGCTGGCTGATCTGCGCGCCTGGTGCCGACGGGCCCAGGCCAGCGGCATCGAGGGCCTGGAGCAGTTCGCCCTGCGGCTCGGACGTTACGCTGCATGACGGATGCGATGCTCGAAGGTCTGAATCCGCAGCAGCGGCAAGCGGTCACGTTACCGGCCGAACATGCGCTGGTCCTGGCCGGTGCCGGCAGCGGCAAGACCCGCGTCCTGACCACGCGCATGGCCTGGCTGATCCAGACTGGACAGGTGGGGCCGCATGGCCTGCTGGCCGTCACGTTCACCAACAAGGCCGCGCGCGAAATGCTGACGCGGCTGTCGGCGCTGCTGCCCATCAATACCCGGGGCATGTGGGTCGGGACTTTTCACGGCCTGTGCAACCGGCTGCTGCGTGCGCATCACCGCGAGGCCGGCCTGCCGCAGGCGTTTCAGATTCTGGACAGCGCCGACCAGCTTTCGGCCATCAAGCGCATGCTCAAGGCCGCCGGGATCGACGATGAGCGTTTTCCGCCGCGCGACGTGCAGCGCATGATCGGCAGCGCCAAGGAAGACGGCCTGCGTCCGGGCGATCTGGATGTGCGCGATGCCCATGCCCGACGGCTGGCCGATCTGTATCAGCGCTATCAGGACCAGTGCGAACGCGAAGGGGTGGTCGATTTCGGCGAACTGCTGCTGCGCGCCTACGAACTGCTGCAGCGCGAAGCGCCGATCCGCGAGCACTATCAGCGCCGTTTCCAGCAGATTCTGGTCGATGAGTTCCAGGATACCAACGTCCTGCAGTATCGCTGGCTGATGCTGCTGGCGGGTGCGCACACACCGGTGTTCGCGGTGGGCGACGACGATCAGTCCATTTATGCTTTCCGTGGCGCGAATGTCGGCAACATGGCCGATTTCGAGCAGCGCCATGCCCAGGGCCGGGTCATCCGCCTGGAACAGAACTACCGTTCGCATGGCCACATCCTTGATTCGGCCAACGCCCTGATCGCGCACAATGACCGGCGTCTGGGCAAGAATCTGTGGACCGACGCGGGCGAGGGCGAGCTTTTGCGTGTGGTCGAGCAGGCCTCCGATGCGCAGGAGGCCCAGTGGCTGGTCGATGAGATCCGCGCGCTGATCCGCGAGGGCCGACCGGCCCACGAGATCGCCATCCTGTACCGCAGCAACGCCCAGTCACGGCCGATCGAACATGCCCTGTTTTCCGCCCGGGTGCCGTACCGGGTCTATGGCGGTCAGCGGTTCTTCGAGCGCCAGGAGGTCAAGCATGTGCTGGCCTATCTGCGCCTGATCGACAACCCCGACGACGATACTTCCTGGATGCGGGTGGTGAATTTCCCCACGCGCGGCATTGGCGCGCGGACGCTGGAGCAGCAGGCCGACATGGCCGCGCAGCAGGGCACCAGCCTGGCCGGCGCGGTCGCCTTCGTCCCGGGCAAGGCCGGCGCCAGCCTGGCCCGATTCGCCACGCTGATCCGCGAGCTGGCCACAGAGGCCCGCACGCTGGATCTGCCCGAACTCATCGGCCACGTGGTGCACCACAGCGGCCTCGAAGCCCATTACCGGGCCGACCGCGAGGGCCAGGACCGGCTGGAGAACCTGCAGGAACTGGTCAATGCTGCGGCCGCCTTCGTGGCCGAGGAGGGCTTCCAGGGGCTGCCCGCCGGCCGCCTTCCCGAGTCCGTTGCCCTCCCTGACTCTGCCCCGGTCGCCGGGGCGAGACCCGGTCCGGGCCTCGCCTTTGGCGAGGAGGCCGAACCGTCGCCCGCCGTCATGTCGCCGTTGGGCGCCTTCCTCAGTCATGCCTCCCTGGAAGCTGGCGACAATCAGGCGCAGGCCGGCGAAGACGCGGTGCAGCTCATGACCGTGCATGCGGCCAAGGGACTGGAATTCGATGTGGTGTTCATCACCGGCCTCGAAGAGGGCCTGTTTCCCCATGAAAACAGTTTGCTGGACGCGGGCGGCCTGGAAGAAGAACGCCGCCTGATGTACGTGGCCGTGACGCGCGCGCGCGAGCGTCTGACGCTGACCCTGGCCCAAAGCCGCATGCTGCATGGCCAGACGCGCTACGGCATGCGCTCCCGGTTCCTGGATGAGATTCCCGAAGAACACCTCAAATCGGTCACCCCGCGCCAGCGCCCGGCGGCGGCTCAGCCGCCCTGGAGTGGCGCGTTCCGGCGCGGCCTGGGCGGCTGGCAGGGAGAGGCCGGCGGCAGCTTTGCGCCGCGTGCGCCGCGCGTTCAGTCGAGCGGCGTCACGGTGGGCGAACAATGTTTCCGGATCGGTTCGGGCGTGCGCCATGGGCGCTTCGGCGAAGGCACCGTGGTCGCCTTGAGCGGCAGCGGCGCCGATGCGCAGGCGCGGATCGAATTCCGCGATGCCGGCACCAAGACCCTGGCCCTGGGCGTGGCCAAGCTGGAAGTCCTCGATTAGGGCCTGTGCACACGAATCAAGGCGTCGCGCAGGGGCGGGCCTCAGCGCCCCCGCGCCCAGCGCCGGTGCAGCCGCTGCGCGGTGGCATCCAGCAGGAAACCCAGCGCGCCGATCAGCACGATCACGGCCATCAGCTCCGAATACGCCAGCCGGTCGCGGGTGTCCAGGATGAAATACCCCAGCCCGGAACTGACCCCCAGCATTTCGCAGGGCACCAGGATGATCCAGACGATACCGATGGCCAGACGCAGCCCTGTCAGCATATGGCCCAGCGTGCCGGGGATCACGATCTTCCGGAGAATTTCCATGCGGGTGGCGCTCAGGCTGCGCGCTAGCATCAGCCAGCGCGGATCGAGCTGGCGTACGCCCGCGCTGGTGTTCAGGATGATCGGCCAGACGGCGGCGAAGCTGAGCAGAAAATAGATGGGTGCGTCGCCGATGCCGAACAGCATCACGGCGACCGGCATCCAGGACAGGGGCGAGACCATGCGCAGGAACTGGAAAGCGCCGCTGGTGGCCAGTTCGAGTTTTTGTGAAGCGCCGATGGCGAGCCCCAGGGGGATGCCGAAGACCAGCGCCCAGAACAGGCCGACGGCCACGCGTCTCAGGCTCACCAGCGTATGCGCAGTGAGTTGATTGTCCAGGACCAGATGGGCCAGGCTGGGCAGGGCCTCGAGCGGCGAGAACAACCCGGCCATGGCGGGTTCCTCGCCGATCATGCCGATGCCCGCGGCCCAGAGCAGCAGCAGGACCAGCAGTCCGCCCAGGCTCAGCGTCAGCCGTCTGTGGATGGGCAGCGCGCAGCGATGTGGTTTCATGATGTCGCGACTCCTGGATGCGTGTGAACCGGTGCTAGGCGACCGAGAATGTCTCCGTGCGCGTGTAGCCCTCGATGCCGAAGGCGGCCGGCCCGCCCTGGGCCTCGATGGCCGCACGCACGAAACGGTCGTCAACCAGGTCGCGGGCGACCGCGGCCGGATTCAGTGTCTTCAGAAAAGCGTTTTCGCCCGGCACGTAGGTGGATTGCAGCAGTTCCACCAGCTTTTCCGTGTAGCTGGGGAAAGGGTGGGGCTGGAAGTCGATGCGCTGTTCCTCCCAGTCGGGATGCCGGATGGCGCCCGTGCGGACATATTCCGCATCGCGCTCGGGCGATGCCAGCAGGACCCGCGCCAGGGTCGAATGTTCGTGCGGGGTGTAGTCGGCCGGGTTGTCGCGCGCCAGGATCTTGACGGTTTCCTCGCGATGGCCGCGTGTCCAGGCCTGGGCCTCGACGATGGCATCGACGACCCTCTGGGACCATCCGGGGCGCTCCTGCAGGTCGCGCTCGTGCATCGTGACCACGCAGCAGGCATGATTGCGCCAGACGTCGCCCGTGAAACGCCAGACCTTGCCGACCCCCAGTTCCTCGGCCTTGGCGTTGAACGGCTCGGCGACGATGTAGCCGGAAATCCGCTTTGTGCCCAGGGCGGGCAGCATGTCACCGGGCGACATGACCACCAGCTTGACCTGCTGTTTCGTCGGTTCACCGCTGCTGATGAATGCCAGGCCGGTCTCGCGCAGCATGGCTTGCAGGACGATGTTGTGCACTGAATACCAGAACGGAATGGCGATCGTGGTGCCGCCTAGATCGGCGAGGCGGACGATCTCGGGGTGCACGGTCAGGCAGGAACCCTCCATATGGTTCCAGGCCACCACTTTGGCCGGGGACTTGCTGCCGTAACGCGACCAGAGGGTCATGGGCATGAGCAGATGGACCACGTTCACCTGACCGCTGAGAAAAGCCTCGACGATCTGCGACCAGCTGCGAAAGCGCCGTGGCTTTTCCACCGGCAGGCCACGTTTCTCGAACAGACCGTTGTGGTGGGCCACCAGCAGCGGGGTGGCGTCGGTGATGGGCAGGTAGCCGATGCGCACCGGCGCGTCGGGTTCGGCCGCGCGCGCGGCCTGGCCCGCCTGCAGCAGCGGCAGGGCGCCGGCCATCGTGAACAGCGAGGACAGCCTCAGGAACTGCCGGCGGCTGGTCTGAGGGTCTGCGGTGATGCCGCAGCAGGAATCGATCAGTTTCAGGCGCATGATGCAAGGTCCGGTTTTGGGGGGCGGGCGGCGCGCAGGGCTTGCAGGATCTCGATGCGCAGTGCCGTGAGATGCGGATCGGTTTCGTCGCGGGGATGGGGCCGCTCGGGCCACCATTGACCGATCAGGCGGCCGGGCTGGCCACCGAGCAGAAGGATGCGGTCGGCCAACAGCAGTGCTTCGTCGATATCGTGGGTGACCAGGATCACAGCTGCGTGATGATGCGCGCTGATCTCCAGCAGCAGGGTCTGCATGTCGCCGCGGGTGACCTCGTCCAGGGCGCTGAAGGGCTCGTCCAGCAGCAGAATCTCGGGCGCGCGTGCCAGACTGCGCGCCAGGGCGGCCCGTTGGGCCATGCCGCCCGACAGTTCGTCCGGGTAGCGCGTCCGGGCCGGGACCAGACCAACCTCGGCAATGGCCTGTTGCACGCGCTGGTGGCGCTGCGCGATGTCGAGGGAAGGCTGGTGGCGGAAATCGAGGCCGAAGGCGACATTCTCCTCCAGCGTCAGCCAGGGCAGCAGGCAGGGGTCCTGGAAAACGAAGCCTACATCGGGCGCGGGGCCGGTCAGCGGGCGGCCGTGCAGAAGAACCCGACCGGCCAGCGGTGGCTGCAGCCCCGCCAGCACGCGCAGCAGCGAGGACTTGCCGACGCCGCTGGGGCCCAGCAGGGCGACGATCTCGCCCGCCTGCAGGTTCAAGGAAAAATCCTGCAGGATGCGATGGAGCCCGGCCTGCGGCCGTGTGTAGCCGAGGGCCACGTCGGTGGCGCTCAGCACGCCAGGGGCGAAGACGGCCGGTTGCGTGGGCGGATCGGGCTGCGCAGTGGCCAAGGTCATGGTGGACAGGCCTCAAGCGGCTTGTTGCTCGAGCGCGTGGATTTCCTTGCGCAGGTGTTTCAGGGCTGGCGTCACGATGGCCACGAACAGGGCTTCGCGCAGGCGGCGCTGGACGGGATGGCTCATCAGATAACCGGCGGCCCCCGTATGCAGGGCGGCGGATTGCGTGGCCCTCAGTCCGAGTTCGGAGGCGCGGGCCCGGGCGCGCAGAACGTCCAGAGGCAGCGCCTTCAGATCGAGGCTGGCCAGGCGTGCGGTTTCCGCCTGCAGCGCCTGGAGATCTTCGTCGAGCGTCTCGGCCTGGTCATCCAGAAAGGTGTTGACGTGGCTCAGGCGCTGATTGGTCGCACGGATGGTTTCCAGGCTGGCCTGGACCAGCCCCAGTCCCATGCCGACCTGCATCAGCAGAAAGCCGGGCTTGATGCGGCCGAGGTAGGTCTCGAATTCTTCGGGGAAGGCGAGGATGTCCTGCGGCGGAATCCAGGCGTCCTTGAGGCGGACATGGCAGGTGCCGGTGCCTTCCATGCCGGAAAACGGAGGGCAGGGGCGCAGCGTCAGGGCGGCCGCGCCTGGCGGGATGACGAACATGATGTAGCCGCCTTCTTCCAGGGCGGCGGCGACGATGATCAGATGGTCCGGACCCAGATTCGAGACCCAGGGCAGGGCGCCATTGACGCGGTATCCCTCGCCGTCACGCCGGCCGCGCAGGTTGATGCGCTCGATGCCGGCCAGATGCTTGACGGCATTGGACATGCCGGTGCCGGCGAGGATTTCGCCCCGGGCGATGGGCGCCAGGTAGCGCTCGCGCGCGGCGGCATGGGAAGTCTGCCGCAGGTACCAGGCGCAGGCCGATTGGCACCAGGTCAGGAAGGCCGTGGAACCGCAGACGCGCCCGACCTGGGCGATGATGTCGATCTGGGTTGCAAGATCCAGGTCCAGGCCGCCGTCGCAAGCCGGCAGGGCGGCACCGAAGCCGCCCTGCCGGCCCAGGGCCTGCATGAACGCTTTCGGATAGCAGCCCTCGTCGATGGCTTGCGCCTGGGGGGCCAGGGTTTTCTGGATCAGGGTATCGATGCCGTCGCGGTCCGCATCGGGCAGCAGGTCGGTGGCCATGCAGTTCTCCAGGATCAGGCGTAGGCCTGCAGTTCCGGATTGATGGGCGTGCGCGCCAGATTGTTGGCGTAGTTGCACAGGGTGGCCAGGCTCACGCCCAGGACCACATCCAGGGCCTGGGCGTCACCGTAGCCGGCTGTGCGCAGGTCGCTCAGGGCCGCGTCGGGCACCTGACCGCGGTGTTCCAGAACCTGCAGGGTGAACCGGGCCAGCGCGTTCAACTTGGGATCGGCCAGCGCGCGGGTGCCGCGCAGGGCTTCGACCAGTTCCTGCGGCAATTGCAGTTTCTTGTAGGCAAGCTTGGTGTGGCCGGCCACGCAGAAGCCGCAGCCGTTGTAGGTTGCGGCCGTGATCTGCACGACCTCACGCTCGGTCGGGGTGAGGCTGTTGCGGCCGTTGATGGCGCCGACGACCTGGTAGGTTTCCAGCGCGGTGGGCGCATTGGCCAGAACCCCCAGCAGATTGGGAAGAAAGCCGTTGGCCTGGGCGGCGGTGCGCAGGCGTTCCTGCGTTTCGGCGGGGGCGGATTCGATGGACTGTATGGGAAGGCGGCTCATGGCACGGATCTTTTGAACGGAAAGTGATAAGACCCGTTCATTCTAAGGATCGTGCTTCTGATACCGAACGAATATAAGAGTATTAAATTATTCGACCTTGGAATATATAGGTCAATCGGCAGGCAGGGACAGTGCCTCGATCTCCGTCTGCAAGTCCAGCCAGTCTTCCTCGTGGCCTTGCAGCGCCTTGCTCAGTTCGCCGTGCTCGGCCATGAGGCCGGGGCGGCTGTCCCTGTGAGCATCGGTGTAGAAGTCCGGATCGGCCATCAATGCGTCCAGCGCCGTCAGCCGGGCCTGGATCTTGGCCATGGCGTCTTCGACCTGTTTCAGGCGGGTTTCCAGCGGCTTGCGCCGGGCGGCCAGCGCCTGCCGCGCCTGAGCCTGTTCGCGACGCTGCGCCTTGCGGTCTTTTTCCGGCGCCTGACCGTCCGCGGTGCGCGCGCTCTGGTTGCGTTGCGCCTGACGTTGCTGCAGCCAGTCGCGATAGTCCTCCAGATCGCCGTCGAAAGGCTGGACCCGGCCATCGGCGACGATCCAGAAACTGTCCACGGTCGTGCGCAGCAGATGCCGGTCGTGGGACACCAGCAGCACGCTGCCGGGGAATTCCGCCAGGGCGCGCGCCAGCGCCTCGCGGGTATCCACATCCAGGTGATTGCTGGGCTCGTCGAGCAGCAGCAGATTGGGCTTGCGCCAGACGATCAGCGCCAGGGCCAGCCGCGCTTTTTCGCCGCCGGAAAACGGCGCCACCGGCTGGCTGACCATGTCGCCACCGAAACCGAAGCCGCCCAGCATGTTGCGCAGCTCCTGCTCGCGGGTGTCGGGGGCAATGCGCACGAAATGCTGCAGCGGACTCAGCTCCGGATCCAGCACGTCCAGCTGCTGCTGGGCGAAATAACCGATCTCCAGGCCTTTGGCCGGGTGGTAGCCGCCGGCTAGCGGTCGCAGTTCGCGGGCCAGGGTCTTGACCAGGGTGCTCTTGCCGGCGCCGTTGACGCCCAGGATGCCGATGCGGCTGCCGCCTCGCACCATCAGGCCCACCTCCTCCAGGATGGCGCGGGGCGCGCCCGCCTCGATGGCCGGATAGCCCAGGGCGGCATCTTCCAGGGTCAGCAGCACGTCGGGTGTCTGCAAAGGTTCCGGCAGGCGGATGTCGATGCCCGACTCCACGGCCAGCGGCGTCAGGGTCTGCATGCGCGCCAGGGCCTTGACCCGGCTTTGCGCCTGCCTGGCCTTGGTGGCCTTGGCCTTGAACCGGTCAATGAAGGATTGCAGATGCGCCGCCTCGCGCGTCTGGCGCTGGATCGCCAGGCGGTTCTGGCGCAGGCGTTCGGTGCGTTGCTCCAGGAACGACTCATAGCCGCCCTTGTAGCGGACCAGCGATTGCTGTTCGAAATGCAGGACGACACGCGCCACCGCATCCAGAAATTCTGTGTCGTGGGAAATCAGCAGCACGGTGCCAGGATAGCCGGCCAGCCAGCGCTCCAGCCACAGCATGGCGTCCAGATCCAGGTGATTGGTGGGTTCGTCGAGCAGCAGCAGGTCGGAGGGCGCCATCAGCGCGCGCGCCAGGGCGATGCGCATCTGCCAGCCGCCGGAGAAGCTGGCGACCGGCCGGGTCCATTCGTCGGGGGCGAAGCCCAGCCCCGCCAGCAATTGTTCGGCGCGCGAGGGCGCGCTCCAGGCTTCGGCCTCGACCAGGGCGGCTTCCAGCTCGGCGATCGCCTGGCCCTGGTCTGGCCCCAGGGCGGCGCGGCGTGCCTGCAGTTCGCGCAGGTGATGATCGCCGTCGATGACGAATTCACGCGCCGGGCGGCCCGTATCGTGCAGGATCTGCTCGACGCTGGCCAGCCGCCATGCTGCGGGGATGTCCAGCGTGCCGGCGTCCGGATCGATCTGCCCTTGCAGCAGGGAGAACAGCGAGGACTTGCCCGCCCCGTTCTTGCCGACGATACCGACCCGCTCACCGGGATGGACGACGAAATCGGCGTTTTCCAGCAGGACCTTGACGCCACGCCGCAGGGTCAGGCCGGTGGCGCGGATCACGAGACCAGCTGCGCGCGGCGCAGCAGCAGAATCTGGTCGGTGGTGGCGGCCGTGTCCAGCCAGACCGGTTCCAATTCGGGGAAGGCCGCCTCGAAATGGGCCTTCTCATGACCGATTTCCAGCACCAGCAGGCCCTCGGGCGCCATCAGGCCGGGTGCGTCGGCAAGAATGCGGCGTACCAGATCCATGCCGTCGTCGCCGCCTGCCAGCGCCAGCCGGGGCTCGTGCCGGTATTCGGACGGCAGCGCCTGCATTGACTGTTCGTTGACGTAGGGCGGATTGCAGATGATCAGTTCATAGCGGCGCTCCGGCGGCACCTGCGACAGCAGATCGCTGCGCAGAGCCCGGACCCGGTCCTGCAGGCCGTGCAGCGTGATGTTCGATTCCGCGACCGCCAGGGCGTCACCGGACACGTCCACGGCGTCCACGGCGGCCTGACTGAAGGCGTGGGCCGCCAGGATCGCCAGGCATCCCGAACCGGTGCACAGGTCCAGCACCTGGCCGATCTGGTCCGGGTCGTCGATCCAGGGGGACAGCCCCTCGGCCAGCAGTTCAGAGATGGGGGAGCGCGGCACGATCACGCGCTCGTCCACCAGGAACCGCGCTCCCTGGAGCCAGGCTTCGCCGGTCAGGTAGGCGGCGGGCTTGCGGGTCTCGATGCGCTGGCGGATCAGGTCGATGCAGCGCTGACGCTCGTTTTCGAGCAGGCGTGCGTCCAGGAACGGATCGAGCGTATCGGGCGGCAGATGCAGGCTGTGCAGCAGCAGGTAGGCGGCCTCATCCCAGGCGTTGTCGCTGCCGTGGCCAAAGACCAGGTCGGCGGCATGAAAGCGGCTGATGGACCAGCGCAGCAGATCGCGCAGCGTCAGAAGTTCGAGATGGGGGGCGGGCATGGCGTAAGGCGTCGGTGCAAAGGGCCGCGCCGTCCGGCGCGGGCCGTGGTCGGGTCAGTCCAGCAGCTTTTCCAGCGTGCGGCGGTAGATGTTCTTCAGGGGAGCGAGGCTGTCCAGGGGAATGTGTTCGCCCGTCTGGTGGATCGACTGGTTCAGTGGGCCGAATTCCACGACCTGAGGGCAGATCCGGGCGATGAAGCGGCCGTCCGAGGTGCCGCCTGTCGTCGACAGTGTCGCCTGGACATCGGTTTCCTCGGCGATGGCGGCCTGCAGTGCGCTGCACAGTGTGCCCCGGGGCGTCAGGAAAGGCAGGCCGCTGATCGTCCAGTCGATGTCATGGTCCAGGCCGTGACGCTCCAGGATGGTGCGCACCCGGGCCTGCAGGCCCTCGGGCGTGCTGGCGGTGGAAAAGCGGAAATTGCAGTCGATCGTCGCCGTGCCCGGAATGACATTGCCCGCACCCGTGCCTGCGTGCAGGTTCGAGACCTGGAACGTGGTGGGAGGGAAGTATTCATTGCCCTCGTCCCAACGGGCCGCCGTCAGTTCGGCCAGTGCGGGAGCCAGCTCATGAATGGGGTTGCGCGCCAGATGCGGATAGGCCACGTGCCCCTGGATGCCGCGCACTGTGATCCGGGCCGACATCGAGCCCCGGCGGCCGTTCTTGATCGTGTCGCCCAGTGATTTCACCGAGGTCGGTTCGCCGACGATGCAGTAGTCGGGTTTTTCGCCACGATTTTCCAGGATGCGGCAGACATGGACCGTGCCGTCGGTGGCCGGACCTTCCTCGTCGGAGGTGATGAGCAGCGCGATCGAGCCTGGGTGATCGGGATGGGCCGCGACGAATTCCTCGGCGGCCACCACAAAGGCGGCGATCGAGGTCTTCATGTCGGCCGCGCCCCGGCCCACCAGCATGCCGTCGGTTTCCGTCGGGACAAAGGGGGGGCTGGGCCATTCGGTCTCGGGGCCGGTGGGCACGACGTCGGTATGGCCCGCAAACACCAGCAGCGGGGCGGTGGCGCCGCGCCGCGCCCAGAGATTGCTGACGGGTCCGCTCGGCAGGGGTTCGCAGGTGAAGCCCAGGGCCCGCAGGCGCTCGGCGATCAGATCCTGGCAGCCTGCGTCGTCCGGTGTGACGGAGGGGCGGGCGATCAGGTTCGAAGCCAGGGCGCGGACGTCGGCATCGGCCATGATCAGGCCCGGAGCAGGTCGTTGATGCTGGTCTTGGCGCGGGTCTTGGCGTCCACGCGCTTGACGATCACCGCGCAGGCCAGACTGTGGCTGCCGTCGGCGGCGGGGAGCGATCCCGGCACCACCACCGATCCGGCCGGCACGCGGCCATAGTGGGTTTCTCCGGTGGTGCGATCGTAGATGCGCGTGCTCTGGGAAATGAAGACCCCCATGGCCAGCACGGAATTTTCCTCGATGATGACGCCCTCGACGACTTCGGAGCGGGCACCGATGAAGCAGTTGTCCTCGATGATGGTGGGACCGGCCTGCAACGGCTCGAGCACGCCGCCGATGCCGACGCCACCGGACAAGTGCACGTGGCTGCCGATCTGCGCGCAGGAGCCGACGGTCGCCCAGGTGTCGACCATGGTGCCTTCGCCCACGTGTGCGCCGATATTGACGTAGGAGGGCATCAGCACCACATTGGGCGCAATGTAGGCGCCGCGTCGCACGGTGGCCGTGGGGACCACGCGAAAGCCGCCTCGCTGGAAGTCATCGGGGCCGTAATCCTGGAATTTCAGCGGCACCTTGTCGTAATACAGTTGGGGCGCCTGGCCCACGACGCGATTGTCGACCAGCCGGAAGGACAGCAACACGGCCTTCTTGATCCACTGATGGACCTGCCATTGCCCGTCGATTCTTTCCGCGACGCGCAGCGAACCGTCATCCAGCCCGGAGAGGACTTGATCGACGGCTTGACGCAGGGCGTCGGGAGCCTGGCCGGGGTTCAGGCTGGCGCGGTCTTCCCAGGCGGTTTCGATGGTGTGTTGAAGAGTTGAGCTCATGGTCGTCCGTTGCGGCGTTGATGACAGCGGCCGGGTGACGGTGCGCGAGGCGTCGTCGTGCGGGCGCAGAAACCGGGGCACAGCCGACTCCTACGCGAATCAATAAGATAGCGGCCGGTCGTGATACAAGTTGAAAGATGAAATGTAGCACGCTTTGCCGCCCCGACCCGGAGGCGGAGGGCTGGCATGTCGAAGCCTCCGGGCCTTGCAATACAATCCAGCCATCCCTGGACGGCACGATGATTTCTCATCGAATCGGCCCGCTTTCCTTTCATTCCTTCGACAGGATCACGCCGCATGCGCATCAAAAGCCAGAAGGATTTTTATTCCGGCTTGCTCTTCATGGCCGCCGGCACGGCGTTCGGCGTGGGCGCGACCCGCTACCGGATCGGCACCAGCGCCCACATGGGGCCCGGCTATTTTCCTTTGATCTGCAGTGTGCTGCTGGTCATCATCGGCCTGATCATCTGCATCCGGTCCGTGACGATCAAAACCGCCGATGGCGATCCCGTCGGCGGCTGGCATGTCCGGCCACTGGTTTTCATCATTCTGGCGAACATGCTGTTCGGTGTGCTGCTCGATGGCTGGCCCGCGCTGCACATCCCCGCGCTCGGCTTCGTGCTCTCGACCGTCATCCTGATTGTCGTGGCCTCCTGGGCGGGCCCGGCGTTCCGGCTGCGCGAGTCCCTGGCGCTGGCAGCCGTGCTCGCGCTGGGCAGCTGGTTCATCTTTGTCTATGCCCTGGGCATGCAGTTTTCGAGCTGGCCGCGGCTGATCCCGGGATAGGGGACATTCACCATGGACGTCTTTGAGCATCTCGCCCTGGGATTCAGCGTGGCCTTCACGCTTCAGAATCTGGCCTATGCCTTTGCCGGCTGTCTGCTGGGCACGCTGATCGGGATTCTGCCGGGGCTGGGGCCGACTGCGACGATCGCCATTCTGCTGCCCACCACCTATGCGCTGGACCCGACTTCGGCGCTGATCATGCTGGCCGGCATCTACTATGGCGCCGCCTATGGCGGCTCGACGACTTCGATCCTGGTCAATCTGCCCGGCGAAATCTCCTCGGTGGTCACCACGCTGGACGGCTACCAGATGGCGCGCAAGGGCCGGGCGGGGCCTGCGCTGACCGCCGCCGCCGTGGGCTCGTTCGTGGCCGGGTGCTTTGGCACGGTGGTGATCGCCGCCTTTGCGCTGCCTTTGACCGAACTGGCCTTCAAGTTCGGACCGGCCGAGTATTTTTCCCTGATCGTCCTGGGCCTGATCGGTTCCGTGATTCTCGCCTCGGGCTCGGTTCTGAAGGCCCTGGGCATGATCGTGCTGGGACTGTTGCTGGGCATGATGGGGGCGGACGTCAATTCGGGGGTGGAGCGTTACAGCTTCGATATACCCGAGCTGGCCAACGGCATCGACTTTGTCGTGATTGCCATGGGGCTGTTCGGCTATGGAGAAATCATCTCGAACCTGTCGCGCCCCGATAGCGGACGCCATGTCTTCAAGGTCGGTCTGTCGAATCTGTACCCGCGTAAAAAAGACTGGAAACGGATGACGCCCGCCATTTGCCGCGGCACGCTGATCGGTGCGTTCCTGGGCATCCTGCCCGGCGGCGGGGCAGTGCTGTCGTCCTTCGCGGCCTATACGGCCGAGAAAAAGATCAAGCTCGAACCTGGCGAGGAACCCCTGGGCGAGGGCAATATCCGGGGAGTGGCGGCCCCCGAGTCCGCGAACAACTCCGGGTCGCAGACCGCCTTCATTCCGTTGCTGACGCTGGGCCTGCCGCCCAACAGCGTGATGGCGCTGATGGTGGGCGCCATGATCATCCACAACATCCAGCCGGGGCCGCAGGTCATGACGAGCAACCCCGAACTGTTCTGGGGCCTGATTGCCTCGATGTGGATCGGCAATGCGTTCCTGGTCGTTCTGAACCTGCCCCTGGTGGGTCTCTGGGTCAGACTCCTGACCCTGCCTTACCGCTGGCTGTTTCCCGCCATCGTGCTGTTTTGCGCGATCGGCGCCTATTCGCTCAGCAACAGCACCTGGGACATCTGGATGCTGGGATGGTTCGGCGTGATCGGCCATGTCTTCATCAAGCTGGGACTGGAGTCCGCGCCGCTGCTGCTGGCGCTGATCCTGGGACCCATGATGGAGGAAAACCTGCGCCGGGCGCTGCTGCTGTCCAGAGGGGACTGGAGCGTGCTGGTCACGCGGCCGATATCCGCGACGCTGCTGCTGCTGGCGCTCGGCCTGCTCCTGCTCCTGGTGCTGCCGGCCATCCGCAAGCGCCGCCAGGAGGCCTTTTCCGAGGAATGAACCGGCGACCGGAACGGGTCTGCGGGCAGGGCGCCCGCAGACCCGTGCGTGGTTCATTGCAGCTTGATGTTCTGTGAACGGATGATGTTGCCCAGCAGGGCGGTTTCCTTTTGGACCCGGGCTTTCATCTCGTCGGGCGTGGAGCCCACGGCCTTCCATCCTTGCGCCAGCAGCTTTTTCTGGATTTCCGGGGTGTGCAGGATCTGGATCACGCTGTCGGAGATCTTTTTCTGGACCGGCGCCGGCAGGCTGGCGGGGCCCACCAGGGCGTCCCAGACCTCCAGGGTGAAGTCCTTGACCCCGGCCTCTGCCAGTGTCGGTACGTCGGGCACGAGCGGGCTGCGTTCGGTGGTCGTCACGCCCACCGCCTTGAGCTTGCCTGCCTTGACCTGGGGCATGGCGGTTCCCGGCGGCATCAGGCCCATCTGCACCTGACCGCTGATCAGCGCCGTCACCACGGCGGGGTTGCCGCCGGTGTAGGGCACCTGCATGGGCTTGAGGCCGGATACCTCGCTTTTCAGCAGTTCCATGCCCAGATGCGAGACGGAACCGACGCCCACCGAGCCGTAGTTCCAGCGGTCGCCTTCTTCCTCTGCCTTCTTGAAGAACGCGGCGCCCTCGGGCGCATCGGCCGGCGCGACCAGGATCAGCGGCGCCGTGGTCAGCAGGCAGAGGTTGCTGAAGTCCTTGGCCGGGTCATAGGCCAGGCTGGGGTAGAGCATCGGCGATGAGGTCAGGTTGCCGTTGATCACGATGCCCAGTGTATGTCCATCGGTTGCCTTGGCCACTGTGGCTGCCGCGATATTGCCGCCGGCGCCGGGCTTGTTTTCGACGATGACCGGCTGGCCCAGCATCTTGGACAGCGGCTCGGAGAGGGTGCGGGCCACCATGTCGGGCGTCGATCCTCCCGGGAAACCGACCACCAGTTTTACCGGTTGCGTCGGCCAGTCCTGCGCCTGTGCGCCCAGGGAAACAGCCAGAGCGGCCGCGGCGGCGGCCATCACGAATGTATGTCGTTGCATGTCAGGGTCTCCGTGAAAAATGCTGGTTGGGTTTTGGCGGGTTTTAGTGGATTTCGGCCGCTCATATGGGTGGTTCTGGGGGGCAAGTGTTGGTCGTTTGATTGGATTGTAGCGAGACGACCGGGATTCGGGCGCCCGCGTGTACGGCACGTTTGCGCTTTTCGGGAGAGAACTTCGCCAGATTTTTGCATGACGTCATTTTTTAGAGCCTGCCGCCTGAACCCAGGAGTTTTGAAATATCAAAACTATTTAAAATTACCGTGAAATTTGATTTTTCACAAAGATAAATCTTGCTACGAATGCCAACATAGGAGGTTTTTGTTTTTCTAATTATTTAGGATTTAAAAGGTTTTTTGAATGTTTCATGGAGAAAAATCAGTCCTGATGTTTCTGGCTGCGGTCGCAACAACAGGATTCGCATCAGCAGAACCAATCTCGCAGAATCTGGACCCAAGCGGCGGATTCGGCTATTCCACCGCCGTGGCGGTTTCCGCGGATGGCAGCGTCATCATCGGAGAAGGCAGTAGCGGGCGCGCTTTCCGTTGGACTGACGCCAGCCAGATAGAAAGCCTTGGTTCCCTTTCCGGCGGGAGTGGGGCAGACGCCAATGGCATTTCCGCAGATGGCCGCGTCATTGTGGGAAGCAGTGCCGTGGCGAGCGGTCGCAACCACGCTTTCCGTTGGACTGAAGCCGGGCGGATGCAGGACCTCGGGGATTTGGGCGGGGACTACGCGGAAGCGTATGCGGTTTCTGCGGATGGCAACGTGATTGTCGGACGTAGTGAATTGGGGAACGGGAGCGGTGAGATTCACGCCTTTCGCTGGACCGAAGCCGAGCAAATGCAGGATCTTGGAACGCTGGGCGGGAACTCACGCGCCGAGGCGGTTTCCGAAGATGGCGGTGTCATCGCAGGTATCAGCTTCTTGGCGGATCGTAGCGCTCGTGCCTTCCGTTGGACTGAAGCCGGGCGGATGCAGGACCTTGGAACGCTCGGCGGCAGGCGCTCATACGCCAAGGCCGTTTCCGCGGATGGCAGTGTGATCATAGGAGACAGTGAGATCGAGACGGGCAGCACCCGCGCCTTCCGCTGGACTGAAGCCAGGCTGATGGAGGATCTCGGAACCCTTGGCGGGGATTTTGCAACCGCCATCGCCGTTTCCGCAGATGGCAGTGTCATTGTGGGAAACAGCCACTTGACGAGCAGCGGCGACGCCGGCCATGCCTACCGCTGGACTGAAGCCAGGCAGATGGAAGACCTCGGGTCCCTTGGCGGTAACTATTCACGCGCCTATGACGTTTCTGCGGATGGCAGTGTCATCGTCGGAAACAGCGACTTGGCGAACAATCGTTACATCCACGCCTTCCGTTGGACTGAGGCGGACCAGATGCAGGACCTCGGCACGCTCGGCGGGAACAATTCGAACGCCTTGGCGGTTTCCGACGATGGCCGTGTCATCGTCGGAAATGCGGGGACCGCCGATGGCGGGACACACGCGGCATTGTGGAAGTTCCCTGAACCCGTCGCCCCGGTCGATCCCGTTGATCCCGTCGATCCGGTCACGCCGTCCGTGATCGACGTCGACAATACCATCAAGACGGTTGGCGCAGCCGCCCAGGATACCTTCGAGGGACTCGAGATGCAGCGCCGCGGGCTGGATCGCCTCCAGGAGGGCTGTGATATCGCCCAGGTCGGCAAGACATGCTATCGCATCATGATGGATGTCGGCGGCTTTGCGGGCAATGCAGATGTCCTTTCCGGCATCTCGATCGGTCATGCCTTTACCGATAATTTCTCGGCGGGTTTCTCCATTGGGCATTCCTTCTGGCGTGATCTTCCCGAGAGCTTTGGGCGCAATCGCAACAATATCGGTGGCGGCCTTTACGTGAGATGGAAACAGGACACGGCAAATGGCGATTGGTATCTGCGCGGCGCGGTCGCGGCCAATCGGTACAAAGTGAAGCGGACCCGCGCTGTGCTTTCCTACACGGAAGCCGGTGCCGGGGATGCCGTGATGGACGGCTGGGGCGCATCGTTCGAAATCGGCCGCAACCACGCGCTCTCGGATCGGGATCTCGTCGGCTACTACGGTGGATTGCGCTATAGCGACCTGAACATGGACGGCTATACCGAACACAATGCCGTTTTCCCGTTCACTTATTCCCAAACCACATCCAAGCAGACGACGGCTTATATCGGCGCCAATTACACCAGGGTGCTGAGCGATAAATTCAAGTGGTCGATTAATGGCGAACTGGAGCAGGACATTGCCCACAAAGATCCAAGTGTGGTCGCTCGCGCCGATTACATCGGGGCGTTGAAGTTCGATTCCGATTTTGCCCATACCCGCGCGAGTTTGTCGAGCACGCTGGCGTATGCGGTAACGGATGATGTCAGCATGAGCGTCACGCCCTATGTTGCAGGGACCTCCACGCGCGATACCGCCTATGGGGTCATGATCAGTCTGAGCGGTCGATTCTAGGGAAGAGACCTCACGGAATGACCGGCGCTCGCCCTGTCTGTTTTTGACATGGCGAGTGCCGTTTTATTTTGTGGATCGCAAAATATCAATCAATAATCAATTAAGATATAAAGCCTGTCCGCTCGGGACAGCCGGGGCGCTCGAAAATCGCCTTCTGGGTGCTGTTTTTCGAGGGATTGCCCCGTCGGTCCCGAATCGCCCGTCGGATTGGCAGCGCCATCGCCGGGCGCGGGGATCAGGCCTTCGCGCATCTGCGCGTCCCGGCGTTCCCCGATCGTGGGGCGGGACCGGGAGTGTCAGATTTTTTGTGGGCGGGGCGGTTTGACATCGTTCAATCCCTGGCCTCGGTGAACCGTTCGCCGAACAGGATGGCGAACTGATTCATGGCTGCTTTCCACGTATGAACCGATCGTGACGGCTTGGCCAGCACATTTCGCAGTGCCAGCCACAAGAGCTTCACGGCCGCCTCATCATTGGGGAACTGACCCCGGTTCTTGATGATTTTACGCAGTTGCCGGTTCATGTTCTCGATGGCGTTGGTGGTGTAGATCACACGCCGGATGTCAGGCGGGAAGATGAAGAACGGCACCACATGCTCCCAGGCTCGCTCCCAGGCGGCCACGATGGTCGGATATTTCGTGCCCCAAGGGCCAGCAGCAAAGGCCGTCAGCGCCTCTGTGGCCTGCTGCTCGTTGGCCGCTGCGTAGATGGGCTTGAGTGCGGCGG
>NZ_JBKEAA010000015.1:0-104774 GCF_047971665.1 Castellaniella sp. | reverse complement strand
CCTCATCCTCATCTGAACCCCGCCCTCACCCCCAGCCACATCCCGTGCTGCATCTGACCGCCCCCATGCTCACCGGTATAAGCCAACTCGACACGCACGCGGCGGGCAACCGGTGCCGACATCCCCAGATCCAGGCGCAGCACATGACGCGGCAGGGGCAGGCCCTCCACCTCGAAGCGCCGCCCCCGGTCGCCCCGATAGGCCTGCCGGCTCGACAGTGCCGCCCCGCCCCACAGCCGGCGCATTCCCAGGTTCAACGTCATCCGCGCCTCCCCATGCCCGGTGGACCAGAATCGCTGGATCCGGACACCCAGTTGCCCCAGCCAGCGGCGGTCAGTTCGAGCCTCCAGTTCCACGGCGGCCAGCCCGCCCTCCTCATGTAAAGCGAATCGACGCAATCTCAGCCAGACGGCCCGGACATAGGGCGTCAGCCGCCAGGCGCTCAAGGCCACGGGTCTGTCTGGCTGGATCTGCAACCACGCCTGCGACAGACGCGCGACCGGGCGGCTGCGCAACCCGGGTTCAGCCGGGTCGGCCTGACGATCTAGGTCGGCCCGATGCCAGGATTGCGCGGCGCCCAGCGTCATGCGCCAGTTCCCCTGCGCCAGGCTGGCGCCCATCCCGACATGCGAGGACCGGCTCCTGAGCCGGTAGGCGCGGCCGCCCGCCGCCGGACCCGTGGCCTGCGCATCCGCGATCAGGCGGGATGTCTGCACGCCGGCAAAGGCCGCCCATGCGCCCTGCGTCCCGACCGACCGGCTGACGCCGATCTGCAAGCCGCCGGTATCCCGGTCATCTCCCGGCAGTCCCCGGGCACCGGACCGCTCGGTATTGGCCGCCCAGCTCTGCGCCCAGGCCCGGCCGCCTGCGATGTGCGCCAGGGCGGATTCGCGTGGAAAACGGCTGTCGGCCAGCAGCGCACTGCGCCAGGCGGCGTCTGCCGTGTTCAGGCCCCGGGCGTTGTATCTCAAGCCCAGCGTGACGACGGTGGGACCATAGTCCAGCGTGGGATCCAGGTAGCGCAGCGTACTGACGACGCTGGCGTACCTGCCCCCGCCGGGGGCGGAGTCGCCCCCGCGGTCCGCCCCGTATTCCAGGCCGCCATCGGCCTGGACGATGGTCCAGCGACGATCAGGAGTCCAGGCGCCTGACACGGGCTCGACCCGCAGCGCACCGCCCAGGCGCACCGTGCCAAAGGAACGGATCTGGTCGGCTGTCCCATTCGCATCGATCCGGATGCGCGTCCAGGCGTCGGGCAGCAACACCAGGCGCTGGCCGATCAGCAAGGCCCCTGGGCGATCCGCTCCGCCGGGCCACACCTCCCCCGCCACACGGGCCTCGTCGACCTGACCGACACCCGACAAGACCGTGCCGGGCCGGGTCAGGACGGGCCCCCACCACAACCGGTCGACGCGCAACCCACCCTGCGCCAGGGTCAGCGGTTCACGGTCCGGGCTGAAACCGATCCCCGTCAGCCGCAGGGTGCCATCGCCCTCCTTGACGATGGGGACGCCCGCCTGAATATGGCCTGCCAGCGTTGCCTCCTCCGACGGGACGCGCCAGACAGCGGCATGAGACTGACCGGCGACGGGCGGCAGGCCCCAGTGCAAGGGTGGCGCCTGCGCCGTGACAGCGGAACGGACGTGCAGGTTCTGTCCGATATGCACCCCAGGACGCAGCGTCAATCGCGTGCCGGCCGCCATGTCCAGGCTGTTGAAAGACGCGCCCAGCGCCTCGTCGTGCGCCAGGCCCAGACTGCCCCGGGCCAGAATGATCTGGCCCGTCATGGCGCCGCCCCCCGCCAGTTCCAGGTGGCCGTCGCCCAGTTTCCAGAATGGCGAGGGCATCAGGGGATCGTCGGGATGCCCGAGGAGGGGCCCCTGCACCCACAGCGTCCGACCGCGGGCGACCAGGAATCCGCCCGCGCCCTTCAGGTGCAATCCCCGCCCGATGCGCCGGTCGGCCGTGACCTCGATCAATGCGCCGCTCAAAACAAAAGGCGCCGGGGAATCATCCCACGGCGCCTCGTTCGCGGCCTGCGTCAGGCCTGGCGGCGGTAACCCCAGGCAGATCAGAATCAGGATGACGCGGCTACGGATAGTCTTGAAAATAGACATGAAAGTCTCCTGTGACTGTTATATGTCACTGGTTGTGACATTCTGGTTTTACAGGAGACCGTTCATGACAGGGGATCGAAATGCCACGACGTTGGGATGGATCAAGATTTCAGAGGCGGCGGGCATGAAACCCCTGGTCCGGGCTAGACCATGCCCGCGCTGCGCTGATAATTCCAGGTGCTTGAACACATCTCATCCAGCGAGCGTGAGGCGGCCCAGTTCAGATCCTCGCGCGCCTTGGCCGGATTGGCATAACAGGAGGCCACATCACCCGGCCGGCGCGGCTGTATCCGGTAGGGCACCCGACGTCCGGAGGCCTGTTCAAAGGCGCGGACGACATCCAGGACACTGTAGCCACGGCCTGTGCCCAGATTGAAGGCATGCCAGCCGGTATGATCCGCCAGAAAATCCAGGGCGGCGGCGTGGCCTTCGGCCAGATCCACGACACGAATGTAGTCGCGCACACCGGTCCCATCAGGGGTGGGATAGTCATCGCCGAATACGTTCAGTTCGGCCCGCAGGCCGGCAGCGACCTGAGCGACATAAGGCATGAGGTTGTTCGGCACGCCGCGGGGACTTTCGCCGATCAGACCGCTGTCATGCGCCCCGACCGGGTTGAAATAGCGCAGACAGGCCACGCGCCAGGATGGGTCGGAAGCCGCCAGATCGTTCAGGATCTCCTCGATGTGCAGCTTGGTGCGGCCATAGGGATTGGTAGCGCCCGTGCGGTGGCGCTCATCCAGCGGCAGGTATTCAGGCTCACCATAGACGGTGGCGCTGCTGCTGAAGACCAGCGCACGCGCACCGCCAGCCTGCATGGCCTGCAACAGCGACAAGGTCCCCTGGACGTTGTTGGAAAAGTAGTCCAAGGGTTTTTCGACGGACTCGCCCACAGCTTTCAAGCCGGCGAAATGAATCACCGCATCGATGGCATGATCGCGCAAAGTCCGTGTCAGAAGCTCGTCGTCTCTCACATCGCCCGGGACAAAGACGGGCGGCGTCCCCAGGATGCGATCCAGCCGGTCGATCACCGTATCGCTGCTGTTGGACAGGTTGTCGAACAGGACGATGCGATGTCCCTGTTGCGCCAGAACGGTCGCAGTATGGCTGCCGATATAGCCGGTGCCGCCGGTAAGCAGGATGTTCATGCGTGCTTGTGTTTTTGTATGTTCAACGAAGCTGAATGGTACAACCTGCGCCTCCCTTCGAGTGACGGGACGGATGACCGACCGCCCCGCCTCAAGCCTCTGCGTGCCTGGCCGCCTCGACTGCGGCATCGGTGTCATGGGGCGCGCCGTTGAAAAACAGGTTCAGCAGCACGGCCGACAGAGAGGTCAGCAAAATCCCCGACTCGATCAGCGGATGGATGGCCGCCGGCATCCATTGGCGGAAATTCGGCGCGACCACGGGAATCATGCCCATGCCGATGGAAATCGCCACGATCATGGCGTTGTGGCGGTTCTTGACGAAATCCACGCCGCTCAGGATGCGAATGCCGGTGGCGGTGACCATGCCGAACATCACGATGCCGGCGCCGCCCAGAACGACGGTGGGCAGGGATTCGACCAGCGCGGCCAGTTTGGGCAGCAGCCCCAGGATCAGCAGGATCACGCCGCTGGCCACGCAGACGAACCGACTGCGCACCCCGGTGACGGCGACCAGGCCGACGTTCTGGGAAAAACTGGAATACGGAAAAGTATTGAACAGGCCGCCGATCAGGGTGCCCAGGCCGTCGGTGCGCAGGCCTCGCGCCAGTTCTTTTTGAGTGATCTTCTTGCCGGTCATGTCGCCCAGTGCCAGGAACATGCCGGTGGACTCGATCAGGATCACGATCATGACCAGCACCATGGTCAGGATCATCCAGCCGTCGAATTTCGGCATGCCGAAATGGAACGGCAGGACCACATCGACCCAGTCGGCCTTGCCGACTTTCTCGAACGTCATGATGCCCATGGCGGCGGTGAGGACGGCGCCGACCACGATGCCCAGCAGCACGGCGATGTTGGCCAGGAAACCCTTGCAGAACTTGGCGATCACCAGGATCGACAGCAGCACGATGGCGGCAACGCCCACGCCGGTCAGATTGGCGTATCTGGGGTTGGGAACCGTGGGCATGATGGACAGTCCCTTCGGGACGCCCGGCAAGGGCGAGCCCGGCGCGCCCGCGGCGGCCTGGATGTCCTTGAGCCAGCCGACGTAGTTGGGATCGACCAGGGACGGGGCGGTGGGGCCGAAGGGATTGCCGAAAATCCAGTTGATGCCCACGCGCATCAGGGTGATGCCGATGATGGCGATGATGGTGCCGGTCACCACTGGGGGAAAGAACCGCAGCAGCCGGCTGACCCAGGGCGCGATGATCATGGTGATGATGCCGGCCGCGATGATGGTGCCGAACAACAGCTGGGCGCCGGTGTGGCCGGGATTGGACTGGGCGATGTGGATCATCGGCCCGACCGGGGCAAAGCTCACGCCCATGATGACGGGCAGCTTGATCCCGAACCACTGGGTGGCGCCCAGGGACTGGATGATGGTGGCGATGCCGCAGGCAAAGAGGTCGGCCGCGATCAGCAGGGAGACTTCGCTCGAATCCAGGCCCAGCGCCCGGCCGATGATCAGGGGGACGGCCACGGCGCCGGCGTACATCACCAGCACGTGCTGCAACCCGAGGGCTGTCAGCTGGCCCAGCGGCAGAATCTCATCCACGGGAGCGACGGTTTTGCTCATGTCCAGTCTCCAAGAGTCGGGATGCCGCCGTGCCCGGGGATCCCTCATGTCTGAAGTCGAAAGTCCGAAAACGCCTTTCAGGCGGCTTGCGACCACTCTACCGGAGGCGTCTTTGAACCCTCATGCGAAAAGCAAGATAAGGGCATTTCGTTCCCGCATATAACCCCGTGTAAACCCTGTCGCGTTGAAGGGGCATTCATGGTCCGGGCAGAAGGGACAGGGTAAATCCCTATGAGGCAGCCCTCCACCTCCCCGCTTGCAAGCGGCTCGGATCCGGCGGGCACAGGACAGTCCGCAGGGACTGTCCTGTGCCCGGACTCATCCCCGCAAACAATCGATCCAGTGCCGGGTTGAGGCGTCGTGATGATCAGGGGAACGGTCCGCGGCAACCGGCTCCAGTTCACCGATGATGCCGCGCGCCAGGACCTTGCCGTATTCGACGCCCCATTGATCGAAGGGGTCGATGCCCCAGATCACGCCCTGGGTAAAGACGCGGTGCTCGTACAGGGCCAGCAGCGCCCCGAGGGAATAGGCAGACAGGCGCGGCAACGCGATCAGATGATTGGGGCGGCCGCCCGGGTGGACGCGGTGCGGGGCCAGCCAGTCGGCGCGGGTGGCATCCATGCCCTCGGCCAGGCATTCGGCGCGCGCCTCGCCCAGGGTCTTGCCGCGCATCAGGGCCTCGCGCTGGGCCAGGCAGTTGGCCAATAACTGACGATGGTGGGCCGGCCAGCCGTGGTCGGCCTCACGACACAGGATGAAATCCACCGGGGCGCCATCGCTGCCCTGGTGCATCCACTGGAAAAACGTGTGCTGGGCGTCGGTGCCCGGCATGCCCCAGACAGCGGGGCCGGTGGGCACTCCCACGGGCCGGCCGGCAAGGTCCACCGATTTGCCCAGGGACTCCATGTCCAGCTGTTGAATGTAGGGCACCAGATTTGCCAGACGCGCATCGTAAGGGGCAATGTTCAACGACCCCTGGCCCAGCACGCTGCGATTGACGACCCCGGCCAGCGCCATGCGCACCGGGGCATTCTGCGCCAGCGGCGCCTGGGCGAAATGCGCGTCCATGGCCGCGGCGCCCGCGCGCAGGCCCTCGAGCACGTCGACGCCCACGGCCAGCGCGGTGCTCAGGCTGACGGCGGACCAGAGCGAAAACCGCCCGCCGACCCAGTCCCACAACCGGAAAATCTGACTCTCCGGCACACCCCAGGCGCGGGCACGGTCGGGCCGGGCGGTGACGGCCACCAGATGGGCGGCGGGATCGAGCCCCGCGCCGGCCAGCCATTCGCGAGCCCGCGCGCCGTTTTCGAGGGTCTCGACAGTGGTAAAGGATTTGGACACCAGTACGACCAAGGTCTCGCGCGGATCCAGCCCCGCCAGACCGCCCTCGATGGCATGACCGTCGATATTGGCGACGAAACGCACATCGCGCCAGGTGCCGGCGTAGCCGAAAGCGGTCACGGCCAGACGCACGCCCCAGTCCGAACCGCCGATGCCGATGTGAACGACATGACGCCAGTGCCGCCCGGCGTCGGCGCGCCGCACCCAGGCGTCCATGCGCTCACGCTCCGCCTGCACCTCGGCCGAGGGCTTGGGCGCGCGCAACAGCGTGTGCCAGGCGGCGCGGTCCTCGGTGATGTTGACGGCATCGCCTGCCAGCAGGCGCGCGCGCTGCGCCTCGAAATCCCGCGCCCGCAGCAGGGCCAGGCCCGCGTCCATGAGCGCGGGCGAATGACGCTGGCCGCTGGAATCCAGCGCCAGGCCAGGAGCCTCGATCAGGTCCAGCGCATCGGGCCGGGCCCCACAGGTCTGCGCCGCCAGCGCGAAACGCTTCCATTCCGGCAGGGAGGTGAGAGGGGCGGGCGCAGCAGCGGAGTCTGGACGGTCGGACATGGCGGCAAAATCGGGATCAGCGGGTTCGCGCTGATCATTATGTCATGCGACCATGTAAAACGCCCCCACGCTGCGCCTCTTCGGGCTTGCGGCCCCAAAAAGGGGGGTTTTGCCGCCGCCGCTGAAAATCAGCAGCGCTCGAAGATCCCCGCCGCGCCCATGCCGGTACCGACGCACATCGTCACCATGCCGTATTGCAGCTTGTGACGGCGCAGCGCGTGGATGGTCGTGGCGGAACGGATCGCGCCGGTGGCGCCCAGCGGGTGGCCCAGGGCGATGGCGCCGCCCATGGGATTGACGACCTCCTCGTTCAGGCCCAGGTCGCGGATGACGGCCAGGGACTGGGCGGCAAAGGCTTCGTTCAATTCGATCCAGCCCATCCGGTCCAGCGTCAGGCCGGCCTTTTGCAGGGCCAGCGGGATGGCTTCCTTGGGGCCGATGCCCATGATGTCGGGCGGCACGCCGCGCACGGCAAAAGACACGAACCGCGCCAGCGGGGTCAGATTGTGCGCCTTCAGCGCCCGCTCGGACACGACCAGCAGGGCGCCGGCGCCATCGGAGGTCTGCGAGCTGTTGCCGGCGGTGACGCTGCCCTTGGCGGCGAACACGGGACGCAGGCGGGCCAGCGCCTCCAGGCTGGTGTCGGCGCGCGGGCCTTCGTCCAGGGTGACGGTGTGGCGGGTCTCGCGGATGTTGCCCGCCGCCAGATCCGGTTCACGGCGCACAATCTCCACCGGCAGCATCTCGTCGGTGAACTCGCCGGCCTGCCGGGCGGCCAGGGCGCGCTGATGCGAGCGCAAGGCAAAGGCATCCTGGTCCTCGCGGGATACCTTCCAGCGCTGGGCGACCTGCTCGGCCGTGGCGCCCATACCATAGGCGATGCCGATGTTTTCTTCCTTCAGGTAGGCATCCGGACTGAACGAGGTGTTGATCCCCATGGTGGGCACCAGGCTCATCGATTCGGTGCCGCAGGCCAGCAGCACGTCGGCTTCGCCCACGCGGATGCGGTCGGCCGCCATGGCGACGGCGGTCAGGCCGGAGGCGCAGAAACGGTTGACGGTGACGCCGCCGACAGAGTGCGGCATGCCGGCCAGCAGCACGCCGACACGCGCGACGTTCAGGCCCTGCGGGCCTTCAGGGATGGCGCAGCCGACGATGGCGTCCTCGACGGCGGCGGGGTCCAGGCCGGGCGCCTGGGCCATGACGCCCTGGATGGCCTTGGCCAGCAGTTCGTCGGGCCGGGTGTGGGAATACATGCCGCGCGGGGCCTTGCCGATGGGGGTGCGCGTCGCGGCAACGATGTAGGCTTGTTGAAGGGCTGTCATGGAAGTCTCCTCAGTTGCGGACGGGCTTGCCGGTCTGCAGCAGGCCGGCGATGCGCTCTTGTGTCTTGGGATTGGCCAGCAGGCCCAGGAAGGCCTCGCGTTCCAGCCGCAGCATCCAGGCCTCGTCGACCAGGCTGTCCGGATCGACGTCGCCGCCGCAGATGGCGGTGGCGACCTGTTCGGCAATGTGGAAATCGTAGTCCGAGATATAGCCGCCCACGCGCATGTTCACCAGTTGGGCCTTGAGGGTGGCGATGGCATCGCGCCCGGCCACGGGAAAGCGCGCGGCCATCGGTGGGCGCCAGCCCTGTTCGGCCAGGTTGGCGGCCTCGCGCGCCGCCACGTACAGCAGTTCGTGGCGGTTCATGACGATGGGATCGGAATCGCGCAGATAGCCGATCTGGCGAGCCTCGAGCGCGGACTTGGACACGCGGGCCGTGGCCACGGACTGGACGAAGGTCTTGACGGTCGCGAGCAGCGGAGCCTCGGGGGCGGATTGGGCCTGAATCTCGGCGGCGCGGCGGGCGCTGAAGGTGATGCCGCCGGCGCCCGGCACCAGGCCGATGCCGACCTCGACCAGACCGATATAGGTCTCCAGATGGGCAACACGACGGGCGCAATGCACGGACAGTTCGCAACCGCCGCCCAGAGCCAGACCGGCCAGGGCCGCCACCACGGGCACCTGGGCGTAGCGCAGGCGCATGACCATGTCCTGCATTTCCCGCTGGATCGGCTCGACGGCCTTGACGCCGCCGGACATGAAGGCGGGCAGCATGGCTTTCAGGTCCGCGCCGGCCGAGAAAGGCTCGTCCAGCTGGGCGATGACCAGGGCCTTGTAGCCCCGCTCGGCCAGATCCACGGCATGGATCACGCCGCGCACCACATCGGGGCTGAGGGTGTGCATCTTGGTCTTGAACGACACCAGGAGCACGTCCTGGGGATGCGGGGCCGGCAGCGTCCAGCACAGGACGGCGTCGTTTTCATGCACGACGCGCGGCGTCAGCGACGGACCCTCGCCGACCAGGCGCGGGGCGCCGATCTGACGCTGGTAGACGGGCAGCGCGCTGCGCGGCACATAGGCATTCGCGACCGGGCTGTAGGAGCCTTGCGGCGTGTGCACGGCCTGTTTGTCCCAGACAGGGCCGCTGGTAGCCCAGGCGGGCAGCGGGGCATCAGACAGGGTCTTGCCGGCAGCGATGTCGGCCTGGATCCATTCGGCGATCTGCCGCCAGCCGGCGGCCTGCCATATCTCGAAGGGGCCCTGGGCATGACCGAAGCCCCATTTCATGGCCAGATCCAGCTCGCGCGCGCTGTCGGCGATGTCGCCCAGATGCACGGCGCTGTAGTGGAAGGTGTCGCGCAGCACGGCCCAGACGAACCGGGCCTGGGGATGCGCCGAATCGTGCAGCGCCTTCAGGCGCTTGGCGGGATCGCGTTCCTTGAGGATATCCTTGACCTCGTCGGCAGCTTTTTCGCCGGCGGGGACATACTGTCCGGTTGCGGGGTCCAGCCGCAGGATGGCCTTGCCTTCCTTCTTGAAAAATCCGGCCTTGGCCTTCTGGCCCAGCGCGCCTTTCTCGATCAGGGCCGCGACCTCTGGCGGCACGCCGAAATGGACATGGAAGGGGTCGTCGGGCAGCTGGTTTTTCATCGTGTCGATGACGTGCGCCAGCGTGTCCAGGCCGACCACGTCGGCGGTGCGGTAGGTGCCGGACTTGGCGCGGCCCAGGCGGGTGCCGGTCAGATCATCGACCAGTTCATAGGGCAGGCCGAAGGCCTGGGTGTGATGGAAGACCGACAGAATGCCGAACACGCCGATGCGGTTGCCGATGAAGTTGGGCGTGTCCTTGGCGCGCACGACGCCCTTGCCCAGTTGCGACACCAGGAAGGTCTCCAGGTGATCCAGCAGAGCGGGCTCGGTGGCGGCAGTGGGAATGAGTTCGACCAGCGGCATGTAGCGCGGCGGGTTGAAGAAATGCACCCCGCAAAACCGATGACGCAGGGTCTCGGGCAGGGCCTCGGACAGCGAGGTGATGGACAGGCCCGAGGTGTTGCTGGCGATGACGGCATGCGGATTCAAGGCCGGCGCCAGCTTGTGGTAGAGGTCGCGTTTCCAGTCCAGGCGCTCGGCAATCGCCTCGATGACGACATCGCAATCGGCCAGCAGCGCCAGATCCTCGTCGTAGTTGGCCGGCGTGATCAGGTCGGCCAGGGCGTCGATGCCCAGGGGCGCGGGGCTGAGTTTTTTGAGCTGGGCGATGGCGCGCTGGACGATGCCGTTCTTGCCGCCCTGGCCATCTTCCTTGGCCAGATCGAACAGCACGACCGGCACGCCGGCATTGACGCAGTGGGCGGCGATCTGCGCGCCCATGACCCCGGCGCCGCACACCGCCACGCGGCGGATGAACAGAGGGGCGGACTGGCTGGTTTGCATGATATTGTGTCCTCGCTGGTTTTAATGGGCTGTCCGATCGGGAGCGATGCGCTGCAACGCGTCCACCCGGCAGCTACGGGCTTGAGCGATACGTCCAGCGTACTCCCGAGCCGATTTTTTGATTGTCGCTGATTTATGACGAGAATTCAAACAATCGTTTGAATCTTGTCTTGCCCTCTTTCTCATGGCCCGATTGCCCCGCCTCTATGCTCCCCGCATTCCTCAACTGGTCCAGGCGCGCTTCGCGCGGCCGCTGGCGCCCGCCGACGCGCCGGCGCCAGCGGCCGCGCTGAACCGCATCCGCGACTGGCTGGCCCAGGAGATCGGCCGTGCGGCTGCGGGCGGCGTTGGCGCCAGCGCCGTGGCGCTGCATGCCTGGACCGTCCTGCCAGACCGGATCACGCTGCTGGCCACGCCGGACGACGAGGGCGCGTTGTCTCGCCTGATGCAGGCGCTGGGCCGGCGCATGGGATCCGGCCTGATGCGCACGCGGGTCTATGAGGGGCGCTACCGCAATGCGCTGCTGGAGCCGGGGCGATGGGTGCTGCCGGCCATGGTCTGGCTGGAATCGCTGCCGGTCTCGACCGGCCAGGTCGGCACGGCGGCGCAATGGCCGTGGTCATCGGCGGCGGAACATGCGGGGCTGGACGGCGCGGGGCCGGCGGGGCCGCGCCCGGCCCTGACGGACCACCCCGACTACTGGCGCGAAGGCGACACGCCCTTCGCCCGCCAAGCCGCCTGGCGCGAACGCCTGGCCGCCGGCCTGGGCGAATCGCAGCGCCCGCCGATCGAGGCGGCCCTGGCGGGCCAATGGGCGCTGGGGGAAAAGATCTTTCTGGCGCACCTGGGGCGCCTGGCGTCCCGGCGCGTCAGCCCGGCGCCGCGCGGGCGGCCGAGGAAGGCGGGTTAGGGGGCGGGGTGCAGTTATAGCGACGGATTGTCCGATGAGTCGCCCGCCACCAAGCCGCCACACCATGCCTGCGCTTCATGCTCGCGTGTCTCATCCGCTGCCATCGCTCGATAGCCGCTGTCCAAGGAATCCCTCGGGATACGCCGCCTGGAAACACATCGGGAAAATTCCAGTATGTCAGTTGCCGATCGTGCCCGCGCAAAATCCACCTCGACCCATTCCGGATTGTCTGAGTCGATCAGTTCAGGATCTGGCTTTTTCATACTGAGTCACCTTGTGCGAGCCGGTTTTGCTTACCCAGCTCAGGGTCATTTTGCAATTCCAAGAAACACGGCCAGACAACGCTCGACCGTCGCCAGCGCGTCCGTGCTAACGCGACCGATGATGTGTCCTATCTTGCTGCGTTTTACCGTCATGCTTTTGTCGATCATGACCTGCGAGGGCTTTTGGAGGCCATTTTCCGAGCTGGGCTCCAGGGTGACCCGCAGCAGGGGGGCCGCCACCAGCGTGCCTGACACAGGCAGCACGGTGACGCTAGCATGTTCGATGAACTGGTTCGCTTGCAGAACCAGCGCAGGCCTGGGCTTGCCAAAATCACCTTGCATGACCACCGTCACCAGATCGCCGCGCCTGGCCCTGCCCTGCGCCATCATTCCGTCCAGCCGTCCACTTCGGCCAGGGCCTCATCCATGAGAACTTGCAGGTCCGCATCGTCCTGATCCGCCCGGGACACCAACCGGCTCTGCCGGCGGCACTCCTCCTCGAACCCAGGGCGCCGCGTATCCGGCACCCAGATCTGCACCGGTCGCAATCCTGCCATCCGCAACGCAGTGCGATGCTTCTGAACTCTCGCATTCACATGGGCTGTCGCCATCTTCATTCTCCGATCCGGACGTTACATGGAACATGATACAAGCTCGTATCGTTACATGCAACGAATCATGCTGTGGGCGCTTCACCGTCAAGCCCGACGCCCCATAGTAAAAATCCCGCGCCCCCAGGGAAAGGGGGGGCGGGACCGGTTTGTCGCAGCAGCGGATCGATCAGAACGAACTGGTCACTTCCATGAAGAAGGTGCGGCCGGGCTGGTTGTAGGTGTAGGCGCCGGCGCCGTAGATGGCATTGGGCGTTCCAAGATTGACACCGATCGCGTTGCCCCGACGGAAGATGCGCTTGTCGAACACGTTGTCCACGCCCGCCGTCACGCGGAAGTGCTTGTTGACCTTGTATTGCGTGCTCAGGCCGAACAGGGCGTAGGGCGGGATCTTGTCGGTGGCGCTGCCCGTCAGCGGCTGGCCATAGTAGTCGTACTTCGGACCTTCCTGCTCGCCGTAGACGGTGGCTTTGGCGCGCAGCGACCAGGCCGGCGTCACCTGCCAGTCCAGGGTGCTGTTGATCGTGTATTCGGGAATGGTGGACAGGTGTTCGCCGGTCTCCTTGTTCTTGGACTCGATCATGTAGGTGAAGTTGGTCGACCACAGCCAGCCCCGCGCGAAGGGCCAGGTCAGGTTGCCCTCGATGCCTTGGACGACAGCGCGGGGGATATTTTCCCATTGAAAGACACCCGTCGATTTCCCAAGGCTATTCGTGAAGCTGGCAATCGGCGTACGACCTGCCTCGATCTTATCGCGGTAGTCGTTGTGGAAATAGGTCAGGCTGGCGCCCAAGCCATCCGGGCTGCGAAATTCGATGCCCAGCTCCTTGTTAATGCTGGTTTCCGCCTTCAGATCCGAATTGCCCAACAGGAAGCAAGCGGGATCTCCAGATTTCGTATTCCCCCAGCAGCCATTGCCATCGCTATACAGCGCATACCCAGAATTGCTCTGGTACAGATTGGGTGCCTTGTAAGCCCGGGCGATACCCGCCTTGACCGTCCATTGCTCATTGATCATGTAGGCCAGGTTCAGCGCAGGGCTCCAGTTGTTGCCCTGAAGGCTGTGATGGTCGAAGCGCAGGCCGGGCGTCACGGTCCAACGGTCGCCGATATACAGATTGTCTTCGGCGAACACAGAATAAATATTGGCATGCGCCTTGGGGCTGTAGGCAAAAGGCACCGTGGGCATCTTGGCGTTCGGAAGATTGCGAGAGGCCAGATCGGACGAGTAATCCTCCAGGTCCTGACGTACCCATTCCAGGCCGAACGTCCCCATCTGGTCGATGCCGCCCCAGTTCAGGCGACGGCTCAGTTCGGTATGCGCCGTCAGCGTACGCAGGTTGATGTCGCCAAACTCCTGTCCGGCGAACATGCCTTCCGTACCGCCCGCCAACCCTTCCAAAGTCCGGGTATTGCGCGTCTGCTCATACTGTAGATAACTGAGCGTATGGGTATCGGCATTCCAGTCGCCATTGTGTGTAATGGAATAGGCCTGTCGGTAAATTCGGTTGGTTTCCCCACCTAAATTCGCTAACACATAACCGGTCTTATCTCGATTTGTGTTCTGTGTGTCACCGACATAAATGTTGCCCTGGCGACCATAGCTGGCCTCGAAGTCGATGGTGTGGCCGGCGACGGGTTTCCAACTCAACACGCCGCTGATGTCGCGATTCTTGAAGCCCTCGCGACCGGCCGGGAATGTGCCAACATTGCCAATAGGGCCTCGATACGACTCGTGCCCCTCATTGATGTCATACGCATCCCCCTGGAAATTCGCCGCGCTGCCGTTCAGGCGGAAACCCAGGGTATCGGAGATCGGGCCGGCCAGGCTGAAGGTGGTGCGGGCGGTCGAGCCCTCGTCGCTGTGCTCGGGCAGATTGCCGTAGACGGTGACTGAGCCGGTCAGCTTGTCCGCGATCGGCTTGGTGATGATGTTCACCACGCCGCCGGCCGCGCCGTTGCCGTAGCGCGCGGCGGCGGGGCCGCGCAGGACTTCGATGCGCTCGATCTGCTCGGGCGGAACCCAGTTGGTGTCGCCGCGCGTGTCGCGCTCGCCGCGCCAGCCGAAGCGCACCGACCCGCGCGAGGACACGGGCTTGCCGTCGATCAGGATCAGGGTGTTTTCCGGGCTCATGCCGCGGATGTCGATCTGGCGGTTGTTGCCGCGCTGGCCGCTGGACGAATTGCCGGTCAGGTTCACGCCCGGCATGGTGCGGATGATTTCCGACACGTCGGTGGCGGTCGGGGACTTCTGGATGTCCTCGGCCGTGATGGTGGACGCGCCCGGGGTCTGCTTCAGTTCCTGTTCGGCCTTGACGACGACACGGTCGAGCTGGGCGATGCCGTCGGACGATTGCGCGCCGGCGGGAGAAGCGACCAGGCACAGGGCGATGAGCAGGCCGAGGGGCTGCAGGGCGCGGTCCTGAGCCTTGGAGGCGGACATAGGGATTCCTTCGATTGCTGCAATGTGTCAAAAATCAGACCGAAATATAAACGATAAACGTTTCTATTTACAAATTAGAATGTCTGATCCCCGTCGCCATGGCGCAACGGTACACGCAACCAAGGCATGTCGTCTTACCGGGAGGCCCCCTCTTCCGCTCGGCACGCAACCAGACCTCGGGCAGCGCGCGCCGGATTCAACAAAGCCACCAGACCGCAACCCAGCGATCCCTGCCAATGGAAATAATCATGACCGGCTTCATGCTCGACCTGCGTGACGTCGTAGCCTTTATCGCGCAGCACGCCCGCCAGGCGGCGATTCGTTTCCAGGATGCCGGCCGTTCCCGCGCGCGACCGTTCGTACTGCCCCGCATCCAGATAGAAACGCACGTCCCGCTTCGGCGCCGCAGCATACTGCCGCATGACCCAGCCGGACGGCTCTCCGTCCGGCGACCACCAATAGGAGCCCGACAGGCTCAATACATTGCCGAACCGGTGCGGCAGCGCCAACCCCGCCTGGGCGGCGGCCAGACCGCCATAGCTGGATCCGCCGATCACGGTCCGCGGCGCGGGCAGATCCAGGCCGCGTGTTTGCAGCCACGGCATGAATTCCTTGGCCAGGAACCGGGTGAACGCGGCATTGGGCGGCAGTTCCCGCGCCCGCGCTTGCGAACTGGGATTGCCCACCAGGACGACCGCGACCGGCGGAATCAGCCCGTCGGCCAGCAGATTGTCGATGATCGTCGGCACATGGACCTTGGTCAGATACTCGTGCGCATCGAACCAGACCAGCAGTGCGCGAGGCGCCGCGCCGGCTGGCCGGTATATCCAGACATCCCGTTCATTGCCCAACACCTTGCTGGTCAGCCGCTCGTGCAGCAGCACACCACTCTGGACACCCGGCCGCCGCCGAATCCAGGGCTGCGGGGGCGCCTGCGGCAGCTCAAGCACGGAATCCCCCTGGAAAGCGTCCAACGGCGCCGGAGGGAAGGCCGGAAACACCCGAGGATTGAAGGGATCTCTCTGAGCCGTGGCCAGGATGACCCGGCGCTGATCCCGTGGCGTACCCTGGATCCGAGGCACGTCCGGCGCCAGCCGGTAGCTGAGCCGGGCCGTGTCGGCCATCCGGAAGCTGACCCACCAGAGATCGCTTTCTCCCAGGCGATGCAACGCCGCATGATCCCCCGATGGGCCGCCGAACAGACGTACGTTGTCGCGCGCGCCACGCCACAGGAACGTCACCAGGGATTCCGTCGCGGACAAGGGCTCCACCAGCGGCGTCCCCTGCCGGCGGATCCCGCGCCAGAACGGCTCCGTCGAACCGCCCCGGTCCAGATGCCGCATCAGCGCGCGCAGGCGCGGGCTTTCTGGAACCACCGGATCGACGACGGGGACGACGGGCGACGCGGCGGGTGCCAGCACCCGCGTCACCGTCAGCCGGAACGTGCTGGCCGCCCGCGCACGCACCACGAGTCGCACCGGATCGGCGGGCACGACCCACATCCAGTCCCGCCCGCCGCCGCCCGGATTTTCCAGGCGGCGCAGGTGCCGCCCGTCGGCATCCTCCAGGTCCAGCGACGCATCCACGCCGGCGAAGGATCCCTGGACGACATGGCCCACAGGCAGATCGGCCGTGTACTGCAATGCCTGTCCGGCCGCCAGGCGCCCGGACAACGCCCGACCCACATCGGCGGAGGACAGGACCGCATCCGGTCGCTGCATCGGCACCGCCGACGCCGGAGCCGCCGTCAGCACCCAGACCAGCGCGGCGGCGAACACCGCCCTGGCCAGCGCCCACGGCTTCAATACGTCGCGCGGCGTCATGACTCGCAGGCCGCGATCAGAACGCGAAGGTCGCCGACAGGCGCACCGTCCGCTGGGCCGCCGGCATCAGGTAGCCGTCCCCGAACAGGCCGGACCAGTACTTGCGGTCCGTCAGGTTTTCGACATACAGATTGAAAGTCATCGGCGTGCTAGCGATCTTCGTGGCGTATTCGGCGCTCAGGTCATACCGGTGCGAAGACGGCAGACGCAGTGTATTGGCCGAGTCCGCCCATTGCGCACCCGTATAGATCACGCGGCCGCCGACGCTCAGCCCCTGCACGGGAGTCGCCCATTTCAGGCCCAGGTTCGCGGCCCACTCGGGCACACCATAGCTGTCCTTGCCCGTGTCGCGTTGCCGCGCCTGTGTGTAGACCACGCCGCCCAGGATGTCCAGGGTCGGCACCAGTTCCCCGTACATCGTCCATTCCAGCCCCTTCAGGCGCTGCTTGCCGCCTTCGGACATCACTTTCGGCGCGGTCTTGCTGGAGACCAGGGTCGGCCGGTCGATCCGGAAGGCGCTCAGCGTATAGGTGAAACTGCCCAGGCGCTGCTTCAGGCCGATTTCCATCTGCTTGGCCACCAGCGGCTTGAACACCTGTCCTTCATTCTCATAGCCTTGGTTGAGCGGCACCATCTGCCCGGGAGCCAGGCCTTCCATGTAGTTGGCGTACAGAGAGGTATTCTCGCCCCACGGCTTCAGCACCAGACCGGCGGAAGGCGACAGCCGCGACTCGTCATATCGCTGCACGGGCTGGCGCACGCGTTGCTGGCGTGCGCCCAGGATCACCTGGACACGCCCGTCGAGCATCTCCAGCGTATCCGTCACGGCCAGCGAAGTCAGCAGGTTGTTGGTCTTCATTTCCGGGGCGTCCGGCGCCTGCGGGAACACCGGCGCGACCGGATCGTAGATGTTCTGCGCCCAGCCCTCGTTGGCCCGGTTGCTCGTGCCGTCCTTGTAGCTCAGCGCCGACAGCGCCACGTTGACCTTGTGGAGGACGGGGCCGGTGTCGAAGGAGCCACGCAGGCCGATCTCGCCCGACCGGGTGCGGTTGGCCGTATCGACGTTGTAGACGTAGCCCGTGGCGTTCCCGGCCGTGTCGGTCACGATCGTGCGCGTGCCGAACATCAGGCCCTGTCCACGGCTGTTGGCGGCGCCCACGCCGGCATAGGCCTCCAGGCGGTCGGCCAGCCGCACCGAACCGCGCAGCATGAAACCGGAAGTCCGGTAGATGCCCTGGGTGCCCTTGAACATGTTGCTGTCGGCGTCGGGCACGTCCACCAGCTCACCCACGCCCACCGCCGCTCCACGGCGGGTCGCCAGACCGTACATCGCCGGGGAACCATTCTTGATCTTTTCGCGCCCGACATAGGCGTCCAGGGACGCCTCCCAGCCGTCGCCCCGGTAATCCAGCCCCAGAGTGCCCAGTTGCCGACCCTTTTCCTGGTCCGCGACGCCCGTGTCGCCTTGCCCATACACACCGTTGAAACGCAGGCCCAGACGCTTTTCCTCGCCGAAGCGGCGGCCAATGTCCACATGCCCCTGGAAATAGGAATCCGACGACCAGGACGTGGTGAACTCCGTGATCGGCTCGTCCTTGGCCCGCTTGGTGACCAGGTTGATCGTCCCGCCCAGGCTGAGGCCATCGGGCGCCATGCCGTTCAGCAAGGCATTGGGCCCGCGCAGCACCTCGACCCGCTCCAGGAACTCGGTCGGCACGTGCCCAGCCGGCGCCAGGCCGTACAGGCCATTGAGCGCAAGGCTGGAACCCAGAACGTCCAGGCCGCGTATCTGGAAATGCTCCAGCATGTGGCCACTGTTGGTGGTGTAGCGCACCGAGGGGTCGCTTTGCAGCACATCCGCCACCGTCTTGGCCTGCTGCTCCTTGATCAGTTGCTCGGTATAGGCGCTGATGCTCACCGGGGCGTCCAGCACATTGGCATTGCCCAGCGTGCCCAAGCGTGCGCCGGTCGCGGCCTGGCCGCCCGGGGCGACGGGAGGAAGCGATTCCTCATCGCTGTTTCCCTGCACGGTAATGGCCTGCAAGGCGCGCGGCGCCTGGGTCTGCGCGTGCGCACCCGCGCACCAGGCAAGGGACAGCAACACGACGAGATGGCGCGCCTTCAGGCTCGCCGGCATGGTCTGGACAACAGGCATCAACTTACACCCCTCTTGATTTGAAAATTTTTAGTTTGAAAATCTTGAATCTGGCCGCTTTCCCCGCAGGCGCCAGCCATCAATACCGGATCCGGGCGAGGCTCTCCGGAGCGCCCTTGGACGCGCCCTCGCCGTTCTTGACCGTCACGAATACATCCCCCGTCTTCCCGTTCAGCGCAAAGCTGTTGGGGTGGTCGGGCAGGCTGATGGCGTCCAGCTTCTTGTAGTCGGCGGCATCGAAGACCGTTACTTCGCCGGACATGCGGTTGGAGATGTACAGACGCCCGTGCGTATCATCCAGCTTCAGGGCAACCGGCCCGCCGGCGGGGAATTCCGCCACCAGTTTCTTGCTGGCCAGATCGATCACGACCACCCGGCGTCCGGGATGCTTCGACTCGTACCCTGGCATGTCCTTTTTCTGGAAGCCGCGCATTTTCGGGTGGCCCTGGTCCACGGCGATCAGGCGATGGCGCTTGCCGTCGTAGGCCAGGTTCAGGGGCTGTTCGGCGCCGCCCAGGCGAAAGCGGTCGACGATCTTGTCGGCCTGCGTGTCGACGACGAGGGCCTCGCCTTCCATATTGGAGACGTACAGCCGGCTGTCCTTCGCATCCAGGGCAATGCCCGTGGCCGTATAGCCGAATCCGGGAATGGTTTTTTCGACCCGCCCATTCCGGGTATCCACGATGAACAGCGTGCTTTGCCTATTATCGAAGCCCAGCATGTACAGCCGATGATGCGGGGGGTCCAGCATCAGTTCGCGGAAGTGAAATTCGGGCCGCTCACGGCCTTTTTCGTCCTTGACCATTCCGACCAGTTGGAAGGTATTCAGAATTTGCCGCGTGCGGGTGTCCACGACGGTCACGGCGCCCTTGCCCGTGTTGCCGATGTACAAGCGGTCCCCGGCGTCGTCCAGTGCCATGCTGAATGCCTTCATGGGCATCTTGATCGTGCCGATGACGGACAGGCTGGCCGGATCGACGACCAGGACCTGGGTGGGGACCGTTTCATCTGCAAAACTGCCGGCGGACGCGACGAACAGCACCCCCTGCTTTTCGCTATAGGCCAGTTCGTACAAGCCCTGGGCGATAGCGGCCCGGCTGACCGCCGGCGGGCTGGTTTCGGCACCCTTTGCCTGAACATTCTTCAGGGGCGCGCCGCAGCCCGACAGGCTGGCGACGGCCGCCAGGCACAGCGCGACGGATCGAATGAATGCGGTCATGGAACTCTCTTCTCGAACGGATGGCAGGCCGTCCCCCGCCATCCGGGCCATACGGCCCGAACCATCACACGAGAAAGACCTTGTTACGGAAATGGAGCTAAATATTAACATAATAACAATGATTCTCATTATTGTTTCAGTTTTATTTATCCGCCTGACAACGTCGCCACCGGATCGAGCCGGGCCGCCGCGCGCGCCGGCACCAGGCCGGACGCCAGTCCCATGACGACGGCGCAGCCGAAGGCGCCCAGGATGGCGGTCAGCGAGAACACCAGTTCGACGCCCGCCGCCAGCAGGGCCGCGCCGATGCCCAGGCCGAGCGCCACGCCGGCCGCGCCACCGCACAGGGACGCCAGGGCGGCCTCGGTCAGGAACTGGCGCAGGATGTCGCGCCGGCGCGCGCCGACCGCCATGCGGATGCCGATCTCGCGCGTACGTTCGCGCACCGTCATCAGCATGACGTTCATGACACCGATCCCGCCGACCAGCAGGGATACGGCGGCGATCAGGCCCAGCATCAGAGTCAGGGCGTTGCGCGATTCGGCGGCGGCCTGCAGCTTGGCCGCCGCGTTGCCGATGCTGAAGCTCTCGCGCCCATGGCGCGCACGCAGCAGGTCCCGCATGGCCGCTTCGGCCGCGACGGCGTCCTGCGGCGACCGCGCCTCGATGACGGCGTATTCGGGTTCGCCGATGGCGGTGAAAACGCGCGCGCGGCCCGTGACGAAGGGGATGAAGGCCTGGTCGTCGTAGTTTTCCGAGCCCGATTCAGCGCCCTTGGCGCTCATGACGCCGATCACCTCGAAGGGCGTGGCGTCGATCAGGACGAGTTGGCCGATGGGGTCGTCCACGTCGGGCAGCAGCCGCTGCCGCAGGCGGCTGCCCAGGACCACGACGGGCGCCAGTTCGCGGTTTTCGGCGGCGATGTGGAAGCGCCCCAGGGCAACAGGCCAGCGGTGGATGGCCGGCAGGTCGGCGGTGCTGGCGACGACGTAGACGGGCCGCGAATACGCGCCATGGCGCAGCATGGCGGGGTCGCCGATCACCGGCGTGACGCGCGCAATTTCGGGTAGCTCGGCGACCGACGCCAGGTCGTCCAGGGTGACGACGCCGGCCACGATGCCCAGCAGGGTCAGGGCGGTGCGCACGAGATTGAGCGCCATGGCCCGCCAGGCGGCGCGCCAGGCCTCGGCCAGGGCGGAGGCGGCGGGGGCATGATCCGCGTCGTCCCGACCGCGCAGGGGGCCACCGCGCCCGTCGGCTCGTCGGCCAGGATGACGCGCCCGCCGTTGGCCAGGGCCCGCGCGATCGATACGCGCTGCTGCTGACCGCCGGACAATTGGGCCGGCCGGTGCTCCAGCCGCCCGCCCATGCCCAGACGTTCCAGCAGCCCGGCGGCGCGCCGTTCGCGCGCCGCACGGTCTTCTCCCGCGTAGAGGGCCGGCAGCGCGGCGTTTTCCAGCGCGCTGTCGGTCGGAATCAGGTGGTAGCCCTGAAACACGAAACCGAAGGCCTCCCGGCGCAGCCGGGCCCGCTCATCGGCCGACAGGGCCGCGACGTCGCGGCCCTCGAAGCGGTAAGTGCCGTTGTCGGGCCGGTCCAGGCAGCCCAGGATGTGCATCAGCGTGGATTTCCCGGAACCGGAGGCGCCGACGATGGCGACATATTCGCCTTCGCGAATGGACAGCGATACGTCGCTCAGCGCCCGGGTGGCCGGCGCGCCCGCGGCGCCGCCGTAGGACCGGCCGACGCTTTCGAGCCGGATCAGGGCGCTCACAGCACGAAGCGGGGCATGCCGCCGTCCGCCGCGCGATCGCCCAGGATCAGGAGTTCGCCTTCGGTCAGGCCTTCCAGGACTTCGGCCGCGCGGCGGTCGCGCGCGCCGATCCGGACGGTCCGCTGGACCGCGCGGCCGTTTTCCAGGACCCGGACCCGGTAGGTCCGGATTGGGCACGTCGAACAGCACGGTGTAGAACACGGCTTTGGCGCCCACGGCGGGCTGCGTGGCGCCGCCGCCCGCGGCCTCGGCCGGCTCCGGCTGCGGCATGGGCAGCACCTGCCGCACCGTGCCGCGCCACTGCCGCCCCTCCTGGGCCAGGATCGTGAAGACAGCCTCCATACCCACGCGCAGCCGCGAGACGTCGGCCTCCGACACCTGGGTCCACACGGTCATGGCCGACAGGTCGGCGACGCGCAGCAGGTTGGGCGTCTGGTAGGTCGCGTTCAGGGTCTGGCCGGGCCGCGCTTCCAGCAACACGACCGTGCCGGCGATCGGCGCGTAGATCCGGCTGTAGCCCAGCAGCGCCTCGTCACCCTGCAACGAGGCCCGGGTGCGGCGGATGTCGTTCGATGCGCCGCACGGTCGCCTCGGCGACCAGCAGGGCGGCCCGCGCGGCGTCGGCCTGCTGGGCGGGCGTGGCGCCGGCCCGCAGCAGGCGCTGGTGGCGCCCGGCGTCCGCCCGCGCCAGGGCGGCGGCGGCGCGGGCCTCGTCCAGCTGGGCGCGCAAGGCGTCCAGCGAGGCGCGGCCCGCGTCCACGGTCGCCTGCTGCACGGACGCGTCGATCTCCACCAGCAGTTGTCCGGGACTGACCGTGTCGCCCGGCCGGACGTGGATCTTCTGGATCTGCCCGGACACCTGCGCGCCCACGTCCACGTAATGCCGGGGTCGCAATGTGCCCAGCGCACGGACAGTGGCGCGCACCTGGCCGCGTTCGACGCGCGCCACTTCGTACGCGGGCGGCGCCGGCCGGCCCGGACGGTCGTGGCGGCCGCCGCCACGATCAGCAGGCACACGCCGGTGCGCAGGCGCCAGCGGCGTCCCCCGCCGGACGCCGCCACGACCGTCGCGCTGCTCATTCGCGCAGGTCGATGCGCACGACGCCTTCCATGCCGTCGGCCCGGTAGGCGGGGTGCTTGTCGTCGTGCGGTCCCTTGATCGTGGCGAACAGGACTTGGCCATCGGCCGACAGGGCCAGGCTGTTCGGATGGGCCGGCAGGTCGTGGCGGGCCTTCACGGCATAGGTCGTGCCGTCGATCACCGTGATCGCGCCCGTGCCCATGGGATGCGCGCGCGAGGTGCCTCGGTTGCTGACGTAGATCTCGTTCCGGACCGGGTTGTAGCGGACGTCCAGGGCGCTTTCGCCCACGGGCGTGGTCGCCAGGACGCGGCCGGTCGCGGTGTCGAAGACGACCAGGCGGCCGCTGTTAGCATCGGCGCCGAACAGGCGCGCGCCGGTGCCGTCCAGCGCGACGTTCACCAGGAAAGGCTCAGCACCGTCCAGGGCGAAACGGCGCAGGATCTTGCCGCTGTCCGGATCAATGACGGTCACGCCGTAGTCGCCGCCCTGGCCGATGTACAGGCGGTTCGCGGCGGGGTCGTAGGCCGCGCCGGCGGGCCATTTGCGCAGTCCGGACAGCGTGTGCAGGATGACGCCGCGCTTCAGGTCCACGATCCAGACCTTGCCCGCCGTGTCGGGATTGGTGACGAACATGCGGTCGCCCGCCTCGTCCAGCGCGATCTGGCGGACGTGCTCGACACCGCCCTTGGCCTTGACCTGGCCGAGCCGGTAGTTCGCCGCCTTACCGGCCTTCAGGTCGATGGCTTGCACGATGCCGTTCAGGGTGTTGCCGGCATACAGTGTGTCCGTGCGCGCGTCATAGGCCAGGCCATAGGGCTTGCGGTCGGTCTGGATGACGGCCCTGGTTTCCAGGGTGTCCGGGTCCAGGCGGTAGATCGCGCCGCCCTCGTCGGCCTTGAAGCTCTTGCCCGAGGACGCCACGAACACGTCGCCGTCGGCCACCACCAGTTCGTAGAGCCCGGGGGCGAGGTCGCGGCGCAGCACGGCCTGCCGCGCCGGAGCCTGCGCCTGCGCGCCCGGACCGGCCTTGCCCGGCTGCCCGCCGGGGGCGGCGCACGCGGCCAACGCGGCGCACAAGGCGAGCATGCCCAGGCGGGCCGGCGCGCAGCCGGTCGTCAGAAGAGAGGAGCGGATGAATCGAGTCTGCATGATGCGAATTCCTTTCATGATGCGGATGGGCAGCCCGAGGCCTCAGAAACGCATGTCCAGGCCGAGCCGGAACGCGCGCGGCGCGCCGTAGTAGGTCGAGCCCGGATCGGGGTGGTAGTACTTGTCGAACACGTTGTAGACGTTCAGGCGGGCCGAGATGTCGCGGCTGATCTGGTAGCGCGCCATCAGATCCACCACGGCGTAGGCGTCCTGTTCGACGCCCTGGCCGGAACTCTTGGTGTAGGCGCGGCTCTGCCAGCGCACGCCGCCGCCCACCGTCAGGCCGTAGCCGATGCCGGGCCAGCGGTAGCTGGTGAACAGCTTGGCGGTGTTCTGCGGCACTTCCGTCGTCAAGGTCGCGCCCTTGCGGTCCTTCGACAGGGCGCGGGTGAAGCCGGCGGAAACCAGCCAGTTCGGCAGCACTTCGCCGGACGCCTCCAGGTCGATGCCCCGGGTGGTGGCGCCGGAAACGGCCTCGTAGGCCTGGCTGCCGTCCGGCGCCTTGACGTCGGGGATCGCGACGGCGAAGTTGTCCTGCTGCACGCGGAACAGGGCCGCCGACACGTTCAGGCCGCCGTCCAGCAGCTCGCCCTTGGCGCCGACCTCGTAGCTGCGGCCCAGCAGGGGATCCAGGTAGTTGCCGCCGGGATCCTGGTTGTTCTGCGGCTTGAAGATGTCCGTGTAGCTGGCGTAGACGGACCATTCGTCGCTCAGGTCGTAGACGATGCCGGCGTAGGGCGTGAGCTTGTCGGATTCGTGGCGGTCCAGGTGATCCGCCGCGCTGCCGTCGTAGTAGTGCGTATCCTTGATGTTTTCCCAGCTGGTGACGCGGCCGCCGATGATCAGCGACAGCCGGTCGGTGGGCTTGAAGCGCGCGGTGGCGTAGGCGCTGGTCAGGTTCTCGCGGTTGACGGTGTCCCCGAGCGCGGGATTGTCCGGCGCGCCGGGCGTCCGGCCGTCCCAGGTGTAGATATTGTCGATGGCCGACGACCAGCCCGTGAACCACCACAGGTTGTATGGCGAGGTTTCATCGCGCGTGCGGGACACTGTGGTGCCGACCACCAGCTCATGTTCCCGGCCCAGCAGCGTGAAGGGCCCCGTGGCATACACGTCCAGGGAGTTCTGCACCGGCTTGCCTGCCCAGCGGCCCGCCCACAGGTTCACGCCCGAGCCGGTGGCGCGGTCGGGCGCCCCGCCCAGGGCATAGCCCAGCACCTCGTCATAGCGGTAGACGCTGTGCTCCAGCGTGCCCTTGACCTTCCAGCCATTCTCGAAGCGATGTTCCAGCGAGGCGAACCAGGTCTGGTTGTGGCGCCGGGAATAGGCCCAATCGGCGGCGGCGGACTTGGACCGGTCCCAATCCGTGCGCCCGCCGTCCGCATAGAACATCGGCAGACCGCCACGCGAATGGCCGGTGGCGTCCTGATTCTGGAACAGGAACCCCAGGGAGGCCAGGGTATCCGGCCCCAGGTCGGCCTCGACGATGCCATACAGGGTCTTGCTGCGTTCCTGCAGACGCTCCAGGTACGAGCCGTTCTTCTGCCAGGCGGCGACCAGCCGGCCGCGCACGGAGCCGGACTCGTTCAGGGGCGAGGACACGTCCGCCTCGGTCCGGTACAGATCCCAGGAACCGGTCTCGACGCTGGCGCGCGCCTGGAATTCGCGCGTGGGGCGCTTGCGGATCAGGTTGAGGGTCGCGCCGGGCGCGCCCACGCCGCTCATCAGGCCGTTGGCGCCCCGGATCACCTCGACCCGGTCGTAGGGCGCCATGTCGGCGGTCTGAAAGATGCCCTTGTAGTTGCTGTAGACCTGGTTGACCCCGTCGACCTGGTAATTTTCCACCTGGAAGCCGCGCGCGTAGATCGGGCTGGAGTCCGAGCCCCGGTTGCCCGATGTATTCATCACCAGGCCCGGCGTGTTGTCCACCACGTCCGCCAGCGTGGTCAGCCCCTGGTCATCCATGCGCTGGCGCGTGATGACGCTGACCGATTGCGGGGTCTCGCGCACCGACAGGTTCAGGCGCGTGGACGTGTTGCTGGCCTGGGCCGCGTAGGACCCGGTGCCTTCCGTGGTCGGGTCCAGCGCGCCGCGCACGACGACCGGCTGCAGCACCCGCGCGTCGCCGCCGACGTCCTCGCCCCGGCGCACGACCGTGTAGCGGTTCGGCCCGGTCATCCGGGCTTCCAGCCCGGACCCCCGCAGCAGCCGGTCCAGGGCCTGCAGCGCGGAATAGTTCCCCCGCAGGGCCGGCGCCCGGCGGCCTTCGGCCAGCGCGGTCGGAAAAATCACCTGCAGTCCGGTGCGCGCGGCCAGCGCGTTGAGCGTCTGGTCCAGCGGCTGGGCGGGCAGATCCAGCGCGATCACGGCTGTCTGGGCCCAGACAGTGGCCTGGCCGCAGGCCAGGCCACCCGCCGCCAAGGCCACGGACAGCACCGCCGCGGCCCTGCGCCGGGGTCTCCTGAAATTCGCCATCGTCTTCACTCCCTGTGCCAATAACGAGATTGAGAATTGATCAAATCAGGAGCAATGACGATCCGGCGCGACCCGACATGGACATCTCGTTACGAATTTTTACGATTTACCGGGCCGAAACCAGGACGGTGCCGTCCGGACGGCGGTCGATCCGCAGGGGCAGGATGGCGGGCAGGCTGACGATGAGCGCCTCGACGTCCCGGATGCGGTATTCGCCCGACAGGCGCGGCGCGGGCCCGGCGACGGGGCCGCCCGCCCAGCGGACGGGCGCGGCGCGGTAATGGCTCAGCAGCGCCAGCACGTCGGGCAGCGGGGTGCCGTCGAACCGCAGTCGGCCTTCGCGCCAGGCGGTCTCGCGCTCCAGTCCGGCCACGCTGGCGGGCAGCGGACGCAGCGTCCCGAGATCCAGCGACTGTCCGGCGCCCAGCTCGGCCCGTCCGGACGGCCCCGAGACCTCGACCCGCCCCTCCAGCACGGCGACCTGGGCGGCGTCGCCCTCGCGCCGCACGCGAAAGACGGTGCCGATGTCGCGGATGACCGTATCGCCCACGTGCACGCGCAGCGGCCGCCAGTTCGCGGCCACGTCCAGCACGGCCTGGCCGGCGTTCAGACGCAATTCGCGGGATCGCAGGCGCAGCCGCATCGTGAGGGACGAGCGGCTGTCGAGCGCGACCACCGTGCCGTCATGCGCCGTCCAGGCGCGCGGCACCCCCGCCGCCACGACCACGGTGCGTTCCTTCAGCACCGGGTTCCAGGCCCACAATCCCGCGCACAGCGCCACACAAGCGGCCGCCACGCCCTGGCGCCGCCGCAACCGGCGCCGCGCCGTCTGCGCCTTGGCCTCGCGCAGGATCTCCTCGCGCGAGGGCAGACAGGCCCGCAAGGCGTCCTCGAACGGCATGAGGGGGTCGGCGGACGCGGTCTCCGTCCGCGGCGGGCGTTCGGCGGGCCGGGAAGCGCTCGGATCGCTCATCAGGGCACCCACCGTTCGCGGATGCGCCGGACCGCCGCCGCGTAATGCTTGGCGACGGCATTGAGGGACAGGCCCAGTTCGCCGGCGATCGCCGTCTGGGGCATGTCGTACAGGCGGTGCAGGATGAAGACCTGGCGCGCCCGATCGGGCAGGGCGAGGATCACGTCGGCGAGCGCCTCGGTCGCCTGCATCCCGCGCAGGCGGGTAGCGGCGTCCTCCTGGTCCGCCCGGACCGCACTGCCCGCCAGCGTTTCCGCCAGTCGGGCGCGCACGGCATCGCCGCGTCGCCGGTCGATCGCGCGGTTGCGCAGCACGCGGCGCAGGAAGGCCAGCGGCTCGCGCACCCCGGCGGGCTCGGGCCGGTCGAGCAGGTCGGCGCAGACTTCGTGCACCACGTCGCGCGCGAAGTCGTTGTCGCCGAAGCGGCGGCCGACGTATCCGACCAGGTCGTCGTAATGATGGGTCAGGCTGGCGACCAGGCCGCCCGCGCCCGGCTTGGTGGATTCCATGCGGTGCCGGTCTCCGGGTATCCGGGTATCCGGGTATCCGGCAAGGATCAGCCGTATTCCCTTTGATGCGAATGAGAATGAATATTGATTGGGAACTATAGCATCTTGCGGCCGCGCGCCGCACCACCACGTCAAATAATGTCAAATATTTCCCCGCCGCGCGCTGGAGATGGTCAAATTCCTCCTCGACCTTCATTCATCGGAACCTCAAGGAGATCGCCATGGGTCTGTTCAGCACCATTCTCGAAAAACTGGGCTTCGGCGGTGCGCAAGCCGCACCGGTGCCTGACGCGGCGGCCGCTTCGGCTGCCGCCCCCGCTGCCGCCGGCAAGGCGATTTCCGTCGTGGACGTGGTCGGCCAACTGGAACAAAAAGCCGCTGCCAACGCCCAGAAGCTGAACTGGAAAACGTCCATCGTCGATCTGCTCAAGCTGCTCGACATGGACAGCAGCCTGAACGCGCGCAAGGAACTGGCCACGGAACTCGGCTGCCCGGCCGACAAGATGGGCGATTCCGCACAGATGAACATGTGGCTGCACAAGGCCGTACTGGCCCGCCTGGCTGAAAACGGCGGCAACGTCCCGGCCGAACTCCTCAACTAACCAGATGGCCGGCGCGTCCGGCCAGGAGCCCTATCATGCAAATCACGGACCTTCTCGCCCAGGCGGGCGGACTGGAATCCATCGCCCGACAGCTCGGTATCTCCGAAACCCAGGCGGCCAGCGGCGCCGAGGCGCTGCTGCCGGCCGTGATGGGCGGTTTCCAGAAACAGGCGCAGGGCGCTGGCGGGCTCGAAGGCCTGCTGTCCCAGTTCGGCGGCATGGGTCTCGAGGGCGATGCCGGCAATCTGAGCCCGGCCGATGCGGACCGGGGCAATGACGTCCTGGGGCAGATCTTCGGCTCGAAAGACGTCAGCCGCACCGTGGCGCAACACGCGTCCTCGGGCAGCGGGCTGGATCCTTCGCTGCTCAAGCAGATGCTGCCGCTGCTGGCCACGCTGGTCGCGGGATTCATGTCCCGTCAGGGCGGTGGCGCCAGTCAGGCGGCCTCGTCCTCGCCCATGGAAGGTCTGCTGGACGGCCTGCTGGGCGGGCTCGGCGGCCAGAACCAGGGCGGCGGGCAGTCCTCGGGGGGCCTGCTCGGCACCCTGAACACCCTGCTCGACGCCAACGGCGACGGCAACGCGCTGGACGACATCCTGCGCATGGCGCGCAAATAGGCATCGTGCCGCGCGCCGAGGGGGCGCTGCCCTTTTGGATGCCGGCGCATGAGGCCGGCCCGGTGAGCACCGGGCCGGCTTTTTCTTTATCTCCGCCCGTGCCCTGCCGGATCCGTCCCGGCGGCGGGCGTCTCCTCGCCGGAGGCGCCCGCCAGCAACCAGCGCCAACCGGACATCAGGGCCTCGACAGGCGCGCTCTGATGGGTATGTCCGGGCAGCACGGCGCTGTCCAGCCGCAGCCCGGGACATCGGGCCAGCGTGCCGGCCAGTTCATGCATGCCATCGACCATGGCGCGGGCGCGGCGCAGCGCCAGACGCCGAGCCCGCTCCTCGGCGGGGATCGCGCAACCGTACTCCTCGGGCGCCAGACCCTGCTCGTGCGCGCCCACGGTCAGCCGCACCCCCAGGGACGGCATCTGCCGGGCGCACAACCACGCCCGGCGACGACGCAGCAGACGGATGGCGTAATGGTCGCCCCACCAGACGGAAGGACTGGACAACACGTAGCCCTCGAAGGCCCGGGCCCGATGGGTCAGGACGTACAGCGCGAACAGCGCGCCCAGGGAATGACCGCACAGCACCTGATGGCGGGAATCCAGGCGCCAGTCGCGGGCCACCTGCGCGCGCACCCGATCCAGCACGCGCAGCCAGCGGGCCGCGCCGACGCGCAGGCCAGGAGGCGCGGCGCTGGCCGCGCCGCGGGTCTCATCGCTCCTGCCCACGCGGCGGCCAGCGCCCAGTGGCGTATAGTCCCAACGCCGGTCCTCGGGAACCCCCGGCCCCAGGCCCACCAGCAAGCCGGGCAGCCCCCGGGGATCGGCGCGCATCGATTCGAACTGCTTGAGATCCAGCACGTAGGCCACGGGCCAGCCGTGCGCCGGCATGCAGCCGGGCGGCGCAGCGACCCGCACGGTGCAGGTGCGGCCGTCTTCAAGCGGTAGATCGAAGGCAGGCGAAATCATGTTCCACTATACTGACGCAACCGTAAACGTTTCTCATTCTATCTGGATTCCCCCTCTGCTTCGCGCCGGCCGCCTTGCGCGACGGGCCTGTTTTCTTCTCGCATGAATGATTTGCTGACGACTTCCGCTCCGGTCCTGATGGACTACCGGCGCATGCTGCGCCGCCGCTGGCTGCTGGTGGCGCTGCTGTCGGTCGTCATCCTCGCCTCGATCCTGGCGGACTTCATGCTGGGGCCCTCGGGTCTGGGCTGGCCGGACCTGAGCCATGCGCTCTTTCACCCTGACCAGGCCGACCCGACCACCCGCGTCATCGTCTGGGACATCCGCCTGCCCTATGCCCTGATGGCGGTGGCGGTGGGATTGGCCCTGGGCCTGGCGGGCGGGGAAATGCAGACGATCCTGAACAACCCGCTGGCCAGTCCGTTCACCCTGGGGATTTCCTCGGCGGCGGCCTTCGGCGCGTCACTCGCCATCGTGCTGGGCCTGTCGCTGCCGGGCGTGCCGCCATCCTGGACGATCGCCGCCAACGCGTTCGTTTTCGCGCTGATCTCGGCGCTGCTGCTCGATGCGGTGGCCCGCTGGGGTTCGATGAGCACCTCCGGGCTGGTGCTGTTCGGCATCGCGCTGGTGTTCTCTTTCAACGCCGCCGTGTCGCTGGTGCAGTTCGTCGCCAGCGCCGAGGCCCTGCAAGGACTGGTGTTCTGGACCATGGGCAGCCTGGCGCGCTCGTCCTGGCCCAAGGTCGGCATCCTGCTGCTGGCCTTCGCGGTGCTGCTGCCGCTGTCGCTGCGCGACACCTGGAAACTGACCGCGCTGCGCCTGGGCGAAGACCGCGCCGCGAGCTTCGGCATCGATGTACCGCGCCTGCGGCTGACGGCGCTGGTGCGCATCAGCGTGCTGGCCGCGCTGGCGGTGTCGTTCGTCGGCACCATCGGCTTCGTCGGCCTGATCGCGCCGCACATCGCACGCCGCCTGTTCGGCGAGGATCACCGGTTCTATCTGCCGGGCAGCGCCCTGGTGGGCGGGACGATCCTGTCGCTGGCCTCGATCGCCTCGAAAAACATCGTGCCCGGCATCATCGTGCCGGTGGGCATCGTCACGTCGCTGGTCGGAGTGCCGTTCTTCCTGGCGGTGGTGCTGCGCCGGCAGATGAAATGACCATGCTGCAGATCCAGAACCTGTCGGTCGCCTACGGCCGCCGCCCCATCCTCCATGATCTTTCCGCGGGACCGCTGCTGCCCGGCCAGATGGTGTCCCTGCTGGGACCCAACGGCAGTGGCAAATCGACGCTGCTCAAAGCCCTGGCGGGCCTGCTGAAAGTCACCGGCGGCCAGGTGATGCTGGACGGCCAGGACCTGACGCAACTGTCGTTCGAACGCCGCGCGCAGCGCGTGGTCTACCTGCCCCAGTCCCTGCCGGCCGCCGTGCACCTGCGGGTCTTCGAGTCCGTGATGGTGGCCGCGCGCGCTTCGGACCTGGATCCGCACGCCCAGGATGCCAGCCCGCAGCGCATCCTGGAGGTGCTCGGCCGCCTGGGCATCGAGCACCTGGCCATGCACTATCTGGATCAGTTGTCCGGTGGCCAGAAACAACTCGTGGGTCTGGCTCAGGCCCTGATCCGCACTCCGCGCCTGCTGCTGCTCGACGAGCCGCTGTCGGCCCTGGACCTGAACTACCAGTGCCACGTGATGGATCTGCTGGCACAGGAAACCCGCGAGCACGGCCTGACCACGCTGATCGTGCTGCACGATCTGAACATCGCCCTGCAACGCAGCGACGAGGCCCTGCTGATCCGCGACGGCGCGCTGGTCGGTCACGGCCGCCCGGATCAGGTCATCACGGCCGAATCCCTGGCCCGGGTCTACCAGGTCGACGCCCGGGTGGAAACCTGCTCGCGCGGGCTGTCCCACGTCCTGATCGACGGGCTTTGCCCGCCGGCCTCCTGAGATGAATCAGACCATGCCTGCTTTTCTACGTTTTCTGCGCGCCCTGCCGCTGATCTTTCTGCATCGCCCGTCGTTCTGGCGTCTGCGCATCCTGTCGTGGCACGTTCTGTCGCCGCAGGGTCTGACGTTGCATGCTCTATCGCCGCAGGGTCTGACACGGCGCGTTCCGTCGTGGCGATGCCTGCGGGCGCTGCCGCTTAGCCTGGCCTGCCTGGCCGGCGCGGCGAGCGCCGCCCCGATCGAGGTCGCCGACATCCTGGGCCGTCAGATCACGCTGCCGGCTCCCGCGCAACGGATCGTCCTGGCGCAGGCCCGGCATTTCCAGGTGCTGTCTCTGCTGTCACCGGACCCGGCCGCCCTGCTGGCGGGCTGGTCGGACGAATTCCGGACTTCGTTCGCGCCGGATTATCAGGCCGCCCTGAAACGCTTTCCCGCGCTGGCCAAGGTGCCGGTCGTGGGCCGGCACACGCCCGATTCGTTTTCCGTGGAACGCACGCTGGCCCTGCGCCCCGACCTGGTCGTCATGAGCGCCTCGTTCGCCGGGCTCGCTCCCGGTCAGCCCGCCAGCGACTCGCCGCTGATCGGCCGGCTGGAATCGGCCGGCGTGCCGGTGATCGTGATCGATTTCTTCATCCATCCGATGCGAAACACCGTGCCCAGCCTGCGCGCCCTGGGTCACGCCATCGGTCAGGCGGAACGGACCGAGGCGTTCGTCGCCTTTTATCAGCAGCACATGCGCACCATCGCCGCGCGGCTGGCCGATCTGCCGGCGGATCAACGCACGCCGGTCTTTGTGCACGCGCACGCGGGCAGCACCGATTGCTGCAACTCGCCGGGCACGGGCACCTTCAACGACATGATCACCTACGCGGGCGGCCGCAACATCGGCGCCGACGTGCTCAAAAGCGCCACCGGCAAGCTGAATTTCGAATACATCAACGCCCGCGCGCCCACGGTCTATATCGCTACCGGCACCGGCTCGCGCAAAGGCGCCGGCCTGACGATCGGCGCCGGAGTGGACGCAACAGCCGCGCGCGCCAGTCTGACCCGGCTGATCGAGGCCAATCATCTGGACGCGCTGCCGGCCGTGCGCTCGGGCAACAGCCACGGCATCTGGCACGCATTCAACGATTCGCCGCTGCATGTCGTGTTCATCGAGGCGCTGGCGCACTGGATCCACCCGGACCGTTTCGCCGACGTGGACCCCGCCGCCACGCTGCGCGAGATCAACGACCGGTTTCTGGCGGTCCCGCTGGAAGGCACCTATCTGGTGGACCTGAAACCCGACGCCGGGCCGGGCCGATGAGCCTGCGCCAGACCGTGCTGGCCTGCGGCACACCCGCCGCGCGTCGGCTGCGCCTGCGGGTTCCGGACAGCCCGCCGCCCGCCGAAGGCTGGCCGCTGCTGGTCCTGCTCGATGGCGACTGGCTCTGGCCCTTGCCTCTGTCCTCCGGACCCGGCCCGGCCTGCGCCATCCTGCTGCCAGGCCACGACCAGGGGCCGGACAGGGCGCAGGACACCCCCGATTCACTGTCCCGGACGGACGGACGGCAACAGATCCTGGCCCGCCGCACGCTGGATTACACACCGCCCGCCCCGGACGGCAGCGGCTGGCCCGATCCGCGCCGGCCCGAATGGTCATGTGGCGGGGCGGATGCCTTCCTGGACGCACTGCTGGGCCCCATGCTGGACTGGGCCGGCACGCAAACGCGCCTGAACCCGGCCCGCCGCAGTCTGTACGGCCATTCCTACGGCGGCCTGTGCGCGCTCTATGCGCTGATCCGCCATCCAGGCCGGTTCGACCATACGATCTGCGCCAGTCCCTCGCTCTGGTGGCGCGACGGCTGGATAGAGGCCCTGCTCGACGGGCTGCCGGCCGCGCAGCCGCGCGCGCCGGACTCCATCGGCTTGTCTCCCCTCCCGTCGCGACCGGTCCGGCTGACCTTGATGGCAGGCACGCACGAGCGCTGGTACTCCAGCCCGGCCGACCCTGCGCACCCACGTCATCCCGACGACGGCATTCCGACCCTGCCCCGGCTGGAGGCGCTGTGCCAGCGCCTGATGCGCCTCGCCTGGCTGGATTGCGCACTGGAACCACTGGACGGCATTCACCATGGCGATGCGCTGCGGGCGGGCGCGCTGCGGGCGGTGACCCTTGCCGCCGCCTGACACCTACCAGCTGTTTCTATCCCGGGGACTGCCGGACGCTGCCGGGATCGAGCGGCTGCGCCGGGATCTGCCCGAGGCCGAATGGCGCTGGATCACCCGGCTGCAACGCGCCGATGACCGCCGCCGCAGCCTGGTGGGCCGCGCCCTGATCCGCCGCCTGCTGGGCCGCCGCCTGGGACTGGCGCCAACCGCCGTTCCCCTGGGCACGGGGCTGAACGGTAAACCCGTTCTGGTGCGGCACGAAACACGCTACCCGGCGCACTTCAACCTCGCGCACAGCGGCGACCTCATCCTGGCCGGCATCGGCCCCGGCCCGCTGGGCGTGGATGTGGAGCATTGTCCGGATCAGGTGGACACGGCCCTATGGCGACAGATCACCGGCCATCCGTCACCGGACGCGCGCGGCGCCGCCGCCCTGCCCAGCCCTCAGGCCTTCTGCGCCGACTGGGTGCGCCGCGAAGCCGTGCTCAAGGCCTGCGGACTGGGGCTGACCATCGAGCCCGGCACGCTGCGGCTGTCGGCCTCCGGCGCCGCGGGCTGGACCACGGTGGCCGGCCGGCCTGAAGTCGATGGTCTTTGGGTCTGTCTGTTGTGGGCCGATCCGCACGATTGCGCCGCCCTGTGCCTGCCGCGCGCGGCGGCATCTCCGGTGGCCGCCTCTCCTGTGACGTCATCCCCTGTGGCGGCCTCATCCGCCGGGCGTCCCACGACCTGCGACGAGCCGCCCCCGGACATCTGGTCGCTGCGTCAACTGACCCTGGCCGACTGGCTGGACCGGGCGGATCGGGACAGCGGCCCGCCGACCTGACGACAACCTGAAACTCCGTGCTGCCTTCCTGGTTTTTGGGGCATATAATCATTCTCATTATCAGAATGAATGTTCGAATATTGAAGCCCGCACTATGACGACCTCCATTCCGCCGAACGTCGATGCCGCCCGGACGGACGGCCTGATACACGCCGAGCCGCCCCCGCCCATCCAGGTCTGGCCCGAGGCGTTCGCCGCGCGTTACCGGGCGGCCGGCCATTGGCGCAATGAGACCTTCGGCGCCTGGCTGCGCAAACGCGCCACGGCCCACCCGGACCGTCTGGCGGTGGTGGGCGGCGATCAGCGCTGGACCTATGCCGAACTGGACCGCCGCGCCAGCGCGCTGGCGGCCGGATTCCTGAACGCCGGCCTGCGGCCGGGCGACCGCGTGCTGATGCACCTGCCGAACATCCCCGATTTCATTGCCGTGGCGATGGGTCTGTTCCGCGCCGGGCTGATTCCGGTCTATGCCCTGCCCGCCCACCGCATCACCGAAATCGAGCATTTCGCCCAGGGCTCGGGGGCGCGCGCGTATGTGACCGCCGCGCAGGCCGGCTTCGACTACCCGGCGCTGGCACAGAAACTCCAGACCCGTCAGCCCCGTGTCGAACATGTCTGGATCGTCAGCCCCGACCACACCTCATCAACCCGGGACGGACAGGCCCAGCCTCTCCCGTTCCCGCGCCTGGACACGCTTTACGCCACCGACAGCCAGGCGGTTCCGGCCAGTGTCTCGCAGGGCACGGACGTGGCTTTCCTGCAGATTTCCGGCGGCAGCACGGGGCTGTCCAAGCTGATCCCGCGCACACATGACGACTACATCTACACACTGCGCGAATCGGCGCGCATCTGCGGACTGGGGCCGGATGCCGTGTTCCTGGGCGTGCTGCCGATCGCGCACAATTTCCCCATGAGTTCGCCCGGTTTTCTGGGCACGCTGTACGCCGGGGGACGGGTGGTGCTCTGCCCCTCGCCGGACCCGGAATCGGCCTTTGCCCTGATCGAGCGCGAGCGTGTCACGGTCACCAGCCTGGTCCCGCCGCTGCTGCTGCAATGGCTGGGCCGCGCGACGACCGGCACGGCGCACGATCTGGGCAGCCTGCGCGTCATCCAGGTGGGCGGCGCCAAGCTGTCAGCCGAAATCGCCCGCCGCGTGCGGCCGACCCTGGGCGCCACATTGCAACAGGTCTTCGGCATGGCCGAAGGCCTGGTGAACTACACCCGCCTGGACGACCCGGAAGAACGGATCATCCAGACCCAGGGCCGCCCCATCAGCCCGGACGACGAGATCCTGATCCTCGACGACGAGGGCCGGCCGGTCGAACCGGGCCAGGCGGGCCACCTGCTGACGCGCGGCCCCTACACGATCCGCGCCTACCATGACAACCCGCCGGCCAACGCGCGCGCCTTCACCGAGGACGGCTTCTACCGGACCGGCGATGTGGTGCGCATGACCCCGGAGGGCTACCTGGAAGTCCAGGGCCGCGCGGGCGACCACATCAACCGCGCCGGCGAAAAGATTTCCGCCGAGGAGATCGAAGACCACCTGCTGTCGCACCCACAGGTCTTCGACGCCGCCGTGGTCTCCGTGCCGGACGACTATCTGGGCGAACGCAGCTGCGCCTTCATCATTCCCAAGGGCGAGCGGCCTCGACCCGCGGACCTGAAGCGCTGGATCCGCGCGCGCGGCATCGCCGACTTCAAGGTGCCCGATCAGATCGTGTTCGTGGAAGCCTTCGCCGCCACCGCCGCCCTGAAGATCAGCCGCAAGGCCCTGCGCGCCCAATTGCGCGCCCAGCTGTTGGCGCAGGAGCACGCCGCGCCGTGAACCAGTCCGCCCCTCCCGCGCCCCGGCGCGCGCTGACCGCGCACCGACCCGCACTTGCTTCGCGCCGACCCGTTTTTTGATCGTGCCGATCTGTCCTTTCTTCGAGATGACCTCCCCGACATGACCGCTCTGAGCCTCGAATCCATGCGCGCCGACATCGCGCGCATCCTGCACGAATCGCCCGCCGACATCCAGGACGACGACAACCTGATGGACCTGGGCCTCGATTCCATGCGCCTCATGAAACTCGCCTCTCAATGGCGCGAGGCCGGCGCATCGCTGGAATTCGCCGATCTGGCCGCCCATGCCACGCTGGCGCACTGGTGGACAATCGTGGCCGGCAGCCAGACCCGCGACGCATGATGAACCCCTGGCGGCCATTGACCGAGGCGCAAGAGGGCCTCTGGTACGCCCAGCGCCTGGACCCGGCCAATCCGATCTTCAATCCGGCGCATTGCACCACCCTGCGCAGCCCGCTGGATGTGCCGCGTTTCGAACAGGCCGTGAATCAGGCGCTGGCCGAAGCCGAATCGCTGTCCCTGCATTTCGAGGACCGCCCCGACGGCCCCGCGCAACGCATCGACCCGGCCCGCGCGCCACGCCTGGAGATCCGCGATCTGCGCACGCTGTCCGAGACACAGGCGCACGCGCAGGCGAACCGCTGGATCCAGGACGACCTGCACCGCCCCGTGGACCCCGCGCGCGACCCGCTGTCGCGTCAGGTCCTGTTCCTGTGCGGGCCGGCCCTGGCCTTGTGGTACCAGCGCGTCCACCACCTGGCGGCCGACGGCTACGGCATGGCCCTGATCGAAGGCCGCGCCATCCGCCTGTACCGGGCGTTGGGCGAGCCGGTCGCCGACCGGGAGCCGCCCTTGGCGCCGCTGATGCCGGTCCTGGATGAAGACCTCACCTGGCGCAACGACCCGAAACGCGCTCAGGCCCGTGAATTCTGGCTGTCGCACTGCGCGGATCATGTGCCGGCCGCCAGTCTGAACGCCGAATCGGCCCTCAGCGCCCATGGCTGCCGGCGTCTCGAATTCGACGCGCCCGCCGCGCTGATCGAGGCGCTGCGGGCCACGGAAGGTGCCTGCGAAGTCGGCTGGCCCGACATTCTCACCGCTCTGGGCGCCGCCTATGTGGCGCGCCATCTGGGGCCGTCCGCCTGTGTGACCGGTGTGCCCGCCATGGGCCGCCTGGGCAGTCGCAGCGCGCGGGCCGTGGCGACCGTGATGAATGTGCTGCCCTGGGTCTGGACACCGGACGAGGAGACCCCGCTGGCCGAAACCCTGCGGGACGCAGCCCGTTCGCTGCGGGCCCTGCGGCGTCACAGCCGCTACCGGGCCGAACACCTGCGCCGCGACCTCGCACTGCCGGGCGGCCTGCCCCGCCTGCACGGCCCGATCCTGAACATCCTGCCCTTCGACGCGCCCTACGCGGCGGCGGGCCTGGACGCCGCCCAGGCCGTGCTGTGCACGGGGCCAGTCGAAGACCTGACCTTCAGCTTCCGGGCGGCGCCCGATGGCGGCGGCCTGCGCATCGAAATCGAAGCGCATCCCGACCTGTACCCACAGGACCGGGTCCGGGCGCACCTGCAACGCCTGACCGCCTTCCTGATGTCCGCCCTGGCCGCGCCCCGGCTGGCCGACGTGCCCACGCTGACGGCGGATGAACACGAACGCTGGGCGCTGACGCCGAACCACACCGACCACTCCGTTCCCGCCGGCACGCTCTGGTCACGCATCCAGGCGCAATTGCGCGCCGCCCCCGCCCGCGCGGGCCTGGAGGACGACACCGGCACCTGGACCTATGCCGACATCGACGCCTGGACGGCGCGCGCGGCGCAGCGCCTGCGCGCCCTGGGCTGCGGCCCCGGCGTCCTGGCGGCCGTGGCGCTGCCGCGCTCGGCCCGGCGCGTGCTGTGCCTGCTGGCGATCCTGCGCAGCGGCGCGGCCTACCTGCCCCTGGACCCGCGCCAGCCGGCGGCGCGGCTGCGCGGCATCCTGTGCGATGCCCGCGCCCGGGTCCTGATCGGCCCTGAGTCATTGTGCGCGGGACTGGACACCCGGCCGCTGACGGTCGACGCCCTGGCCGCCGAAATGCTGAAAACCGGGAATCCGGCCGTCCGGACCCCGAGCGCCGAGCCTATGGCAACGAATGCCCCGGCAGCGGACGCGCCAAGCGCGGAACCGCACGAGACCGGCCCACGAGACCTGCGGGAGACGGACCCCGCCTATGTGATCTACACCTCGGGCTCGACCGGCGCGCCCAAGGGCGTCATCGTGTCTCACGCGGCCATCGTCAACCGCCTGGAATGGATGCGCGCACATTACGCCATCGGTCCCCGGGACCGCATCCTGCAAAAGACACCGGCCACCTTCGACGTCTCGGTCTGGGAACTGTTCCTGCCGTTCCTGAGCGGTGCCTGTCTGGTGGTCGCGCCGCCCGACGCGCACCGTGACCCGGCCTGGCTGTGCCGCCTGGTGCGCGAACAACACATCACCGTGATGCATTTCGTGCCGTCCATGCTGGCCGCCGTGCTGGACGAACCCGCCGCCCGGGGGCTGGACACCCGGCTGGTGTTCTGCAGCGGCGAGGCCCTGCCCGCGGCCTTGCGCGACCGGTTCCACCACACGATCCAGGCGGAACTGCATAATCTCTACGGACCGACCGAAGCCGCCGTGGACGTGTCGTACTGGCCGGCCGACGCCCACGATGACAGCCAGCCCGTGCCCATCGGATGGCCGGTCTGGAACACCCGGCTGCACATCCTGGATACGCGACTGCGCCCCGTCCCGCCCGGCACGCCCGGCCACCTGCATCTGGGCGGTCGCCAGCTGGCGACCGGCTACCTGGGCCGGGCTGACCTGACCGCCGAGCGCTTCATCCCGGCGCCCGCGGGGCTGCCGGACGAGCGCCTGTATGCCACCGGCGATCTGGCCATGCGGCGCGATGACGGCGCCGTGATCTACCTGGGCCGCCTGGACCACCAGGTCAAGCTGCGCGGTCAGCGCATCGAACTGGGCGAGATCGAGGCCGTGCTGGCCACGCACCCGGATGTCGCCCAGGTGGCCGTCCTGGCCCGCGAGGATCGCCCCGGCCAGACATTGCTGGCGGCTTACGTGGTGACCGTGCCCGGCCGTCCCTTCGAGGACGGGCGGCTGGCCGCCCATGCGGCCGCGCAACTGCCGGACTACATGGTGCCGAGCGCCTGGCTGCCGCTGCCGGCGCTGCCGGTGACGGTCAACGGCAAGCTCGACCGCAAGGCGCTGCCCGCGCCGCATCTCGCGGAGCGGGACACGGCACGACCGGTGCGCGGCAAGGCCGAACACCAGGTCGCCGAGGCTTTCCGCGCCGTGCTGGGCCTATCGGAACTGCCGGGCGCGGATGACGATTTCTTTGCCCTGGGCGGACATTCGCTGCTGGCGGCCCGCCTCGCCCTGGCGCTGCGCGACACGCACGATCTGACCCTGGGCACGGTCTTCCAGTACCCCACGGTTGCGCGTCTGGCAGCCCACCTGGAGGACGGGACCGGACGCGCGACCGGCGCCGGACAGGCCGGCTTTGGCCCCGTCGTCACCTTGCGCGAAGCGCCAGGCCGCCCGGCGCTGTTCTGCATCCACCCGGCCGGCGGCCTGTCCTGGTGCTACGGCACCCTGGCCCGCGCGCTGCCCACCGCGCGCACGGTCCACGGCCTGCAGGCGCGCGCCCTGGCCCTGAACGGCCAGCCGCCGGCCGATACGCTGGCGGCTCTGGCGCAGGCATATGCAGATCAGGTGCTGTCGCTGCAGACCGAAGGCCCCTACCACCTGGCCGGCTGGTCCGTGGGCGGCATCCTGGCGCAGGCGGTCGCCGCCGAACTCCAGTCGCGCGGTCTGCCCGTGGGAGTCGTCGCGCTGCTGGACGCCTACCCCTGCGAGGCGTGGCGCCACCGTCAGGAACCCACCGACGACGACCTGTACAGGGCGCTGCTGCACATCGCCGGCGCCGATCCGCAAGCGCTGTCCGCAGACCGGCTGAACCGGCGCGGCGTCATCAAATTCCTGCGCGCCCAGGGTCATCCGCTGGGAGAACTGTCCGACGCGCGCCTGGACGCGGTCTTTGAAACCGTGGGCCACACCAACCGCCTGGTGCGCGGCCACCGGCACCGGCCCTACACCGGCACGGCGCTGCATTTCCAGGCCGCCCTGGACGCCGCCGCCACCGGCCTGGATCCTGATCTGTGGCAGCCGCATGTCGGCAGCCTGATCCGACGGACCGTGGCCAGCACCCACGCCGGCCTGCCAGGTGCCGCTGCGACCGCGCATATCGCGCCCTTCCTGGACGCCTGCCTGAGGACCGCCGACCACGGCATCACGATGGACACGCCCTCCTGAATCTCTTTGTTCCTTTGATGTTTCATACGACTGCACGAGGCAACCACATGCACACTTCCTCCACCCCGCATCCGACAGGGCATCGCAGCGCCCGCATCCTGCTGGCCGGCATGGCCCTGGCTCTGGCGGCTGGCTGCACCACGACCCGGCAGGCTACCCAGACACCGGCTGCGCCGCAGCCGACGTCGCCGGCCTGGTCTTTCGTGGCGCAAACCGCTGAAATGCCCGCCGGCGTCTACCAGAGCGTCTACAGCCCCCGCACGCAGCAGCTGTACGCGGCGGCGGCGGTCGGTCGCCCGCCCGTGAAGACCTCCAGCCTGTTCGTCATCGACCCCGCCAGCCTGCACATCGTCAACGCCATCACGCCAGCCGCGCAAGCCAGCCGGACCGACGGGCAGGTACAGGCCGTCTATGGCCTGACCGTGGACGAGACCCGCGGCCAGATCTGGGCCACGAACACCCGCAGCGGCTCGGTCGCCGTCTACCGGCAATCGGACCTGTCCCTGGTCAAGCAGTTCCCCGACGAGGTGACGCCCCACGCACGCGATGTCGTGATCGACACGGCGCATCGCCGGGCCTACGTCTCCTCGCCCGCCTCGAACCTGATCCATGTGTTCGACAGCGTCACGCTGCAACAACTGCCGGACATCGCGCTGACCGGGGCCGGCGACGCGCCCAAGCCCATGAGCCTGGCGCTGGACGCCGATCACCAGCGCCTGTATACCGTCAGCCTGAACACCTCGGAAGTCTTTGCCGTCGACACGGCCTCGGGCCGTCAGGTCGCCCGCTACACGGTCCCCGGCGCCCAGGGCGGCGCGGGCATCGCCGTGGATGACAAGGCGCAGCAGATCTATGTGACAGCCCAGAAATCCGGTGACCTGACCGTGCTGGATGCCCGCAACGGCGAGGCGCTGCGCCGGATCGCGACCGGGGCGGGCGCCCTGAATGTCGCCTTCGATCCGATGCATCGCCTGGCATACGTCGCCAATCGCGGCGCGGGCAGTGTCACCGTCGTCGATGACCAGGGCGAGATCCAGGCTCAGGTGAACACCGGGTCCGCCCCCAACCATATCGCACTGGATCCGCAGGGCACCGCCTGGGTGATGGTGAAAAAGAGCCGGAACGACCCGCGCCGCGACCGTCTGGTGCGCATCGAGCCCCGTCGCTGATCATGGACCTGCCCGCTCGCCCTCTCCCGGCTGCGGACGCTGGCGTTCTGGCCGGCTTCCGGCCCGGCGACAGTCTGTTCACCGCCCGGGGACAAGGCCTGCACGGCCAGGGCTGCCTGCTGCAAGCCGCCGCGCGCGAGAATGTGGCGGCCTGCGCCGCCGACCTGCTCGTCGAGGCGGCCGCCCGGTACGCCGAAACGGCAGCCACCACGCGGGATGAGACCCGCGAGGCCCGCACGACCGATCCCGCCGGCGCCACCTGCGCGCCCGACGCCCGGCCCCTGCTGCTGGGCCTGCTGCCCTACGACCCGGCCGGGCCGGCGCCGGCCCTGTTGCGCGTGCCCCGGACCCTGCGCCGTCTCACGGCGCCGTCGGGTCTGTCCGCGCCGCGCGGTTGCGCCATCCTCCGGCGCCGGGAACAACCCGATCAGGCCGGCTACGAACGCGGTGTCTGCGCGGCGCTCGAACAACTGGGCCTGAACACCGGCCTGCGCAAACTGGTGCTGGCCCGGACCCTGGAACTGGAACTGGAACGGCCGCTGAACCTGCCCGAGGTGCTGGCGCGGCTGTGGCAGGCCAGCCCGCACGGCCACACCTATGCGCTGCCCGTGTCCGACACCGGCGAGATCTATTTTCTGGGGGCCAGCCCGGAACTGCTGGTGCGCCGGGAAGGCCGCCGGGTCCAGGTTCACCCGCTGGCGGGCACCGCCGCGCGCCACGCCGATGCCGCCGAGGACGCCCGCATCGCCCGGGCGCTGCTGGACTCGCCCAAGGACCGGCTGGAACATGCAGTCGTGATCGAGGCCATCGAGGCCGCGCTGCGGCCGCTGTGCCGCAGGCTCGACATCCCGGCGCAACCGGGCCTGACATCGACGGCCCGGCTCTGGCACCTGGGCACCCGGATCGAGGGGGAACTGGCCGATCCCGCGATCAGCGCCCTGGACCTGGCCATCGCGCTGCATCCCACACCCGCCGTCTGCGGTCTGCCCACGGCCGACGCCCGGCGCGCCATCGCGGCGCTCGAACCGTTCGAGCGCGGATATTTCGCCGGGGCGGCAGGCTGGTGCGACGCCAGCGGCGACGGCGCCTGGGCCGTCGCGATCCGCTGCGCGCACGCCCACGGCTCCCGGCTGACGCTGTCGGCGGGCGCCGGCATCGTGCCCGGATCGGTTCCCTCGCTCGAATACCAGGAAACCGGCAACAAACTGCGGACCGTGCTGGACGCGCTGGGGCTCGTTTGAACCGTTCCCGGCGCGTTTCCTCCCCACGGCCTCTGACGCATGGCCCGGCGCCCTCGATCCATTCTTCCCGGAGTCCCGTCTCATGAGCATTCCTTCCCTGGCGGCCTATGCCATGCCCCGCCAACCCGTGAGCAACCGCGTGGGCTGGCGCCCGGACGCGCGCCGCGCCGCTTTGCTGATCCACGACATGCAGGACTATTTCCTGGGCAAATACGATGTGACGCAAGCCCCGATCCCGGACCTGATCGCCGCCATCGACCGCCTGCGCAAGCGCTGCCGCGACCAGGGCATCCCCGTGTTCTACACGGCGCAGCCGCCCGTGCAGCCCGAGGCCGACCGGGCGCTGCTGAACGATTTCTGGGGACCGGGCCTGACCGCGCCGGCGCACCAGGCCGGCGCGCGCATCGTTCCGGCGCTGAGCCCGCATCCCGACGACACCGTGCTGACCAAATGGCGCTACAGCGCCTTTCAGCGCTCCGACTTGCGGGAACGGCTGCACGCGCTGGGCCGCGATCAGCTCATCATCACGGGCGTCTATGCCCACATCGGCTGCCTGGCCACCGCGCTGGAGGCCTTCATGCAGGACATCCAGCCCTTTCTGGCGATCGATGCCTGCGCGGACTTCAGCCCGCAGGATCATCACATGGCCATCACGCATGTCGCGCAACGCTGCGGGGTCAGCCTGACGGTCGACGAAATTCTCACCGCCCTGGCCTCGAACGCCGCCGCCACCTTCTCCCGGGAGACTCACGCATGAACACCCCGTCCGATCCAGGCCGCCTCGGCGCAGCCGCGCACCCCCTTGCCGATTTTCAGGACCGCCACCTGCTTGTCACCGGCGCGGCCAGCGGGATCGGCGCGGCCGTTGCCCGTCAATTGATCGCCCGCGGCGCCCGCGTGTCGGCCGTCGATCTCGACGAGGCCGGTCTGGGACGCCTGCACACACACGCCGCGCAGGACGCACCGGGTCACGCCAGTCGGTCCGCCCGCCTGTGGACCGCCCCTCTGGATGTGCGCGATGCCGGACGGGTCGATCAGGTCATTGCTCAGGCCGAGGCGGCCCAGGGCCCGCTGCACGGCCTGGCCAGTGTCGCCGGCGTGCTGGAAATGGGAGAGGTCGCCGAGCTGACCGACGCGCAATGGCAGCGCTGTTTCGACATCAACGCCACCGGAGTCTTTCATGTCTGCCGCGCCGTCGCCCGGCGCCTGCGCGAGCGCCGCGAAGGCGCGATCGTGACCGTGAGCTCGAACGCCGCCACCACGCCGCGCGCGGGCATGGCGGCCTATGCCGCCTCCAAGGCAGCCGCGACCCAATTCAGCCGCTGCCTGGGCCTGGAGCTGGCCCCGCACGGCATCCGCGTCAACATCGTCTCGCCCGGTTCCACCGATACCGCCATGCAGCAGGCCATGTGGGCGCTGGGCAGTTCGCGCGAAGCCGTGATCGCCGGCGATCCGGGCCGCTGGCGCCTGGGCATTCCCCTGGCGAAGATCGCCCGGCCCGATGAAATCGCCGCTGCCGTCCTGTTTCTGCTCTCGGACCAGGCCAGCCACATCACCCTGCACGATCTGCGGGTCGATGGCGGCGCGACGCTGGATCGCTGACTCGACGGCGCCACCACACTCCAGGGCGGGGCCTTCATTTGTTCGCCCTGGAGATCACCTTCTATACTTAAAGCAATCGCATCATGGCATTGTTTTTCTTTCATTGACTTTGATCCGTCCCTATATTTTATATCAAGATATATGGATAATAATAAATAGGGACGGATCATCTGAAAACCTATTGTCAGTAAGGACTTGGGGCGGTAACGTCCACCTTCTGCCGCTCGTTGCGGCCTCCGTATTCCGCTTTGCGAGTCCCGAACATGACCCAACCCGTCTCCTGTCCCCCCGGCCTGCCGACCGCCCAGGGTCTTTACCGTCCCGAACAAGAACACGACGCCTGCGGGGTCGGTTTCGTCGCCCACATCAAGGGCAACAAGAGCCATTCCGTCATTCAACAGGCCCTGAAGATCCTGGAAAACCTCGATCATCGGGGCGCGGTCGGCGCCGATGAACTGATGGGCGACGGGGCGGGCATCCTCATCCAGATCCCCGACCAGCTCTACCGCGAGGAAATGGCCGCCCTGGGCGTCACCCTGCCGCAGCCCGACGACTACGGCGTGGCCATGGTGTTCCTGCCCAAGGAAACCGCCTCACGACTGGCCTGTGAGCGCGAACTCGAGCGCGCCGTGCGCGATGAGGGTCAGGTCGTGCTCGGCTGGCGTGACGTCCCCGTGGATCGCGACATGCGCATGTCGCCCACCGTGCGCGCCTGCGAGCCGGTCATCCGCCAGCTTTTCATCGGCCGCGGCCCCGACATCATGGTGCCCGACGCGCTGGAGCGCAAACTCTACGTCATCCGCAAGACCGCCAGCCACGCCATCCAGCGCATGCAGCTCGCGCACGGGCAGGAATATTTCGTGCCCTCGATTTCGGTGCGCACCGTCGTCTACAAGGGCCTGCTGCTGGCCAACCAGGTGGGCGTGTACTACCGGGATCTGGCCGACACCCGCGCCATCTCGGCCCTGGCGCTGGTGCACCAGCGCTTTTCCACCAATACCTTCCCGGCCTGGCCGCTGGCGCACCCCTACCGCATGATCGCCCACAATGGCGAGATCAATACCGTCAAGGGCAACTTCAACTGGCTGCGCGCCCGCGAAGGCGCGATGAGCTCGGCCGTACTGGGCGAAGACCTGGGCAAGCTCTACCCCATCGTCTACGAGGGCCAGTCCGACACCGCCACCTTCGACAACTGTCTGGAACTGTTGGTCATGTCGGGCTATTCGCTGGCCCACGCCATGATGATCATGATCCCGGAGGCCTGGGAGCAGCACGCCGACATGGACGAGTCGCGGCGCGCCTTCTACGAATATCACGCCGCCATGATGGAACCCTGGGACGGCCCCGCCGCCGTGGCCTTCACCGACGGTCACCAGATCGGCGCCACGCTGGACCGCAATGGCCTGCGTCCGGCGCGCTATCTGATCACCGACGACAACATGGTGGTCCTGGCGTCAGAGGCCGGCACGCTGCCGATCCCCGAGCACCGCATCGTCAAGAAATGGCGCCTGCAACCCGGGCGCATGCTGCTGATCGACCTGCAGCAGGGCCGCATTATCGAAGACGAGGAGATCAAGTCCCAGCTCGCCAACGCGCACCCCTATCCGCAATGGATCGAACGCCTGCGCCTCAAGCTCGACGACCTGCCCGCCCTGAAAGCCGATGACCCGCCCGCGCCGTCCGCCAGCCTGCTGGACCGCCAGCAGGCATTCGGCTGGACCCAGGAGGACCTCAAGTTCATTCTGGAGCCCATGGCAAAGAACGGCGAGGAAGCCATCGGCTCGATGGGCAACGACGCACCGCTGACCGTGCTGTCGGACCGGCCCAAGCCCTTCTACAACTATTTCCGCCAGATGTTCGCCCAGGTGACCAATCCGCCGATCGACCCGATCCGCGAACAGATGGTCATGTCGCTGGTGTCGTTCATCGGCCCCAAGCCCAACCTGCTGGACATCAACAACGTCAATCCGCCGCTGCGCCTGGAAATCAGCCAGCCGGTGCTGGATCAGGCCGCCATGGCGCAATTGCGGCACATCAGCCGCCAGACCGGCGACAAGTTCCGCTGCTGCGAACTGGACATCGTCTACCCGGTGGCCTGGGGCCGCGAGGGGATCGAGGCCTGCCTGGCCTCGCTGTGCGCGACCGCGGCCGATGCAGTGCTCAGCGGCCACAACATCCTGCTGATCAGCGACCGCCGCGTGGACGCCGAGCATGTCGCGATCCCCGCGCTGCTGGCCACGTCGGCCATCCACCAGCATCTGATCCGCGCCGGACTGCGCACACGCACCGGCCTGATCGTGGAAACCGGCTCAGCGCGCGAGACGCACCATTTCGCGCTGCTGGGCGGATACGGCGCCGAGGCCGTGCACCCCTGGCTGGCCCTGGAAACGCTCGCCGCGGGGATCGGCCCCCATGCCGAGCCCGGCGCGCCGGCGGCGCTCACCAACCCGGCCAAGGCCACGGAAAACTACATCAAGGCGATCGGCAAGGGCCTGAAAAAGGTCATGTCCAAGATGGGCATCTCGACCTACATGTCCTATACCGGCGCGCAGATCTTCGAGGCCGTGGGCCTGCACGACAGCCTGGTCAAGAAATACTTCACCGGCACACCCAGCAACATCGCGGGCATCGATATCTTCCAGGTGGCCGAAGAGGCCCTGCGCACCCACCAGGCGGCCTTCAGCGCGGACCCGGTGCTGGCCGATGCGCTGGACGCGGGCGGCGACTATGCTTTCCGCATCCGCGGCGAACAGCACCTCTGGACGCCGGATTCGATCGCCAAGCTGCAACATGCCACGCGCGCCAACAACTATTCGACCTTCAAGGAATACGCCCAGCTCATCAACGACCAGTCGCGCCGTCACATGACGCTGCGCGGCCTGTTCGAATTCCGCGTCGATCCGGCCCAGGCCATCCCCTTGTCGGAGGTCGAGCCCGCCAAGGAAATCGTCAAGCGATTCGCCACCGGCGCCATGTCGCTGGGCTCGATTTCCACCGAGGCGCACGCGACGCTGGCCGTCGCCATGAACCGCATCGGCGGCAAGTCCAATACCGGCGAAGGCGGCGAGGATGCGCTGCGCTACCGCGCCGAGATGCGTGCGGGCAAGCCGACGGTGCGCAAGGGCGACAGCCTGGCTTCCGTGCTGGGCGCGGAGCGTATCGCCGCCAATGTGCCGCTGGCCGCCGGGGATTCGCTGCGCTCGCGCATCAAGCAGGTGGCCTCGGGGCGCTTTGGCGTCACCGCCGAATACCTGTGCAGCGCCGATCAGATCCAGATCAAGATGGCCCAGGGCGCCAAGCCCGGCGAGGGCGGACAACTGCCGGGCCACAAGGTCACGGACTATATCGCGCAACTGCGTTATTCGGTGCCGGGCGTGGGTCTGATTTCCCCGCCGCCGCACCATGACATCTACTCCATCGAGGATCTGGCGCAACTGATCCACGACCTGAAGAACGTCAACGAACGCGCCTCGATCTCGGTCAAACTGGTGGCCGAGGTGGGGGTGGGCACGGTGGCCACCGGGGTGGCCAAGGCCAAGGCCGACCATGTGGTCATCGCCGGGCACGACGGCGGGACGGGGGCCTCGCCCGTGTCCTCGATCAAGCATGCCGGCATCCCCTGGGAACTGGGGCTGGCCGAGACGCAGCAGACGCTGGTGCTCAACCGCCTGCGCAACCGCATCCGCGTGCAGGCCGACGGCCAGATGAAGACCGGACGCGACGTGGCCATCGCCGCCATGCTGGGCGCCGACGAGGTCGGTTTCGCCACGGCGCCGCTGATCGTCGAAGGCTGCATCATGATGCGCAAGTGCCACCTGAACACCTGCCCGACGGGGGTCGCCACCCAGGACCCCGAGCTGCGCAAGAAATTCAACGGCAAGCCCGAATACGTCGTCAATTACTTCTTCTTCGTCGCCGAAGAGGTACGCGAGATCATGGCGCAGCTCGGCATCCGCACATTCGACGAGCTGATCGGCCGTTCGGACCTGCTCGACATGCGCAAAGGCATCGATCACTGGAAGGCGCAGGGGCTGGACTTCGGTCGCATCTTCCATCAGGTGCCCACCGAGGATCCGGTGCATCACACGGAAGGCCAGGACCACGGCCTGGCGCACGCGCTGGATCATCAACTGATCGAACGCAGCAAGTCGGCGCTGGAGCGCGGCGACAAGGTGTCCTTCATCACCCCGGTGCGCAACCGCAACCGCACCATCGGCGCCATGCTGTCGGGAGCGGTGGCCCTGCGCTACGGCCACGAGGGCCTGCCCGACGACACCATCCACATCCAGTGCAACGGCTCGGCGGGACAGAGCTTTGGCGCTTTCCTGGCGCATGGCGTGACCATGGATCTGGTCGGCGAGGCCAACGACTACGTCGGCAAGGGTCTGTCGGGTGGCCGCCTGGTGCTGCGCTCCCCCAATGATTTCCGCGGTTTCGGCCCGGATCACATCATCGCCGGCAATACGGTGCTGTACGGTGCCACCGACGGCGAGGCCTATTTCAACGGCGTGGCCGGCGAACGTTTTGCGGTGCGTAATTCGGGCGCCATCGCCGTGGTCGAAGGCACGGGCGATCATGGCTGCGAATACATGACGGGCGGAACCGTGGTGGTGCTGGGCGAGACAGGCCGCAATTTCGCGGCCGGCATGTCCGGCGGCATCGCCTATGTCTGGGACCCGAAAAAGGTCTTCGCGCAACGCTGCAACACGGGCATGGTGCGCCTGGATCCGCTGGAGACCGACGAGACCCAGCGACAGGCCGATGAACCGCAGTTCTGGCACAGCCAGGACCGGCACAGCCCGCGCGAGACCGACGAGATGATCCTGCGCCGGCTGGTGGAAAACCATTTCCGCTCCACCGGCAGCTTCCGCGCCCGGGAAATCCTGGATGACTGGAATCAGGCGCGCCGCGCCTTCATCAAGGTCACTCCGATCGAATATCGCCGCGCCCTGGGTGAACTGTGGCAGGCCGCCCAGACCCAGGCCCAGGCCGCCTGAAGGAACATCGCATCATGGGAAAAATCACTGGTTTCATGGAATTCTCCCGGGTCGCGCCGACCTATGAGGCTTCGGAATCCCGCCTGCGTCACTGGAAAGAGTTCGTCTCGCCGCTGACCGACGAAGAGGCCCGCGTCCAGGGCGCGCGCTGCATGGACTGCGGGGTGCCGTTCTGCACCCACGGCTGCCCGGTCAACAACATCATCCCGGACTGGAACGACCTGGTCTATCGCCAGGACTGGAAGCGGGCGCTCGACGTGCTGCTGTCGACCAACAACTTTCCGGAGTTCACCGGCCGCATCTGCCCCGCCCCCTGCGAGGCCGCCTGTACGCTGAACCTGAACGACGTCGCGGTCGGCATCAAATCGATCGAGCACACGATCATCGAGCGCGGCTGGCAGGAAGGCTGGGTGGTGCCGCAGCCGCCCGCGCGCAAGACGGGCAAGCGGGTCGCCGTGGTCGGCTCGGGGCCGGCCGGCCTGGCCAGCGCCCAGCAACTGGCGCGCGCGGGACACAGCGTGACCGTCTACGAAAAGAACAACCGCATCGGCGGACTGCTGCGCTACGGAATCCCGGACTTCAAGCTGGAAAAATCCCACATCGACCGGCGTCTGGCGCAGATGGAGGCCGAAGGCGTGGAATTCCTGCCCTCGACCTACGTGGGTCTGGCGGAGCATGCGGAGGACGGGCTGACCGTCGTGACTCCCGACGAACTGCTGGCGCAATACGATGCCGTGGTGCTGTCGGGCGGTTCCGAACAGCCGCGCGATCTGCCGGTGCCGGGCCGCGAGCTGCGCGGGGTGCATTTCGCCATGGATTTTCTGCGCCAGCAGAACAAGCTCAACCGTGGTGACCGCATCGCCAAGCCGATCAGCGCCAAAGGCAAGCATGTGGTGGTGATCGGCGGCGGCGACACGGGATCGGACTGCGTGGGGACGAGCAACCGCCAGGGGGCGGCGTCGGTGACACAGTTCGAGCTGATGTTCCGCCCGCCGGAGGAAGAAGACAAGCTGCTGACCTGGCCCTACTGGCCGATCCGTCTGCGGACGTCATCCTCGCACGAGGAAGGCTGCCAGCGGGACTGGGCGGTGGGCACGCAGGCCTTCGAGGGCAAGGGCGGCAAGGTCGAAAAGCTGGTCGCCACGCGCCTGGAATGGCTCAAGGACAAGGCCACGGGCCAGATGAAAATGCGCGAGGTCAAGGACTCGAAGTTCGAGATCCAGGCCGATCTGGTGCTGCTGGCGATGGGCTTCGTGTCGCCGGTGCGCTCGGTGCTGGATGCCTTCGGGGTCGAAGTCGACGGACGCGGCAACGTGCGGGCGAACACGGACGATTACTGCAGCTCCAGGGCCAAGGTCTTTGCCGCGGGCGACATGCGGCGCGGGCAATCGCTGGTGGTCTGGGCGATCCGCGAGGGACGCCAATGCGCGCGCTCGGTGGACGAGTATCTGATGGGGTCGACGGTCCTGCCGCGCTGAACCGGGCGGCATTCATCCGACTCGCCGGATCGGCACGACAAGGGCCGGGGCGGGCTTTGGCCCGCTCCGGCCCTTGTCGTGCGTCCCGATGCGCGTGTCCACTGCCTAACGCAACGTCAAGAACGGGAGATAGCTGAACAGCGCCAGAATCAGCAACGTGGCCCCGTAGAACGGGATCAATTCCCGCGTCGCCTGGATGATCGACACCCGTGCAATGGTGCTGGATATGAACAAGGTCGTCCCGACCGGCGGGGTGAACAGCCCGATGCTCAGATTGAGCACCATCATCAGGCCCAGCTGCAAGGTATCGAGGCCGATGGTCTGCGCCAGCGGCACAAAGATCGGGCCCAGCAGCAGGATGGCTGCGGGCAGGTCAATGAACATGCCGACCACGAGCATGATGCCGTTCATCGCCAGGATGATGAGCCATGGCTCCTTCAGCGTCGCCACGCACCAGGCGGCAAAGCTTTGCGGAATCTGAGCATAGGTGGCCAGCCACCCGACTGCGGACGATCCCATGATCACCAGCATCACCACCCCGGTGGAGACCCCGGCGCTGATGATCGCCGAGCGAAAGCGCGCCAGCGTCATGTCACGATAGACGAATACCCCCATGGCCAGCGCGTACAGCGTCGCCAGGACCGAGACCTCCGTCGGGGTAGCCACACCGAAACGCAGCAGCACCAGGATCATGATCGGCAGGATCAGGGCCGGCAAGGCCTTCCTGAAAAGCACCCGGAACCTGGGCCAATCGAACGCCGTGGGGCGATAGGGAAAATCGCGCATCCGGGCGGACAGATTGCAGACGACCACAAAGACGGCCACGATCATGAGGCCCGGCAGCACGCCGGCAAAAAACAGCGCGCTGATCGACTCCCCCGAGACCAGGGAATACAGAATCAATGGAATCGAAGGAGGGATCAACACCGCGATCATGGCCGAGGCCGCATTGTTGGCCGCCGTGAAACCGGCCGGATAGCCTTCCTTTTTCTGCCACGGGATCAACATCGATCCCAACGCGGTCGCATCGGCCACGGCCGAGCCCGAGACCCCGCCGAATACCGCCGAGCCGACCACCGAAACCGACCCCAGACCGCCACGATAGCGCTGTACCAGCGTCGTGGCGAAGTCGATCAGATTCTGCCCCAGCTCGCCGCTCATCATCAGGCTTCCGGCCAGGATGAAGAAGGGCAGCGCCAACATCGGAAAGGACTGTGTGGGCGCAAACATCTGCTGGGCGATGACCAGGAGCGGCGGAAAATCGGAGGCGGCCACCGCCACACCGGAGGCGATCATCAGGACATGGCCCACCGGCACGGCCAGGAACAACAGGCAGAAAAACGTCACGCTGAGTATGAGCATCATGTCGCACTCTCCTCGGGGTTGGGCTGTGGAAGCGCATCCTTGCCGTCAAGCATGACCCGCAGCAGAATGGTGAGGCTGCTCAATACCGTCCCGGCCGCGGCGAACATCAGGGCGTAGTAGCCCCAGCTTCCGGCGATACCCAGCAGCGGGCTGCGCTCGACCGAGACGATGTCGGCCACCTGCCAGGCCACGGTGAACAGTACGCCATAGGCCAGCGCGACCAGCACCTGGATGACGATCGCCAGCAGGCGACCGCCCAGCTCACCCATGAACTTGTAGGCGAAATCGACGGCGATATGGCTGCCACGCTGCGTGGCAAGCACGATCCCGGCGGCAATCATCCAGGGAAACAGCTGGGCCGGAACCTCACTGATCCATTCGATGCCTCCTTGTTCGAGGGCATATCGCACGATCACATTGGCACCCAGCAACACCAGCAGTACCACCGTCGTCGCCATCACCAGGAATTCGCAAACCCGGGCGATCACGGCATCGAGCACGGTCGTCATGCGCCACACCCATGAACACGTGGCACCCGCCTCCCGGGAAGGCGGCTCGGAATCAAGAATCCGGGATTTCATGGCGGCCCCCATCATCCAGCTGCCGCCAGGATCTTTTTGACGAAATCGCCAAAGGGCTTGGCTTGCCAGGCGACTTTCACCGACTCCGTCGCCTGCTGGAAAGCCTGTCGGTTCACGGTATTGACCTTCAGGCTCTGGTCCGCCTTGAACTGCGCCAGATATTTTTTGTCAGCATCTCCCATCAGGCTGCGTTGCAGGTCTCCTGCTTCCCTGGCAGCTGCCATGACGGCCTGCATCTCCGCTTCCTTGAGCCGCCCCTGGGCCATGCGCGACATCAGGAAAGGCGTGCTTTCCCATTTGTGCGCCGAAAGACTGATATAGGGCGTGACTTCGTAGATTTTTGAGCTGGCAATGTTGGCCAGCGGATTCTCCTGTCCGTCCACGACCCCTTGCTGCAAGGCGATATAGAGTTCGCTGAAAGCGATCTGCTCGGTTGCCGCCCCCAGCGCCTTGAAAATATCGATCGTCATGGAATCGGCGGGCGTACGGATCTTCAGGCCCGACAAGTCGCCTGGCGCCTGGATCGGCCGCTTGCTGTTGCTGATGTGGCGGACCCCGTTATCCCACCAGTCCAGCAGCACCAGGCCCTTGTTTTTCATGCGGCCGGCCAGATTGGCGCCGATCTCGGTCTGCAGCACCTTATAGGCATGATCCGCATCCTGGAACAGAAAAGGCAGTCCCAATGCATTGATCTCAGGGACGATCCCGCCTGTGGCGCCCTGACTGTTGATGGTGAAATCGAGCACACCCGTGCGCAGGCTGGTCAGCATGGCGACGTCGTTGCCCAGCTGCTCCGAGCCGGCGACATTGATCTGTACACTGCCGCCGGTTTTCTGCGTCACGAGTTCGGCGAACTTGTCGGCGCCCACGGCGCGCGGGTTGCCGGGGGCAGCCCCATGGCCCAGGGTGAGTTTGGTGGCGGCACGAGCCTGTCCGATCCAGAGGGGCGCTGCGGCAATCGTGGCCAGGCCACCCAGGGTATGGACGAATGTGCGACGAGTCATCTTCATGGTTGTCTCCTTTATGAATATCGAAACCAAGGTACTGCGCGTACAGCGGCGCTTCCTCCGCGCGCCGCCCGGCATCCGGGCTAGAGCCAGGACTGAATGGACTGGACGAATGCCTGAGTGGAAATACCGTAACGATCGTGCAGCGTCGGCAGCGCCCCGGCATCCAGGAACCGGTCGGGCAGCGCAACCTGACGGAATTGCGGCGACAGGCGGGAACGGACGAGCAGGCTGGCCACCGATTCGCCCAGGCCGCCGATCACGGCATGGTTTTCGGCCACGACGACCAGCCGGTCGCTGCGGCGCACCTCATGCAGGATGGCTGCCTCATCCAGCGGCTTGATCGTGGGCACATGCAGCACCGCGACATCCACGCTGCCCTGCAGTTTCTGTGCGGTCTCCAGCGCCCGCATGGTCATGAGTCCGCTGGAGATCACCAGCACATCCCGGCCATCGCGCAACAGCTTCGCCTTGCCCAGCTCGAACCGGTAGTCGTACTCGTCGAGCACTACCGGCACATTGCCGCGCAGCAGGCGCATATACACGGGTCCGCGATGCGCCGCGATCTCGGGCACGGCCTGCTCGATGTCAAGCGCATCGCAGGGATCCACCACCGTCATGCCAGGGATGGCGCGCATCAGCGCGAGATCCTCGGTCGCCTGGTGACTGGGGCCGTAGCCGGTCGTCAGACCCGGCAGAGCGCAGCAAAGCTTCACGTTCAGGTGTTCCTCGGCCACGATCTGATGGATGAAGTCATAGGCGCGCCGGGTGGCGAAGACCGCGTAGGACGTGACGAACGGCAACAGGCCTTCCTTGGCCATGCCGCCCGCCGCCGCCACCAGCAGTTGCTCGGCCATGCCCATCTGGAAGAACCGCTTCGGATGCGCGGCGGCAAAGATGTGCAAGTCCGTATATTTGGACAGATCGGCGGTCAGCCCCACGAGGTCGGGGCGCTGCTCAGCCAGGGCATTCAGCGCATGACCAAAGGGGGCCGGTCGTGTTGTCTGCCCTTCCGCTGCGATCGAGGCGATCATGGCCGAGGTCTTCAGGCGGACCGGAGGGGTGGCGGTCTGGCTCATGCGTGGTCTCCCTGGTATTGCGCATCGAGAACCTCGATGGCCTGCTGCCATTCGTGTTCATCGACCCGGATGAAATGATTTTTTTCGCGTGCTTCGAGGAACGGAACACCACGGCCCATCCGCGTGCGCAACAGGATGACGCGCGGTTGATCGTCCGCGTGCTGGCGCGCGGCGTTGAAGGCCTCGTAGACAGCCGCCAGGTCATTGCCGTCGACTTCCTGCACGTGCCAGCCAAAGGCCCGCCACTTGTCGCCCAGGGGCTCGAAACCCAATACGCCAGACGAAGGGCCATCGGCCTGCTGATTGTTGACGTCGACCAGGTTGATCAGGTTGCCCAGACCATGGTGCGCAGCCGACAGGGCGGCCTCCCAGACAGCCCCTTCATCGAGCTCACCGTCCGACATCGAGACGTACACGAAGGCGGGATTGCTCTTCTGGCGCAGGGCCAGCGCCATCCCGACACCGATCGCCAGACCATGACCAAGCGATCCCCCCGAAATCTCCATTCCCGGGGTATAGCTGGCCATGCCGGACATGGGCAGACGGCTGTCGTCGGAACCATAGGTTTCGAGTTCTTTCTCGGGCAGGATGCCCGCAAGGATCAGCGCCGCATAAAACGCGATGGCATAGTGTCCATGGGACAGCAGAAAACGATCGCGCCCCTCCCATTCCGGATCATCCGGACGATAGGCCAGCGCATGCCCGTAGGCCACGGCCAGCATGTCGGCAATGCCCAGCGCCTGGGCGATATAGCCCTGCCCCTGGACTTCGCCCATGCGCAGGGCATAGCGGCGGATCCGATAGGCATCCTCGCTCAGTTTTGCCAGAATCTGGGCCCGTGTGCGCACGGGCACCTCCTTGAGGTTCTGCATGTTCATGACTCCCTCATCCATGGATCAACATGCCGCCGTTGACATCGATGACGGCGCCCGTCACATAGGAGGACAGATCCGACGCCAGGAACAGATACGCCTTGGCCACGTCTTTCGCCTCGCCCAGCCGATTCAGGGGAATCCCCTTGAGAATCTCGGCCCGCATGTCGTCGGTCAGCTTGCCGCCTGTGATGTCGGTCTGGATCAGACCCGGCGTGACGCAATTGACGCGGATATTGTCGGGCCCCAGTTCACGCGCCATCGCCTTGGCCAGCCCGAGCACCCCGGCCTTGGCGGCGGAATAGTGCGGGCCACCGAAGATACCCCCGCCCCGCTGGGCAGAGACCGAAGACATGCAGGCGATAGACCCGGCACGACGGCGGCGCATCCCCGGAATCACCGCCTGGCTCAGGTTCAGCACGCCACGCAGGTTGACATCCATGATGCGATCCCAGCTGCCTGCATCAATTTCCATGATCTTGACGGGCTGGGTGATCCCGGCATTGTTGATGAGCACGTCCACGGCGCCGAATTCGGACGTGACGGTATGCACAGCCTTCTGACAGTCCTCACGGCTGACCACATTGCAGTCCAGACCCAGGTGCCCTTTTCCGAGCGAGTCGGCCGCCGCCCGGGCCGCATCACGGTCCAGGTCGAGAATGGCGACGCGCGCGCCCTGCTGCGCAAACAATTGCGCCGTGGCATAGCCGATTCCGCGCAAGCCAGCGGCCCCGGAAATGACGACGGACTTATCTTTCAATAGCATGTTCGGTCTCCTGATCCAGTTCTGAAATGCTGGATTCCATGGTAGGTGGCCGGTCCTACCCCGACAAACGATAAGTCTGCAATAATTGATGAATTGATTTCACCTGTTCGATGAGGTGAGCATGTTCCAGGCTGTTCCTCTTTCCTTGCTGCGCGCCTTTGAAGCGGCGGCCAGAACCGGATCATTTCGCAATGCTGCCAATGAATTAGCGCTTTCACCCAGCGCAATCAGTCATGCGATCCGCAAACTTGAGGCAGGCATGGGCATTCGACTTTTTGTGCGAAGCACAAGAGAAATTCACCTGACTCCGGAGGGTGGATATCTGTATCGGCACGTGAATCGCGCCTTCGACGATTTACGTTACGGCATCGAAACCGTCGCGGCGCGCGGCCCCACCGTCCTGCGACTGCATTCAGCACCGAGCTTCGCCGCGCAATGGCTGGCGCCACGCCTGTCTAAATTCCTCGCCGCTTACCCCATGATCGATCTGCGCATGGCGGCAAGCACCGACTACGTGCGCTTCGGCACGGATGAATTCGATATCGATATCACCTACGGCAAACCCCGCTCCGAAGGCGCCATTTCCATCCCGCTGGGAGAGGAACTGCTGACCCCACTGTGCAGTCCGGAGATGGCCGCCCGCATCCGGCATCCCGCGGACCTGGCTCAGGTGCCTTTGATCCAGAGCGAATACAAGCAGTTCCGCTGGCCCTCATGGTTCGAGCTCAACGGAATGCCCATCATCACCCCGCAAGGGGCCCGCTTCGACCGCAGTTTTCTCGCCATCGCGGCAGCGGCCGATGGCCTGGGCGTCGCACTGGAGTCCACCCGCCTCGCGGAACGCGAGATCCTGAATGGCCGGCTGGTGCGCCCGCTCGCGGGGCAGGAGCGCGAGATTCACTACACAGGCCACCACCTGGCCTACGCCAGCAGCGGCCAGCAACGGCATACCATCGGCATCTTCCGCGACTGGCTGCTCGCCGAACTGGGCCTGGCCCAGCAGGCCTGAACCCGACCGACCTCAGAGAGGGCTGCTCAGAGAGGGCAAATAAGCAACACAAGGGGCTCACGGGTACAATCCCCCTCACAGAACAGGTGAATGCCCCTGCCCCGATGAACAATTCCTCTTCCGATCCTCTCGTCGTCTTCGACGGCGTCTCGCTCGGCTACGGCGAATTCACCGTGCTGCGCGACGTCAACCTGCGGGTCATGCCGGGACAGGTCGTGGCCATGATGGGCGGCTCGGGCTCGGGCAAAACGACGCTGCTGCGGGCGGTCACCGCCCAGCTGCCGCCCCAGGGCGGGCGGATCCGCGTGTTCGGCCAGGACATGGCCGGCCTGCGCGGCGAGCCGCTGCGCGCCGTGCGCCAGCGCATGGGCGTGCTGTTCCAGGGCGGCGCGCTGTTCACCGACCTGAACGTCTTTGAGAACGTGGCCTTCCCGCTGCGCGAACATACCCGCATGTCCGAGCAACAGATCCTGGAACGGGTGCTGGACAAACTCCAGGCCGTGGGCCTGCGGCACGCCGCGCACCTGGGGATTTCGGAGATCTCCGGTGGCATGGCGCGGCGCGTGGCCCTGGCCCGGGCCATCGTGCTGGAGCCCGAACTCATCCTCTACGACGAGCCGTTTGCCGGACTGGACCCGATCTCCCTGGGCATCACGGCCCAGCTGATCCGCACGCTGACCGATCAACTGGGCTGCGCATCGATCCTGATCACGCACGACGTGGCGGAATCCTTTGCCATCGTGGACCAGGTCTACCTGATCGGCCAGGGCCGGCTGATGGCCCAGGGCACCCCGGCGGAACTGTCGGCCTCGCAGGACGAATACCTGCAGCAGTTCCTGCAGGGCCGGCCCGACGGGCCGATCGGCTTTCACTATCCCCTGACGTCGGCCTTCGAGCGCTGGCTGGCCGCCCGGAAAGCCGCATGAACGGACTCGCCCGCCGCATCGCCGCCCTGGGGCACGGTTTCGTGTCCATGATCACCGGCCTGGGCGCCTTCGCCCGCCTGTTCGGCGCCCTCCTGGCCCGCAGCGGCGTGCTGCTGCGCCGCCCGCGCCTGACGGCCCAGCAAGTTCATTTCATCGGCAACCACTCCTTGCTGATCATCGGGGTTTCGGGCCTGTTCGTGGGCTTCGTGCTGGGCCTGCAGGGCTACTACACCCTGAACCGCTATGGCTCCGAAGAAGCCCTCGGCCTGCTGGTGGCCCTGACGCTGACGCGCGAACTCGGACCGGTGGTGACGGCGCTGCTGTTTGCCGGACGGGCGGGTACATCGCTGACGGCGGAAATCGGCCTGATGAAGGCCGGCGAACAGATTTCGGCCATGGAAGTCATGGCCGTGGACCCGATCCGTCGCGTCCTGGCGCCGCGATTCTGGGGCGGCGTCATCGCCATGCCGATCCTCGCCGTGGTGTTTTCCATGGTCGGCATCCTGGGCGGCTGGTTCGTGGGCGTGGTGCTGATCGGCATCGACCCGGGCGCCTTCTGGTCGCAGATGCAAAGCGGCGTGGACGTCATCGACGACGTGCTCAACGGCGTCATCAAGAGCCTGGTCTTCGGCGTCGTCGTGACCCTGATCGCCCTCTACCAGGGCTGGACGGCGCGCGCCACGCCCGAGGGGGTCTCGCGCGCCACCACCCGCACCGTGGTCAGCGGCGCACTGGCGGTGCTGGGACTGGATTTCCTGCTGACGGCGCTGATGTTCGCGCACTGACCCCGACTGTTCGCCAACCGAAACCTGCGGAACGAATTCATGACACGCGAAAAAACCGATTTCTGGGTAGGCCTGTTCATCCTGCTGGGCCTGCTCGCCCTGGTGTTCCTGGCGTTGCGCGCCGGCAACATGAGCTCCTTTTCTTTCGCATCCACCTATCAGGTACATGCATACTTCGAGAACGTCGGCGGACTGAAGGTCCGCGCCCCGGTCAAAAGCAGTGGCGTGGTGGTCGGACGGGTCGCCGCCATCGGCTTCGACAACCAGCGATTCCAGGCCACAGTCACACTGGACATCCAGGAAACCTACGCCTTTCCCAAGGATTCCTCGGTCTCGATCCTGACCTCGGGCCTGCTGGGCGAGCAGTACGTCGGCCTGACCCCGGGCGGCGACGACAAGAACCTGGCCGATGGCGGCACGATCGAATTCACGCAATCCGCCGTGGTGCTGGAGGATCTGATCAGCAAATTCCTCTACAGTTCGGCCGAAAAAGAAGGCACGAAGCAGAACGCGCAAGGCGCCAGCACGCAGGGACCAGCCGCTGACCGCCCTTTACAATAAGCAAACTTGAAAGCTTTCGATCCTGCTTTATGCCGCATTGATACCGACTGCAAGAGATACCACATGATCCTCTCCGTCCCGCCAACGGCCACACCGCGTTCCCAACACCGCTGGACACGTCCCGGACTGATGTTGGCGACCGCCACCCTGCTGGCCGGTTGCGCGCAGGTTCCGCATCCCTCGCCCAACGATCCCTGGGAATCCTATAACCGCAGCATGTACAAGTTCAACGATGCGGTGGATCGCGCGGTGCTCAAGCCCATCGCCACGGGCTACGAGACCATCACCCCGAGCCCGATCCGGACCTGCATCAGCAACATCTTCGGCAACCTGGGCGACGTCTGGTCGGGCATCAACAGCCTGCTGCAGGGGCGCGGCCGCGATTTCGTGGATTCCTTCGGCCGGGTGCTGTTCAACAGCACGGCGGGCCTGGGCGGCTGCATCGACTTCGCCTCGATGCACGGGGCGCGCAAAATCCCCAATGATTTCGGCATGACGTTGGGGGTGTGGGGGTTGAACGCCGGCCCGTATGTGGTGCTGCCTTTCATGGGCCCCAGCACCGTGCGCGACACCGTGGCCACCGGCGCCACCTTCTTCATCCCCGGCACCCCGACCACCGCGGTCTTCGCCATCGACAATGTGCCGGCCCGCAACTCCCTGTTGGGCCTGTATTTCGTGGATCAGCGCGCCAGCCTCCTGGAGGCCGATCGTCTGGTGGACAAGATCGCGCTCGACAAATACAGCTTCATCCGCGACGCGTACCTGCAACGCCGCAAGGCCATGCTGGACAGTCGCCAGCAGCGCGCGCGCGCCACGACCACCGACGACCTGGATAAGGTGGCGGCACCGGCCGATCAGAACCTGCCGGTCTACGATGATCCGGAAGCCACACCCAAATGAACCCGCACGCCCTGGGCCGCATCCGGCCCGGGCGTCGGCCCGCCCCGCCACGAGGGCGGGTGTCACACGGAGATGACGATGAGTTTTCCTGCATTCCTGCTCTTCCTGCGCCGGACGATCAGTCCGTGCCTGCTGGGCGCGGCCCTGGCGCTGTCCGCCCCCTCCGCCGGCGCCGCCGAGCGGCCGGTCGACCCCAGGGCCATCCCGAACGACTTCCTCGAGGCCGTGGCCAACAACATGCTCGATGCGGTCAAGGCCGACCCTCAGGCGCTGCAGGGCGATGCCGGCCATATCGCCGCGCTGGTGCGCCGCTACGCGCTGCCGTACATCGACATGAACAAGACCACGCGCCTGGCAGCGGGACGCTACTGGCGTCAGGCCTCGGCCGCCCAGCAGGACGCGCTGGTCAAGGCGTTCACGGGCACCCTGATCCGCACCTACAGCGGCGCGTTCACGCGGGTGACGTCAGGCACACAGATCACCCTGCAGCCCTTCCGGGGCGATCCCAAGGCCGATGACGCCGTGGTGCGTTCGACGATCTCGCAGCAGAACGGCCCGGCGATCGGTGTCGACTACCGGCTGACACAGTCGGACAACGGCTGGAAGGTCTACGACCTGAACGTCGAGGGCATCTGGCTGATCCAGAACTACCGCAACCAGTTCGCCTCCGAAATCAATCGCAGCGGAATCGACGGGCTGATCTCGGCCCTGAACGCGAAAAACTGACCGGTTTCAGGCCTGCCGCACGGGTACTGAATACGGCCCTCTCCGCGCAGGCGTCAAGGACCGTGCAAAGGGCCACGCCGCCCGTGGCGGCGGTTCCGGCCCGTCCGGACAGGCCGGGCCCGCTGCGCGTCGCGCCGGGCGGCGGCAAGCACCTGCTTCGACCGCTTATAATGGCAGATGGCGCCCATTTCAGGGCGCATCACCCGCCATGCCCGCTCTCGACCTGCAACACGTCTCCAAAATCTACGCGCCGCACCAGCGAACCTGGCGCGAGCGCCTCAGCGGCCGTCCCGCCTCCGCGGGCTTCCAGGCCCTGCGCGATGTCAGCCTGACCGTCGAACATGGTGAATTCTTCGGACTGCTGGGTCCCAACGGAGCAGGCAAGACCTCGCTGATCTCCATCCTGGCCGGCCTGTCCCATGCCACCCGCGGCAGCGCCCAGGTCTGTGGCCACGACGTGGTCAACGACTTTCGCCGGGCGCGCCAGTCGCTGGGCGTGGTGCCCCAGGAAATCGTCTACGATCCCTTCTTCACGGTGCGCGAGACCCTGCGGTTGCAATCCGGCTATTTCGGCCTGCGCGACAACGACGACTGGATCGACGAGATTCTGGACAACCTGGGGCTGCTGGACAAGGCCGAGACCAACATGCGCGAGCTCTCGGGCGGGATGAAACGCCGGGTGCTGGTGGCGCAGGCCCTGGTGCATCGTCCGCCCGTGATCATCCTGGACGAGCCGACCGCCGGGGTGGACGTGAACCTGCGCCGCACACTGTGGGATTTCATCACGCGCCTGAACCAGGCCGGCCACACGATCCTGCTGACCACCCACTACCTGGAAGAAGCCGAATCCCTGTGCAAGCGCGTCGCGATGCTCAAATCCGGACAGATCGTGGCGCTGGACACCACACAGGCGCTGATGTCGCGCGTCGGCGGCACCGACCTCGAGGATGCCTTCGTGCGCATCATGGACGATTCCGCGCTGGAGGCCGAGCTGTGATCCGCCCCGTCTCCCAGGCCCGCCCCGAGATGGGCTCGGGCTTTCCGACCCTGCTGAACAAGGAACTGATGCGCTTCTGGAAGGTCGGCCTGCAGACCATCGCCGCTCCGGTGGTGACGGCGCTGCTTTATCTGCTGATCTTTTCCCACGTGCTGGAAGACCGTGTGCGGGTGTATGGCACGATTTCCTACACCGCCTTCCTCATCCCCGGACTGATGATGATGAGCATGCTGCAAAACAGCTTCGCCAATCCATCCTCGTCCCTGATCCAGAGCCGGATCACCGGCAATCTGATCTTCGTGCTGCTGCCGCCGTTCTCGCACCGCCAGATCTTCTCCGCCTACATCCTGGCGGCAGTGGCCCGCGGGCTGGCCGTGGGCGTCTGTGTCTGGCTGGTGGCGCTGTTCTTCGTGCGCCTGCCGGTCAGCGCCCCGCTGTGGATGCTGACGTTCGCGGTGCTGTCGTGCTGGATCCTCGCTGTCCTGGGCCTGATCGCCGGCCTGTGGTCCGAGAAATTCGACCAGCTGGCCGCCTTCCAGAATTTCCTGATCATGCCCGCGACCTTCCTGTCGGGCGTGTTCTACTCGATCCACAGTCTGCCGCCGTTCTGGCAGGAGGTCTCGCGCTGGAACCCGGTGTTCTACATGATCGACGGCTTCCGCTACGGATTCTTCGCGGCATCCGATATCTCTCCCTGGCGCGGCCTGACCATCGTCCTGGCCGTCGCCGTGGCCCTGAGCCTGTTCGCCCTGCGTCTGCTGGGGCGCGGCTACAAACTACGGAGCTGACCCTATGCCCCCCACCCCCGATCACGTCCGTCAATACATCGCCGACAATCTGCCCTGCGACCACCTCGAGGTCTACGGTGACGGCGCCCACTTCGAGGCCCTGATCGTCAGCCCCGTCTTCGAGGGCAAACGCACGCTGGCCCGTCATCAGGCGGTCTACCAGGCGCTGGGCGAGCGCATGCGCGCCGAGATCCACGCCCTGTCGATGCGCACCCTGACGCCGGTGGAATACGAGGCCGCCAAGAGCAATGGATAAACTGCTGATCCAGGGCGGCCGGCCGCTGCACGGCGAAATCTCCATCTCGGGGGCCAAGAACGCCGCCCTGCCCATCCTCTGCGCCTCGCTGTTGAGCGCCGAACCGCTGGAACTGGACAATGTCCCCGACCTGCGCGACATCGGCACCACCCTGACCCTGCTCGAACGCATGGGCGTGCGCACGCAGCGCGGCGACGGACCTCGCGTCACCCTGCAGGCCGATCAGGTCGCCAGCCAGGAGGCTCCCTACGAACTGGTCAAGACCATGCGGGCATCCATCCTGGTGCTGGGGCCGCTGGTGGCGCGCTTCGGCCGCGCCCGGGTCAGCCTGCCAGGCGGCTGCGCCATCGGCCAGCGGCCGGTGGACCAGCACATCAAGGGCCTGGCCGCCATGGGCGCGCGCATCCACATCGACCATGGCTTCGTCGTGGCCGAGGCCGACCGCCTGCGCGGCGCCAGCATCCTCACGGACATGGTCACCGTGACCGGTACGGAAAACCTGCTGATGGCCGCCACCCTGGCCGAAGGCCGCACCGTCCTGGAAAACGCCGCCTGCGAACCGGAAATCGTCGATCTGGCCAAGGTCCTGATCGCCATGGGCGCGCACATCGAAGGCCACGGCACCGACCGTATCGTCATCGAAGGCGTGGATCGCCTGCACAGCGCCACCCACCGGATCGGGCCCGACCGCATCGAGGCCGGCACGTTCCTGTGCGCCGTGGCGGCCACGGGCGGCGACATCACCCTGCGCGATGCGGCCCCCGACACGCTGGGCGCGGTGCTGGACAAGCTGCGCGATGCCGGGCTGGACATCACCACCGGGCCGGACTGGATCCGCGCCCGCATGACGGGCCGACCCCGGGCGACGGGCTTTCGCACCAGCGAATATCCGGGGTTCCCGACCGACATGCAGGCCCAGCTGATGGCCTTGAACACCCTGGCCGAAGGCACCGCCGTCATCACCGAGAACATCTTCGAGAACCGCTACATGCACGTGCAGGAACTGCACCGCATGGGCGCGGACATCGAGATCGACGGCCACACCGCCGTGGTCCAGGGCGTCGAGCAGTTGCTGGGCGCCACCGTCATGGCCACCGATCTGCGCGCCTCGGCCAGTCTGGTGATCGCCGGTCTGGCGGCCAGCGGCCAGACCACGGTCGAACGCATCTACCATCTGGACCGCGGCTATGAGCACATGGAGCACAAGCTCCGGACGCTGGGCGCGGACATCCAACGCATCCAATGAAGCGACATGGCTGACTCTCTCCTGACCCTGGCGCTGTCCAAAGGCCGCATCTTCGAAGAAACCCTGCCGCTGCTGGCGGCCGCCGGCGTGGGCGTCCCGGAAAATCCGGAGTCTTCGCGCAAGCTGATCCTGCCCACGGACTCGGACGCGCTGCGCATCATCATCGTGCGCGCCTCGGACGTGCCCACCTATGTCCAGTACGGCGCGGCCGATTTCGGCATCGCCGGCAAGGACGTCCTGCACGAGCACATGGCGCAGCATCCCGGCGGGCTGTACCAGCCCATCGACCTGAACATCGCCCGCTGCCGCCTGTGCGTGGCCGCCCCCGAGGGGTTCGACTATCAGGCCGCCGTGCGCCAGGGTTCGCGCCTGCGCATCGCCACCAAATACGTGCGCGCCGCGCGTGAGCATTTCGCCGCCAAGGGCGTGCATGTGGACATCATCAAGCTCTACGGTTCGATGGAGCTGGCCCCGCTGGTGGGCCTGGCCGACGCCATCGTCGATCTGGTGTCCTCGGGCGGCACCCTGCGCGCCAACCGGCTGGTCGAGGTCGAAGAAATCCGCCCGATCTCCTCGCGCCTGATCGTCAACCAGGCCAGCCTCAAGATGAAAGGTGGACAATTGCAACCGTTCCTGGACGCCTTCGCCCGCGCATCGATGGCAATCGCCTGAGCGCCGACTCCTTTTCCGACCCGGTTTTCATCATGCCCCTGATTCACCGTCTGGATGCCCGCTCCGCTGATTTCGACGCCACCCTGACCCGGCTGCTGGCCTACGATGCCTCGCAGGACGAGGCCATCGAGACCGCCGTGCGCGACATCCTGCACGACGTCCAGACGCGCGGCGACGCGGCCATCCTGGACTACACCGCGCGCTTCGACCGGGTCCGCGCCGACCGGCTCGAGGCCCTGGAGATTCCCCGCGCCGACTGGCTGAAGGCCCTGGACGGGCTGCCCGCGGATCAGCGCGAGGCCCTGGAAGCTGCGGCGGACCGCGTGCGCCGCTATCACGAGCACCAGCGCGCCGAGACCTGGACCTACACCGAGCCCGACGGCACGATGCTGGGCCAGCAGGTGACCGCGCTGGACCGCGTCGGCCTGTACGTGCCGGGCGGCAAGGCCGCCTACCCCTCGTCGGTGCTGATGAACGCCATCCCGGCCAAGGTCGCCGGCGTGCCCGAACTGATCATGGTCACCCCCACGCCGGACGGCACACGCAACCCCATGGTGCTCGCCGCCGCCGCCCTGGGCGGGGCGGACCGCGTGTTCGCCATCGGTGGCGCCCAGGCTGTGGGCGGCCTGGCCTACGGCACGGCGACGCTGCCGGCAGTGGACAAGATCGTCGGCCCGGGCAATGCCTACGTCGCAGCGGCCAAGCGCCGCGTCTTCGGCACTGTGGGCATCGACATGATCGCCGGCCCGTCCGAAATCCTGATCGTGGCCGACGGCAGCACCCCGGCCGAGTGGCTGGCCATCGACCTGTTCTCCCAGGCCGAGCACGACGAGCTCGCCCAGGCCATCCTGCTGTGCCCGGACGGCGACTATCTGGATACTGTCCAGGCCGCCATCGAACGCCTGCTGCCCACGCAGCCGCGCACCGACATCCTGCGCGTCAGCCTGGCCAACCGGGGCGCCCTGATCCGCACCGACAGCCTGGAGCAGGCCTGTGACATCGTCAACCGAATCGCCCCCGAACACCTGGAAATCTCCGCTCGCGACCCGCAATCCCTGCTGCCCCTGATCCGCCATGCCGGCGCGATTTTCCTCGGAGCCTACAGCTCCGAATCCCTGGGCGATTACTGCGCCGGGCCCAATCATGTGCTGCCCACCGCGCGCACGGCGCGCTTTTCCTCGCCGCTAGGCGTGTATGATTTCCAGAAACGCAGCAGCCTGATCCAGGTCTCGCGCGCCGGCGCCCAGACGCTGGGCCGCATCGCCACCGCCCTGGCCACGGGCGAAGGCCTGCACGCCCATGCGGCCAGCGCCGCGCTGCGGCTGGACAAGCAGCCCTGAATCCGCCCGCCCGGCCCTCACGGAACCGGGCGAATCCACCCCGACCGAACCGCTCACCGCCCATGCGCACCGCCACCATCGAACGCAATACCCAGGAAACCCGCATCCGCGTCAGCCTGAACCTGGATGGCACCGGAACCCGCAGCCTGAACACCGGCGTGCCCTTCCTGGACCACATGCTGGACCAGATCGCCCGCCACGGCCTGTTCGATCTGGACGTCCATTGCGACGGCGACACCCATATCGACGACCATCACAGCGTGGAAGACGTCGGCATCACCCTGGGGCAGGCATTCGCCGCCGCCGCAGGCGACAAGGCCGGCCTGCGCCGCTACGGCCACGCCTACGTGCCGCTGGACGAATCCCTCTCGCGCGCAGTGGTGGATCTGTCGGGACGCCCCGGCCTGTTCTATCACGTGGCCTACACCCGGGCGCGCATCGGCGGCTTCGACGTCGACCTGGCCCGCGAATTCTTCCAGGGCTTCGTCAACCACGCGCAGGCGACCGTGCACATCGACAACCTGCGCGGGGACAATGCCCATCATCAGTGCGAGACCATCTTCAAGGCCTTCGGCCGGGCGCTGCGCATGGCCACCGAAATCGATCCGCGCGCCGGGGGAGCCATCCCCTCGACCAAGGGATCGCTCTGACCCCATGGATCACTTCAGGATTTCCACATCGTGACCCGCATCGCCATCGTCGACTACGGCATGGGCAACTTTCATTCCGTTGCCCGCGCCCTGCAGGCCGCCGCCCCCGACCATGACATCCGCATCGCCCGCCGCGCCGACGAGATCAGCGCCGCCGACCGCATCGTGTTCCCGGGTCAGGGCGCCATGCCCGACTGCATGCGCACGCTGGACACCTCCGGACTGCGCGAGGCCGTGCTGCGGGCCGCGCGCGAAAAACCGCTGCTGGGCGTATGCGTGGGCGAACAGATGCTGTTCGAAGGCAGCGACGAGGGCGACACTCCCGGCCTGGGGCTGTTCGCCGGCCGCGTGCGCCGGTTCCAGGGGCCGGCGTTCGACCGCGCGACCGACGACGGCGCGCGGCTCAAAGTCCCCCACATGGGCTGGAACCCGGTCACGCAGACCCGCGCCCATCCCCTGTGGGACGGCATCGCCCAGGACACGCCGTTCTATTTCGTTCACAGCTATTACGCCGAGCCCGCCGACCCCGCGCTGACGTCCGGCGTGAGCCGCCACGGCCTGCCGTTCTGCTGCGCGATTGCGGCCGGCAATATTTTTGCCGTACAGTTTCATCCAGAGAAGAGCGCAGCCCCGGGGCTGCGGATGTACCGCAACTTCACTCGCTGGCAGCCCTGACACCATCCGGCTCCCGGCGCCGCATCCTTTCCGTACCGACACAACGACCATGCTGCTCATCCCCGCCATCGACCTCAAAGACGGGCATTGTGTGCGCCTGCGCCAGGGTGACCTGGACAAGGCCACCGTGTTTTCCGAAGACCCCGCCGCCATGGCCGCTCAATGGGCCGCCCAGGGCGCGCGCCGCCTGCATCTGGTGGATCTGAACGGCGCCGTGGCCGGCAAGCCCCGCAATCACGCAGCCATCCAGGCCATCGTGGATGCCGTCGACGACACCATGCCCGTCCAGATCGGCGGCGGCATCCGCGATCTGGACACGGTCGAATACTACCTGGACAGCGGCATCTCCTACGTCATCATCGGCACTGCCGCCGTCAGGGACCCCGGCTTTCTCAGCGATGCCTGTTCAGCCTTCCCCGGACACATCATCGTCGGCCTGGATGCCCGCGACGGCAAGGTCGCCACCGATGGCTGGTCCAAGCTGACCCGCCACGATGTGCTGGACCTGGCCCGCAAATTCGAGGACTACGGCTGCGAATCCATCATCTATACCGACATCGGCCGCGACGGCATGCTCTCGGGCGTCAACATCGAGGCCACCGTACGGCTGGCCCAGCACGTCCGCATCCCCGTCATCGCCTCGGGCGGCGTCGCCTCGCTGGATGACATCCGCGCGCTGTGCGATGTGGCTCACGAGGGCGTGGACGGCGCCATTCTGGGCCGCAGCCTGTACGAGGGCACGCTGGATTTCACCGCCGCCCAGCAGCTCGCCGACTCGCTGACCGCCTCTCCCGCCGAAAACAGGGGCGAAGACGGCCAGGACGCCGACGCATGACCGGAACCGGATCCCTGCCCGATCAGGGCCTGTCGTCCCTGTGCCGCCGCATCATCCCCTGCCTGGACGTCAATGCCGGCCGGGTGGTCAAGGGCGTGAATTTCGTCAATCTGACCGATGCCGGCGATCCGGTGGAGATCGCCCGCCGCTACGACGAGCAGGGCGCCGACGAAATCACCTTCCTGGACATCACGGCCACGTCCGACGACCGCGACCTGATCCTGCCCATCATCGAATCGGTGGCGCGCCAGGTCTTCATCCCCCTGACGGTCGGCGGCGGCGTGCGCCAGGTCGCCGACGTCCAGCGCCTGCTGGATGCCGGCGCCGACAAGGTCTCGATCAACAGCGCGGCGGTTGCCCGTCCGGAACTGGTGGCCGAGGCGGCCCGCCATCACGGCTCGCAATGCATCGTCGTGGCGCTCGACGCGCGCCGCGTCTCGGCCGACCACGAGGCCCCGCGCTGGGAGATCTTCACCCACGGCGGACGCCACGCCACCGGGCAGGACGCCGTGCAATGGGCGCGCCGCATGGCCGACCTGGGCGCCGGCGAACTGCTGCTGACCAGCATGGACCGCGACGGCACCAAATCCGGCTTCGACCTGGAACTGACGCGCGCGGTGTCGGATGCCGTGCCGGTGCCGGTGATCGCCTCGGGCGGCGTCGGCACCCTGCAGCACCTGGCCGATGGCGTCACGCTGGGCCACGCCAGCGCCGTGCTGGCCGCCAGCATCTTCCATTTCGGCCAGCACACGCTGGCCGAGGCCAAGGACTATCTGGCCGCGCAGGGCATTCCGGTGCGGCCTTCCCTCCCGACCCCGGCACCGGCATGACGACACCCGATCCATCCACGCCCCCCACGCCGGACGACTGGCTGGCCGCCTTGCGATTCGACGATCAGGGCCTGATTCCCGCCATCGCCCAGGACGCCGACAGCGGCACCGTGCTGATGATGGCCTGGATGAACGCCGAGGCCGTGCGCGAGACCGTGCGCACCGGCCGCGCCGTGTACTACTCGCGATCGCGGGCCCGTCTGTGGCGAAAGGGCGAGGAATCCGGTCACGTCCAGCAGGTTCACGACATCCGCCTGGACTGCGACGGCGACGTCCTGCTGCTGAAAATCACCCAGGTCGGCGGCATCGCCTGCCACACCGGGCGCGAACGCTGCTTTTTCCGCGGCCTGGACCTGAGCGGCGCCCTGCCGGCCTGGACCGCCCAGGACCCGGTACTGAAAGACCCCGCATCCATCTACGGCCAGCCTTCAGATTCCGCCCCATGACGACCTCCTCCACCGCCGATACCCTGGCCAGACTGGCCGACACCCTGGCCACGCGCCGGCCCGACCGGGGCGGCGACCCGCAGACGTCCTACACCGCCAAGCTGCTGTCGCGCGGGCCGGACGCCTTCCTGAAAAAGATCGGCGAGGAGGCCACCGAACTGGTCATGGCCGCCAAGGACGGCGCGCGCGAGCGCATCGTCGCCGAAACGGCCGATCTGTGGTTTCATTGCCTGGTCGCTCTGACACACTTCGACCTGCGTCCCGAGGATGTGCTGGCCGAGCTGGCCCGCCGCGAGGGATTGTCCGGGCTGGAGGAAAAGGCGGCCCGTCCCCGGGACTGAATGTCAGGACATACCCGCAAACGCACCGTCCTTCCCGCCCGGATCAAACCCGACCCTTTCAAAATGTGGCAACATACGTGATTGATCGGGCCGATCTCCGGCCCTGCCTTGTAAATCCCCCATGAGCCACGATTGTCTGTTCTGTAAAATCGCCCGGCACGAAATCCCTGCCCGCATTGTCCACGAAGACGACGAATTTCTCGCATTCCACGACATCAATCCGGCGGCGCCCGTGCATCTGCTGTTGATCCCGAAACATCATGTGGCGTCCCTGGCCGACATCGGCGCGGCCGATGGCGACTGGCTGGCCCGCATGCTGCGTCTGGCGCCTGCGCTCGCCTTTGCCAACGGCTGCAATCCCATGCCGGCCGGGGGCTTCCGCCTGGTGGCCAACACCGGCGCCGAGGGCGGCCAGGAAATCGATCATCTGCATTTCCACATCATGGGGGGCGAGCGCCCCTGGTCAAACCGCGCGGCACCCGCCGCCTAAGGAGTTCTTATGGGTAGTTTCAGCATCTGGCACTGGTTGATCGTTCTGGTCATCGTGGCCCTGATCTTCGGCACAAAAAAACTGCGCAACATCGGTGAAGACCTCGGCGGCGCCGTCAAGGGCTTCAAAAAAGGCATGAAAGACGCGCAGGATGACACCGCTGCCGCCAAGCCGGCCGTCACCCAGAAGACCCAGGATCCCGACACCGTGGACGTCCAGGCCCGAGAGAAGACCGACGTCTGATCCCGACCTCCGCCTACCGGATCCATCATGTTTGATGTCAGCTTCAGCGAGCTGATGCTGATCGGCGTGATCGCGCTGATCGTCATCGGTCCCGAACGTCTGCCCAAGGTTGCCCGCACGGTCGGGCATCTGCTCGGCCGCGCGCAGCGTTATGTCAACGAGGTCAAATCCGATATCCAGAAGGAAATGGACCTGAAGGAAATCGGTGACATCAAGCACCAGATGGAAGACGCCGCCCGTTCGGTGCAGTCCTCCATGACCTCGTCAGTGGACGAGCTGAAATCCGCCGTCACGGAGCCGGCCCAGACGTTGAAGGACACCCTCGACCAGGCACGCCAGACGCTGGACCCGCTGCCCGCCGCCTCGGATGGCCCGGCCGCCGATCCGGCCTCGGCCCCCGAGGCTTTCGCATCCGGAGCCACGGCCCAGGGCAGCGCCGCGCCGCGTCAGGCAGCGCCGGACACACCGGCCGCCGACACGCCCACGATCAAGTCACCCGCCCCCGAACCCGCGCCCGCCGCACGGCCCGCGCCGGTTTCCACCGATTCCAGCCACTGAAGCACGGCATGACAGACGCTTCCGACGACTCGACCCAGGACACGTTCATCTCTCACCTGATCGAACTGCGCACGCGCCTGCTGCGGGCCGTGGTGGCCGTGCTGGGGATTTTCGTGGTGCTGTTCATCTATCCGGGCCCGTCGATGATCTACGACGTCCTGGCCCAGCCCATGCTGGCGACCCTGCCCCAGGGCACGCGCATGATCGCCACCGGGGTGATCACGCCTTTCATGGTGCCGGTCAAGGTCACCCTGCTGGCGTCCTTCGTGCTGGCCCTGCCGGTGGTCCTGTACCAGGCCTGGGCCTTCGTCGCCCCCGGCCTGTATCGCCACGAACAGCGCCTGGCGCTGCCCCTGATCGTCTCCAGCACCCTGCTGTTCCTGCTGGGGATGGCGTTCTGCTATTTCGTGGTCTTTCACACGGTCTTCAACTTCATCGCCCATTTCGCGCCGCAGTCGATCACGCCGGCGCCCGACATCGAGGCCTACGTCAATTTCGTGCTGACCATGTTCATCGCATTCGGCGTGACTTTCGAGGTCCCGATCGCGGTCATCCTGCTGGTCAAGACGGGCATCGTCACGGTCAAAAAACTGCGCGAGATCCGCGGCTATGTGATCGTCGGCGCCTTCGTCCTCGCGGCCATCGTGACGCCGCCCGACGTCCTCAGCCAGGTGCTGCTGGCCGCGCCGCTGTGCCTGCTGTACGAAATCGGCATTCTGGCCGGCGCCGCCCTGGAAAAACGCCGCCCGGCCCCCGAGGACGAGGCGGACGCGGCCCGCGAGGTCAGTCACGCGGACGAATCCGCCGACGAGCCCTGACAGGCGCCCGGCGCCCTAGGGCTGCGGGCCGCCCGCCAGCACCCGGTCCTGAATCCGGCGAAAGGGCTCGGCCTTCATGAACCCCACCACCCGGGCATCGGCAATGGCCTGCCCGCGCGCATCAAAGAACAGGATGCCCGGCGGCCCGAACAGGTCGAACCGGGCCAGCAAGGCGCGATCCTCGTCCGTCATGCGGGTCACGTCCGCCTGCAGCAGCAGCATGCGGCCCATGCGCTCGGATACGGCCGGGTCACTGAAGGTGAATTTCTCCATCTCCAGGCACGATACGCACCAGTCGGCATAGAAATCCAGCATCACGGGCCGATCGGCGACCGCCAGTCGCGCATCCAGGTCCGCACCGGATTGCACCCGGGTAAAACGGGCCCGGATGGTGGCAGGATCCGTGACGGCCACCGCACCACCCGCCCCGACCGCGCCGACCGCGCCGACGGTAAACGGCGCCAACGGGCGCAACATGTCGTGGCCACCCGCCAGCAGCCCGGCACCTTGCGCCAGGCCCCACAGCGCCAGCATCAGCGCCAGGGCACGTGTCAGCAGCCGCAGCGGCCCGGCCTCACCCCCGCCCTGGGCGGCGGCCGACCAGGTCAGCAGCGCGGCCCACAGCGCCAGCAGGGACCATCCGGTGACATACAGTCCGCCCGCCAGCAGCGGCCGCGCCATCCACCAGGCGGTCGCCAACAGCAGCAGGCCGAATCCGGCCTTGAGCGGTGTCATCCATGCCCCGGCGCACGGCAGCAGCACGCCCGCGCCGGCGCCCACGGCCAGCAACAGCAGGCCCTCGCCCCAGGCCAGGGCAAACAGCGCGGCGCCGCCCACCACCACATCGCCGGTCTGCGAGATGAACAGCAGCACCCCGGCCAGCGGCGCGGCCACGCACGGCCCGACGATCAGGGCGGACAACAGTCCCATCACGAACACCCCGCCGGCGCGACCGCCCGGCAGGCGCTGCAGGCGCGCCTGCATGGCCGACTGCACGTCCACCGGAATCTGCAGGGTAAAGACATCCAGCATCGCCAGGGCGAGCAGCGCCAGCAGCACAGCGAACGTGCCCAGCACCCAGGGAGACTGCAACCAGGCGGACAGGCCCGCGCCCAGGAGTCCGGCCGCCACGCCCAGGACGGTATACACCAGGGACATGCCCAGCACATAGATCGCCGCCAGCCCCAGGCCGCGCGCCCGGCTGACGGCACCGCCCCCGGAGATCACGGCCAGCAGGATGGGCACCATGGGCAGTACGCAGGGGGTCAGGGACAGCAGCGCGCCCAGCGCCAGGCTGAGCGCCAGAATCTGCCACAGCGGCGCCTGGTTCAGCCAGGCGGCCATGCCGATATCGTCGAGATTCAGCCAGGATGCGCTGTCCTGCCCCACCGGCACGCCGGTCGGAGACACTGACGGAGCGGGCGCGATCGAAGAAGCCGATGCCGCGCCCGGCGCAGCAGTCGCGCCGCCATTCCGGGCGGTCAGAAAACCGGCCACACCGCCTGCGGTCTGCGCGCCAGAAGCCTGCGCCCCGGCGGCCGGGTCACTCGAGATCTGGCTTGCCGCCGCCGGGATGGGCACCTCGTCGCGCGGCGGGAGCACCCGGTCGCGCACCTGATCGCCGACGGCCCGGTAGCCCTCGCCCTGCGCCTGCAAGACGAGCGTTTGCGTCATGGGCGGGTAACACAGGCCTTTGTCGGCGCAACCCTGCCCGGTCACGGTCACCTGCAACGGCCCCTGCGCGCCGGCCTTCAGGGCCGCCCGCAGCGTCACGCTGTCATGAAAGACCTCCATGTCCTTTTCGAACGTGGGGTCGTATTTGATCTGTCCGCGCGGCAGCCGCAACGCATCGGCCCAGACAGGCGCGCGGGTTTCGATCTCGGGCGGGGTGAGCTCGGAGCGCCGGAACAACAGCAACCGGCCCCGGGCATCCTCGATCCGCACCTCGAAGCGCTCCTGGTACATGTAATACCCGGACGCGATCTGCCAATGCATGTCCAGGGTCAGCGGATCGGTCATGGCCACCGATTCGACAAAGGCGTCCTTGGGATCCAGAAAATCCCCCTCGGCCCGGACCGCGGCCGGCGCAGCCAGCGCCAACAACGTCAACAGCGCGGCACCCAGGACAGCGACCATGCGACGCCACGAGCGAGGCATGCGCATGGAGGAAAACAGGCCCGGCTTCAACCACGAACGAGGGTCCAGCTTCGACAGCATGAATGACTTCCTTGAATGCGACCTCAGAGGCCTCGGGGGGATGCGCCAGGGCGTCGCCGTGGCGCGCCCCGGGTGGCCTGGGCCACCCAGTCCAGGTAGGCCCGGCTGCCCGCAGGCACCCCCAGCACCACGAACTCGGGAATTTCGTAGGGATGCAATTCGCACAACCGCATGTGCAGCAACGGCAAGGCATCGGCCGTGGTCTTGAAGGTCAGTTGGACCTCGTCGGCGCCTTCGAGTTCCCCTTGCCACAAAAACATGGACACCAGAGGCGGCCCGACCTGGGCGCAGGCCACCAGGGATTCCTCGACCAGCATGTGTGCGATCCGCTTGGCCAGGAGCATGTCGGGCGCGGTGCTGAGCACGACCACGGTGTCGGTCGGCGCGCCGGCCTGGCGCACGACCGGCGAGTCGGCGCCGCCAGGGATCGGATCTTTCATGGTTTCTGAGCGCGATGGGTACGGTTCATTGTACCCATGTCCCAATGCAAAGCGGGTCCGCAAGGACCCGCTTCGTTGCTGTGCCACCCGCCAGGCGGCATGCGCTGGCTTATTCGCCGGCCGGGGCCTCGGCTTCCGGACGGTCGACCAGTTCCATGTAGGCCATGGGGGCGTTGTCGCCCTGACGGAAGCCCATCTTCAGCACGCGGGTGTAGCCGCCGTTGCGGGAGGCGAAGCGCGGGCCGATGTCGTTGAACAGCTTGGTGACAGCGTCGCGATCACGCAGGCGGGCAAAAGCCAGGCGGCGGTTGGCCAGTGTGGGATTCTTGCCCAGAGTGATCAGGGGCTCGACCACGCGACGCAGTTCCTTGGCTTTGGGCAAGGTGGTCTTGATGGCTTCATGGGTCAGCAGGGACACCGCCATGTTGCGGAACATGGCCAGACGGTGGCTGCTGGTGCGGTTCAGTTTGCGAAGGCCGTGACGATGGCGCATTTCGGTTTCCTTTTGAATCTAGATAACCCGGATCTTCTATCGAACGAGTCGCGGCCCGGGTAGGGTTGATCCAGGCCGCCGAAGCGGCCGGGACGGGATGTCGGCCCGCGCATGGCCGCCGAAGCGGCCAGGCGCGCGCCGGTACTGCGATCAGGGGCGCTCGAGGCCGACGGGCGGCCAGTTTTCGAGTTTCATGCCCAGGGTCAGGCCACGTGCGGCCAGGACCTCCTTGATCTCGTTGAGCGACTTGCGGCCCAGGTTCGGGGTCTTGAGCAGCTCGTTCTCGGTGCGCTGGATCAGATCACCGATGTAGTAGATGTTTTCGGCCTTGAGGCAGTTGGCCGAACGCACCGTCAGTTCCAGATCGTCGACCGGGCGCAGCAGCACCGGATCGATCGGCGCCGACTGGCCGCCCACCGGCAGGCTGGTGGTCAGTTGGCCGGAGTCCTTGTCGGCCAGCGACACGAACACGGAGATCTGATCCATCAGGATACGGGCCGACTGACGCACGGCTTCCTCGGGGCTGATGACCCCGTTGGTCTGCACGTCCAGCACCAGCTTGTCCAGGTCGGTGCGCTGTTCGACACGCGCATTTTCCACGGCGTAGCTGACGCGGCGCACAGGGCTGAAGGAAGCGTCCAGCACGATCTGGCCGATGGTGGCCGAACGATCATCGATCAGGGCGCGCACGTTGCCCGGCACGTAACCGCGGCCCTGCTCGACCTTGACCTGCATTTCCAGGCGGCCATTGTCCGTCAGGGTGGCGATCACGTGATCCGGATTGATGATCTCGACGTCATGCGGCAGTTCGATGTCGCGGGCACGGACTTCGCCGGGGCCCTGCTTGTTCAGTTGCAGCGTGACTTCGTCACGGTTGTGGAGCTTGAACACCACACCCTTGAGGTTCAGGAGAATGTCGACCACGTCCTCACGCACGCCGGTGATCGTGGAGTATTCGTGCACGACTCCGCTGATCTGGACTTCGGTGGGCGCAAAGCCCGCCATGGAGGACAGCAGGATGCGGCGCAGCGCATTGCCCAATGTGTGGCCATAGCCGCGCTCGAAAGGCTCCATCACGACCTTGGCGTGATGCGTGCCCAGAGCTTCGACGGAAATGGTGCGGGGCTTGAGAAAACCTTGTGCAGACATGGAGATTCCTTTTCAATACCCTCGGCTCGTTACACCGATAAGGCTGACGGAAAACAAGAAGGAAGGGACATGCGCCCCTTCCCGGAAAACCGCCGGAAATGCCGACCCGCTGGCCGGTTCCGGCAACCGCCGTCCCGGAGGGCGACAGGCGGCGCATGCCGCCCACCGTGGGGGATCAGCGGGAATACAGTTCCACGATCATGGATTCGTTGACGTCGTGAGCGACATCCTGGCGGTCCGGAGCCTGCTTGAACACGCCCGACAGCTTGGCGGCGTCGACCTCGACCCATTGGGGCAGACCGTTGCCGGTGGCCAGCTCCAGGGATTCCTTGATGCGGATCTGGTTCTTTGCCTTTTCGCGCACGGTAATCACATCACCGGCCTTGACAAGCATCGAGGCGATGTCGGCGGTATGGCCGTTCAGCTCGATGGCGCGGTGGTTCACCAGCTGACGCGCTTCGGCGCGCGTGGAGCCGAAGCCCATGCGGTAGACGACGTTGTCCAGGCGCGATTCCAGCAGCTGGATCAGCGTCTCGCCGGTGTTGCCGCGACGGCGATCGGCTTCGACGAAGTACTTGTGGAATTGCTTTTCGAGCACGCCGTACATGCGCTTGAGCTTTTGCTTTTCACGCAGCTGCAGGCCGAAATCCGACGTGCGCGAACCCGAGATGCGGCCATGCTGGCCGGGCTTGGATTCGAGCTTGCACTTGGAGTCCAGCGAGCGGCGGGCGCTCTTCAGGAACAGATCGGTGCCTTCGCGACGCGAAAGCTTGCATTTGGGTCCAGTGTAACGAGCCAAGATGTTCCCCTTAGATACGACGACGCTTGGGCGGACGGCAGCCGTTGTGCGGCACCGGCGTGATGTCCGAGATGCTGGAGATCTTGATCCCCAGGGCATTCAGGGCACGCACGGAGGATTCGCGGCCGGGGCCGGGGCCCTTGATGCGGACTTCCAGCGTCTTGATGCCGTATTCCTGGGCCACGCGCCCGGCGGATTCGGCAGCCACCTGAGCGGCGAACGGCGTCGACTTGCGCGAACCCTTGAACCCGGCGCCGCCGGACGTGGCCCACGACAGGGCATTGCCCTGACGGTCGGTGATGGTGATGATGGTGTTGTTGAAGGACGCGTGGACGTGAGCGATACCGTCCGAAACGTTCTTCTTGATTTTCTTGCGGACGCGAGAGGCGCCGCTCTGAGCTTTCGCCATGTTCTTTCCTCAGGTTATTTCTTCAGGGACGCTGCGGCGCGACGCGGGCCCTTGCGGGTGCGTGCGTTGGTGCGGGTGCGCTGGCCGCGCACGGGCAGGCCACGCTTGTGACGCATGCCACGATACGTGCCCAGATCGATCAGGCGCTTGATCGACAGCTGCACTTCGCGGCGCAGGTCGCCTTCGATCATGTAGCCGTTGATCTGTTCGCGGATCTTTTCCAGTTCCTCGTCGGTCAGATCCTTGATCTTCTTCGAGTATTCAATGCCGGTCGCTTCGCAAATCTTGCGGGCGCGGGTGCGGCCGATACCGAAGATGGCCGTCAGACCGATCTCGGCGTGTTGGTGCGGCGGAATATTGATGCCAGCAATACGGGCCATGACTGTTCCTCGTGAAATCCGTTATGCCCGGCCTTAGCCTTGGCGTTGCTTGTGACGCGGGTCGGTGCAGATGACGCGCACCACGCCGTGACGTTTGATGATTTTGCAGTTGCGGCAGATCCGCTTTACCGATGCCATTACCTTCATGGTGATCTCCTGGTTTTTGACCGGCCGCCTATTTGGAGCGGAAAACTATCCTGGCGCGCGACAGATCATAGGGCGTGAGCTCCACTGTGACCTTGTCGCCCGGAAGGATCCGGATGTAATGCATACGCATCTTGCCCGAAATATGGCCCAACACCATGTGGCCATTTTCCAGCTTGACGCGGAACGTTGCGTTGGGGAGGTTTTCGATGACCTCCCCTTGCATCTGAATGACGTCGTCCTTGGACATGTTGTTCAGCGCATGGGCAGACCCGCGCCACCCTTGAAGTTCGCCTTCCGAAGCAGCGAGTCATACTGTTGAGACATCATGTACGCCTGGGCCTGCGCCATGAAATCCATGGCGACGACGACGATGATCAGCAGGGACGTGCCGCCGAAATAGAAGGGCACGTTCCAGCGCATCTGCATCAACTCGGGCAGCAGGCAAACCAGGGTGACGTAGATCGCGCCTGCCAGCGTCAGCCGCATGAGGATCTTGTCGATGTAGCGGGCCGTCTGCTCGCCGGGACGGATCCCGGGCACGAAGGCGCTGCTCTTTTTCAGGTTGTCCGCTGTCTCGCGGCTGTTGAACACCAACGCCGTGTAGAAGAAGCAGAAGAAAATGATCAGGGCGGAATACAGCGTCACGTACAGCGGCTGACGCGGCGACAGGGCCGCCGCCAGATCGCCCAGCCAGCGCATGTTCGGGTTGCTGGAGAACCAGCTGGTGACCGTCGCAGGCAGCAGGATGATCGAGGAGGCGAAGATCGGCGGAATCACGCCGGACATGTTCAGCTTGAGCGGCAGGTGCGAAGACTGGCCGCCGTAGAGCTTGTTGCCCACCTGGCGCTTGGCGTAGTTCACCGTGATGCGACGCTGGCCGCGCTCGACGAAGACCACGAAATAGGTCACCGCCACCACCAGCGCCAGAATGAACAGCGCCGACAGGATGGACATGGAGTCCGTGCGCACCAGATCCAGCATGCCGCCCAGCGCGCCGGGCAGACCAGCGACGATCCCGGCGAAGATCAGCAGCGAGATGCCATTGCCCAGACCGCGTTCGGTGATCTGCTCGCCCAGCCACATGACGAACATGCTGCCGGTGACCAGCGTCACGATCGTGGTGAAGCGGAACAGCAGGCCGGGGTCGATGACCAGACCAGGCTGCGATTCCAGCGCCACCGCGATGCCGACCGCCTGGAACGTCGCCAGGAATACGGTGCCGTAGCGGGTGTACTGGGTGATCTTGCGCTGTCCGGCCTGGCCTTCTTTCTTGATGGCCTCCAGGGAGGGCACCACGACGGCCAGCAACTGCATGATGATCGCTGCCGAGATGTACGGCATGATCCCCAGCGCGAGCACGGAGAAACGCTGCAGCGCGCCGCCCGAGAACATGTTGAACAGCCCCAGGATACCGCCCTGGTTCTGCTGGAACAGGTCGGCCAGCGCATCCGGATTGATGCCGGGCACGGGAATATGGGTTCCCAGCCGGTAAACGATCAGGGCGAGCACGAGAAACAGGACACGGCGCTTGAGATCGCCGTATCCCGCACTGGGCTTATTTGCCTGAGCTTTGGCCACTGCCGCCCCTTACGCCAGCGAACCGCCGGCCGCTTCGATCGCGGCGCGAGCGCCGGCCGTCGCATTGATGCCGCGCAGCGTGACCTTGCGGGACAGTTCGCCAGTCTTGATGACCTTGACGGTGCGGACCAGTTCGCCCACCAGACCGGCGGCCTTCAGGACCTGCAGGTCGATGTCTTCGACCGGCAGCGCCTGGAGATCCGACAGACGGATTTCGGCGAACAGATGGCGGCCCAACGGCGTGAAACCGCGCTTGGGCAGACGGCGTTGCAGCGGCATCTGGCCGCCTTCGAAACCGACTTTGTGGAAACCACCCGCGCGGGACTTCTGGCCCTTGTGGCCGCGACCGGCGGTCTTGCCCAGGCCGGAACCAATACCCCGGCCGACGCGACGACGGGGACGCTTGGCGCCTTCGGCGGGAGCGAGCGTGTTCAGTTGAGTGACAGACATCTGAATTCCTTTAGGCTTCCGAGACGGTGACCAGATAATCCACCTTGCGGATCATCCCACGCACCTCGGGGGTATCGACCAGGACCCGGCTGCTGTTGACCTTGCCCAGACCCAGGCCGCGCACCGTGGCGCGGTGGGACTTGTGCGTGCCGATGACGGAGCGCACGAGCGTGACTTTGATTTGCTTCTGTGCCATGTCTTACCCCAGGATTTCCTCGACGGTCTTGCCGCGCTTGGCCGCGATTTCAGCAGGCGTAGAGCAGGCGCGCAGGCCGTTGAGGGTCGCTCGGACCATGTTGTACGGGTTGCTCGAACCGAGGCTCTTGGCCACGACGTTGCGCACGCCCATCACTTCGAAGATCGCGCGCATCGGGCCGCCGGCGATCACGCCGGTCCCTTCGGCGGCGGGCGAGATCAGCACCGTCGAGGCGCCGTGCTTGCCGACCACGGTGTGGTGCAGCGTGCCGTTTTTCAGGGCCACCTTGAGCAGGCCGCGACGGGCCTGTTCCATGGCCTTCTGGACGGCGACGGGCACTTCGCGGGCCTTGCCCTTGCCCATGCCGATCCGGCCGTCGCCGTCGCCGACCACGGTCAGCGCAGCGAAGCTCATCGTGCGGCCGCCCTTGACGACCTTGCTGACGCGGTTGACCGCGATCATTTTTTCACGCATGCCATCGTCGCGTTCCTGCTCCGGGGCGTGCTTGCCTTGTGCTTTAGCCATGTGATTCCCTTAGAACTTCAAGCCGGCTTCACGCGCGGCTTCGGCCAGCGCCTTGACGCGGCCATGGTAACGGAAGCCCGAACGGTCGAAAGCGACGAGTTCGATGCCGGCAGCCTTGGCCTTCTCGGCCACGCGCTTGCCGACCAGGCTGGCGGCGGCGGCATTGCCTCCGTTGACCTGCTGGCTGGCGAGTTCCTTGCGGACTTCGGGCTCGAGCGTCGAAACGCTGACGAGCACACGATCGCCTTCCGGCGAAATGATGTTGGCGTAGATGTGCAGATTCGTGCGATGCACCGCCAGGCGATGCACACGCAGTTCGTGAATCTTGCGGCGGGTGGCCGCGGCACGACGCAAACGGGAAGTTTTCTTGTCCATGATTCGTCCTTGCCTGCGCGCTTATTTCTTCTTGGTCTCTTTCAGGATCACGCGTTCGTCCGCATAGCGCACGCCCTTGCCCTTGTAGGGCTCGGGTTCGCGATAGGCGCGGATTTCGGCGGCGACCTGACCGACGACCTGCTTGTTGGTGCCCTTGACCACGACTTCGGTCTGCGAGGGGCACTCGATCTTGATCCCGTCGGGGATGTCGTGCAGGATGTCGTGCGAGTAGCCAAGCTGCAGCTTCAGCGCCTTGCCCTGGACCTGGGCGCGGAAACCCACGCCGACCAGAGTCAGGCGGCGCTCGAAGCCGGTGCTGACGCCCGTGACCATGTTGTTCACCAGGGCGCGCACGGTTCCCGACATGGCGCTGGCCTGACGGGAGTCATTGGCGACGGCAAAGGTGAGCTGGCCATCTTCCTGGGAAACCCGGACGTTGCCGTCCAGGGACTGGGTCAGGGTGCCCAGCGGGCCCTTGACGACGATCTGCCCGGCGCTGACAGTGGCTTCGACGCCTTTCGGCAGCGTGACGGGGTATTTTGCAATACGTGACATCGTTGAAACCTCCTTATGCCACGTAGCAGAGCACTTCGCCGCCGACACCGTTGGCGCGGGCCTTGCGGTCCGTCATGACGCCACGGGGAGTCGACACGATCGCCACGCCCAGGCCGTTCATGACCTGAGGGATCGTGGTGCTGCTCTTGTAGATGCGCAGGCCGGGACGCGAGACGCGGTCGATGCGCTCGATCACCGGACGGCCGGCATAGTATTTCAGGGTGATTTCCAGCTCGGGCTTGGCTTGTTCGCCGCCGATACGGAAATCCTCGATGTAGCCTTCGTCCTTCAGCACAGCGGCAATGGCCGCCTTCAGCTTGGAGGAGGGCATGGAAACCGACATCTTGTTGACCATTTGCGCATTGCGCACACGGGTCAGCATATCGGCGATGGGATCGCTCATGCTCATGTGTGATTCTCCTACCAGCTTGCCTTGGTCATGCCGGGCACTTCGCCGCGCATGGCCATTTCACGCAGTTTGTGACGCGTCAGTCCGAACTTGCTGAACACGCCGCGGGGGCGGCCCGTCACCAGGCAGCGCTTGCGCTGGCGAGTCGGGTTGGCGTTGCGCGGCAGCTGTTGCAGTGCCAGGCGAGCCTGATAGCGTTCTTCGTCGGTTTTCGACTGGTCGGCGATGATCGCCTTCAGCGCGGCGCGCTTGGCGGCGAACTTCTCGGCCAGCTTGGCGCGCTTGATGTCGCGATTGATGAGGGAAAGTTTTGCCACGTCAGCCCCTTAGTTGCGGAAGGGGAAGCTGAACGCGCTCAACAGCGCCTTGGCTTCCTCGTCGGTCTTTGCGGTGGTGGTGATGCTGATGTTCATCCCGCGCACGGCATCGATCTTGTCGTACTCGATTTCCGGGAAGATGATCTGTTCTTTCACACCGATGTTGTAGTTGCCACGGCCGTCGAACGCACGACCCGATACGCCACGGAAGTCACGCACGCGAGGCAGCGCGACCGAGATCAGGCGGTCCAGGAATTCGTACATGCGCTGGCCGCGCAACGTGACCATGCAGCCGATCGGGTAGTCCTCGCGGATCTTGAAACCGGCGATGGCCTTGCGGGTCTTGGTGATCACGGGCTTCTGGCCGGCGATCTTGGTCATGTCGCCCACGGCGTTCTCGATGACCTTTTTGTCAGCGACCGCCTCGGACACACCCATGTTCAGGGTGATCTTGGAGATGCGGGGCACCTCCATGACCGACTTGTAGCCGAATTTCGCCTGCAGGTCGGCAGCGACCTTGGAGCGGTAGAAATCTTGTAAACGAGCCATTTTGTGCGCGCCCCTTATACCTTCGCGCCAACGACAGCGCCGTTGGAGCGGAAAATGCGAACCTTGGCGCCGTCCACGACCTTGACGCCGACACGGTCGCCCTTGCCGGTTTCGGGGTTGTAGATCGCCACGTTCGAGATGTGGACAGGCAGGGTCTTGTCGACGATACCGCCCTGGGTCCCCTGCATGGGGTTGCCACGGGCGTGCTTTTTCACGACGTTGATGCCTTCGACCAGCACGTGCTCGTCGTCGACACGGGCCACCACGGTGCCGCGGCGGCTGCGGTCGCGACCGGCCAGCACGATGACTTCGTCGCCTTTGCGAATGTTTTGCATGATCTGCTCCTTACAGCACTTCGGGCGCCAGGGACACGATCTTCATGAACTTTTCGGTGCGCAGTTCGCGCGTGACCGGTCCGAAGATGCGCGTGCCGATGGGCTCGAGCTTGGCGTTGAGCAACACGGCGGCATTGCCGCCGAAGCGGATCAGCGAGCCGTCCTTGCGGCGGACGCCCTTGGCGGTACGCACCACCACGGCGTTGTAGATTTCGCCCTTTTTGACGCGGCCGCGGGGGGCCGCTTCCTTGACGGACACCTTGATGATGTCGCCAATGGCGGCATAACGGCGCTTGGAGCCGCCCAACACCTTGATGCACATCACGGCGCGTGCACCCGTATTGTCGGCCACGTCCAGCGTGGTCTGCATTTGGATCATGATTTTTCCTGTTCCAACTTAACAACGAAGCCCAGGGCATGAATCCCCGGCCACGCAGCCAGTTTTGGTCCCGTCAGGCCTGCTTGGCTCACTGTTTGGGTTCGCCAAGTACGCCCTGGGTTGAAATTCGAGAACTTCCTTTGCCCGGCGCGGACTCCCATGCATCCGACAGACCCATGCCAACCCGCACCCATATAGGGCAAGATCGCCATTATAGGATGCCCAAGCCGGCATGGCAAGCCCTTTTCGAGAAATTTAATCGTGGGGCGACGCGGCGGTGGACAGCGCACGCCGCACCCGGGCCCCCAGGGCGACGATAAACAGAATCCAGAAGGCCGCCAGCCCCAGCGCCAGCCAGGTCCATTGCATGACATGCGACCAGAGTGCATCGCGCGCGGGCTCCAGGCCCAGCGTCAGCCGCAGCGTGCCCACGCCGGCCACCTGCCTGACGGCCTGATGCGGCTGGATATCGGCCAGCGCCCCGAACCAGCCGGGCGCATCACCCACGGACCGCGCGGGCCGACGGGCCTGGAAGTCCGGCGCGGAGGCCTCGTCGGGTTTCAGCGCCAGTTCGGCGAAACGCCCCTGCTGGAAAGCCGCATCCAGCACGCGCCGGCGCGCTGCGGCATCGGGCTGGGCGCTGATCAGCAAGGCCAGCGTGGCAGCGGCATTCTCGCTGTCCGTCTGCAACTGCGCATCGAGCCGGCGCTCCATCAGGCTGACGCCCACCGCCAGCATGCCCACGAGGATACAGGCGATGACCAGGGACGAAATCACCAGCAGCTGTCGCACGGAAGCCATTGCACACCTTTGTCGCCATGGGAACAAACCCCTGAAAGTGTATCCTGACCCGCACGTTTCCCAAAAACCTCCCTGATCGCCGGCCTGTCTCCTGCCCGGCCCAGTCTAGGGACTAACACCGATACCCATTCCACAACGGATTGCGTATCTTTTTAAAACAAACGTTTGAATCAATCCATGGCCACTTTACGCTCGATTCTTACCCGCGATGCCATCCTCGACGCCGCCGAACGCCTGTTCGCCGAGTATGGTCACGACAACACGTCCATGCGCCAGATCACTCAGGCCGCGCAGGTGAACCTGTCCGCCGTGAATTATCACTTCGGCTCGAAAGACGCCCTGGTCCAGGCCGTGTTCCAGCGCCGCCTGGACGCGCTCAACGACGAGCGCCTGAGCATTCTGGACGACCTCGAGGCCAAAGCCGGCGGGCAGCCGCTCAAGCCCTCCGCCATCGTCGAGGCCTATTTCGGTCCGCTGGTGCGTCATGCCTGCAGCGCCGGCGCCGAGCGGCGCGCCTTCATGCCGCTGCAAACCAGCACCATGTCCGACCCGAACGGCGCCATCAGCGCCCTGTTCGCCGCTGAGCGCTCGGCCGTCGCGCACCGGTTCACCCGCGCGCTGCTGACCGCGCTGCCCTGTGTGCCGGAGGCCGAGATCGTCTGGCGCTTTCACTTCATGCTGGGCGCCACCGCCTACGCCATCATGGGCGCCGAAAGCTCCAGCCGGGTCCTGAACCTGCCCGGCGGCAACGACATCGATGCCCAGACTCTGCTTGCCCGTCTGATGGCCTTTCTATTGGGCGGTCTGCGCGCCCCGCTGACGGCCGGCGCCTCTCTCCCGGGAGCCCATCCATGACATTCCTGCTGATCCTGCTCATTCTGGTGCTGGCGGCTGCCGCCTTCGTGCTCTCCAACCGCGACCTGCGCTTCAAGCACCTCAGCCGCCCCCTGTACCAGACCTTTCGCCGCATCCTGCCGCGCATGTCCGATACCGAACGCGAGGCCCTGGAGGCTGGCACTGTCTGGTGGGAGGGCGAGCTCTTCCGCGGCCGGCCCAGCGCCCGCGCCCTGCACGCCATCCCGGCGCCACGCCTGACCGAGGACGAACAGGCTTTCCTGGACAATGAAGTCGAAACCGTATGCGCGATGGTGAACGACTGGCAGGTCACCCGGCAGGATATGGACATTCCGCCAGCCGCCTGGGAATACATCAAGACGCACCGATTCTTCGGCATGATCATTCCCAAGGAATACGGCGGACTGGGCTTTTCGGCGCTGGCGCACTCGGCCGTGGTCACCAAGCTGTCCTCCCGCTGCTCGGCGCTGTCGGTCACCGTCATGGTGCCCAATTCCCTGGGACCGGCCGAACTGCTGCTGCACTACGGCACCGATGAGCAAAAAAACCACTATCTGCCGCGCCTGGCCAACGGCGAGGACATCCCGGCCTTCGCCCTGACCAGCCCCTGGGCCGGTTCGGACGCCGCCGCCATCCCCGATCATGGCATCGTGTGCAAGGGCGAATGGCAGGGCCGCGAGGTGCTGGGCATGCGCGTCACCTGGGACAAGCGCTACATCACGCTGGGCCCCGTGTGCACCCTCCTGGGGCTGGCCTTCCACCTGTACGATCCCGACGGCCTGCTGGGCGACGCCCCCGACCTGGGCATCACCTGCGCCCTGGTGCCGGCTGATCATCCCGGCGTGGAAACCGGCCGCCGCCACTTCCCGCTGGACTCCATGTTCATGAACGGCCCCACGCGCGGCCAGGACGTGTTCATGCCACTGGAATTCATCATCGGCGGGCCGGCCATGGCCGGTCATGGCTGGCGCATGCTGATGGAATGCCTGGCGGCGGGGCGCTCGATCTCACTGCCCTCGTCCTACACCGGCATGGCCAAGCTCACCGCGCGCGCCGTGGGCGCCTATACCGTGGTGCGCGACCAGTTCCGCACGCCCATCCACAAATTCGAGGGCATCGCCGAGGCTCTGGCCCGCATCGGCGGCCACACCTACCTGATGGAGGCGGCCCGCCGCATGACGGCAGGCGCGGTGGACCTGGGCGAAAAACCTGCTGTGGTTTCGGCCATCGTCAAATACCATGTGACCGAGCGCGGCCGCATCGTCGTCAACGAGGGCATGGACATCATCGGCGGCAAGGGCATCTGCCTGGGCCCGCAGAATTTCCTCGGCCGCGCCTATCAACAGATCCCGGTCGGGATCACGGTCGAAGGCGCCAACATCCTGACGCGCAGCCTGATCATCTTCGGCCAGGGCGCGATCCGCTGCCATCCCTATGTGCTCGACGAAATGCGCGCCGCCCAGGCCACGGATGCCGAACAGGGGCTGCTGGACTTTGACCGCGCCTTCTGGGGGCATGCGCGCCACACCACACGCAACGCGCTGCGGGCCGTCGGCCACGGCTTCACCCAGGCGCTGCTGGCCCGTCCCGATACCCCCGTCGCCCCCGAAATGGCCCGCTACTACCGGCAGTTGACGCGCTGTTCGGCCGCGTTCGCCACCCTGGCCGACGTCTCCATGCTGACCCTGGGCGGCTCACTGAAACGACGCGAATCCATCTCCGCCCGCCTGGGCGACATCCTGTCGCAGCTGTACCTGATCTCCGCCACCCTCAAGCGCTACCAGGACGAAGACTGCCAGGCCGCCGACGCGCCCCTGGCGCACTGGGCGATCCAGGACGGATTCTGCCGCGCGCAGGAGGCTTTCACAGGCGTGCTGGCCAATTTCCCCAACCGCCCCCTGGCCTGGGCGCTGCGTGTGCTGCTGTTCCCCTGGGGCCGGCCATTCTCCGCGCCGTCCGACAAGCTCACCATGGCCGTGGCCGACGCGATCAGCCAGCCCGGCGGCGCGCGGGACCGCCTGACGCAAGGCACCTACGTTCCGCAGGATCCAGCCGAGCCCGTCGGCGCCATCGAGGCCGCCTTCGCCGCCGTGCTGGACACGCAAGCCATCGAGGCCCGCATGCGCGAGTTCGAAAAGGCCGGCCGGGTGCCCGCCGCCGACCCTCGCGCCAATGTCCGCGACATGGCCGAGGCGGTCCATGCGGCCGGCGGCCTGTCGGACGATGAACTGGATCGCATCCGCGCACGCAATGCCCTGCGCGACCGCGTGATCGGGGTGGACGATTTCGCACCCGACTTCCAGGGCCCGTCCAGCACCGAACCGGCAGAGGTCCACGCCTGATGGCCTTCGAACCCGTCTACCTGATCGACGGCGCGCGCAGCCCTTTTCTCAAGGCACGCAATGCGCCCGGCCCGTTCTCCGCGTCCGACCTGGCCGTGCAGACGGGGCGCGAACTGCTGCTGCGCCAGCCTTTCGCGCCGACGGATCTGGACGAAGTCGTGATCGGCTGCGCGGCGCCCTCGGCCGACGAAACCAACATCGGCCGGGTGATCGCCCTGCGCCTGGGCTGCGGCGACGCGGTGCCCGGCTGGACCGTGATGCGCAACTGCGCCTCCGGCATGCAGGCGCTGGATTCCGCCGCCATGGGGCTGCAGACCGGCCGCCACGACCTGGTGCTGGCCGGCGGCGTGGATGCGCTGTCGCGCGCCCCGCTGCTGCTGTCCGACGCGCTGGTCCACTGGCTGGCCCGATGGAACCAGGCCCGCACCCTGGGGCAGCGTCTGCCACTGCTCAAAGACCTGCGCCCCTCCTGGCTCAAGCCCGTGATCGGCCTGCTCAAGGGCCTCAGCGATCCGGTGATCGGTCTGTCCATGGGGCAGACCGCCGAGAACCTGGTCCACGACTACGGCCTGACGCGCGCCCAGCTCGATGAATACGCGGCGCAAAGCCATGCCCGCGCGCTGGCGGCGCGCGCCCGGGGGGCTTTCGACGAAATCGTGCCCCTGGTCGACGCCAAGGGGACGCTGTACACCGAGGACGACGGCGTCCGCGCGGATTCCACCCCGGAAAAGCTCGCCCGGCTCAAACCGGTTTTCGACCAGCCCTACGGCAACATCACGGCCGGCAACAGCTCCCAGGTCACCGACGGCGCCGCCCTCCTGCTGCTGGCCTCGGCACGCGCCGTCCGCGAACGCGGGCTGCGACCCATCGCCCGCATCATCGACGCCCAGTGGGCCGCCCTGGATCCCGCGCTCATGGGTCTGGGTCCCGTTTACGCCGCATCGGCGATCCTGGCGCGCCACGACCTGGGCTTGAATGATCTGGACTTATGGGAGATCAATGAGGCCTTCGCCGCCCAGGTGTTAGGCTGTCTTGCCGCCTGGCGCGATGCCTCATGGTGCCAGACGCACCTGGGACGCGACGCCCTCGGCACGCTGGACATGGACCGGTTGAATGTGGATGGCGGCGCCATCGCGCAAGGTCATCCGGTGGGCGCCTCGGGCACGCGTATCGTGCTGCATCTGGTGCGCGCCCTGCAGGCGCGCGGGCTGCGCCGAGGCATGGCCGCCATCTGCATCGGCGGCGGCCAGGGGGGCGCCATGCTGATCGAACGCTGCGGACAGGAGGCCTGACATGACCTTCGAATCTCTGAACCTGCGCCATTTCCGCTGCACGATGGACCCCCAGGGCATTGCCTGGCTGACCATCGACTGCGCTGACAGCGCCGTCAACCGGCTGTCGGGCGAGGTGCTGGCAGAGCTGAACCACGCCCTGGATCATTTCCAGTCCGCCCCGCCCGCCGCCATGGTGATCCGCTCGGGCAAGGCGAGCGGCTTCATTGCGGGCGCCGACATCGACGAATTCTCCCATCTGAACGACAGCGCCACAGCGCGCGCCTTCGTCGAGCGCGGCTGGGCGGTCCTCAGCCGCCTGGCGGCAGTTTCCTGGCCGACCCTGGCCCTGATCCAGGGCCACTGCATGGGCGGCGGGCTGGAACTGGCCCTGGCCTGCCGCTACCGCATCGTCGTCGACCAGCCCGACACGCGCCTGTCGCTACCCGAGGTCATGCTGGGCATCTTTCCCGGCTGGGGCGGCATGCTGCGTCTGCCGCAGCGCACGGGCGCCCCGCAGGCGCTGGACATGCTGTTGACGGGCCGCGCCCTGAGCGCTCGCCGCGCCGCGGCGAGCGGCCTGGCCGATCTGTGTGTGCCACAGCGCCTGGCGCAACAGTCCGCAGCGCGGCATGTCGTGTCGAACCAACCGGTGCGCGGCCCGCGAGGCAAGGACGCCTGGCTCAGCGCCCCATTCCTGCGGCCGCTGCTGCTGCGGCAGGCCCGCCGCACACTGGAAAAACGTGATCCGCAAGGACATTACCCAGCTCCGCGCGCCATCCTGGAGATCTGGGCGCACCACGCCGGCAACGCGCTGGCCGCCCCCCAACTGATCGACACCCTCGTCAGATCCGATACAGCCCGCAACCTGCTGCATGTATTCCACATGCAGGAACGCCTCAAGGCCTTCGGCAAGACCAAAGGCCAGACAGCCACGTCGCACATCCACGTGGTGGGCGCGGGCGTGATGGGCGGCGACATCGCCGCCTGGTGCGCGCTCAAGGGCCTGACCGTCACGCTCCAGGACACCGACCGCGCGCGGATCGCCCAGGCCATCGGCCGGGCCCAGGCGCTGTATGCCCGCAAGACCTCCAGCACCCGCGAGGCGCGTCTGACCGCCGACCGCCTGATCCCCGATCCGGACGGCCGGGGCATCGCCCGCGCCGATCTGGTCATCGAGGCCATCAGCGAAAACCTCGAAGCCAAACGCGGCCTGTACGCCGCCCTCGAACCGCAGCTGAAAGACGACGCCGTGCTGGCCACCAATACCTCCAGCCTGTCGCTGCAGGATCTGGGGCGGGATCTGGCGCGCCCGCAACGGCTGGTGGGCATCCATTTCTTCAACCCCGTGGCCAGCATGCCCCTGGTCGAGGTCGTGGCCACCGAGAGTACCGACCCGCGCACCCAGGCGATTGCCTGCGCTTTCGTCGGCCAAATCGGCAAGCTGCCCCTGCCCGTACGAAGCGTCCCCGGTTTTCTGGTCAATGCCGTACTGGCGCCCTACATGCTCGAAGCCATGCGCTGCGTGGACGAGGGCCTGAGCCCCGAGACCATCGACGCCGCGATGAAAGCCTTCGGCATGCCCATGGGCCCCCTCGAACTCATCGATACCGTGGGCCTGGACATCGCCCGCGACGCCGGCGCGCAACTGACCGGCCAGGCCGCCCCGCCCTTCTGCCTGACGCGCCATCTTGACCGCAACGAACTGGGCCGCAAGTCGGGCCAGGGCTTCTACCGCTGGCACGACGGCAGGCCCGTCCGCGCCAAGGCGGGCAAGGCGCCCGCCGGGCTGGCGCACCGTCTGCTGCAACCTTTGCGCGACGCCACCCGCCGCCAACTGGAATCCGGTGTCGTCGCCGATCCAGAACTCGCCAATGCCGGCGTGATCTTCGGAACGGGCTACGCGCCCTACACAGGGGGGCCGATGCCATCGACAGACCTTTGAATCCACACTGACGCCGACGGATTCCGGCAGCCAGCCCACACCTTGAAGACGCGACACGAACCCTGCCGCGCAGGAGAGGTTTTGCCTGAACAAGCGTTTTGCCTGAACAAGAAAACAACTTTCATCCATCAATCCCGAGGAGACACGATGAAAATGCACGACACGCTCAAATCCTTGCCAGCCCTGATCCTGGGGCTGGGTGCCACGGGCCTCGCACACGGCGCGGGTTTCCAGCTCATGGAACAGAGCGCCAGCGGCCTGGGCAGCGCCTATGCCGGCTCGGCGGCCATCGCCGAAGACGCCTCCACCGTCTTTTACAACCCGGCCGGCATGACCATGCTGCCGGGTATGAACGCCAGCGCGGGCGTCGTGGCGATCAAGCCCGGTTTTGAGTTCTCTGACGGCGGCACAACAGGCCCCAGCCATTTCGCGGGCAGACCCGTGAATGCCGGCAATGTGCCGACCCATGGCGGCGATGGCGGGGACGCGGGCTCCTGGGCCGCCGTACCCAATGGCTATTTCACCTGGCAGGTGAACCCGCGCATCTGGCTGGGTCTGGGCGTGGGCGCGCCTTTCGGCCTGATGACCGAATACGACGAAGGCTGGGCCGGCCGCTATCACTCGGAAAGATTCTCCATCGAGAGCATCAACGTCAACCCGTCCATCGCCTTCAAGGCCTCCGACACCCTGTCCTTTGGCTTCGGCGTGAACTACATGCACCTGAGCGCGGACTACCGCAAGGCGCAGTACGCCTACCTGGCGCCCCTGCCCGGCTTCTCCGGCGACCTGGAGGCCCGCGTCAAGGCCAAGGGCGACGGCTGGGGCTGGAACATCGGCATGATGTGGCAGGCCACGCCCGATACGCGCTTCGGCCTGTCCTACCGCTCCAGGGTCAAGATCGACGCCGACGGCACCACCCGGATCAGCAACCGGTCACTCAGCGCCATGGCTGCGGGCAGGCTCCCGATCATCGGCCCTCACGCCGCCGAAACCACGGTCAAACTGCCCGACACCGCCGTCCTCAGCGTGGTGCACAAGCTCAACGACCGCTGGACCCTGCTGGGTGATGTGTCCTGGACAGGCTGGAGCAGCATCCCCGAACTGAAGATCGAGAACACCGGCGTCCCGGACGCCGAACTGGACCTGCGATTCAAGGATGCCTGGCGCGTCGCCCTGGGCGCGCACTACAAGTACAGCGACAGCTGGACCTTCAAGGGTGGCGTGGCCTGGGACCAGTCGCCGGTGCGCGACAACGCCTACCGTCCGGCGTCCCTGCCGGACAATGATCGCTACTGGCTGTCGCTGGGCGCGCAGTACAACTTCAACAAGCACGCCAGGATCGACATCGGCTACACCCATCTGTTCATGAAGAGCACCTCGGTGAACAATGCCTCCGATCCCAAGGGCGCGGGTGTGCTCAAGGGCGATTACGACAGCAGCGCGGATCTGATCGGCGTGCAGCTCTCGTACCGGTTCTGAGGGAGGCGGGCGCACGCCATGCGCAGGAGCCCTCAGCCTGCACCCGGCCTTCCGCCCGACGGTCGGCCGGGTGGAACAGGCCATGCGCCCTGGCCCTCTGACCGTCCACACCCCTCTCAAACAACCCAGGCCGCGCCCCGGCGCGGCGGGAGACGCATCATGTCCCTTGCGAACACCCTCCCTCGCGCCACACGACCGGGCCTGGCCCTGCTGCGCGGCGGATTCACCGCCCTGATCCTGGCCGCAACCGTCCTGTGCGTCCCCCCCGCCGCGCAAGCCCGGACCGTGGCGGATGTCGACGTCCCCGAACAACAATCGATCGCCGGACAGGATCTGCGGCTCAACGGCGCGGGGCTGCGCCAACGTTTTGTCTTTCGTGTCTACGTCGCGGCCCTGTACCGGCCGCAGCCGACCACGGACGCCGGAAAAATCCTGAACAGCCCCGAACCGCAATTGCTGCGCCTGACCCTGTTGCGCGACATCAGCAGCAAGACACTGACCGACGCGTTGAACGACGGCCTGGAAGCCAACTGCACCGAGGCCGAACTGCGGGACATGGCCGATGCCATCACCCGCTTCGAGGCGCTCATGCAAGCCGGTGGCGAAGGCGCCTCGAGCGACCGGGTGGACCTGGTTTTCAATCAGGGAGCAGTCTCGGTATCATTCAAAGGCAAGGCCCTGGGAACCATCAAGAACCCGCTTTTCGCCACCGCGCTCCTGAAAGTCTGGCTGGGCGCACACCCGGCCCAGGAATCCCTGAAATCGGCCCTGCTGGGCCAGGAATCCCAAAGCAACTGATCTGACATCAAGGAACCGCATCATGGAACGCATCTGGCTGCAACATTACCCCGAGGGCGTACCGGCAGACATCACCGACCAGGCGTCGGCCTACGAGTCGCTGGCCCATCTGTTCGAGGAAAGCTGCGCGCGCCATGCCGGCAACACGGCCTATATCAGCATGGGCACGTCCATGACATACGCGCAGACGCTGGACAAGGCGCGGGCCTTCGCGGCCTGGCTGCAAAAACAGGGGGTGGCCAAAGGCGACCGCGTCGCGCTGATGATGCCCAACCTGCTGCAATACCCGATCTGCCTGTTCGGCACGCTGATGGCGGGCGCCGCCGTGGTCAATACCAACCCGCTCTATACAGCGCACGAACTGAACCACCAGCTGAGCGATTCCGGCGCAACCACGGTGGTGGTCGCGGAAAACTTCGCCCACACCCTGCAACAGGCCATGGAGGGCACCCAGGTGCAGCGCGTGGTGGTGACCTCGCTGGGAGAGCAGCTGGGCTTTCCCATGGGCCTGATCACCGATCTGGTGGTCCGCCACATCAAGAAACTGGTCCCCGCCTGGCGCATCCCCGGCGCCCTGCGCCTGCGCGACGTGCTGACCGAGGGTGCCGGCCTGTCCTACCATCGCCCCGAACTGACCCATGCCGATCTGGCGGCGCTGCAATACACCGGCGGCACCACAGGGGTGGCCAAAGGCGCCATGCTGAGCCACGGCAATCTGGTGGCCAACGTCTGCCAGGCCTACGCCTGGGTCCAGCCTTACTGCCAGGGCGACCGCGAGTGCATTGTGACGGCGCTGCCGCTCTATCACATCTTCGCCCTGACGGCGAATTGCCTGACCTTCATGCGGCTGGGGGCCAGCAACCTGCTGATCGTCAATCCGCGCGACATCCCCGGTTTCGTCAAGGAACTGGGCAAGGCCCGATTCACCGCCCTGACGGGGGTGAACACCCTGTTCAACGCATTGCTGAACAACCAGGACTTCAACAAGCTGGATTTCAGCCGCCTGAACCTCACCCTGGGCGGCGGCATGGCCGTCCAGGAGGCCATCTCACAGCGCTGGCTCAAGACCACCGGCAAGCCCATCGCCCAGGCGTACGGGCTGACGGAGACCTCGCCGGCCGTGACCATCAATCCGCTCGACAAGGTCGATTTCAACGGCTCGATCGGACTGCCCGTGCCTTCCACGGATGTCGCCGTACGCAATGACAACCGCGCCATGGCAATCGGCGAATCGGGCGAGATCTGCGTCAAGGGCCCGCAGGTCACGTCCGGCTACTGGAACCGCCCCGAAGAGACCGCCAAGGTCTTCGACGCGGAGGGCTGGCTGCTGACCGGCGATATCGGCTACATGGACGACAAGGGCTATGTATTCCTGCTGGATCGCAAAAAGGACATGATCCTGGTGTCGGGTTTCAACGTCTATCCGAACGAGGTCGAGGCCGCCGCCATCGAACACCCCGGTATCCTGGAGGCCGCCGCCATCGGCGTGCCCAACGGGTCCGCGGGCGAAGTCGTCAAGCTTTACGTGATCCGCAAGGATCCGAACCTGACCGAGGCCGACGTGATCGCCCACTGCCGCACGCTGCTGACGGGCTACAAGGTGCCGAAATTCGTCGAATTCCGCACGGACCTGCCGCGCAGCAACGTGGGCAAGATCCTGCGCAAGGCGCTGCGCGACGAGGAAACAAAGACCGCCGCTGGCTAGGACAACTCCGCCGGCCGCCTGATCGACGTCCGCGCACGGCTCCTCAATACCCCAGCGCGGCGCCATCCGGGTCGCGCGGGTCCGACGCCCCGTACAGCACTCCATCGCGAATCAGGATGGTCTGCGTGCGCCCCATGGCCGGTTTCAGGGCGATCCGGTGCCCATACCCGCGCAGCAGCGCCAGCGTGTCCGGACTGAGGCCCTTTTCCACCCGCAGTTCATCAGGCTGCCACTGGTGATGAAAACGCGGCTGGGCAGCCGCCTCGGCCGGATTCATGCCGAAATCGATGGCATCGACCACCGTTTCCAGCACCGTGGTGATGATGCGCGCCCCGCCCGGGCTGCCGGTCACCAGCCAGGGCCGGCCCTCGCGCAGCACGATCGTGGGCGTCATGGACGACAGCGGCCGCTTGCGCGGCTCGATGGCGTTGGCCTCTCCACCGGTCAGTCCATAGACATTGGCCACTCCCGGCTTGGCCGAGAAATCATCCATTTCGTTGTTCAGCAGGATGCCGGTGCCATCGGCCACGATGCCGCTGCCGAAATTCGTGTTCAGCGTATAGGTGACCGCCACCGCGTTGCCCGCCGCGTCCGCCACGGAAAAATGCGTGGTCTGATCGCTTTCGTAGGACTGTGGGCGACCCGGCAGGATGTCGACTGCGGGTCGCGCGCGATCGGATTCGATCCCTGCCGCCAGCTGTCGGGCATAGGCCTTGGAGATCAGGCCGGCCACCGGCACCTTCACAAAATCGGTGTCTCCCAGGTATTTCGAGCGATCGGCATAGGCCAGTTTCATGGCCTCGGCCATGTGATGGATCGTCTGCGCGCTGCCTGCCCCCCACTCGGCGACAGGCCAGGATTCCATCATGTTCAGGATCTGCGTCAGGTGAACGCCTCCGGAACTGGGCGGCGGCATGGTCACGATGCGGTAGCCGCGATACGTGCCGACGATGGGGGGGCGCTCGACTGTCCGGTAACTCGCCAGAGCCTGCGTGGTGATCAAGCCGCCATGACGCACCATCTCGGCAGCGATCAGCGTGCCGATCGGGCCCCGATAAAACGCATCCGCCCCTTGGCGTGCGATCAGGCGCAGGGAATGGGCCAGATCGTGCTGAACCAGCAGCTCGCCCGCCTGCAAGGGACGGCCGTCACGCCAGAAGATCGCACGCGTCGCCGGCCATCGGCCCATGGGATCGGCATTCCTCGCCAGAGTCCGCGCCAGCGTCTGACTGACCGGATAGCCTTGTTCGGCCAGACGGATGGCGGGCGCCATGACCTGGGACAGCGGCAGCGAGCCCCAGCGCTTCAGTGCATGCGTCAGACCGGCCACGGTCCCGGGCACCCCCACCGCCTGATGCGTGTACAAGGAACGGCCATCCACGACCTGGCCTTGCGCGTCAAGATACATGTCGCGCCTGGCCTGCAGGGGCGCCATTTCGCGGAAATCGAGCGCATAGTCCCGGTCGCTGCGTGCCTCGTGCACCATCATGAATCCGCCGCCGCCCAGATTGCCCGCATTGGGCAGGGTCACCGCCAGGGTGAAACCGACCGCGACCGCGGCATCGACCGCATTGCCCCCGGCCTGCAGCATTTCCAGCCCGGCGCGGCTGGCCAGCGCCTGTTCGGAGACCACCATGCCCCGGCGCGCAGCGACCGGATGGAAAACATCCAGCCCGGCATCATAGGCGGCCGCCGCGGCCTGAGTCGCAGGCGCCTGCGTCACGCCTCTCGGCACGGGCGTGTCGGTACCCGACGGGGCGGCGCATGCGGTCAACAGCCCGAACAGGCCCAGGCTGATCCAGCGCATCGGAAACGATTTCATGGGCGTTCTCCGGCACCGTATCCGGACATCACCGCGTCCAGGGCGTCAGGGCTGGCTCGACGCCGCCGAGGCTCAGGGCGGGATGCGTCAGGCGGCGCCAAACATGATCGGCTCGCCATCCCGGTCGAAAGCCAGCAGCGAGCCGATCGTGCCGTACTTGACCATCTGCGTCATGCGTTGAAATGCCTGGTCCACGTCCTTGTTGTCTGGCAGATAGGCCGACTGGTCGGCCATGGCGCCCACAAAGACCACCTGCCAGTCCTGACCCGTATGACGGGATTCCTCGACCAGCGTCTCGAAGGCCTGCAGTTCGCCCGGCGTCTTGTCCACGCACAGGATGGGGGTGAGCTCTCCCCCCTCGCCCCGGGCATGGCTGGCCTTTTGCTCGGGCGTCGCATCATCGGGCACCGAGCTGGCGGCAAAGACGAACAACAGGCGCTGGGGTTCGGGCTGCAACCGCGCGGCCTGCAGCAGATCATCGAAACAGGTAATGTCCATGACAAAGATTCTGACCAAAACCCTATCCTACAGGATTCCGGCGGGTTGCTGCAGGCGCAGAAACGAACAGACCCTGCGCAAGGCAGGGTCTGGGGGTGCGCGGTCAGGACCGCGCAGGATCAAGGAAGACGCGCAGAACGGCTTGCAGGCCGCCTGGATTCGTCAGACGCCGAATCGTCCGTCGGGACGCCCCGGCGCTGCGCACCTGCGGCGCAACATCAGATGACGCGCACGGCCTCGATCAAACGCACCACCGTCCAGGATTTGGACTTGGAGATGGGGCGGCCTTCAACGATTTCGACTGTGTCGCCTTCGTTGTACTGGTTGGCTTCGTCATGCGCCTTGTATTTCGCGGTGCGGTTGACGAACTTGCCCAGCACAGGATGCTTGACGCGGGTCTGGACACTGACGACGACGGACTTGTCCATCTTGTTGCTGACGACCTTGCCGACCAGCGTGCGCTGACGCTTGACGGTGTCTTTCTGGGTTTCGGTGGTCATGTTACTTTCCTGCGTTCTCAGTCATGATGGTGCGGATGCGCGCGATGTCGCGACGCACCTTGCCCAACTGGCTGGTGTTGGAAAGCTGCTGTGTGGCACGCTGCATGCGCAGGTTGAAATGTGCCTTCAGCAGGCTCTCGAGCTCGGCCTGGAGCCCGGCGGCGTCCTTGGCGCGCAGTTCACTGGCTTTCATATCCTGATCTCTCCTAGGCGCCCACGCGGCGCGACACGAAGGTCGTGCTGATGGGCAGCTTGGCTGCGGCCAGGCGGAAAGCTTCGCGGGCGAGTTCTTCGCTCACGCCTTCCATTTCGTACAGCACCTTGCCGGGTTGAATTTCCGCGACCCAGTATTCCGGGTTGCCCTTGCCATTACCCATCCGGACTTCGGCGGGCTTCTGCGAGATGGGCTTGTCCGGGAAAATCCGGATCCAGATACGGCCGCCGCGCTTGATGTGGCGGTTGATGGCACGACGGGCGGCTTCGATCTGGCGCGCGGTTAGACGGCCACGACCGGTGGCCTTCAGACCGAACTCGCCAAAGGAAACCAGCGCGCCGCGCGTGGCCAGACCGGTGTTGCGGCCTTTTTGTTCCTTGCGGTACTTCCTGCGAGAGGGTGACAGCATGTTTATTCTCCTTCAGGCGCCGGGGCCGCCGAAGCGGCATCACGGCGCGGACCGCGGCCACGGCCGCGGTTGTCGCCGGGACGGCCGGGACGATCACCGCGCGGGGCGCGGCGCGGACGACGCTCCTCATCACGCGGGGCGGCGGTTTCGGGGGGCATTTCGCCGTTGGGCAGCATGTCGCCCTTATAGACCCAGACCTTGATCCCGATGATCCCGTAGGTCGTTTGAGCTTCCGAGAAGCCGTAGTCGATGTTGGCGCGCAGCGTGTGCAGAGGCACACGACCTTCGCGGTACCACTCGGTACGGGCGATCTCGATGCCGTTCAGACGGCCCGAGGACATGATCTTGATGCCCTGGGCGCCCAGACGCATGGCGTTCTGCATGGCGCGTTTCATGGCGCGGCGGAACATGATGCGCTTTTCGAGCTGCTGAGCGATCGAGTCGGCAATCAACTGCGCATCGGTTTCCGGCCGGCGGATTTCCTCGATGTTGACGTGCACGGGCACGCCCATCAGGCGCTGCAGATCGGCCTTCAGCGTCTCGATGTCCTCGCCGCGACGGCCGATCACCACGCCCGGACGGGCCGAGTACACGGTGATGCGGGCGTTCTTGGCGGGGCGCTCGATGACGACGCGTCCGACGGAAGCCGTTTTCAGTTTCTTCTTCAGGTATTCGCGCACGCGGATGTCCTCGGCGAGCATGGCGCCGTAGGTCTTGTCGTTCGCATACCAGCGAGAAGTCCAGTTGTGGTTGACCGCGAGGCGGAACCCAATCGGGTGAATTTTCTGTCCCATTGCGACTCCTTACGCCCCGACCTTGACCACGATGTGGCAGGTCTGCTTTTCGATGCGGTTGCCGCGGCCCTTGGCGCGCGCGGAGAACCGCTTCATCGATTGAGCCTTGTCGACGTAGATCGTGGTGACCTTCAGTTCGTCGATATCGGCGCCATCATTGTGTTCGGCATTGGCGATGGCCGATTCCAGCGCCTTTTTCAGGATGCCGGCGGCCTTCTTGGGGCTGAACGTGAGGATGTTGAGGGCGTGCGCCACGGATTTTCCACGGATCAGATCCGCCACCAGGCGGGTCTTCTGCGCGGAAATATGGACGCCGCGGATGACTGCGGTAGTTTCCATGGCTTACCTCTTGGCCTTCTTGTCCGCCGCGTGCCCCTTGAAGGTGCGCGTCAGGGCGAATTCGCCGAGCTTGTGGCCGACCATGTTCTCGTTGATGTAGACGGGAACGTGCTGGTGGCCGTTGTGCACGGCAATCGTCAGCCCGATGAACTCGGGCAGAATGGTGGAACGGCGCGACCAGGTCTTGATCGGCTTCTTTTCTTTGCCCCCGACGGCAGCATCGACCTTTTTGATCAGATGCGCATCGACGAACGGGCCTTTCTTGATCGAACGTGACATAGTGTTCGCCCCTTATTTGCGCTTGCGGCGCGAGACAATCATATTGTCCGTCCGCTTGTTACGACGGGTCCGATAGCCCTTGGTGGGAGTGCCCCACGGGCTGACGGGTTCGCGGCCTTCGCCGGTGCGGCCTTCGCCGCCGCCGTGCGGGTGATCCACCGGATTCATGGCAACGCCACGGACCGTCGGACGCACACCACGCCAGCGGACTGCGCCGGCCTTGCCGATCTGGCGCAGGCTGTGGTCGCCGTTGCCGACTTCACCGATGGTGGCACGGCAGTCGATATGGACGCGGCGGACTTCGCCGGAACGCAGGCGAACCTGAGCGTAGACACCTTCGCGGGCCAGCAGCACGGCGGACGAACCCGCCGAACGAGCCATCTGGGCGCCCTTGCCCGGCTGCAATTCGATGCAGTGGATGGTGGAGCCGACCGGGATGGAGCGGATGGGCAGCGTGTTGCCGGCGCGGATCGGCGCATCGGTCCCTGACATCACAGTTGCGCCGACTTCCAGACCGCGCGGAGCGATGATGTAGCGACGTTCGCCATCGGCGTAGCACAGCAGCGCGATGTGTGCCGTGCGGTTGGGGTCATATTCGAGACGCTCGACCTTGGCGGCGATCCCGTCCTTGTTGCGACGGAAATCGACGACCCGGTAATGCTGCTTGTGACCACCGCCACGATGGCGCACAGTGATGTGGCCATTGTTGTTGCGGCCCGAATGGCGCGATTGCGGTTCGAGCAGGGGAGCATAGCCCGGACCCTTGTGCAGTTCGGGATGCACGACCTTGATCATGCCCCGGCGACCGGCGGATGTGGGTTTGACTTTGACCAGCGGCATTTAGTTCACCTCCGTAAAGTCGATTTCCTGCCCGGCCTTGAGCGAGACATAGGCCTTGCGTTCATTGCGGCGACGGCCCATGAAACGGCCGAAGCGCTTTTCCTTGCCCTTGCGGTTGGCAACCTGCACGGAGTCGACTTCGACCTTGAACAGCAGTTCAACGGCGGCCTTGATCTCCGGCTTGGTGGCGTCGGCGACGACGCGGAAAGCGACCTGGTTGTTCTTTTCGGCGATCATCGTGGACTTTTCAGTCACGACGGGCGCCAGAATGACTTGCATCAGACGTTCGGCATTCATCCCAGCAACTCCTCGAGTTGGGCGATCGCCGGCTTGGTGATCAGCACTTTCTTGTAGTGGACCAGGGACAGCGGATCGGCGTAGCGCGTTTCGATGACCGCCACATGGGGCAGATTGCGCGTCGCGAGATAGACGTTTTCGTCCAGGGCATCGGTGATGATCAGGACGGGTTCGGCAATGCCCAGATCCTTGAGCTTGGCCGCGGCCAGCTTGGTCTTCGGGGCTTCAAGCGTGAAGTTCTCGACCACGGCCAGACGGTCTTCGCGGACCAGCTGCGAGAAAATGGCGCGCAGACCGGCGCGGTACATTTTCTTGTTGACCTTGTGGCTGAAGTTTTCTTCAGGCGAATTCGGGAAAGCACGGCCACCCCCACGCCAGATCGGCGAGGAAGTCATCCCCGAACGGGCGCGACCGGTGCCTTTCTGGCGCCAGGGCTTTTTGGTGGAGTGCTTGACCGTCTCGCGGTTTTTCTGGGCACGGTTGCCCATGCGGGCGTTGGCCTGGTAGGCCACGACGATCTGGTGGACCAGCGCTTCGTTGAAGTCGCGGCCGAAGATCTCGTCGGCGGCAGCCATGGTGGCCGAGGATTGGCCCTGATCATTCAGGAGCTTGAGTTCCATGATTAGGCTCCTTTCTTGGGCGTCGCCTTGACGGCGGGACGCACGACGATGTCGGCGTTCTTGTGACCGGGGACGGCACCCTTGACCAGCAGCAGGCCGCGCTCGGCGTCCACGCGCACGACGTCCAGATTCTGGACGGTGCGGGTGACATCACCCAGGTGACCGGACATTTTCTTGCCGGGGAAGATGCGGCCCGGATCCTGGGCCTGACCGATGGAACCCGGCACGCGGTGCGAACGCGAGTTGCCGTGCGAGGCGCGCTGGGAACCGAAGTTGTGGCGCTTGATCGTACCCGCGAAACCCTTGCCGATGGTGGTGCCGGTGACGTCGACCTGCTGGCCGACCTCGAACACGGACTCCACGGCAACCACGGCGCCGGCCGTGAATTCGGTGGCGCGGGCGGGATCCAGACGGAATTCCTTGAGAATGGAACCGGCTTCGATGCCGGCTTTGGCGTAGTGGCCGGCCTGGGCCTTGGCCACGCGGGAGGCGCGGCGCTCGCCATAGGCCAGCTGAACCGCTGCATAGCCGTCGATTTCAGGCGTCTTGACCTGGGCGACGCGGTTGTTGGACACGTCCAGCACCGTGACCGGGATGGATTCGCCTTCCTCGGTAAAGATGCGGGTCATGCCAACCTTGCGCCCCACGAGCCCGAGGCGCCAGGCCGCGGGCGTAGGTGTCGAATTCGACATTGTTTTCTCCGGGGGGGTGTTTCCCCACAGTTTTCGATCCCGACTACGATTGGCCGGGGCTGTGCTCTTCGCCACACGGGGGCATGGATCGACCCATTACCCCAAAATGCACGACGAAGCCATTGATTCTAACACGGAAACCTACCCAACACCATACTTGCGCCAGAATTCTGCGCGAACGCCGTGAGCATGCCCCTGCCGCTGGCCGCCCTGGTTTCCGGCAATTCCACGCCAGGCGCTGTTGCAAATGACCGGACAAAGAAAAAGCGCCCTGCCTGAAAGACAGAGCGCTTGGTCCGGACGGGCCGCATGGCGCAGCCCGGCGGCATTACTGCAGAGCGATCTCGACGTCCACACCGGCCGGCAGATCCAGACGCATCAGCGCGTCCACGGTCTTGTCGGTGGGATCGACGATGTCCATCAGACGCTGGTGCGTGCGCATCTCGAACTGGTCGCGTGAGGTCTTGTTGACGTGCGGCGAACGCAGCACATCGTAGCGACGGATGCGCGTGGGCAGTGGCACGGGACCACGAACCACGGCGCCGGTGCGCTTGGCCGTATCAACGATCTCGGCGGCGGACTGGTCGATCAGCTTGTAGTCGAACGCCTTCAGGCGGATGCGGATTTTCTGGTTTTTCATGGGAATTCCTACTAAAGAACGAAAGAGGCGGGGGAGCAGTCCCCCGCCGATCCATCAATTACTTGATGATTTTGGCGACGACGCCGGCACCCACGGTACGGCCACCTTCGCGGATGGCGAAACGCAGGCCTTCTTCCATGGCGATCGGCGCAATCAGCGTCACCGTCATCGACACGTTGTCGCCCGGCAGCACCATCTCCTTGTCGGCCGGCAGCTCGATCGTCCCGGTCACGTCCGTCGTACGGAAATAGAACTGCGGACGATAGCCCTTGAAGAACGGCGTGTGACGACCCCCCTCTTCCTTGGACAGAATGTACACCTCGGCCGTGAAGTTCGTGTGCGGGTGGATCGAACCGGGCTTGGCCAGCACCTGGCCGCGCTCGACTTCCTCGCGCTTGGTGCCTCGCAGCAAAATACCCACGTTGTCACCCGCCTGGCCCTGATCCAGCAGCTTGCGGAACATTTCCACACCCGTGCACGTCGTCTTGACCGTATCGTG